>JABGUH010000037.1 GCA_018646675.1 Bdellovibrionales bacterium | reverse complement strand
GGAAAGTGGGCCGCTATTGCTATTAATGATCCCCAAAATGCCTTCGACTCCTTTCCAGTTAACACGCTACGAGCTTCAGGTTCAGGAGGTCTACAGTTAACTGATGACAGTGGTAATGGCATGACTATCGCCGATGGTGGTAATGTCGGTTTTGGTACCTCGACACCGGCCGGAACTTTAGATGTAGGCCCGGTCGGAAATACACTTTGTATTAATGGAGTTTGTCGTACCTCCTGGCCTACGGGAGAGGGAATAGGTGCTTTTTATGATAGTGGAACCAACGCTTTTTACAATGGCGGTGATGTAGGGATTGGGACTGACGATCCACAGACGACACTTCATGTAGTAGGGGATATCACCTTTGAAGATGCTGCTACAGGTGCAATCACCGGTCAGAAAATTGCTATCGTGGAAGATAGTACAAATTATATTGCAAAGGCAGGAGAGCATGTTATTGTCGGTGTGGGGGCAATGGTTCGCCTTCCTGTTGCACCAGTTCAAGGTGACGAGATTAGGATCTCACCATCTGGTGATTGGAAGACCAATTCTAGCTCTATTCTTTGCAATGGGAAAAAAATTAGTGGATATGCTGAGGATATGACATTAGATCTAAATCGAGCGTTTAAGCTTATCTACACAGGGACCACTATCGGTTGGGTCATTTATTAAATAGTGGCCAGCTTGTTTTTTATCTTGTGCAGTAAGTAGTAGTGCCCCCAATAGATACAACTATAGATGCACCATCATAACTAGCAAAAAATGATAATGGTTAAGACTACTTAATTTTAACCCAGTGTCGCCCTTTGACTTCAATTTTATTGTCTTCAGGCCCAAATGACTTATCGTACTCAGGTTTTTTGTAGAGTGCGACTATCCGTTCTGGATAGTCTCGCTTCTCTTCTAGCGTCATCTCAGTTAGATTTCCATTCTCATCATTGGTTAGGGGAGTGCCGCACGTATACTCTTTATCAAGGTAGGCTAAGACCCAACCACAAACTCCAATTGGAACTTGTCGTTGATCTTCTCTTGTACCAACCCCATAACCGAAAGTATCTGAAGCGATGCCAATTACACCCATCTGACATCTTTCACTACATATCTTCGCACCATCTGCGGTATCGACATAACATTTGCCGTAGTCAAGCTCTCCTAGAAGTAGTTGAAAGTCGGCAATGTCATTCCAGACAGCGTTCCAAACTTTGGTTGCAGTGATTGAGCCCGTAAATCCGACATCACTACCTGATCCAGCTGTTAGGGTGCCAGAGTTAATTGTTCCTTGAGCCATTAAATTAGTTATATCTGGATTCGTTATAAAATCTGAAAGTTTGCTACTACTGCTGCTGCTATTCATTTTCTCACCCTCTTTTTATCTAGGTTTGTGTTACTAATAATTGTCTATTAACTCCGATCACTAGGAAATGGGTAATAAATGCCGAACCGCGGGCCATGCTTGCCAGATGGAGCTTGGTTTAGGTTGATAAAGATGATAACTGCTCGCCTCATTGCAGTAAGTAGTAAAATAATAAAAGTGAAAGAGTCGGGTAGGTAGAGTAATCATCAGGAGCGGATTAATTTAGCATGATGCGAGGGAGACAAACGGGAATTAGCTGAATCTACGCCGGATTATTCGACGGAATATAACTACAGCGCAGGCCGTGCTGCTCATTGTGATCTTGTACCCAACGCATTAGTGCCTGAATACCTAAGCTCTCGGTCGCATTGTGGCCGCCAGCAAACATGTGAATATTGGCTTCCTGGCTCTCATGCCAGTCATGCTCGCTAATCTCGCCAGTTAAGTAGCTATCAATCTCCTCAGTGATGGCACTGCACCAGCGAGAGCTGGCACCACCGGTAATAATTCCGAGAGAGGAGATAGTAGGGGTAGATGCTTGGGCGTGAATAATTGGATGTTGTAGAACTTTGCGTAACTTCTCTTCTAAGCAGGAGGGGATTAGTGGAGGATCGAAGTAACCTTTAACTCCAATACTATGCCCTTTGTGATCTCCAAAGGGAGTAACTCCTTTTAGCTCTAATCTCTTGGCAATAATTGCAGCGTTACCAACTTCTAAATTAGCATCTAGCGGCAGATGGAAAGCAATCAGGTTGATCTTGTTTTTGATTAAGGGAAAAATACGTCTGGCAAAGGTGCCAGTTAAAGTTTTGCCTTGTTGGAATTTCCAAAAGAGCCCGTGGTGTACAATTAGAGTGTCAGCACCATTTGCCACTGCTTGTTCGATGGATTGGCGGGTGGCCGAGACGGCAAAATTGATATTTTTTATCTCTTCGGCCCCCTCCACCTGTAGACCATTGGGCCCATAATCTTCAAACTCTTCTGGAGTGAGCAGCTGATTTAAATCTTTGATAAACTGAGAACGTTTTAGCGGTTTCACTGTCGAGCTACTCGCCATCGAAAAGTTCTTCGGAAGAGGAGAAGTTGTCAACTCTCCACTGTTGATATTTGTCATTAAGTTTCTGAACTGTCTGTTGCAGCTCTTCATTCTGTGGTACCAGCTCGAGCGCCAAATTGAACTCCACTAATGCCTGAGGGATATTGTTCAGAGCGATGTAGGCACGACCAGCATTGATATAGGGGAACTCTCTGCTCTGATAGTTGGCCGCCCGTTTGGCCCGCTCAAACCACTGGAGGCTATCTTGAGCGCTGCCTTCAGTGAGCAGATAGCTACCTAAATCGTTATAGGGAGGCCCATAGTCGGGATCAAGGTTAATCGCAGACAGACAGTAGGATTTTGCCTTTTGTAGCTGGTTGGTTAGAGAGTAACACCAAGCAATCAGAGTGTTGACTTCAGCACTATCGATAAAACGCTTTGCTTCTAAAAAAATATTCAATGCTGGTTGATATTTCTGCTGTTGAATTGATTGTTGTCCTTTTTTTAGTAGTTGATCATATCGGCGTTGACGCTGCCACTGCAATGAGGAGATATTGTCATTATCCTTATCATCATCAAAACCACAGATTAGCTCGATAGGTAGATAGTATTGAGTGATAGAATTATTTACATCATGCTGGTCTGACCCCATACCATGTTGACTATCCGGCAGTGGCCGAATCATATTGATTCTGGGGTAGGGAATAACCAAATTTGCTCTTTGATAGCAGAGGTAGTGTAAAGAGTAAGCCGTTCGGTAGAGAAGATTGATATACTCGACGACTAACTTTATTGCAGTATTGGGATCTAGGTCAAGCCAGACGATCCCTTGGAGCAGCCCAGTGGTTTGCTTGATCCTCTTTTTAGTCTCTTGACAGGATTGTGGCATCGAGTTGGGGTGGTGAGAGAGTGCCGGATGTAATAGCTGCTCTGTTAGCAAGGCGTTTATCTCACTCCAAGCATTGGCCGAAAGTTCACTCGCCCGCTCACTATCGGCCAGTTCGGTATTATCAATTAAGGCAGAAAAAATTCGCTCCAGATAGCCATCTGCAGTTATTAGCTCTGTAGTTAATAGGTTAACCGTTTTCTCTTGCATCCTGCTCCGCTTGAAAGAGTTATACCAATTTTTTCAAACCTGCTCAATCCTAGCAATAATTAAGGATATTGTCTCCTATACAATCTTGCAAGCGATGCTTTATCTTTCAGGGGGTTATAAAGGAGTACTACTAACAGCTAGTATTGACCAAGGTACCACGGACAATATTGGGATTGAGGTTTTTGTGGCCAAGTTGCGCCACTGTATCTGCCACTTGGCCTGGGGTCAGACGTTGAATCATCTTATTTTCACGAGAGTAGGCGGCGACAATGGGGCACTGCTGATCACGTTCAATAATTTCAAAGTAGATACCGCTTTGTTGGTATAAAGTCGCGTTTTGTAGGTGCTCCACCATCTCTTGAAGCTTCTCCATTGATGGTGTTGCAACTCCTTTGGCCCGCAGGGTAGTAGATGCTCTCTGGTCAGTCCCACTCTGCTGGTCAGTTGACTCCTGATGCTCCTCTTTCCCATGAGAGTCACGCTTTTGCTCCTGGCCCTCATTGAAGTTTTTGCGACTTATAGAGTATGTGAGTTTGGACAGTCCTTCTAACATGTGTAGCTTATCGTCTCTAGGTAAATATATTTTAGTGGAGAGAGGAGGTGGGGCACTAATTGCCACAATTAGGTTTAAATTATAGCTTAACTGAGGGAAAATACTGACAAACTCTTTTCATTGTTAATCTTAAAATGACGAATAAAGAGATTCCCGCCAGATTGAGAGCTAAGGCCAGGGAGATCCAGAACCCCTGTGCTCCCATCCCTTGATGGTGGCCCAGAAATAGGCCTAAGGGGATAGAGAGGGCACCGTAGCATAGCAGAGAGACGATAAACGGTGCTCTGGTCACTCCCAATCCACGCAAAACTCCCGCTTGAGTTACATGCAGACCATCTGCCAGTTGAAAGATCGCAATAATTAGCAGAAGTTTAGTCGCTAGTGTTACAACACTCTGCTCTGGTGAAAAGAGTGAAGATAGCGCCGGGGCCAAAGTGATAAATATCAATGCCAAGAGAGACATGATGATAGTAGTTAGGACGTAGTTGGCATTAATTAAACCTCGTAGATCGGCCAGAGATTGTCTGCCGTAGGCGTGACCAACTTTGACCGCTACCGCACTGGCCATCCCTAATGGAATCATAAAAGCAACTCCGGCCAGGGTGATAGCAATATTGTGAGCGGCAGCCTCAAGTGAGTTGATCTGACCGATAAACAGGCTGATCAGCCCAAACGCTGCAACCTCCAAGACAATGGTAAAGGCGATGGGGTAGCTTAACTTGAAAGCCTCTTTGATAAATTGATAGTCGATCTCTCCTTGTAGTCGCCAGCCACTGCGCCGAAGAATAACGGTGATCATAATTATCGCCATCAGAGTACGAATGATAATACTGGCAATTGGTATGCCGACAAAACCTAGTGCTGGGACCCAGTGATAACCAAAGACTAGCAGGAAGTTGACACTGATGTTTAGTGCGACCATCCCTAGTGCTAAAGAGTTGGCAAAAATTGTCTGCTCTTTTGCCTGTAGAAACTCTTTTAATCCCATATAGATATAGGCACCCCAGAAAGACCAGATATAGAAGGTAAGATATTTTTTTACTAGTGGTAGTAGTACCGGCGCTATTCCTAAATAGTCACTGATACTCAACAGCAGCAATGAGAGAAGAAAAAATACCATTGATACCATTAGAGAGTAGAGTAAGGTCGAGGGGAGTAGCCGCTCAAGCTCAACTCCTTGGCCACGTTTTTTCGAGAGTAAAGGAGAGAGACCGGCCAAAAAACCAAAGCCCATTACTAAGACCGGAGAGATAACTCCATTGGCAACTCCAATTGCTCCTAAAGCTTCGGTAGAGATGCGACCGGCGACTAAAGTGTCCCCTGTTCCGATCAACATTTGTGATAGCTGTCCTAGAATAATTGGTAGGGAGAAAAGAGCTAACTCTACAATTGCTTTATTCACACTAAAGTTAATCTCCTAGCTAGTTGGCATGGAGATGGTGAAGGTGGCCCCCTCTCCCTCCTGGCTTTTTAAGGAGAGAGAAAAATTGTGAAGATGGACAATCTCTTTTGCGATTGACATGCCAAGCCCTGTGCCATTCTCATGCTTATTTACGGCACAATTGGTGCGATAGTACTCATCAAATATCTTGTTGTGGTGTTTAGGATCAATCCCGATTCCATGGTCTTGAATTGAAACAAAGAGCGCATCGTGGGTTGAAGGGCTAATGGTGATAATAATCTCTCCGTCTTTATGTGAATAGTTGATGGCATTTTCAACTAGAATGGCAAACAGAATTGAGATCTGCTCTTCACTACAGACTACCTGTTGTTCATTCTCTTCCAGATTGACTATTAGCTTAATACCTCGGCAAGTGGCAATTACCTCATGCTCTTTAACCACTTGGACCATTACTTTTGAGATCAAAGTAGGGGCCATCTTAATGTTCTCTTCGATGCAGGATTTTAGGTTTGCCAGCTTTAACATCTCCTTGATCGAGCGTTGAAGCAGATCACAGCGTACTTTTACCTTCTCCATTATTTCCATCGTCTGGTCAGGAATCGTCCCGGTGAAGCCTTGAATAATTATATCCACATAGCTTTGAATAGCAGCAAAAGGGGCCTTCAGTTGGTGCGTGGCCTGGAGTAGATAACGAGTCTTTTCATTGTTAATCTGTTGCAGTTTTTCGTTTAAAATTTCATACTCTTGAATTTTATCAATTAGATTGCGGTTCGCCAGCTCACACTCTCCAGTGCGCTTGACGATATTGGCCTCTAAATTTTGCTGGTGCTCCAAAAGCTTACTCATTATTGTAGTTTTTTGCTCCAGTAGTTCAAAGATTACTCGCGTCGCTAATGGTCCAACTAGATTGCAGTTATCGTTTTTGAGCTGTTTAAGCTGGGTAAAGACACTCTCTTGGCCCGTTACATCAAATACCAATCTAAGAGTAGGGTCGTTATGAATTTGCTGAAACGAAGCGTCATTGTGAGTAGTCAGCCCTCTCTTTTTTGCATATAAAATACCTGGCGCTTCTGGATCAAGGTCATAGACGTACTTTACAATTATTCCTGGGGTCTCCAGCAAAGTCTGGAGAATTGCCTTGCCGCCATGGCCGGCACCAACTAGTGCGATAGGGACATCTTGCACACTCACCTCCAAAGCTCATCAGGATCATTATAATAATAGTGGTTTTTCCTTAAAATATTCTATACCATAATAGCGGTTTGTGAGTATAGCAAATCTGTAGGTTCAAAATAACTAATTTATCAGGTTTTTAAGGGGGGCAAAATGAAAAGAGTATATATCGTCGATGATGATCGTAATATTGTTGAGTCGTTATCAATTGTGTTAAAGAATTCTGGATTCGATGTGTCGTCCCAATACGATGAGAATGGAGTGGTGGAGAATATCAGTGAGTACCAACCAGATTTGGTGGTACTAGATGTTATGTTTCCTGAAAATGATGGTGCTGGTTTTGATATGGCCCGGGCGATTAAAGGGGACAAGCGGATTGGTCACATTCCAATCTTGATGTTATCTGCAATTAATGAGAAAGGTGAGTACGCAGGTACTTTCTCCAATCGTGATCGAGATAGCTCATGGCTACCAGTCGAGGATTTTGTGGAGAAGCCGATCGATCCAGTGGCCTTGATCAACAAGGTAAGAACGATGCTGGGAATGTAGTCTCAGCAAGATAAGGGCAGCACCGTTTGGTAAGTACGAAAGTTCGAGATAAGGTAGTTCGTGACGATTGGGAGATTATCAAATTCTTCTCCGCGTTGCAGAACACTAAAGAGCGGATTTGGCTGTGGCAAAAAAAAGATGCTGATGAGATAGATAGCACTCGTTCCGGCCGTGAGAATATCTCTGTTCACTTCGCCCAAGTAAAAAAAATAGATACAGTTAAACAGGTCTTCTGTCTGCTACCTGCTCGGGGGGGAACATTTCGTTTTAATCGTCGAGAGCCGATCTTCTTTTACTCTCCTAAATCTGGGATGGGATCACGGATGGATGTGATTGAGGCCAGTGATGAGTACCTCTATCTAAAGCCCCCAAAGCAGCTAACAGTAATTCCTAAACAGCTTTTTAATCGGCTAGAGGTGGTAGAGCAGGAGTGTGAGGAGGATTATCTCGAACGTCGACGGGCGGCCCGTACCAAACCTAAAAAAACACGCAATGCTGGTCTGCACTTCACTCGCGAAAGCTCCAACCCTTTAAGCTATTTTGAGATCTACGATATGTCTTCTGGTGGGATGGGATTAGTGATTAATGATCCCGGCATATTTCAGCCTGGAGATCTAATTACGGTGGTTAAAGTAGATGATCAAGATCTGCCAGAGTTAATTTTTGGAGAGATCGTCAGCATTCGTAAATTCCCCGATTGTGATGATCTTTTTAAAGCAGGTGTGAAATTCATTTAATCGGGAGGCACTCGAATGGATCAGAGTGAAAATAGGCTTCATCAAGTAATAAGTGCTACGATTCTTGTTGATAGTGATCAGCGAGAGCAGTGCTATAAAAATTTAGTTAAGAGTGTACCGGGAGCAGTATTCTACTTTGTCTCTGATATTCGTGAGTTTTGGGAGTTACATTTAACTACAGACTTCACTGGATTAGTTGTTGATAAAATCACTTTACAAGAGCTAAGCGAAGAGGATCAATTCCTCTTTGAGGATATAAAACAGGTATTTGATCCATTAGTTTTAGACCCGGTAGAGGGTAGTGAGAGCGAATCATTCTTTTTTGGTGAAAAAGAGATGGATCGAGATAGCTTATTGAAGATTGTTAACTCCCAGGTACTCTGCAAGCATAATGATGAAGCTCGTCACTATCAACGCCACTACCGTCGTACTAGAGTACTACTTTGCGAAGGGGATGAGTTTAATTCTAATAGTGCCGTTGTCTGTCATACCGCTAGTGTTTCGATGGGAGGTTGCTCATTAGAGTTAAAACGCTCAATCCCTTACCACCTAGAACAGGTAACTCTACTCTTCCCTAACTTAGATCACTCTGAGCCAATTAAGGCCAAAATTCGTTGGGCTGGGCCGACTATGCGAAGTCCAAATAAGTTAAAAACTCTTGGGTTGGCCTTTATCGATATTGACCACGAACAGCTTACAAAAATGTTGAAAAAATTACAGTCGGCGAAGTAGATGGCGAGTGACGATCAACAGTTCCAATCCTATCTGCAAGCGTTGGCCAGCTTCTCAAATCCATTAGTTGAAGTTGGACGTGGAATTGAGCGTGAGGCACTAAGGGTCACTCCATTAGGCCATCTATCTAAAAGGCGTCATGGCAAAAAATTGGGGGCCAGTTTAACTCACCCTCACATTACGACTGACTATGCCGAGTCTCTACTTGAGTTTGTCACTCCTCCGTTAGAGGATGTGGAGCAGCTGCTCCACTTCCTTACCAGTGTTCTAAATTTTACCTATCAACGAATCGGTGATGAGTTGCTTTGGCCAATCAGTATGCCCTGCTCTTTAGGTGAGGAGGAGGATATTAAAATTGCTGATTACGGTCAGTCTAATTTAGGGCAGTTGAAACGGCTTTATCGTCGAGGATTAAAAAATCGCTACGGTAGCATGATGCAGATCATCTCCGGAATTCACTATAATTTCTCTTTTGGTAATAATTTCTGGATGCATTGGCAAAGCTATCTAGGAGACAAGGGAGAGCAACAACAGTTCAAAAACCGACAGTACTTTGCAGTGATTCGTAATTTAAGGAAGTATAACTGGCTTATCTACTATCTGTTTGGAGCGTCCCCGACACTTTGCCAGAAG
Organism: Bdellovibrionales bacterium; assembly: GCA_018646675.1. GTDB lineage: Bacteria > Bdellovibrionota > Bacteriovoracia > Bacteriovoracales > Bacteriovoracaceae > JABGUH01. The sequence continues at coordinate 111,363 of JABGUH010000037.1, read as the reverse complement.
TTTATTCAAAATGATGAGCAGAGAGCACTAACCGAGCCGTTTGACCAAGAGGGCTCACTATATGGGCCCTATGCCACTACCTTTAGAATGAGTGATCTAGGATATCAAAATAGTGCACAGTCATCTATCGATCTATCTTTTAACTCATTAGAGGATTACACGACAGTTTTACGAAAAGCGATGCAGACACCCCATCCCCCCTTTGCCAAGTTAGGGGTCAAACGGGGCCAGGAGTATTTGCAGCTAAGTGATACCATCTTACAAGTTGAAAATGAGTTTTATACTCAAGTTAGACCCAAGCGCTTGGCACTGAGTGATGAGTTGCCGACTAATGCGTTGGCAGATAGAGGGGTTGAGTATTTAGAGCTTCGAATGTTGGATGTCAATCCATACTCCCCTTTGGGGATAGATGCAGATCAAATCTATTTTTTAGATCTATTGCTATTCTACTCTCTTCTTTATCCAGTAGATAATGTCGATCGGAAGGGGCGGGAGATGATCTATCATAATAACCGCCAAGTAGCACTCTTTGGACGTAAACCTGGCATAACTATTCAAACCGCGAGCGGAGAGCGCCCATTGCGACAGGAGGCGCAGCAACTATTTGCCCAGCTGGAAGAGGTTGCTCACCTACTTGATGGTTGGCAAAAGGGGAAACGTTATCATACAGTTTGGCAACAGCAGCGAGCTAAGTTGGATGATCTAGACTTAACCCCATCTGGCCGAATGGTGAAAGAGATGAGAGAGGATCATCTGAACTTTAGTGACTTTGCAATGGATCTGGCGGTTAACTATCGTCAACAGATCACCGCGACCTCTCTGGGAGAGCTGGAGGAAAACTATCTCTTGGCCGCAGCTAGAGACTCACTCTTAAAAGAGCGGGAGCTTGTCAACTCTGATACTCTTGATTTTGATCAATACCTTGCTAACTATCTACGAAACTCGTAGATATCCTGAACTGGCTTTGTACTCTTTTGTTTTTTAGACTCAGGCGTGGATGCAATGGAGCGGCCGTTCACCTTTTTCCGACTGATCGGATAGACTCCCTGTTCTGGAGTAAGTTGAGCCTCTTTGCCATGAAAGATAGTCGCAAAAAAGTAGTTAACATCGCTGTCTTTGCTCTTTAGATAGTAGCGGTGTTGGTTGCCTGATACTTGTGATAGGTCGACATAGGAGACGTTACGGGTGATATTGTCAGGGGTTAACTTTTTGCTTTTTGCATGCCCTAGCCGCCGGCCCGAAAATTTTCCATGGATTAGATCAATCGCTTTGCTACCAGCAAGAATAATGTCCGAGCGATTAATGGTGACATAGGTTCGCTCAGTAAAGTCAATATTTTCCATCCAAATTTGGTGATTCTTTACCGGGACGTCCGCCGCATTAAATATGACATTATCAATTAGGTTCGAGGGCAGAGCTCCCGCCAAGTGGTGAGTTAGCAGATACTCTTGCATCACAATATTACCCATACTGTGTAAAAAGAGAGTAAAGCGGATTTGATGCTCATCAAGCCATGCTTGACGTTGTTCTTTAAAAGTTACCAACTGATTTAATAGTTGCTTTAGCTGTAAAGCTGCTGCTTGGGCATGAGAGACTGGTCGGTTGGTCACTCCGGTCCAGGATGGCCAGTGAAACATTATCACTCTTAAATCATATTTTTGTGCAAACTTTGGCATAATCTTCATCCCTTTGGCCGGATGTTTCCCTCGACCATGAATAAAGAAGACAATGTCTTGGTAGCGCCCACTCTTATCCATCTCCTGTAGAGCGTTATCCATGATCGCTCGCGCCTGATTAATTGGTTTTCCACTAGCGTCATCAACTGTATGGAGAGTGACCTTGTTGGCGGGAGCGGCACCTAGCGAGATGAGTATTAATAGGATGATTGTAGGAAAAATAGCTAATTTCTTTAGGACAAAACCCATCGTGGCACCTCGATAAGATAGTCGAGCAAAACCGTATATAATGCTCGATTTTAATCTTCTCTCAACTTCTCGGCGCATCGCCCGGCCACTTAAGTAAAAAATAGGAAATAATTGCCGCATAAACTTGGCCAGTCAGTGATCATGCGAGGTAATTTGTTGAATTAGTAGAATTTAAACGGTAAATCGTAGGTTTAGGGTTATATAGAGTCGGTTACCAGATGTTACAAGGCGGGAGAGTCTAAAAATGAGTCAGCAGGTAGATAGTAGTACCCAGGTCGGTTCCAACTTTATCAAACAGATTGCAGTGGATGACCTAGAGAGTGGCAGAAAAGAGTATCTGGTGACTCGCTTTCCTCCGGAGCCAAATGGCCATCTACATATTGGACATGCCAAGGCGATCTGCCTAGATTTTGGTCTGGCCGAAGAGTTCAATGGGAGTCGTTGCCACCTACGTTTTGATGATAGTAACCCCGAGGGGGAGAGTCAGCTATTTGTCGACTCAATTATGGAGGATATCAAATGGTTGGGCTTTGATTGGGGAGATCATCTCTATTTTGCATCTGACTACTTTGAACAGCTATATGATTATGCAGTCACGCTGATTAAGGATGGTAAGGCTTATGTCTGTCATCAGACTCCGGAGGAGATTAGGGCCAATCGGGGCTCCTTAACCACTCCTGGTCAGAAAAGTCCATTTCGAAGCCGCACTGTCGAAGAGAGCCTTGATCTGTTTTCCCGTATGCGCGGGGGAGAGTTTGCTGATGGCCACTGCTGTCTGAGGGCAAAAATTGATATGGCCGCTCCCAATATCAATTTACGTGACCCTATTATCTATCGAATTAAACGGGCAACTCACTATCGTACAGAAGATAAGTGGGGCATCTATCCTATGTATGACTTTACTCATGCGATCTCAGACGCCATTGAGGATATCTCCCACTCCCTCTGCACTCTAGAGTTTGAGGACCATCGGCCGCTATATAACTGGTTTGTTCAGCAGCTACCGATGAAAGGTAACCCGAGACAGATCGAGTTCGCACGGTTGAATCTTGATTACACTGTAACTAGCAAGCGTAAACTACGCCAATTAGTTGATCAAGGTCTAGTAGATGGTTGGGATGATCCACGGATGCCCACCATCTGTGGTATGCGACGACGTGGTTATCCACCAGCAGCGATCCGTAATTTTTGTAGTAGTATTGGTGTCACCAAAAAAGATACCAGTATTGACGTGGCAAAGTTAGAGAGTGCTGTTCGCGAGGAGTTAAATCAAATTGCTCCTAGAAGAATGGCAGTGTTAAATCCTCTCAAAGTGACAATTGAGAACTATCCCGAGGGGCAGATAGAGGAATTTCAAGCAAAAAACCACCCTTTAAACGAGGAGCTGGGAACTCATACCGTCCCCTTTGGGAGAGTAATCTATGTGGAACGAGAGGATTTTTTAGAGGATGCTCCCAAGAAATTTTTTCGCTTGACCGTTGGTCGAGAGGTTCGACTACGTTATGCCTACTACATCACTTGTAATAAAGTGATCAAGGATCAGAATGGTGAGGTAGTAGAGCTGCTATGCTCCTATGATCCTGAGTCTAAAGGGGGAGGGAGTGCTGATAATCGCAAGGTTAAAGGGACTATTCACTGGGTGGCCCAAGAGCAGTCAATTCAAGGTGAGGCGAGGCTTTATGATCGACTCTTTAGCGTACCCCATCCTGAAAATGATAGCTCCGGTAAAGATTATCTAGAGTTTGTTAATCAAGATTCATTGAAGGTGGTAACTAATGTTATGCTTGGCCCCAGCTTTAAACAGAGTAGGTTAGGTGAGCTATTCCAGTTTGAGCGTAATGGCTACTTTCGGGTGGAGCAATTAGGCCCAAAATTAATATTTGGCCGTACGATAACTCTGCGGGACAGTTGGGCCAAGGTGGCATCTAAAAAGGGATAGGGGTAGATTACAGCTTAGCTTTCACAACGAAATGTTGTCTTCTTACTATTCAGCTCAAACCGGGTTATCTTACCATTGATCGTCTCAACAAATAGATCCAAATCCCCATTTTGATAGTTGTCGGCCACCTCTTGGTGGATAATACGGTGGCCAGCTAAAAGCTGCTCGATCTGCTCTGGAGTGGGATTGATACTGGAGATATTGGTCGGTAAGGGATGAACCAGTGGGAAACCATCTTGATCCTCAACATAGAGAATCAGCTTTCGAAACTCGCCATTTTGCCCATCATCGACTAGGTGGCGTAAGCGATAGATCTGTCCATCATCGCCAATAAAGTGAACATTACTCCATAGTTGTCGCTTCTTACCAATCATCGAAAGTTGCGGGGTGATCTGACCTAAAATTGAAGTGGGATTGTCACTTAAATTTGTTGAGTGTTGGCCGTTGGCCAGGCAGTGCTCAATGTAGTTTGAAAATTTTGTTGGGGAGTTAACGATGATCTTCTTATTGATTGGAAATATAAAGTTCTGGCGGCTTGATGGTGATAAAGAGGGGGACCTGGTTTGTAACTGCTGATTACTACTACTATCTTGAACTCCTCTAAAAAGCCATAGCGCAGTTAATCCGCTAATGCCAAGGATGAATAAGAGAGTAATCGATCTATTTTTATGCATCAAAGTACCAAAAATTCCTTTTAAAAATAGATAAAGTTCGCTACTAAAGCTATCCCGGCAGAATATGGGATATTTAGTGTCAGATGTCCAACTATTTTGACATCAGAGACCATTCGACCACTTTAGGAGGTAAACAGGTGTCAAAACTAGCTTTATTGACAGTTCTTATCATGACGACACTTACTTTAACTGGAGGGCAGCTAAAGGCGGCCGTCTGGGAGAGTGATAATACTTGGGATCTTGAGTGGGAGAAGAGATTTTCTAGCTGGATGAAGAGTAGTGCTGTTCATCGGAATATTTTTACTAATAGTGGCTCTAACTATTATGGGATTCGCGCCGATTGTGCTGATGCATCCTACGCTTTGAGAATTATCTTTTCTTATGAAAACCACTTACCGTTTGCCATGCGAAATCCTAGTGGGTCACGTCGAAGATCTGGTCGCTATTTAACTAATCAGCTGTCCAAATTTGATAGTATCTCAGACTCCAATCGTCGGGTGGTGAAGTTTATCAACTATATTGCTGGATCTGTGGGAACTGAGAGTTTGGTAAGAAATGATACTTTCTCCCCCGCTTTGCAAACGTTGCGCGCTGGTGATCTATTTATGTACCGCATGGGGGGATTTTTGGGCCGTCCCATTCGCCATAGCTATAATATTAAAAGAATTAATCCCACCGGAGATTTTGCTCTAATCTACTCCACACAGGCTTTGGCCCGTGAGGGGAAACCATTAAACTATCGGGATCACCGAACTTTTACCCATGCTCCTCGCAAACCATGGGGATTTAGACGCTTTAAGTGGCCACAGCTAGTTTTAGAGAGTGTGGCACCGGCAGACTATCCAGTCGAAAGTGGTTATAGCTTAGAGCAGTTCTCTTTGGTGGAGAGAATGGGAGGAACTAAATTTTTTAAGTACCTAACTAAACTATTAAAAAGCAGTGATGTGATGCCAGGGGAGCTGTTGGAGCAACGTCTGACTGGACTGTGTCGAGAGGCGCAGGCACGGATTGGTTATGTTAACCAAGGGGTCAAGCATGCCAACCGTACTGGTGGACGCTGCATGAATTTTGCTGATTTTGATGCCTACTCTACACCGGCCAGAGACTCTCTGCTGGCAAATCTCTACCAACAGTTATTGGATGAGTATAATGATTTGACCGCGAGGGGAGAGTTGGATCTAATTTCTCTTGAGACTAACCTACGGGTAAAAGAGATCTTCTCATTGGGAGAGCAAGTAGATAGTGGCTTACAGGTTTTTTGTCCCATCTCCTATCGTGATGGTGTGACTATCGACTTGGCAGAGCTCTTCAGTCGCCAACAGGCAGGAGTGTTAAGCTCCCATCCTAATGATAGCTTAGCCTTACGTTGGGGAGAAGCGGATGCAGGAGAGGTAACTAGCTGTCGGCGATGGTACTAACTCTTAAAGAGCTAGTAGTGCTGTCGGTTAAGCAGTTGGATGATTTCAGAATCGTTGATTAGTTTCGCGGCAAAAGTTCCGTTGCGACTACTGCGAATCCAGCTAAATGGATTGTGTTCCGCCACTCCAATGTAGACATCGATGTGATCCCCTTTGATCGCTCCACCGGTATCGCCAGCAAAAAAGTATCCATCGTGGATCATCTCACTGCCATCTGGCATGATCAATGTTGTTCCACGGGCCGCCTCGATATAAACTACCGAGCCGTAATCAATTTTTGTAGGGTCAACTGCAATTGTACGGTAGGGGACAAGCTTGTAATCTTCCACTCCATCTCCATACTCTCCAAATGCCTTTCTAAACTTACTGCGGCTAACATTCCAGCTGAAAAAAGCAGAGCAGTTAACGGGGTTAGAGCTCTGACTACCAGCATAGTTGTAGGTGATCAGCTCTCCATCTTCAAAAATAACATTAACTGATCCCTCCATGGCAGCATAACACCAATCTTTAATGGAAAGCTTGGGCCTAAGTTCGTTCCCCCCCATATCTCGTAGTGCTATCCCGTCTGGGTTATGGTTGGCCTGGTGAAGGTAGTAATAGGTGGCCCAAAGAGTTAGATTGTCTTCGACGATCGATTGATCAAGAGGAGGGAGTAGAAAATTATCTGCCACCTTACTATCTAAAGGGAGCACATTGACCATGTAGTTGGCTTGAACTAACTCATCTCCCTTGCGGTTATGGCCGCGAAAGCTGAGTAGTAGATCATCTTCAACTTGGTGAGGTCGGTAACGGATTTGAAATTTTCCCCCATGGGGAATGACCGAGTCGACTACTTGGTCAGCAACCACCAGTTCGACTTGGGCCACTTGGGGTGCTGTTTCACCATTTACTATTCGATAGTTTCCTAGAAAGAGTGTATCCCCAGTTTGAAGTCCATTAAGGGTTAGTAACTCCTCTTCCTGTTCTTGGCAACCAGTAAAAATCGTTGCTGAAAGTAGGAAAATTATCAGTAAGTTAAGTTGTGCATGGCCAATTTGTCTCATGATTTATATTCCTTACGTTTGTCTATATTTCCGTCAATTTTATCAATATCTATCAATAAAACTTTTCGTCTCATTGGCAGGGAAAGTTTAGTGAAAGTTAATTGAATGTATTTGAGCGATTGTGGTGGGTATTTTTTTGTCGGGAATAATTGGGAGCAGGAACGGGAACAGGAACGGATTGATTTAGCATGATGCTAAATCAAGTCGCCGTAGGCGCCCCGTAGGGGTGACCGAGCAGGATGCGAGGGAGACAAACAGGAACAGGAACAGGAACAGGAACAGATTGATTTAGCAGGATGCGAGGGAGGCTATCGGGATCAGTTATTCATACAAGTCGCTCTCCTTTGGGTTTACGGGGGGGCGTCTGTTGGGGTGAGACCCCCCCCCATAAACCCAAAGGAGAGCTTATGTTGCAAAATTCACGAACATTCAAAATGTCAGTCACTCTATATCGGGAGTGTTTGAAGGTTAGACTTCCCAATCATCTACGGGATCAGATGGATCGTGCCTCATCATCTATTTCACTGAATATTGCTGAGGGATATGGTAAATCCACCTATCGGGATCAACGCAAATTTTTTCATATTGCCATGGGTAGTCTACGTGAAGTTCAGTCAGTGTTGATTTTGGCAGAAGCGGAGTCAACTTTAGCTTATACTCATGCGGATCAACTTGGTGGATCACTCTATCGTCTAATTCACGCTAAACCGGCCCCTTAAGGGCCGCTCTTTTGACAGAGACGATAGATTGAGGCACCGATGTGGTCAGTCAGGTCATAGAGTGTATGATCTTCTAGTAGCTCTAGGATTGCTTGGCACTCACGTAGTGATCCCTTAGCGATATGGTAGAAACGGCACTTGTCTTTAGCTGTCTCTTTCCCACTTCCCTCCGCCAAGTTTAAACAGATGCTACTGCTGGCGCGATCAAACTGATCACGAAGATGGCGTGGCATCTTTATTTTTTGTCCTTTACGGTAGAATGTTGTAGCTAACTGATAGGTTCTAAATTTTGCAAGCATGTCTCTCTCCTAATTAAAGTTAACTCAGCCAAAGGCTGAGCTAACCCCTCCCCACCCGCAGCTCTCAGATAGTCAAGGGAGAGCTTTTTAGCTCTCAGGCGTCAGCCTGCTTGCCCTTTACTCTCTGTGGAGCGAAGGGTAGGTACAAAAAACGGGAACGGATTGATTTAGCATGATGCTAAATCAAGTCGCCGTAGGCGCCCCGTAGGGGTGACCGAGCAGGATGCGAGGGAGACAAACGGGAACGGGAACGGGAACAGGAACAGGAACAGATTGATTTAGCAGTTCGCTAAATCAATCCACCTCTTTCGCTAGATTAAAGGAGAGTTCAAAGATAGTTCCCTCTCCAGGGGTAGAGTTGATCTCAATCGTCGCTTTATGTTGTTTTAATATCTCATAACTGATGTTCATCCCTAATCCAGTCCCTTTTCCCGCCCCTTTGGTGGTAAAAAAGGGATCAAAGATACGATCGACCACCTCTTTTGGCATTCCGCCGGCATTATCCTGGTAGAGTACTTTGATCTGGTCATCGCTGATCCAACTTTTGATCGATATTTTACGCTCCTTAATCTGCCGCTCATTAAAAGCATCCTTGGAGTTGGAGAAGAGATTTTGAAAGACACTCTCAAGTTGAACTACATCACCTAACGTCATCATGCTCTGATCATTAGCTAGCTCCATCTCTACCTGGACACTCTCCTGGGTTAGTTGATGAGAGAAAATGGTGTAAGCCTCATTAATCGCAGCATGTAGTTTAACCGGATTAAAATCCATCTCCTCCGATTTACGAGAAAAGCGTTTTAGATGGTCAACGATCTTTGCCATTCTTTCGGTCGAGTGGATGATCTTTTCCAGATAGAGCGGGGTCTTATCTCCCTGGGGTTTCTTTTGAATATTTTGCGCAAAGGTCATAATTGCAAAAAGGGGGTTATTCAGCTCATGGGCAATTCCAGCACTCATCTGGCCAAGTGATGCCAGCTTGGCAGTTTGAATTAGTTGGGATTGAATTACTTTACGCTCTTCGCTAGCCTTTAGTCGTTGGACAAAGTTATCTAGGTAGGGTGCCAAGACGGTTAATAGAGAGTCAATGTTATTGGCCAATGCCCGTAGGTTGTTAAGTGGAACTAGATCAAGGTAGAAGATAAAAACACCATGTATCTCTGGTTGATCCAAGCTGATGGCGACAACGCTGGCCGGCCCGGATTGTTCAAAAAACTCATTATGGTCAAAACAGGCATCTTGTGAGATATCCTTGATCACCATAAAGGAGTTAATATCTTTTACGCACCAAGAGAGAGCTTCTGAAGATTTTGGTGACTGTTTAAAGGTCGTATCGTCAGGAAAGCCGTGACTGGTGATCACTTCAAAATAGTCCTCTTGGCAGACGGTAAAGATACTTTTTTTAAATTCAAAGTGTTCACTTAAAATGGAGAGGACCACTTTGAACATCTCTTTAATATCGTCAGAAGAGGTGATGCTGACTAAAATTTCAATCAGAGTGTTGAAAGAGTTGACGGTGTCTTGCAGCTCAAATTCGAGCATCTCAATCTGTTCTTGTAGGTCTTCTATCTCTTGTTCCATAAGCCTATAAATTTTGCAGTAGACTAGTCAGCATTCTTTTGTCAAGAGTACGCTTTTTATCTTGCTCTTGTTGGAGTTTTAGTAGGATATATTTAAAATTCTTATTGGAACTTTCTGGTTTTTGCATTGCAAGGGCGATTCGGTCTGCAATGGTAATAATCTTTGGAAGGTATGCAAGTGTTGGGCCGGCAATCCCCTGGGGATATCCGCTACCATCCCACATCTCATGGTGTTCGTAGACAATCTTTAATACATTATCGGTAATATTTTTTGATTTTATTATTTTTGAGAGGACTCTGACGCCGTTGTCCGGGTGCTCTTTAAAAATCTTTGATTCCTCACTATTCATCTGCTCCGATCTTAGATATTTCTCAATAATCTTTTCTGATACATCTCCCAGACCGACATCATGTACTAGTCCGCCATAAGCTACTTCGGTCAGGGTGCGAGGAGAGAAGTTACCCAGCGCCATGGAGATTACCACCCCCAGAGAGCTAACTGCTAGCGAGTGGTTAATGATACTAGGATTTGATGAGAAAAAGTCCATGATCTTATCATAGGCATTACTTAGCTCCTTAGTTTTAACTATCTCATCCACTACTGCCTTAGTCACCTCAACGCAGTTGTTACTCCAGTCAACCAAATCATCATCACCACTTAACATGTCGACCGAATTGATAATCATTTCAGCCGAAGAGATGATTGCCTCTCGCTTATTCTGTCCTCCCTTTTGAGAGAGCTTATCTCTCACTGCCGAGCTGATATATTTGCTGTATTTAGCAAGGTCCTCTTGCCTAATATAGATGAAGTTAACTTTCTTAAACTTCAGCCGTTTTAGTCTATTTTCATCGACGGGGTCTTTACCTGAGATATAACTAATATATTTACCGTTAATTGGCATAAAGATAAAGATATCAAATCCCAACACCTGATTAGGAAGAATACTTTGTAGTTCAATCTGCTTAAATTCGTCTGGATCGGAGCTCATTAAGCTCCCTTTTGATGCTCGCGCAGTTCACTTTCGATAATCGCGGTCAACTTGGGAATATTAATTGGTTTGGACTCATGTTGATGGATTTTACCTAAGGTGATTGCTGCTTGGGCCGACTCAATATCAGAGTAGCCGGTAAGTAGGATACGGCGTACCGATTCATCCTTTTCTACTACTGCCTTTAAAACATCATAACCTTGAATGCCGGGCATTCTCATATCACAGATGATCAACTCAAAATCTTCCTCTTCAATTAGTAGTAGGGCCTCCTCTCCTGAGTTGGCAGTGATGATATTGTAGTCATCTTCCAGCGCCCCCTCTAATGCCAGTAGGATGTCATCTTCGTCATCTACCAGCATAATTGTATATTTTTCGTCATCCATTGCCCAAACCCCTTCCTTAAAAAATTATTTTTTTCTTTTTGACGGTAATACATCATTACAAAATTCATCGTAATCTTTTGTCGCCGATGCACGTTTTGGTGCCACTGGGGCCGGACCACGCTTTTTAGGAGCTTGGCTTGTTTTCTTCGGTGCCACCGGAGCACTACCTTGATCCTCTTTTGACTTTTGTAACTGCTCTTGTTTTGACTTTTGTAACTGCTCTTGAATCTTCCTTTTGGTCTCGGCTTCTTCTAATCCTTTTTTCTCCATCTCCACCTGTTCTTGTGCTTTTCTCTCTATTTCAGCCTGTTCCTGTGCCTTTTTTTCTACTTCAACTAGCTCTTTGGCCCTTTTGGTGATCTCCGCCTGTTTCTCTTGCTCTCTCTTCTCCATTTGTGCCTGCTCTGTAGGCTGAGATGATTTTTGTAGCGGTTTTTTAGTTGCTTTAGGCTGCCCTGTGGTGAATAGGTCAGCAATACTACCTAAAATAATACCTGACAGCTCTGCTAAGAGACATATTGGATCTTTGAAATTCATAACTCAATCCTTAGGCAAAAATTAATGGTGCTATGTTTGTTTGCAGAGATTGTATAATGTTTTTTAGTAAAAAAATAGCTATAAAATTTTGATCACATGGTACAATTGGCAAGCTAGGTGTGAACAAAAATATTACGAGTCTTTACTATTAGTACCACTTTGTAAAAATATACTTAATCCTTCCTTTATGATGGTTAGAGGAGTTGGGGCAACGATGAAGAAGATATCTCAGGAAGATAGCAAGTGTGAAGGAAATGAGCGGCAGGATTACCTGTTAAACAACTATCTATTTCTGATTGATCAACTATTCCGACAAGATCAGTTGGATATCAACGCGCTACTGGGCAGCGGAAGTAAGCTATTGGAGCACGATAAGTATCGCAGCTATGAGGATCTTTTATTAAAGGGGGAGGAGCTCAAAAATAAGCTGGCCGCTGATGAGAGTGGAGTAGTGGAAGATGAGCTACGCAGTGTCACCCATCTCCCATCACTAGATAATGCCGAGCAACCCCTTAAAGGAAATCCGTTTTATCAGTTGGCATCAGATCTCTATATCTGCTTTTATCGTGCGGCCAAAGAGTATTTTTTGAGTCGTATGCAGCAGCAGTGTAGTTATGCTCCTCAGAAGATCAATCCAGTTAAGTCTTGGGCGCTAACCGTCTTGGGATACTTGACTTTTATTCTCTCAACGATGACTACCGCATATGGTGTTAACCATATGTTGGTAGATAATAACTTGGCAATTCTCTCTTTATTCCAAGGGGATAGCGGAGAGATCCCCCGCCTGGGGATTGCACTAATTTGCGGTATGACCCTCTCCTACATTATTCTACATTTAAAGGGGGTCTTCTTTCGTGGAATTCTCTCTCAAGGAGAGATCTTTAAAGGGATCAAGTCCTGCTATCTTCGTCATCCACTCATCATCGTCTTATCAACTCTTTTTATGTTGATCTCTTTAAAAACTAACTATGATGGTGGGATCGCGCTAATCTCCAAATCGGAATATATTAATGAACAGCATCAGTTGATTAAAAAGCAATCTATTGCCGCTCTTGAAAGTGATCTCTATGGCAATAAAGAGGGGATCACCTCGTTTGCACAATCGGTTTCGGCCCTTAAGGCCAGTACCAAGGTGATCAATACACAATTTGGCCGTTTTATTCAGGATGAGGCAAAAGGAGCTGCATCCAGTGGGCATGTTGGCCATGGGCCACGTTACTGGGGGAAGTATTTTGTAATTAATGGTGGCCATGGAGTTAAAGGGCAGAATGTCGCTAAGTTCACCAGCTCTCGGCTGGCAAATAGAGTCGATGCAATAATTATCTCCAGTGGAATTGATTTTTCCCAGTCACTTCCTAGAAAGATAGAGCAACTGGTAGAGGGTTATACACTTTCAGTTAAACAGCAGCGCGAGCAAGTTCAAAAATTGATGGATGATCTTGATCAAACCGTGGTTAATCAAGATGGGTTAATGCCTAAATTTATCACGACCGCTTTTGTCGAGTACTATGATTTAAATGTTGTAGTTAAGACGATGGCCGATAGCTATGCCCAAAATGCGACTCTCTATAATGTGACTGTCGATCGACTAAAAGAGTTGCTCGATCACTATATAGAGGTTTTACGTCAGATTGACCGCGCTGGTATCGCCCGCGCCAGAGAGTACAATGTTGAAGTAAAGGTGCCGGCAATCGACGTCTCCGCAGTTGTCGCCTTGGCCAAAGATCTCCCGGAGGTACACTATCTAGGTTTTGCCGAGTTAATTGATCTGTTACGTGGCAAGTATGGGGTAGGATGGGCCCAATTTTTAATGCTCTTGATTCTGATCCTTTCAGCCTTGGTCGATTTGGCCGATGTTGTCTTCTTATCCCCCTTTCTGGCCGATCAGGGACGGCGTGAAGCAGAGCTGATTCAGGCCAAACAGGATGAGCTAAATGATTGGGAGGAGAAATTTTTAAAACAGTGTCATCTCTTTTTCTATGATGATGAGACCACCTTGATCTTCAACCGTCTGGTGCCATCAAACGGGATATTCTTTGTCGACTCTTTCTACCGTCTGCTGGAGGAGGTGAGTCCCAACGTGATTGACCCCCAAGATCGCTCCTTGCGTCATAATCTGTGGCGTCATTTTATTAGTGACTTTCAAGATCTACACACTGTTGCCGCTAAAGCATACAATGATCGAGTAGATGCCATTCAGAAGTTGATTGATAAATCAAATCAGTATCTTACCCACTACTGGAACATAATTTTTCCTATGTTGGATGATATTGTGGCCCAAGGAGATTTTACCTTTGATGAGATCGATCGACGGGTTCAGGCAGAGCAAAATAGAGCAATCTTAAAGATGCAGATGCGGGTTGAAGAGCTATCTCTTTTTAAAAAGAGGAGCTCTTTTTACTCCTACTTTATGGCCAAACGAAGGGTTAAAGGGTTGGAGAAGAGGTTGCAGGTGTTAGAGAGACTCTTAGGGACAATTAGTAGCGAGGAGTCTAGCGGTAGTAACAGTGAAATTGAACAGATGAAGAAGTTTGAGTTAATGCAGGAGAAGGAGCGGATTACTGAGCAGTTGGCCCAAGACTCAGTAGCGATGAGAGAGCTGCATCAAGAGACAGAAGGGGTGATTAAAAGTGGAAAAATGCGAGTTAGTCGATTGGATATCTGGTGGAAGATCTTTCAATCATTCCTAAATCAGGGGGTCGCTAGTGACTTAGTGGCGGGTGGAATTATTACTCGACGCTCTTGGCTCTCAATGATGGGACATCGAATAGATCGTAATCGGGAAGAGGCACCGGAAGATGACTCGAAAGATGGTAAGGGAAGTAAGCGGCGGGCGAAGCGAAAGGAAGTTCCCAATATCTACGAGATGGTTGACTACCACGAGGATATTAAGGCTGCCACCGCCGTCTTCAGTACCACTCTTGGTGAGTTTGAAGTGGAGCTTTTTTTAAAAGAGTCTCCCAAGGCGGCATGGAACTTTATCAATTTGGCCGAGGGGCGACAAAAGAGTGTGCGTAGTGGCAACTTCTATGATGGGTTGATTTTTCATCGGGTGATGAAGGAGTATATGATTCAGGGAGGATGTCCCAATGGTGCTGGCACCGGAAATCCTGGCTACTACTTTGAAAATGAGCTGTCTGATCAGATTAACTATGATACCGCTGGAATCGTCTCTATGGCCGGAGTCGGCAAGCGGGCCAATGGGTCGCAATTTTTTATCACTTTGGCCCCACTGCCCAATTTAAAAGGGAAGTTCACCCCTATCGGTAAAATTGTCAAAGGAATGGGGATTATCAAGCTAATGACAGAGGTCGAAATGGGACAGTTTGATCGACCGGCAGATGATATAACGATCAAGAATTTATCAATTAAAAGAGTAGGTTAAACAGTAGAAAAGGTCAAAATTAAGATGATAGTTCTCTTGTCACTGATAGGCAGTTTTGCTATAATGTAGTTTCGAATTGGGGATCTGTTGTTATTAGTTAATATTATATTCAATTTGGGTGGCATTTAACACTGAACGTAAGACTGAGGTTGTAAAGGTATGGAAATTCTACTCTTTTTGATTTTGGCACCTCTACTACTACCACTTTTTTTCATTGTTCGTTTTGTTATTGATCCTATCCTAAATTTTACCATAGATAGTCGTGACCCTGTTGGTAGTGCCCTTCGCAGTAGACACCCTAGTATCTACGATCGCAAAAAGAGTGAGAGTAGTGGTGGTGGGTCATGGTTTGATCGTTTTACCGCAAAACCTGGCCCCTCCTCAGCCGAGAGAGCTAAGCCTGCTGGCAAGGCTGCCAGTGGTAACTCTAGTCGCTCCGACTCTGCTGCTGGCCGTGAGCAACAGCAGCAGATGATTCAGATGGAGCACGAGCAGCAGCGTTTGCAACAGGAGATCGCTCGTTTAGAACAAGAGCAACTCCAAAGTATGCATGCGCAACGAGAGGTGGTTCGTCTAGAGCATATAGAGAGAGAGTTAACAGAGGAGTTATCCCAGGCCAGAAGGGGGCAAGGGGAGTTAACTGATGAGTTGGCCCAGGTCAAGAGAGCGGCATCATCGGCCAGTGTTGCAGGAGGAACCTCCGCTCCAACTGCTCAGGTACTAGATAAGGCGACTCTATTAGAGTCGGATGTAGTAGAGAAGCGAGAGGAGATTATTAACGAAATTAACAACCAGATAAACCCAAGTGCACTTGGGGTAGGAAATGCTGGTAGTGACTCTAGTGGAAATAGTCGAGTAAGAAGTGATGCTGGAATTATATTACGTAAAGTAGATACTCAGCTAAGAGATGAGCTGGATAAGATTGGCAAGGTCTTTGTTGGACTATCAAATCGCCAACTCTCTTTTTCAGAAGAGGAGTTGAAAACATTTTTGACCAGTACCTATTTTCGAGTGATGGGCTCGGCGGTTGCCAAGCGTAAAGATTAGCAAAGTTAACGTTACGATTGAGGGGAGTATAGTATGCCAGTGACAACAAATGTTGCTCCAGCAGTACCGGGTATAAAGGTGGCTCCTGCTGCAAAGGGAATAGGGGCGATATTCGCAGTAGGCCCTATCGGGCCGGTGATTGCGGTAGCACTGCTAGCACTAGGGACCTATATTGGTCATCGCTGGTGGAGCAAGGCAAATAGCGAGAAGCGAACTAGTGCGATAGCTCAAGATGGACTGGTTCCAGTAATCGGTCAGAGCACAGATAAGAAGATTCAAAATGCACTTGACTCTGGTGCTTCTAGGGATTTTTCCCTGAAAATTGATAATAAAAAGGTTTGGGAGAAGCGCAAGTCAGAGAAGGGAAAAAAGTAGTAGTTACAATTTTTACTCTTTCGGTCTAATGACAAAATAATAGAGAAAAGGCACTTACAACTAGGTGCCTTTTTTTTGGCAACTAATGCCCTGATTGCGGCGATTGCCCTCCATCTGTATTATATATACATGAGATATTATGTGGGTTCAATCATCTTGCTTATTACAGCAGTTCTCTTGTTTAATCATACTTTACATGATTATCTACCCACAAAAATAGAGCAGACAACTACCCGTTTAAAAATAATTAATAGCGAAACGGATAAGGATATACACCTTTATTTCAGACAGCTCACCTCCAAGTTAAATCACTTTTCAAAACAGCAAAACACTCAAAATGCCATCATTAAATTTAATCGTGCAATTGCCACATTTGACCCTAAAATAGCTGCGAGCTTTGAGGACGTTGATCGCTTCTATCGTAAGAAGTATATGCCTTGGATAAGTGAAATTGCCCTCAGAGATGTTGATCTAGAGGGTGCCTCACAGAGTGAAAAAGAGCAGACTCTCCAAGAGGTTAAACAGCGACTTCAGGTGTCTAAAGGAAAATTTACCGATCATAATGATTCGATCTTAACAAAACTGCAAAATCGTTATCAGCTAAATAACCACTACTATCTTGGTAAATACTCACTCTTTCTTGGTGATACTCCTCTGACAAAAGGGATAGACCCCAATCTTGCCCAGTATGATCTGGCCCATCAGCGCTTTCACCCCTACTTCTTTAAGAATACTGAGGATTTTGATCTACATGATATCATACTAATCACTCCAGTTGCTGGTAACAAGCAGGTTGGTCGGGTCATCTACACGGTGGGAAAGGAGCCTGACTTTGGACAGCGACTAACTGGCACCTCCTTTGAGGCATCCTGGCCAGCAAAAATCTACCATCAGTTGGTTCGCTCCTCTAACCCTGATCAGATAGTTATCAGTGATCTTGCCTCCTATCTACCTTCAGGTCAGAGACCTTCTCTTTTTATTGCTAAAGGGGTCTATCGT
Source organism: Bdellovibrionales bacterium (assembly GCA_018646675.1). GTDB lineage: Bacteria > Bdellovibrionota > Bacteriovoracia > Bacteriovoracales > Bacteriovoracaceae > JABGUH01. The sequence goes on along the minus strand of JABGUH010000037.1, from coordinate 94,048 downwards.
CATGGTCGCTTTTTAGGGGTGGTCGTTTTTCAAATTGAGCGGAAGAGGATTCAGCAGTTACTGAATTATCATCGTCAACAGCTTGTTGAGCAAGCGGGTGGCCTTAGCAATACTATTATTACCAACTCTCGCCACCAAGTTGTTGCGGGAGGGGCATATCATAAGTGGTTTCAGTTGGAGCATCTAGGTAATCAGTTGGAACATATCCCAATAGATGAACAGGGGGTGAAAAATCGGATTGAAAATCACCAGCGGCAGTTAGTCTCTTTGGTCTATCGTCCTTTGGATCTTGAATTAAATTCTACTAATATTGTCTCTTACTTTAAAGGACGCTTGATAACAGAGCTGTCGTATCATGCACTACTAAAATCAACGCATGCTAGAGTGGCTGGAGTGGTAATTCCCCATTGGCTACCATGGTTGTTGCTGTTGCTGACACTACTTACTCTGAGAGTAGAGTTGAAGCGAAATGGAGTGCCTTTTATTTCAAACACTCACTTATTACTTGATCATGTTAAAAATGTGATCTTAAGCTGGTGGCTGACCAACTTTGGTAGTAGGGACTCCATTAAAAGAACTGCGAAAATGGGAGGAGGGGTAATCTCTCTACTGTTGGTAGTAACTATTATTTATAGCTGGCTTGTGATTGATAAAAGCGATGATATTGTAAACTCACAGATAGCAGCTCAGGTTCAAAGACGATCTTTGGCGATGATTAATAAAACCACTTATCAATCGAACTATAACCTGTCCAACTACCTATTTGGATTTATGGATAAGGAGGAATTTGACCAAGCGGTAATCTACAGTGAGTTTCAAGCTGAAAAAGAGCTGAATTCGCTGCAGTTGATTGGTTCATCTGGCGATACTGTCAAAAATGAGTTTGATCAGCTGTATTCCCTACGTCATAAATTGCTGGCAGATCGTTCAACACTGGTCTCCTTAGTGGAGCATGTTAGAGCTTTGACCGCCCAATTCCAACAAGGAGTGAAGGCAGTTGCAACTGGGGTGCAATCTGACCTTAGTCTTAAGATAAACCAAGAAAATAAGCTACAGAGAGTCGATCGGTTAACTGTTCAAGCCACCGGTGGAAAGTTGCTTCACCTGCAGGGGTGGTTGATGTTAATTGATCAAAAAGAGTCTCCGGAGCTATTTGTCAACGTCTCTCGACAAATTGTAACTGTTTTGCAGGATTGGTCTGGTTTGATCAGTCGCCTATCTATTACCGCTAAACAGCAAATTTTATGGATAAAAAAAATCGACCAATTAAAGTCACAATATAATCTTTTGGTAGTAAAAATAGAGCAACTGGCACCGCAATTTAAGATCTATAATTATACTCTTAAAATTTTAAATAGAAGTGTTGAAAATTATCTGAAGAGAGTTGGGGTAGAATTTGGCCCATATACTAAATTAGCTATCAGGAGTGCACATCAAAGAGTGGTTGTCCTGCCTATCGTAGGATTTGGATCGCCCCTTGATGAGAGTCATGATTTAACGATTGGAGGTGATCTGACCAACGAAGAGATGTTAGAGGTTGAAGAGAGGCATCGCAAACAAGATAGCTCACAGCTCACAGCTCTAATCTCCACTGTTGATCAAAAACAAAAACAGCTGCAGCTGTTATTAGGTTATAATTTTCAATCATTATTGCAGGGAGCACATCGGGAGCAAAAAAATACTACTTTTGTGCTACTTGGGGAGTGGCTGTTGGCGATTAGTCGGCCCAATAACGACCACTACCAAAAGGTTGCTGCTAATTTACTGCAAGCCTTATCGCGCTTAACTCACAATGAGATAGTGTCCGAGACTAGCTGGAGTGAAGTTGTAACAGTTGTTAGTAAGGTTGATACTCTCTATCAGACTCAGCACTCTGAGTTGAAGCGTTATCTTTCTACAATGACACTTGAGATTGATCAGCTCAACTGGTTAGGAGAGCAACAAAATGTTATCAGTATTGCATCAATATTGGGACAGTTTAGATCTTGGATAGATAATCGAGCGGAGATAGGATTATATCTGATTATGTTTTTTTCTCTATATTTGCTGTTGTGGATCTATTTTCGCAGCAGGGGGGCGATTGCGGGAATAGACAACTACGCTACAATAATTAGTAATTTTATGCTAAATGATTTGAAAATTGATGAGATTAAGTCCACTAGTGGTCTACCCACTGAGCTACTGAATGTTGTTCCGGTAATTGAAGAGTACCAGTCGACTACCACTCGTGAGTTACAGGCTCAGATTGATGTTTTGGCCGGTATAAATAGTGAGCAGCAGGCTTCAGTGGATTTGTTTGATCATATTGCCGTTGCGCTGGTTGCAGTTGATGCTCGAGGAAAAATTATAGAGCTAAATAGCTATTTTAACCAAACATTCGCTCCCTCCTTTACTCGTCAGCAAATTATTGGGGAGCATTTGTATTTGGTTGGTGATGGCGTTTTAAGTGACTCTAGGTTGAGCCATCAAATGAGAGATCTTCTAACCAAGGGGCAAATTGATAGCATTAATAGAGAGGTAGTTGATAAGATTCAAGTGGAATTTGTGGCGGAAGAGATAACCACATTCGCTGTCAAAATGACAGAAGTAGCAGTTGATGATGATAGCTCTAAAAACCCTACCTCCTCTCTGATCGAAAATGAGTTTGAGGATGAGAGAAATAACTTAAAATTTGAAGAGATAAAATATTTTATTAAAAATTTCACTCTAAAAAGATTGCCCCGAATAATTCATCATCAAAAATTTAGAATGATAACGAGTGGTGACAAATTTAAGGTGATAACGCTGAATGCTGTCCCCTTTCAATCTCCAATCTCCCTGCCACAATTTGGCGAGGTTAAGTATGGAGTGCTGCTTACTTTCACTGATACTACCTCTATCGATCAGTTGAGAGCAATGACTAAACTTATGCCTGACCGCAAGCAGTTGAAAACAAAATTGGATCTTATCAAGGACCATAAAGTGGCAATCTTTGATCGGCAACATCAACTAGTGATGTGTAATCAGCAATATCTGCAGGCTTATCAACAAATATCAGGTCAAACTACTACCATTGACCTAGAAAAGGGCGTTATAGATGGTCAGGGCAATAGGCTTTACTGTTACCAAGTCTCTCACCAATCAAGTGTGCCCTGCTGGGAGATTAAGGATGTTAGCAGCACTGTTTATGGTAGCTGCGAGGAGCATGGCTGTCCAATTCGAGATTTAGGCTATGCTGCCTCTTGTTCAGGCCAGCACAAGCATCTAGAGGTCGATGGAACATTATGCCGTTACCGCTTTACCTATAGCCCGTTTATGGATCAAAAATGGGATGAGCTCTTTTTAGAGACAATCTTCCCCGTTGAGCAACAGTGTCAGCTGGAGGAACAGCTGAATGAGGGTGAGTTTTTATCTGAGTCAGAGTTAAAACAATTTCCGGATGGACTTATTATTCTTAATCATCAAGGAGTGATCCACTATCATAATGAACAAGCCGCGAACATTCTCGGAGTAATGGGAATAGAGCAAGCATTGGTCGGCGATACTCTTTCAAGCTATTTATATGAGGAGCAAAAACAGCATGTACTAATCGAATTTCAGGATATTACTGAAGAGGAGGCGCTTCGTCAAAAGAGTCAACAGCTACAGCACGATGAAGCTCAACTAGCCTACCAGGCGGGGATTGCCGAGATGGGGACCAATGTTCTGCATAATATCGGTAATGGAATATCATCGGTTCTGACTCAAAGTGAAGTGTTGAGTAAAGAGGTAACCGCACTTGGTAAAATGGCAAAACTACTTGAGAGTGGCAGGAGTGAGCAAGAGCGTGAGAAGTTACAAACAGCTCTGGTATTGGCTGCCGGCTCTCTACGGAAAATTGAACAGCAGAGTCTAGGTGAGCCGATCAGGAAAATCACAGATGGTATTAATCATATTGCAGAGATAATTCGTATTCAGCAGATAAGTGCTCAACAAGGTGGAGTTGATCATATTACCTTGTTCTCACTGCGCAGTTTAATTGAGAATGTTATAAAACTACAAATCGATGCTCTGAATCGTCGTAGTATCACTATTACCCATGACATTAGTAGCGAGGTTGATGAGTTAAAGATGAGTGAGATTGGGTTGATTCAACTGCTAAGTAATCTAATCAAAAATTGTCAAGAGGCGATTAACGTCCGACGTGATAAGGAACAAGTTGATGGGAAGATCTGGATCAAGGTTTGGCCAGGTATCCATGAAGATTTTACTATTAGCGTAGAGGATAATGGTTGTGGCATCCCTGCCAATAAATTGGAAAAAATTTTTACTCACGGATTTAGTACCAAAAATCGTGGCTCTGGTTATGGTTTACACTCCGTTGCGACCTTTGTTCAATCAATAGGTGGTACGATTAAGGCGACTAGCGATGGCGTTAATCAAGGTGCTCAGATCGTAATAAATCTACCATTAAATATAGAAGGGTAATTAATAGGATATGGTGAGAAGTATGAGGCCAGTACAAGTAGATAGTAATGCAAATAATCGTATATTGATAATTGATGATGATGAGGGGATATGTGATAGCTACCGATCAATTTTGGCACCAAGCGAAAGTACCACCATGGAGCTGGAGACACTATTTGGTAAGGAGGAAGAGAGTGGTTTGACGCAAGAGATATACTTTGATCTGACCGTGGCCAATCAGGGACAACAGGGATACCAATTGGTGAAAGAAGCGATAGAGCAGGAGAGTGCATTTTGTGTTGCCTTTATCGATATGCGAATGCCCCCAGGTTGGGATGGATTGGAGACCGCCAAAGCGATACGTAAACTAGATCCGAACATCTATATTGTTATTGTGACTGCCTATGCAGATAAAAGTGCAGATGAACTCCATCAGGCGTTAAAACGTGATGTTCTGTTGTTAAGGAAACCATTTTTAAGTGAAGAGATCTATCAATTAGCACGCAATCTAAGCACTAGTTGGAATCGAGATCGTCAACTACTATGGCAACAAAAATATATCTCTAGTATCACTAATTCGATTAGTAATGGTCTATTGGTATTAGATTGTAACGCTCAGGTGGAGTGGGCCAATCCTGCAGCATCACGGATCTGGAAACTTCCAATCGAGCAGTTGATGGGCAAGACATTAGTAGAGATGATCGGGAAGACAGAAAATATTAATAATATCTTGGCGCTACTCTGTCGCCGCTCCTTAGATGGTGACCAGGAGGATGATCTAAGTTTGCTGGAGAGTGATCAGATGCCGGCCGCAAGTACGATGGGGCAAAATAGCGGTGTAAATAGTCAGATAGAATTTGAGAGAGAGATCCAGCTGGAAGATGGGTCTTTACGCTTGTTACATATTAATGCATCCTCTTTGCAATCATTAGTCGATTCACATCGTTTACAAGTTCAAGGAGTGGTACTAGTCATTCGAGACATCACAGATTTTGTACATGCCCAAACACAACAGGCAATCTTGCAGGAGCAGCTCTACTCACTACAGAAAATGGGTAGTATTGGTGCTTTAGCGGGGGGGATCGCCCACGATTTTAATAATTTATTAGCTCCGATCATCGCCTACTCAAATAAATGGACTTCAAAGCTGGAGTCAGATCACCCTCAATATCCCGCTTTTGATAAAATATTGCAGGCGGCCAGACGGGCCCAAGAGTTGGTGGCCCAGATCAATAATTTTAGTCGTAGTAACTCAAAGATCAAAAAGAAGGTGGATCTGACAGCTATCATTAATGAAGCACATGAGCTATTACGTGCCTCAGTCCCTGACTCTATCAAGATGGATGTAATTATCTCTAAGCAACTTCCGATGGTGGAGGTAGATCCAACACAGATCTACCAAGTATTACTTAACCTCGTGGTAAATGGCTGGCACGCAGTAGAGAATAGAGATAATGGAGAGATTAAGGTCGAGTTAGATCAGGTGGAGATTGACACCGCCCTTCGGGACAGACATCCAGAACTGGTAGATTCTAAATATTTGAGATTGATGGTTACAGATAATGGGATGGGAATGGAACAGGAGATGGTTAAGCAAATATTTAAGCCCTTCTTTACTACTAAAGAAGAGGGCCAAGGAACAGGAGTTGGCCTATCGGTGGTTAAGGGGATTGTTCAAGAACATAATGGAGAGCTAGTCGTGGAGAGTCAGCTGGGGGTTGGTAGCATTTTTTCTCTCTATCTACCTCTGGTCGCTAATTGATAGCAGCTATTTTAGGGAATAGAAGTGAACTTTGAAAATAGTCAGTGTTACACGATCTCCAGCAATGAGCTGATGCGAATGGTTGGGGTGATCGACTATGACATCTACTATCTAAATGATGATTATCATCTAGTTGTTAAAAAGGGTAGTACTGTCGATTTGAAACAGGTAGAGAGGTTAGTAAATAATGGGCATCTTAACTTCTATGTTTTAAAACGTGAATTTGAGGCGCTACAGCTTTTAGTTATCGAACTCGGCCGTACGGCAGAGTACTGTGCAAGCAAGGGAGATATCAAGGGTGCATCTCTCTCATTAGATGAACTGTTGAGTCGCACAGCGCTCTCCCTCTATACCTATTTAACCATAAATATTCAGGAGATGATGGAGACAGTAATGGTTTTAGAGCGGGTACTCTTAATTTTTACTGCAGATAAAGGCCACTGCAAAAAATTACTACAGCTCTTTCATCAACATACCCCCTTTTTGGTGCAATCTTTACAAGTGGCCATCCTTTCGGTGCTATTGGCCCGTGAATTTGGAATTAAAAAGCGGAGTAATTTAGAGCTGGTCGCTTGGGGAGGACTGCTGTGTGATATCAGTTTAGGGCAGTTTGAGTTTGATTGCTCAAATTTATTGGTACTATCTGCAGCAGAAAATGAGAGTTACTTAACACACCCTCAAGTTGGAAGTACATTTCTACAAAGTATTTCGCACATCCCTTCTGCTGTTTCGCTATTGACTCTCAACCACCATGAACGGGTCGATGGTAGTGGATTTCCCCGTGGGATAACTGATATCCCTCCTCTCGCCAAAATTATCTTAGCAACTACTCATTATTTCTCACTCGTGAGTAATCGTGCTAGTGCCGCTTCATACACCAAGGCGATGCAGCAGATGAAATCCACCCCCAAGTCATTCAATCCAGTTGTACTTAAATATTTGGAAACACTAGTCCTCACCAGCTAATTCGCTCTTTAATTTGGCATTACCCCTAGGGAGCGTGCCGTAATCTTGGGCACTGAATATCTAAAAAAATGTCAGTTTCTACAATTCTGTGACAAATAGTTGTTGTGACTCTGCTAATTTGCGCTCAAACCATTTCTTTATATGATGGTTGATTATTTCTAACATTACAATTTGGATAACTTTTTTTGGGGAGTGGATTACCTTTGCAAAAGATTATACTGGTCCAGCTTGGCTCACCTAAATCTCCTCAAGTAGATGATGTTAGAGCATTTCTAAAAGAGTTTCTATCAGATCCGCGCCTAGTCGATCTGCCTGCTATTGTCTGGAGAGTGATACTCTACCTGTTTATCTTACCTTTTCGGTCACCAAAAGTTGCTAAACTTTATCGTCTAATTTGGAGTGATCAGGGTTTTCCGTTAACCTCTTACTCAGAACTATTTGCTAAAAAATTACAACAGGAGTTAGAGCAACCAGTTGTTTTACTCTATCGCTATGGTGATAACTCAATTAGAGATTTTTGGAAGCAGTGGGATCAAGAGTGTGCGCCACAGCAGAGTGAGTCGTGGCTAGTCATCCCCATGTATCCGCAATATTGTGAATGTACCACCGCATCGGTATTTGATGTTTTTTATCAAGAAGGGCAGAAGCGAGTAAACTTGCCACAGATTAGTTTTGTTAACCATTTCTATCAAAGTGCAGCCTATCTGGATAGCTGTGCCCAAGTGATCAATAACAAGCTGGAGAAGATCGATCAGCAGATCGATCTTCTCCTTCTCTCTTTTCATGGTGTGCCGGAGTATAAGATAAAAGTAAAGGGTGATCCATACTACTATCAATGTCTTGATACTGCAAAACTGCTAGCAGCTCGTTTATCGCAATTTGATCCGGCCAATATTCAAGTAGGTTTTCAGTCACGCATGGGACGGACCAAGTGGGTTACACCCTATACGAGTGAGACGGTAGCGGAACAGATTGCTCAAGGGGCAAAAAATATTGCAATTTTCTGTCCTAGCTTTACTGTGGACTGCTTAGAGACCACAGTTGAGATCGGTGTTGAGTTGAAAAACGAGGCGGCAAAAAAAGGGGCGACGCTTCACTTGATCCCCTCGCTAAATTGTGATCAGCAATGGATAGAGCAGTTCGCTGCCCTTATTCAGCAGAAACTTTCGAGCCGCTGAGTAGTTTGGCGGCATCCTCAGCAAAGTAGGTGAGAATCATATCTGCTCCCGCCCGCTTAAATGCGGTCAACATCTCTAAGATGACACCCGCTTCATCCAACCAACCATTTTGAGCTGCCGCTTTGATCATTGCATATTCACCGCTGACATTATAAGCAGCAATTGGCAGTGTTGTATTTTGTTTCAGTCGATAGATAACATCCAGATAGGGGAGTCCAGGTTTGACCATCATAATGTCGGCCCCTTCTAACTGGTCAAGTTGTAGTTCACGTAGTGCTTCGGTGCCATTGGCATAATCCATTTGGTATGTCTTCTTATCGCCACCTTTGGGGGCAGAGTCTAAAGCATCGCGAAAAGGGCCATAGAAGCTGGAGGCATACTTGGCAGTATATGCCATAATCGAAACATTTTCATAGCTCGCTTGGTCGAGCGCCGTTCTGATTGCGCCGACCCGGCCATCCATCATATCGGAGGGGCCAACAATGTCTGAACCCGATTGGGCCTGACAGATTGCCATCTTCGCAAGGATCTCTATAGTCTGATCATTTAAGATCTCACCCGTTTCGGAATCGACTAATCCATCATGTCCATCGCTGGAGTAGGGGTCAAGCGCTACATCTGTCATAATTAACAGCTCTGGTAGTGCACTCTTTAGGGATTTAATCGCCTTTTGGTAGAAATTATTCGGGTTATAACTTTCAGTTGCAGAAGAGTTCTTAAGCGATTCCTCCAGTGCGGGGAAGAGCGAGACACAGGGGATGCCTAACTCCCATAGATTGCGTGCCTTCTCAATCATCAAGTCTACTGTTAGTCTAGCTTGTCCAGGCATGGATTTAATTGGAATCTGCTGACCCTTGCCATCAATTACAAATAGTGGAGCGATCAAGTCTTTAACAGTTAGATGATTTTCTCGAATTAAATCTCTGATTGCACTATTTTTTCGATTACGTCTTGCCCTGATTGGTAGCTCCATCTCTCCTCCCGAAAAAGTGAACTGTTTATACACTAATAATTAAATTTAGTCAGTTAAAAAGAGTTAACTAATTGAGGCAAATAGGCTAACTATTTAGTAGCTTTTAGATCAATATTTCAAGGGGTAGTTTGGTGGGTAAACAGTATACGATTGGCACAAGAGGGAGTCTGCTAGCACTTACACAGTCAACCATGATTAAACAGCAGTTAGAAACTCTAACGGGAGAAACATTTAACTTAAAAGTGATTGAGACTCAAGGGGATCAAATAACATCTGTACCCCTATGGCAACTCGAGGGTAAGGACTTTTTCACCAAGGAGTTGGATGCAGCACTGTTGAAAGGAGAGATAGATTTAGATATTCACTCTTACAAGGATCTTGGCAGTGAACGGCCGGCAGGGATTATGTTGGCGGCAATAACCAAGAGACAATTTGCCCACGACCTTTTGCTAATTAAGAGAGAGACGGTGGAACAGCTACCCCAAATGGAACAGTTGGTAGTGGGCACCAGCTCACCAAGACGGATTTTTAATATTGAAAAACATCTGGCCAACTATCTCCCCAACCAAAAAATAGAAGTTGCGACCAAAGTTTTAAGAGGCAATATTAATACCCGAATTCGTAAACTACAAAATGGTGATTACCATGCAATTATTTTGGCACTGGCCGGAGTTGAACGGTTGGCAAGTTTTCGCGATTCACAAGATGAGATTGCAGAGCTGCTTGCAGGGCTTACTTTTATGGTGCTACCCCAATCGGTGTTTACCTCTGCTGCTGCTCAAGGGGCACTTGGGATTGAATGTCTAGAACAGCGGGATGATGGGGGAAAACTAAAGGAGATATTAGTACAACTGCGTGATCAAACTACTATGCGTGAGATGAAGATTGAGCGAGAGTTATTTGCTAGCTATGGAGGTGGCTGTCATTTAGCAGTGGGGATTAACGCCTTAGAAAAAAATGATCATTTAATTGTCCAACAGAATGGTACAGTCGATGGCCAGGAAATAGGTAAAAAAGAGATTGTTGGTATCAACTATCATCTTCCGGCCGGAAAAAAGATTTTTATCGGGCTTCCGTCTCAAAGTGAGAATTCTGCTGACGGACAACTATTTTATGACCAGTTAATCGATAAAGTGCCGGTAGCATGCTCAGAGAGTTTGGCCGGAAAAAATATCTATCTAACTTCCAAACACTGCTTGTTAGCACTTAAAAAGGGAGGGACCCCTAGCACTCTTTGGAGTGCGGGTACCAAAAGTTGGCAGAGATCAGCGCAGGCCAACTTCTGGGTACATGGTACCGCCGACTCCTTAGGTGAAGATGGGATAGCTGCTCTAGTTGAATCAAATGCTCTTAATTTAATGGAACCTTTAAAGCAGAGTCAATGGGCGGTTTTAACCAATCAGAGTGGCGATTCAGCTTTAGGTGAGGTGGTGACTGCCTATCAGAGAGAGTGTACTACTCTCAATCAAGAGCAGTTAACCAACCTTGGGGAGATTGAGATTTTCTATTGGACCAGCTTCTTTCAGTATCAAACCTATCTCTCTTTGGTTCCTGCCATTAAAGAGAGATGCCACTGTTGTGGTTTTGGAAAAAGTTTTAGTCAGTTTAAAAATGCCGGTGTGGAGGTCACACCATTTATTTCTATTACAGAGTTTAAAAAAACAGTCAATCTTTGAGGTGATAATGATGGATAGTTCTAATCAGATGTTTGAGCAGTCACAAAATTATGTTCCTGGTGGAGTTCACTCTCCAGTTCGTTCCTTTAGTGGTGTCGATAGTACACCTCGATTTATTAAAAGTGGGAAAGGGGCCTATCTATTAGATGTCGATGGGAAAAACTATATTGACTTCTGTATGAGCTTTGGACCGCTTATTTTAGGTCATCGTGATAGTGAGGTTGAACTGGAACTCAAAGCTGCACTAGAGCGTGGCTGGAGCTATGGGGCCTGTGAACCATACTCACTGGAGTTAGCAAAGTATCTCGTGGATAAAGTTCCCCATATTGATAAAATTCGTTTTGTAAACTCAGGGACAGAGGCAGTGATGACTGCTTTGAGGGTAGCGCGAGGCTTTACCCAACGTTCAAAAATTATCAAATTCAATGGCTGTTATCATGGCCATACCGATTCCATGCTGATTAAGGCCGGATCAGGTCTTGCGGGTACTAGTCAAGCGACCTCTGCGGGTATCTCATCGTTAATAGCTGAGGAAACAGTGGTATTTGAGCTAAATGATCTTGATGCAGTCTCAAGCTACATGCAGACAAGTGGTGCAGATGTTGCAGCGATAATTGTTGAGCCACTGCCAGCAAATAATGGTCTGCTAGTGCAGAGTGATCACTATCTACAAGGTCTTTTTGATCTAACCAGAAAACATGGTGCACTGTTAATCTTCGATGAGGTAATCAGTGGCTTTAGGGTCAATGGATTCGGAGGTGTTGCCGAGCGAATGAATTTTAAACCTGACCTAGTCACTTACGGTAAAATTATTGGCGGTGGTCTACCGGTGGGGGCGCTGGCCGGAAGAGGAGATATTATGGACTATCTGGCACCAGTCGGAGATGTCTATCAGGCGGGAACTTTAAGTGCTAATCCGCTCGCAATGGTGGGAGGACTGGCCACCTTACAAAAGCTGACGACCAATTGTTACCAAACGATTAACCGTAATACTAAAGATCTATTGCAGATCTTTCGAAATTGGTTAGACAATTTTGAAGGGGGCAGGTTTAAGGAGTTTCATATTGTTAATGTCGACTCCCTCTTTTGGTTGACTACTAACCCGGGGGCCACCCGAGCGGTTGATATCCCCGGTGATACCGCAGAGAAATTTTGTCCTCTGTTTGAAACACTATTAGCAAAAGGGGTCTATTTGGCCCCCAATGGATATGAGGTAGGGTTTATAAGTCTGGCCCACGATAGCGAAGTTATTAGAGAGCTAGAATCAAGGCTTGGGAGCTAACTATGGGACTTTTTTTAGATAGATCAACTTATGATGATGGCAAGAGCGGTGTACCGGTTTGGTTTATGAGACAGGCGGGCAGATACCATGATCACTATCAAGCACTTAAAGCGGACAACTCATTTAACCAGTTATGTAAAGATCCAAAACTGGCTTGTGAAGTTACCATGGGCCCAATTGACCACTTCGATTTTGATGCTGCTATTCTTTTTTCTGATCTGCTCTTTCCGCTAGAACAGATGGGGATGGGGTTAAGTTACGATTCAGGTCCACCGACTTTGGAACTAAATATCAAGAGTTTGAGTGATCTAAATAAGATTAAGATTGAACGGCCAGCGCAAGAGTTTTACCAATTTCAAAAAGATGCTCTGATTAATATTAAGAAGTGTCTGCCCCAGGAGAAAACACTCTTAGGTTTTGTTGGTGCTCCTTTTACTCTTTATGCCTATGCAGTTGAGGGAGGCCATAGTGGAAACTTGATTGACTCCAAACTTGGGTTGTATAGTGGACTTTATCAAGGCTTCTTAGAACTCTTGATCCCACAGCTAATGGAGAACATCCAGATGCAGATTGATGGGGGAGCAGATGCAGTCTGTCTGTTTGATACTGCGGTGGGAGAGCTGGCCCGCGATGATTTTAGAGATTATATCCTTGCTCCACTACGCAAACTAACCAAAGAGATTAAGAGAATAAATCCTCAGATAAAACTCATCTACTACTCTAAACTGACCCATATGGACCACCTCTGTTCGATTGAAGATGACAATATTGATGTTTTGGGCATTGATTGGAGAGTCGATATTAATCAAGCGATCTCAACTCTCAGCAGTGATTACTATCTTCAAGGTAATATTGATCCCGCCTGGCTATTTTTACCATGGAGTAAGTTGGAGAGCAATTTGGCGAGCTACTTTAATCGAGTCAAGGGAGAGAAACAGTTGGATCGTTGGATTATGGGGTTAGGACACGGAGTACTACCTAAAACACCACAAAGCAATGTGCTTAAAAGTGTTGAGTTTATCCATCAAAATTTCCGCTATTAATTGGTTGATATGGACCTTCTGAGACTGTTCAACAAGTACCCTCGATCAACTTCTAGGTATGATGTCTATCCTGGTTTCGCCCAGTGGAGTAAGGAGCTAGATGTTGACAGTTACTATCAGCAGTTGGAGAGATCCGTCGCTAGTAGCGGGGAGTTGAGTCTTTACACCCATATACCATATTGTCGTTCGATCTGCTCTTTTTGTGGTTGTAATTTTAAAATGACGGAGAGTGTGAGTGAAGTTGCTCAATATGTTGATAGTGTTCTTTTAGAGTGGGCAAACTATCGCCAACGTTTTGGCAGTAACATAAAACTGACCTCCAACTATCTTGGTGGTGGCACTCCTACCTTTTTGGCCCCAGCGTTGCTAGAAAAATTGCTGGCCGGTCTACTTGACGGTATCACCACTGCAGACAACTATACCTCCACCGTCGAGGTAGATGCACGATCTATTGACTCTGAACAGGTGAAAGTTCTCGCAGATTTTGGAGTCAAACGGGCGATAATTGGAGTTCAGGACTTTAATGTTGATGTTTTAAAAAATGTCGGAAGAGATCAGACCACTTCCCAACTATGGAGTGTGGTTAAAAAATTACAACAGAAAAATATTACTGACTTGGCAATGGAGTTCATCTACGGACTTCCTTGGCAAACGGCTAGCAGCTTCAAGCAGAATATTGGTAGGGTTTGTGATAGTGGTGTAGATACCGTCTGCCTCTATCCACTGGCATCAGTACCCTGGTTGAAAAAGATTCAAGCTGTCTATGGTGAATACACTCCATTAGCAGCACCAGAAAAACTCAACCTCTACTTGGAGATGGCCGAATGTTTGGATAAAACCGGGTATCTCCATATTGGTTGGGGATATTTTATCAAGAGTGGTTCCTCTTTACACCAACAGTATCAACAGGGGATGGTATCTCGCGATGTCACCGGTTTAAAGTTTAATCGCAGTGATACACTGATCGGATTAGGGGCCTCGGCCCTCTCTTATTCCAACTCTTGTATGATAAAGAATGATAATATAACTGATAGCTACATTCATAAAATGGCCAAGGCGAAGAGTGCTGTTTCAATTGGAGTTAGTCGTACTGAATCTGATCAGCTACTGGCCGCTCTCTATGATCAGCTTTTTCGATCGGGTAAAATTAGTCAGGATAGCATGGCCGACCTTGATCTCTCTGCTAATAGCAGAGAGCTACTACAACAACTATCAAATGACCTAGTCGTAGAACTGACCGATGGTCAGCTAGCGCTTACTCCAGATGGAACACATCTGATTGAGACGGTTTTTATGATGCTTGATCCAAACAACCAGAGGGATTATGAGTAGTCTAATTAAAAAATATGATAAAGCAGGCCCGCGCTACACCAGCTTTCCTCCCGTTCCTTTTTGGAAGGGGCCTCCCTCCGAGGATCAGTGGTTCTCTCACATCGATCTCTACTATCGTGATGATCTAGGAGTAGACCTCTATATCCACGTCCCATATTGTGAGACCCTATGTTACTACTGTGCATGCAATCGGGTTATAACCAAGAATAAGGAGAAGGGTACTCTCTACGTTGAGTTGTTAAAAAAAGAGTGGGAGATCTACCGTCGTCGTTTGCAGAATGTTAGAATAGGGGCAATTCACCTTGGTGGTGGCACACCGAACTTTCTCTCTGCTAGCGAGCTGGGCGACCTTTTAGCGCAGTTTAAGGATAAAATTGATTTTAAGCGTTTTATTGGATCAATCGAGGTCGATCCGCGTACTTTGACTAGAGATCACCTACAGGTTCTAGTGGAGTTTGGATTTAAAAGACTTTCGATGGGGGTTCAAGACTTTGATCAGCAGGTACAAAAAAGTGTTAATCGTATTCAAGACTATCAGCTGATCGCTTCAACTACCAAATTGGCCAAACAGCTGGGATTTGAATCTGTAAATTTTGATCTGATATATGGTCTGCCCAAGCAGAGCAAACAGAGTATCTCCGAGACTATTGAGAAAGTTATCTGCTTAAATCCTGACCTAATCGCATTTTATAGTTTTGCCTATGTGCCTGGTTCGGCCAAGGGGCAAAATATTCTAAAGCAAGAGGAGATGGCCCAAGGCGAGGCGAAGCGAGAACTCTATGAGATCGGTAAAAAGCAATTGGAGCAGGGCGGGTATATTGAGATTGGAATGGATCACTTCGCATTAAAGGGCTCCTATCTGGAGGTGGCCCATACCAAAAAATCTCTCAAACGAAGTTTTATGGGTTACAGTGATAAGAAATCTAATATCTTAATCTCTTTAGGTGCAACCTCAATCTCAAATACTCCCGGCAGTTATATTCAAAATGAAAAAGAGGTAGCAAATTTCAGGCAGCGGGTTGAAAATGGTCAGTTGGCAATTACCGTAGGTCATACTCAAAGCGAGCAGGACATGGATATCGATGTTACCATCCAGGAGATTATGTGTAATGGCGAGGCCAATATTTCAAAAATGCGAGCGCTACACTTCTGGAATCAGATTGAAGTTGAACTGGCCGAGATGGAACAGGACGGAATTTTAAAGTTAGAGTCCGACATGCTCTACGTTACAAGTTTAGGAAATACCTTCGTTCGTAATATTGCGATGGTGTTTGATCCAAACCTTCGGGATAGGAGCGGTGATCAACCGAAATTTAGTCGCACTATTTAGTTCCGCTCTTTTGCCCTTAGATTAACTATCAAAATAGTATCCACGTTTGATGGCATCGTTGACACTAATACCGTCTAGGTAGTTACTGGCCAAAAAGAGACTTTTGCTGCTGTTCAAAATTGCTCTAATACTCTCTTTTTTGCTTCGATGGCCCATATTATATTGGGGAATCGCATTTTTAATTTTAGAGATGCTGGTGAAAATTGGTTGGTCAGAAATCCCTAGCGTCGGAGTTAACTCCTTGGTGACAATCTCTTCAATTTCACTATCGGGTAGGTTAAGTAGTTCCGGCCGGTGTACTCCTCCAAAATAGACCTTCAATAATTTTTGATCTGCCGGGGCCCGGTTTTCAAACAGGCTGGAGGAGAACAGTGCTCCCAATATTTTGCGTTTTTGATTACTGGGAATTAGAAATCCAAAACCATTTAGTGGGTGTTTAACTTTATCCTGCTTAAAAGCGATGGTCATCACACCAACATCGGTATAGGGGATGCTGGCCAGTAGTGTTGCTAGCTTGGGTGATGCCTGCTTAAGCAGTCTGGCCGACTCAAATGCGGGGGTTGCCAGAATTAGTTTTTTTGCCTTGATCTCTTTTTCCGCAGTGAAAACGTGATAGAGCTCATCTTGCAGTTCAATTTTATTAACAGCGCTATTGGTTATAATATCTTCGGGGTAGCTACTCTCTATCTTTTCAGATAGGGAGCCCATCCCATTGTTAAGTGAAGCGAAGTTTATCTTCTCCTCACTGCCAACTTTCTTAATCTGTTTTTTCTTAAATTTAATTAGAAAGAGCAGGATGCTACGATACTCTCTTTCAATACTCCCTAGCTTGGGAAAGAGGGAGTGGATATCTATTTTATCAATATCACCCGAGCAGACACCACTGATCATTGGGTCAAGGGTCATATCGCAAATCTCGCGGCCAAAGCGTCTACTGCCAAATGAGCGAACGCTCTCTTCTGGTTCCTTTCCACGGGAGATAAATGGTTCACAAAAGAGCCGCAGTTTTGCCAGTAAGGAGAGTAGGGGGGTTTTAAAAAATTGAAAAGGGCCCTCTGGTAGTGGATGGATCGCTTGATCTTTATAGATATAGCGAGTGGAGGTGGTTGGTCTGTTGTAGGCCACCTCACTTTTTAGTCCAACCTCTTCAATTAGATCCCACGTGTGTTGATAACTGGGCAGGAATGCGTTAGGCCCAACTTCTAATAGGTAGTCCGCCACTTTTTTAGTTCTAACAAAACCGCCACAGCTCTCATTTCGCTCTAACAGTAGTGCTGTTTTTCCCTCTTTCTTCAAACGAACAAGTGCTGCCAGTCCCGAGATCCCGCCACCGACAATTACATAGTCATAGATTGTGCTCATAACTACTCACTACATTAAATTAGTTAGTAACCATAGGAGTTTTACCGATTTGCGCTGTAAAAGGATACTACTATTTGGTGTAGTTGTGCACTGTGTAGCAAGGGTTGGAAACAAGCTGCGATCCCTAAGCGACCTGAATGATTCTATTTATTTAGAATCATTCGGTTTAGTTATGTTGGGTGTGTCGATTGTTAGAAAAATGGAGCGGCAGAGGAGACTCGAACTCCCAACACCCACCATGGCAAGGTGGTACTCTACCAATTGAGCTACTGCCGCTTTAAATTGGCCAATTCTTGGCGCTCATTTTAATGGGCCGTTGGTGGAAATGTCAATTTATTCTTGGGAGTTAATCCTTTTTAGGGAGGTAGTAGGTATACTGCTCTCGTTGAAAGTTACGTAGCACTACTTTATCCTCCTGCTCATCCACAATATACTCTGGAGAGATAGGTATTTTCCCGCCACCTCCCGGGGCATCTATCACATAGTGGGGCACCGCGAGGCCTGAGGTATGGCCACGCAGACTCTCGATAATCTTAATCCCAGTCTGAATCGGGGTACGAAAGTGGGAGATCCCCTTGCTTTGGTCACACTGAAAGATGTAGTAGGGGCGGATACGCATTAACAGAAGCTTATGGCAGAGTTCTTTCATCACTGCGGGGTCATCATTTACCCCCTTCAGTAGTACCGTCTGATTACCCATGGTGGCACCGCTATGGGCGATTTTAGAGGCGGCAAATAGGGTCTCTCTGGTCATCTCTTTGGGATGGTTGAAGTGGGTATTAATATGGATCGGTTGATGCTTTTGGAGAACGGTTAAAAACTCATCATCGATTCGTTGGGGCAGGGTGACTAAGTTTCTGGTACCAAGACGAATTACCTCAATATGAGGTATCTGGCGCAATCGACCTAGAATATAGTCGAGCCTCTTATTATTAAGTGATAGTGGATCTCCGCCGGAGATTATGACATCACGAATTTGGGGGTTACTGCTAATGTACTCCAACCCAACGTCAATCTGTTTGGAGGCAGCAGTGGTAGTGGGATCGGCCACCTTACGTTTTCTGGTACAGTGGCGGCAGTAGACGGGGCAGTTATGGGTAATATAGAAAAGTACCCGATCTGGATAGCGATGAGTCACTCCGGGGACTGGCATATCTCGCTCTTCCGCTAATGGGTCCTCCATATCAGTATCAAGGACGGTAAGCTCCTCTTTTTTAGGTATCCCCTGCAAGCGGATAGGACAGTTGGGGTCGCTACGATCCATTAGATTGGCGTAGTAAGGGGTAATCGCCATATTGAAAAGCTGATCACAGTCATTAAAGTCATTAGTGATCTCGTCGGTTAGATCGATAACTTTGGCCAACCCCTCAAGGTTGGTTAGCCGTGCTTTCTGTTGCCAGGTCCAGCTATTCCACTGCTGGTCATCCATATCATTAAAGGGACCTTTGCCGGCAATCGGGAAGCGCTCTAATATATGTTGTGGGTAGATTTTTGCCAGGTCATCTAGGGTCGTCAGTTCAGAAAAGTGCATGCTAATATTCCTTTGAGTCTAGGTCCCAAAATCCTCTCTTAAAATAATAGATATATTTTTATTATCCATTTTTGGCCCTTTTAAGCAATAGCTCTTCCCACTTATTTTGGGCGGCAGTGGTTAGAGGTTTTACTTCGCCAATTTTATTTAATAGATAAGATTTATAGAGGTCACTCTCTAAGCAGTGAGCATAGAGAATATTACCCTCTGGCATCGGCAGGAGGGAGATTGGCCGCACTGGCCGAAAGCAATTTTTGCGTTTGCCGCCACTGTATTTGATCTCAATTAACTGTTGCCGTGGAGTGTAGTCATACAGCGAAAAGAGGTGGCCTGGTAGATCTAAAGTGCAATTCTCTGGGTTAAAGTCACTTAGTGAACAGTAGCGAGATTGAAGGTAGTAACTTGGTGCTTTACTCTCTTGCCCCAGATGCTTTAGTGCCGCCTGAAAAATCAGCAGGGAGGTTAGCGCATCATTCTTAGCGCGGTGGTGATTCTCCATCGTGATCATCAGATGGGCCGCTAGTTGATCCAAACTGTAACTGTTCAGCTGGCGAAAGGTGATGCGTGAGAGTTGGCAAGAACAGAATACTTCGCAGTTGGGGATAGCTGATTCTAGTCGATGGATGGCAGCAATTAGGTGGCCAACATCAAACTTTGCATTATGGGCGATGATCGGCAGGGTGCCCACAAACTCAAAAAGTTTCGGTAGCACCACCTCCAACTTAGGTTGACCGAGCACCATTTGGTCGGTGATGCCGTGAATCTCACTACTGGCCTTACTGCAGGATGAGATCTTTACTGGAGGGGAGACTAACTGGTCAAAGATCTTGGCCTCCGCTACATTCGGAGTTACTTTAATCGCACCGATCTCAATAATGTGATCATTCAGTGGAGAGAGGCCGGTCATCTCCAAATCTAGTGCTATTACCCCCCGAGGAAATTTTTCCAGCAGCAAGGGGTGGTCAATGTTGTTTGTATTCATAATAATATTAATCTCTTATAACATTTTGACAAAGGATGTGTAGCTCCTTATTGTGCCCTTTATTTGCTGATTTTAGATGTTAAGCTTTGTTAATACTTATCTAGGAATATGTATATGAAAAAGATGCAAGTTGTGGTGATTGGCAGCGGCCCGGGAGGCCATATTGCTGCCATCCGTGCCTCACAGTTAGGCCATAATGTAACAATAATTGAACAGGATAAATTGGGGGGCGTCTGCCTTAACCGTGGTTGTATCCCCACCAAGGCCCTGTTGACCTCCGCTCACGCTGCTTTAAGTGTTAAGGAGATGAAGGGGCTAGGGGTAAACGTTACTCTCGAATCTCTCGATGGCTCGGTCGCGGTCAAAAGGTCGGCCCAGATCGCGCAGCGCCTTTCCAAAGGGGTGCAGTTTTTAATCAAGCGAGGTGGAATCGAGTTGGTCAAGGGGCGAGCTCTGTTTAGTGGCCCCCAAGAGGTGACGGTTAACGATAGTCAGATTAATTTTGATCGGGCGATCATTGCTACGGGTGCCCACCCACGCACTTTTCCTGGTCTTGAGTTTGATGGTAAGCGACTGCTAAATGCCTATCAGGCTTTGGCGCTAGAACAACTGCCAACTTCGATTGGAATTGTCGGGGCCGGAGCGATTGGAGTGGAGTTTGCTTATTTTTGGAATGCTTTTGGGGTGAAGGTGCACATCTTTGAGATGTTGGATCACCTTTTGCCAGTGGAGGATCTTGATGCTTCCAAGGAGATTGAGCGCGCTTACCGACGCTTGGGTATTAAGACCTCTTTGGGAGTCAAAGAGGTTAGGGCGACCAATCATGGGGAGCAGGTGACCATTAGCTGTCAAAATAGCAGTGGCGTTGCTGAGGAGTTCTCTTTTGATCAGGGGCTAATTGCGGTTGGTATGAGTGGCAATATTGAAAATTTAGGATTGGAAAGCGTTGGTGTGACCACAGAGCGTGGTTTTATAAATATTAATGATAACTGTCAGACTAGTTGCCCCAATATTTACGCAATCGGAGATGTCGCCGGGCCACCGCTTTTGGCCCACCTCGCCTCTCATCAAGGGGTGGTAGCTGCTGAGCACTTAAGTGGGTTAACTCCGCATGCTATTGACTATGATGGGATTCCTGGCTGCACCTACTGCTCTCCCCAGGTAGCTTCAGTCGGGGCAACCGAGCAGCAGCTAAAAGAGCAGGGAGTCAACTATCACTTAGGTAAACTTCCGATGATGGCAAATGGCAAGGCATTGGCGATGGGACAGCGTGATGGTTTTGTTAAAGTTTTACTGGGTGATCATGGGGAGCTATTGGGGGCCCACTTGGTGGGAGAGCAGGCGTCCGAGATGCTTGGCGAGTTACTACTCTATCGTTCGATGGAGGGAGTGACCGAAAATATGATCAATACGATTCACCCCCATCCGACGATGGGTGAGTGGATTCCAGAAGCAGTGATGGCAGCATTCAACCGTTCACTCAGCACATAACAAATTCTTAAGGGGCCAGGATGAAAAATGATAAGTTGGATGTGATTGTTCCCTCTCTCGGAGAGCGGATAGAGTCGGCAGTGGTTAGCTGCTGGCACGTTGAGGTTGGTCAGCAGGTGGCCGCGGATGAGCTGTTCTATGACCTCACCACTGATAAAGTTGAAATTGAGGTTCCGGCCCCTCAAGGTGGCAAGCTGCTGGAGCAGTTGGCGACCGTCGGGCAGCAGGTCAAAATTGGCAGTGTGATTGCCCGCTTGGAAGTCTGTTAAATGTTACGCTCAATACTAGTTGGGATGGTTACTGCCATCGTAGTAGTTCACTCTGCTGTTCACGCCTCCTACCTCGTTCCCAATGATGATCAAGACTACTTGCTGTTAGAGAATAAACTGGGCCGTTTTATCTATAGTGACGACCATCAGGACTACCTAGAGCAGGTGATGCAAGAGGTACAATTTTTTTCCGACCACTATCAGCAGAGCTTTGATTGGGCGCTAGATAGACCATTAGAGCTTATTTTAGCATCATATAATAACCAGATCCCCAATGCCATGGCGACGGCCCTTTATAACAACACCATGATCTTCTATGGTGGAATTGTCTCGATGGTTGATAATTTTGCCGTCAACTCTCTGGGACGCACTTTGATTGGCCATGAGATGGCCCACATCTATCAGATGAATGCCAAGGGGGGACTGGCCCGTTATGCCTCCAAGGTATTTGGCAACAAGATCTTTACCATGTTGCTACCGCTACCGTTATGGGCCTTTCACCAACCCAACATGTTGCTGCCAACCTGGTTGATCGAGGGAAATGCCACCTATAATGAGTCGACCTATGGTAACGGCGGAAGACTCTTTAGTGGAGAGGCCAGAGCGCTATTTTACCAACTAATTCGAGAGGATCGGTTGAATGTCACCTCGCTGCTGAATGAATCATTACAGTTTCCCTTTGGTCGTCAGCACTACATTGTCGGTGCATATTTTAATCTCTATCTGGCGAAGCGTTTTGGCCACCAGCGGGTCAACACCTTCTTTCTCACTCATGGTACTCGTTATTTTAACCCTTTTCGCCTTGATGCCTCATTTCGTTTACACTTTGGCATGTCATATAACTCTTTGGTGAGTGAATTTATTCAAAACTTTCAACCACAGGCGAATAAGCAGCAACAGGCGGAAAGCTCCAAGCCATTTATCCACTCTCTCTCCCACTACGGCTTCACCCGTCAGCAAAATCAACTCTCTTTTTTGGCCACCAACAAAGTTCGCTACCCTCAAGTTGTTACGTTTGATACTCAGAGTGAAAAGTACTCGGCCCAAGAGTTTGATCTACCTGGTGGTACAATTTTTTGGCAGGGGAAGCGACCGTTTAGTGCCGCTTCTGGCTTTGTCGGCCAGAGCAAAATGCTCTACTCCCTATGGGATCAAGATGGAAACGCACTGACTAAATACAACAGTCAAGTGGTGTTGGATCAACAAGCAGAGAGTACTCTCTACTTTAATCCGGCCGAATCTTTTATTCAGCCGATGCTCTATCTTGATCAACAAAAAATTGGGCCGGTCAGTTCGACTGCTAAGTTTGATCGGCAAGGAAAAATCTACTATTTTAAGCAGCAGGCCAGTCAGCGCACCCTCTACCGCTATTTTCAACAACAGGAAGAGGCACTGTGCTCTTACTCGGGATACTATGGGAAGGTGGTTGATGTTGATCCCGATGGTTCAAGTGTCTACTTTATAGCATCAACTGAATATGGCTCGTCACTATTTGGCTGCTTTAAGGGTAAGATTACCCGGCAATTGGCGGCAGATACGATCATTGATGCTCGCCAAGTGACGAGTAAACGCTTCTTGGTGGCAAACCTAATGGCGGATGGTTATCACTATCAGCTAGTCGACTCTACTGAGCGACAAGAGTTACCGGCCAACTATCAATATGATCAGCTACCGCCAATTGGTGTTGAGCTAGAAAAAAGTGTGGTTGCGCCCAATAGTGACCCACAACGGGACTACAATGGCTTTTATGATCTGCGTTTTGACTATTGGGAGTACTTTTACTCAAATACCGATCAAGGTGACAGCTCGCTATCAGCGCAAGTTGCTTTTTCTGACCCTTTGCAGTGGCATAGCTGGCTGTTAAGTTATAGTCGCGACTCACTCTATGGGAGTGGCGGGGAGCTGACATATATCTACTCTCGCTACCTATTGAATGTCGGGGTTAAGTTGATCGCGGATGATCTTGGCAATCAAGCTGGAGTTATTTTTGCTCTTCCATGGAGATTTGGACGCACCAACCTGAGCTTGATCGATAGTGCCATCTATCGTCAAGATCGAGAGCGCTTCTTTCATCAATTTGATCTTGATCTCACCTATCAGCGCTCTTTTGGACTAAGTTACTATCCATTTATCGAGCACTACTTACGGGCCAGGATTAAAGACGAACCAGGGTATCTGACCCAGACGGCCCGGATAGGCGGTCAGTGGGACCTGGGGAGAGAGACTCCTATTTGGGGTAGGATTAGCTATGTTAACTGGGCCCCTCGTGAAAGTCGTTTCCATACTCACTATGAAGGTTCGGAGATTCCGACACCAAGTTTTAATTTATATAGCAGAAACTATCAACAAAAAGAGATGGGTGGGGTCGCCAGTATCGCTATTGGCAAGCCACTACACTTTACACTCTTTTCCGACTGGTTTCCGCTTGGAGTACGTCGTATTGCCCCTCGACTTATCTATCACCACTCACGCTGGAAACGCTCATCGGAGGGGGAACGTATCATTGATGATTTTGGGTCTGCAGTTGGGATGGAGCTATTAATGGCCCACCGTTTTTCTTTTAGAGTTGAAATTGCCGCATTTAAGCGTGAAGCACAACTGATCGGCCAAGCTGAAACTGACTCCTACTATCTAATGTTTAATCTTTCGGGTGCCAACTTTTAACGAAGGAGAGGAACTCCTGTCGATCTCCCTGGCCCACCACTCGCTTCTGCTCAATTGTTTTACGGTAGAGAGGATCATAGTAATCAGCTAACAGCAGATTAATCCAACCATCATGAGCTAAAAAGCTACCACCAGCTCGCTGTTGCTCCACCGCTACCTGTAACAACTTGACCGCCTCTTGATGTTTTGCCCCTCCCAAGCGCTTTTTAATACGATCTAAAGGAGCCTGAAAATGTTGCAAGAAGCGTTGATAGATATCATCTTCGCCACTCTCTTGCACCAGCCTGTTCCACCAGCTCTCCACATAGAGGGTACGAGTGTAGTAAACTCGCTCCTCTAAAGGGATAGTCAGGCGGAAGGTCGGGGAGTTCTGCTTGTTTTGGTAAAAGCTACTATTTAGCGAGCAGTTCCCAATACGTTGGCTCTCATCTTCAATCAGAGTAAAGGTGGATTTTCGTTCTGCTTGTAGTTGTAAAAGCTCCATGGTCAAAGCGTGTTCAAAATTAATTTGGGTCGGCCGTTCCTCTCCCGTTGCTCCAAAGGCGCTTCCACGATGGGCGGCCAGGCCCTCAAGATCAATAATATCTAAAGAGTCGATTAAAGAGTTGATTATCCCGGTCTTATCACTTCCAGTCTCCCCGGCCAATACCAACAGACGCTCTTGCCCTCCTAGAGACTCCAGCTGTTCGAGCAGATAGTTACGCACTCGCTTGTATCCACCTTCGATAATAGTAGTTTCAACGTTAACTGCGGCCAAGAACTCCTGACTCTTTAACGAGCGTAAACCACCACGAAAGCAGTAGAGCAGAGTATTCGGATTACTCTTGATAAACTGGCACCAGCCATCTAGACGCTCCTGTAATACACCACCTGAAACTAATTTCTCACCTAGAGTAATCGCCGCCGCTTGCCCCTGATGTTGGTAACAGGTACCGACTTGCGCTCGCTCTTGATTATTCAAAATAGGAAGGTTGGTAGCGTTGGGTAGTGCTCCTTGGGAGAACTCCACCGGAGCACGTAGATCAATCAACGGAGTTTTGCTTAGTAGCAACGGCGCAAAAGATTTTAGGGATAAGTTAGCAGACACTGACATCCCACTGACTATCTTTTGCCATCACCTCTCCCACCACCGCACACCCTGGGAAGTAGGGGAGTAGGGTAGATACAATGGTCTCTGCTTGTGGTGCGGAGACCGACAACAGTAAACCACCACTAGTTTGAGGATCAAAGGTAACCAATCGCTGTTGCTCTGAAAGTTGATCGTTAACAACGACTCGATTCTGCGTGTAGTTTCGATTACCACTATGTGCACGGGTTAGATATTTCTGCTCCAAGCAGTAGATAGTCTGCTCAAACAGCGGTAAACTTGCGTAGTCAAACTTAAATGAGCAGTTAGATGCGGAGGCCATCTGCATAGAGTGGCCGGCAAGGCTGAATCCAGTAATATCAGTGGCAGCATGAATTGCGAACTGTTGTTCCCCACTTAAAAAATCCACTACATTATTTAGTCGGCACATAGATGCAAGCGCATCAACCGTACTCTCTACTGCCAAACCTGCTTTAGTTCCAGCACAGATAGTCCCAGTTCCTAAAGGCTTGGTTAAAATTAGACTATCACCAACTTGGGCCCCTTGATTACTCCATAATTTTTTAGGATCGACTTCACCAGTTACCGCCAGACCAAACTTAAGACTATCATCATCAATCGAGTGACCTCCAACCAGTAGTGCCCCTGCCCGTCGCAACACTTCACCCGCACCACTTAAAATCGCTGCTACTACCTCATTTTCCATGGTAGCGGCGGGAAAAGCTAAAATAGCTAAAGAGGTGAGGGGACGCCCCCCCATGGCATAGACATCACTTAAGGCATTAGCGGCGGCAATTTGGCCAAACAGGGATGGGTTGTCGACAATCGGAGTAAAGAAGTCCACCGTCTCAATCAGTGCCAAGTCCTCTCTAATCTGATAGACACCAGCATCATCAAATGAATCACCTTCAACAAGTAATTTATCACTACGATTAGGTAGATCTACCAAAGAGAGAATCTCACGCAGTGTAATGGCGGGAATTTTGGCGGCACACCCGCCCTTTTTAACTGTCTGAGTTAGTTTAATCTGGTTAGTATCACTAGCGGACTCAACTATTTTAAGA
Source organism: Bdellovibrionales bacterium (assembly GCA_018646675.1). Lineage (GTDB taxonomy): Bacteria > Bdellovibrionota > Bacteriovoracia > Bacteriovoracales > Bacteriovoracaceae > JABGUH01. Next base: position 67,631 of record JABGUH010000037.1, on the reverse strand, counting down.
ATCGACTGTAACTCTTTCTGAGGGTCAAATTGTTGATGGGGCCGTAGGTTCATCACTCTCACCATTATTGTTAGTTGTGCTACTTTTCATACTCTCTTCACACAAAAATTGATTGGGAGCAATAACTTTTTTATCAATATGATCAACCATGCTTTGGCCACTAATCTCCACCTGCTGGGGTGTAGAGTAAAATCCACTTAACTCGCCTACCTTCATGTCCAAAGTCATATCGGCGACCGGAATCAGTAGTGCTTCAGCAAAACCAAGAGAGATAAATCTTTTGAGCCCAAATCCGTCATTGGAGACAACAACATTCTTTAGCACCGCTTGGGAATCAACGCTACTAATGGTAATCAGATTTCCGGGATCGATGGTTAGAGTTTTTAACTCATCTAAGTTACTTAACTCCCGAGTGATTTGAAAGGTGATGGTCAGCCCCTGGGGATCACTACAAACAATCTGGGCCACTTCACCTCCATTTAAATTTGAAGATAGTAGAAGTACCGTCTGTAGCACTATTAGAAGCAATCTTTTAATGTTGCACCAAGTTATAAGCATCGAAGGTGTCCCTCTTAATCTTAACTCTATTTTTACTCAAATGACGCGCAGCAACTGGTGGATTATGACAGAATTATGAATAGATTACGATTGAAAAGCGATCATTAAGTAAAATATAAGCACATAAATAAATTTTATGTTTTTTGACATTTATCACCTTCCATATAAATAAAAATCATTAAAGAGCAAAGAAAGTGGCCAAAAAGCTGTAATTTATGACAAATTATCTGATCGTTTACTTTAAGTTATAGATTCAATCAACTAAGGATCCAAATCGAAACATATAGTAGTTTTATTTAAGGAGGAGTTATGAGTAATAGTAGCACCAAGGTCGTGGCCATTTGTGGCCCCTATCAATCAGGAAAGACCAGCTTAATGGAAAGTATGTTAAAGATTGCTGGCACCATTAAGGAGAAGGGCCGAGTTGAAGATGGCAATGCTGTTGGTTCTGGCTCACAAGAGGCAATCGGACGTCAGATGAGTATTGAGGCCATCCCTGCCAACTGTGTTTACCAAGATAGTAAGTTTACCTTTTTAGACTGTCCCGGCTCAGTAGAGTTTATGCAAGATAGCTTAAATGCTATGCAGGTGGCCGATGCAGTAGTAGTCGTATGTGAGCCCAACGAAGATAGTATGATGGCCCTTACCCCCACATTAAAGTTCTTGTCCGGGAAGTGTATTCCCCACTATATTTTTATTAACAAGCTAGACACTCTCAGTGGTGATGTAAACCAGATGCTTGCAGCTTTAAAGGATCGTATTGACACCCCACTGGTAACTAGAACCTTTCCAATTATGGAAGGGGAGGCGATGGTCGGACTGGTCGATCTAGTCCATCAACAAGCCTATAAATTTCACCATGGAAAGCGCTCTGAAAAGATCGAGATCCCTAGTGATTTAGTAGATGAAGTAACTTTGGCGCGACAAGAGATGCTCGATGGTTTAGCCGATTTTAATGATGAATTGATGGAGAAGATTTTAGAGGAGGTTCCATTAACAACTGAAGAGATTACCACAACGATTGAGAAGGGGACTAGTGATGGTTTGATCACTCCGCTCTTCTTAGGGCAAAGTGTTGCAGATAGCGGCATAAAAAAACTACTAGACTGTTTAGAAGTTGAAGTTCCAAGTTGTGAGGTGGCAGCAAAACGGCTAGAGATTGATCTGACTAAAAGTTCTCAGCTCTGCCAAATTTTTAAGACCTACAACCTGATGCATAAAGGGAAACTCTCCATGTCTCGTGTCTGGCGAGGAGAGGTAAAAGAGGGGCAGGCAATTGGTGCTCAACCTCTTGGTGGTATTATGACCATGCATGGATTGGAAGTTTCCAAGTCCAAAAATATCTCCGTCGGGGATATCATCTCCTTTAGCCGGGTCGAGCAATTAGTCACAGGTGACACCTTGAGTGGTGAGAAGGGAGAGGAGGAGAAGGTTGTCTTTGATCCTCCTATTAAGCCTCTCTTCTCTCAAGCAGTCGAGGTAGTAAAAAAGCAAGACGAGATGAAGTTGATGACCGCCCTACAGAAACTAACTGAGGAAGATCTCTCCTTACAATTTATTCAAAACGATGTCAGTAAAGAGCTGGTACTTTGGGGGCAAGGAGAGGTGCAACTGTTGGTTGCTCTTGAGAAATTGGCCAATCGCAATGGAATTGAAGTCAAGATGAATAAGCCTCAAGTTGACTACAAAGAGACAATTCGTGGCAAGGCCACCATCCAAGGGAAGCATAAAAAACAGACTGGTGGCCACGGACAATTTGGAAATGTCTACTTTGATATCAATCCCAAAGAGCGCGATAGTGGTTTTGAGTTTATTGAGAATATCACCGGTGGTGTTATTCCTAAAAACTACTTTGGAGCAATTGAAAATGGTGTACGTGAATATCTAAGTATTGGGCCATTGGGCTTTAATGTTGTAGATGTTGAGGTTCGGCTGTTTGATGGCTCTTACCATAAAGTAGATAGTAGCGACTTAGCGTTCAAGTTAGCAGCGATGGCCGCCATGAAAGATGCGATGCCTAAGTGCCAACCTATTCTATTGGAGCCGATTGCGAAAGTTGAGATCTCGGTACCTAACGAGCACCTCTCGAAAGCACAAAAGCTGGTATCAGGACTACGTGGACAGCTACTGGGCTTTGATAGCAAAAAAGGCTGGGGTGGCTGGGATCAAGTTTCAGCTAATATTCCTGAAGCGGAGATGCACAATCTGATCATTGAATTACGCTCTTTAACGAAAGGGCTGGGATTTTTCTCTTATGACTTTGCTCACTTCACTGAGCTTGGGGGGAAAGAGGCTGACCAGGTAGTCACCACTCGTAGAGTTTGGCTTGATGAACACCGGATGCAAACACCAGGATAGTGTTGTTTAGACTGCACTTGATTCAACGCTGGGTGTGGTAGCAATATGAAACGTCTGATTTTCATCCTGCTATCATACCTAATATACTATCTGATTAGGGCACTGGCCGCTACTTGGCGAGTGACCCATATTGGCCAAGATCGTCGAGAGCTAGATAGAGCACATATATTAGCTTGCTGGCACCAAAATGCCCTACACGGCATTTTTGTCCAAAATGGAGTTAAAAAATATGCGGCGATGGTTAGCCGCTCCTATGATGGAGAGTTGGTTGCTGCCAGCCTACGGCGCTTAGGGCACCATCCGGTGCGAGGAAGTTCTACCCGTGGAGGGCAAGAGGCGGCCGGAACCATGTTGGAAGCACTGCTGGCGGGAATTCCAAGTGCCATTACGATTGATGGCCCTAAAGGGCCAGTATTTGAAGTTCATTTTGGGGTTATGTCTTTAGCGCGCCAAGCGAACTGTCCCATCATCCCTTACAGCGTCTATCCGGAAAAATTTTGGAGTGTAAATAGTTGGGATAAATTCCGAATTCCCAAACCTTTCACTAGAGTCTTTGTCGATTACGGAGAACCAATTCAGATCCCAGATGGAACTTTTAAGAAACAGTATCCTGAATATGCCTCACGATTAAAAGAGGCCCTACATGCAGGAGAGGCTAAAATTATCTCCGAGCTTATTGTTTGATCAAAAGTACTTTGCTGTCACCACTAATCAATGCCATTAAGCTAGTCAGTGGCTTATTATCTTCGACCCGTGACATAGAGGAGATGATACTAGGCCTGGCAGGTAACTTCCAATTATTGACTGGCCGTCTAGAGATTTTATCATCACTGCCGATATTATAGATCCGAATGCTCTTCTCAAATTCGCTCCCGATCGCCAATTGTCGCTGCTGTTTGGAGCTAAAGTGACCGACACTGCTGCCGACCAGTTGAACTCCCGTAATTAACTCTTGATGAAATTTAAAACCACCAATAACTTGATCCGCTCCTAACCAGATATGAGATATCCACTTCCTGCGTGGAAACATTGGAGAGAGCAATAGATCATCCACCCCGTCCTGATTTAGATCAAAAAGCTCAATTCCATATGGCTTAAAAGGTACTGTAAATATCTGCTGGGCGCGAAAATTGGCTCCTCCATCTATCACATCTATTGAGAACATTCGGCTGTAACGAATGTCTAACATCACCACCCCGGCCACATTATTGGCCCGACGAACAACCCTCAATTCATCTATTTCAAATAGCGGCCGGTTGGTCGGGGAGATCTTCGCCAGGTCAAGTTGTGAGAACTTCATTTTTAGTGGGAAACCCGCCTTTTGACGCTCAGCAAATGTAAAGACGGGGAGTTGCTGTTGTTCAGAGGCTTCGGTAGTGGTCACGAGCAGATCCATCTGGTGATCACCATTAAGATCACCCACGGTAGAGATAATATCTAGATCAAATGGAATCTCAAACTCTCCAGCCTTAACAAAGGTATCAGTACCTGCGCCCTGATAGAAGCTAATAAAGCGTTGCTCGTAGACCACTAGAAAGTCCAATTTCTGGTCACCATTGAAGTCCCCGGCATGAAAGGCATCGATCTGTAATTCGGGATGATCATACTGTAAGTAGGTAGATAGCCCCTTGTAAAAGCGGCCATCAGCTTTCTGGTAAAGCACCATCGCTGATCGCTGCTCAGAACTAAAAGTTAGGATATCATCCAGACCATCTCCATTGATATCAGCGATATGGGCCTGATTATTTAGATAGAGTCCACCAACGCTCAGGATGGCCGCATTTTCTGCCCCCCATAATGGCAGTACACCAAGAGTAAGAGTAATCGTTACCAACAGACGAACAGAGAAAATTCCCATCATTTCGTAGCTCCTAAGATTTAGACTGTGAAATTAGATTTGTGCTGTTTAAACATACTATTGGGGAAGGTTCCACCAATTCCACCGCATATCTGTATATATTACAAACTCACAATATGTGGCCCGTGGCACAGAGAAGTCCTGCCGGATAATGAAAGTTATCTGTAATAGCTAGAGATTGCGGCATAGAAGAATTACGGTCTGTGTATATAGACCATCAAGATGCTTTTTTAGAGAGAGCTTCAATCAAGATCTCTCTCATTATAGCTTGATACTTTCCTTCATCTCCCGCTAGCTTTTTGTACTCCTCGATGACCTCTTCTGGAAGACGGATAGTTACTGCTTTTTTTTTACTAAGGCGCAGTTGTCTTTGGAACTCTAAGGTCATCTTTTCATCAACCTCATACCCTTGTTTTCTAGCGTACTTTCTTAGTCGATCCATTTTTTAAACCTCCTGTCAGGCCATGCGGTAATGAGGCGATATACACCAGACCTCATTTCAAAAGGTACTACTACTGGATAATTATCAACTATAGTTAAAAAAGCTTTTTGATCTCTATCCTCATTAGGAGTCTTTATGATAATAGATTCATTTTTTATTGATGAAATGACCTCTTCAAAGGAAAACCCATGTCTTCTCTTTATTTCATCACACTTCCCTTCATCCCATTCAAACTCCATAAATCCATAGTACCACGAAGATGTACAATTGTACATACAAAAATAGGGGGGAGGTAATAATTATTTTCTTGCAAATAGTGAAAAATTAATAAAAATAGAATGGCAGGATCAAGAAATCCTCCCTACTACCCTACGGTATCCTTTTTATCTGATTAAAACCGGCGTGTTAAAGAGTAATCTCGTCTCATGTTATGTTCAATTACTGAATATCAACTATCGTAAATGGTCTAATGACACTTGGCCGCAGCAACCACTTTCCTGCGGCCAAAGAGAGTAACTAAAAAAGGGTTAAAAGTTAAAACCGTGGTTACGAAAAATTCGTTTGGCAACGATTTTAATAATTGCGACATCGTCAAGATGGCCCATTAATTCACTAATCTGTGCCTCTGTAATCTCCGAAGCTGGATTTGCCAACTCCAGCTCATCGGTGAGTGAAATATTTGCCTTGGCAGCAAGTGTTTTAACTATCAACCGATTTTTAGGTGAGATGGCCAACCTGCGAGCATCATCTAAAAACTCGTTTAGTGCTTCCTGTGATTTCATAATAACTATCCTCTAATTGTTGCTAAGGGTAATGCCATTAATTTTTGCCAAAGCATCGATCTGCGCACCAACTTTAAGTTTATGGGCAAAAGCGATATACTCACTAATTAGCTCTTTCGGGATAACACATCCGTGTTGTGGACAGATCATCTCAATACCGTATAGCTTATCTACCTGCTCAATTCGCTTAAGGGCATACTCCAATGCACGCTTAGAACCTAAATACTCTCCCAGAAAACTCTCTAGTTGTACTGGATAGTGTTGAGTTGCGTAGAGATTATTTTGGTCGCTAAAGCCACCAAAAGCGTCTGACGAAAACAACACCTTCGATTGATGGTCATAGCTGACCATCGATCCAATAAAGTGACAATAGGGAGTCATGACAAATGTTAAGGTTCTCCCCTGACCAAAGGTAATCTGATTACCCTCATCCAAGGTAGATGATTTTTGCTTCATGCCATAGTGCTGTAAAATAACTCTGGCCTCTAATGGTGCGTGTAGCTGGTAATCTGGTTCAAGCTCTTTTTCAAGTAGTGGAATTGCCGCACAGAGGTCTGGATCTTGATGTTGAACTACCACATGCTTAATCCTCTTCAGATCACCATTCAATGCTTTTTTCAGCTTGGTCAATACCACTTGATAAAATTCGGGAACAGCTGAGCCTGGATCAATTACCATTGCCTCATCCCCAGACGTAATCAGATAAGGAATATTTGCAAATGAGTTTTTCTCATCCGAAACTCCAAGATGAAAAACCCCCGGGGCCAACTCAATGGGATCCTCATTATTATACTTTACATCATTCATCGTCATTATCCTCCATGACCTTTTAATTAAATTTAAGAGCAGTTATTTCATACTTACTGCATATTATAAAAAATAAATAGTGATGCTAACATAACAATCAGAGCAATCAAGTAGAGCTTCATCTTGCCCTCCTCTTGCCGTTTAGGGCTCGCGCTAGGTGCAGCCTTTTTTGCCCCCTTTCTGGTATTGCTAACTTTTTTCTTCTCCTGTTCACGCTTTTTCCGCTTCTTAAGATTCATTGCCATAACGCTCGATCCCTCTTATTTGTTCAAAATAGCCAAGGACGCCTTCTTAACAACCGGAATTAACTTATCACTGACTCCATCAACTCCAGCATAAAGGTTAAGTATCGCCTTATCAATTACCTCTACCGCCCCCGCCTGCTTCGCCTTTTCCCATTGAACCTTCCCCTTCTGGGCAACAGAACTGACGATGATAGTGGGGATTGGCTTATACTGCATTATCTTTTCTAAAAATGTAATCCCATCCATTCTTGGCATAATAATGTCCAAAGTCATAACATCAGGATCAAGTTCAATCACCTTCTCTCTGGCCTCATAAGGATCTTCCGCTTCTCCAACAACCTTAATCTTCGGATCACGACTCAAGGATTTAGTGATAATAGAGCGAATTAATGGTGAGTCATCTACTACTAATACTCTGATCGCTCGCTGATCAAAGGCTTGCTTCTTTTCGGCCAACTCTTGGCTCTGTTGACTCTTGGCAATTTGTTGCACTTCCACTTTACCCGTTGAGGAGTCGAAATATATTTTTCGGCCATAATCACCCCCAACATCTCTCTCTATAATCCCGATTCCCATCTCCTTAAGTCGCTCCACGGCAAAGTCGATATTTTTCTTACCAATACCTTTACCACCGGAGAGATGGCCGACCACATCTCCTCCTCCAAAAATCTTGGCTTCCAAATTATGGATGCGATCATCCCATCTCAAAAGATCTTTAATTAATTTATCCAGTGAGTAATCACCATATTTGGAATTTTGCAAGCCACTCCCCATGGAGATACGGGGTATCATATAGTGGTTTAATCCTCCCCACTTACCTTTTTTATTATAGAGACAGATCGCCACACAAGAACCTAACAGAGTACCAATTACCTCTCCTTGTTTGGAGGTAATAACATCTCCAGGCAGAGCAAACACTCTTTTGATCTTTTCTGTCATGTAACCCTCTAGTCAAATAGTGAAAACTATGCATATTCTAACTCTTCGTATAGATTATTGTCACTCTTTTTGAAAAAGTGAATTTGATAGTCAACTGTTTTACTACTATTTGGGAGCAAATATGGAGAATTTTCTTAGCTATTTAAGTGAAAACCACCGCCAGTGTGATCAACATCTGGCCGAGTTGGAGCAGGCAGTCACGGCCAACAATTGGGAAGAGGTAAAGAAACAATACCAGACCTTTTCTCTTTCGACACTCACCCATTTCGAACGTGAAGAGCAAATCCTCTTCCCCCCTTTTGAGGAGGCCAGTGGAATCAGCGAAGGTGGGCCAACCTCCTGCATGCGCAGTGAACATCAACAGATGCGAGAGCTGCTGGAACAGATGAAGGAGGGGTGCCAACAGCAGGATCAAGAGCACCTTTATGGCCTGACCGAAACCTATATGATCTTAGTGCAACAGCACAACTCAAAGGAGGAACAGGTACTCTATAATATGGCCGAGCAACTTCTTGGTGCCCAGATGGCAAGTTTAATCGCCGAAATGAAAACACATCAAGCTCAAATTAATGACTAAAATGGAGCGAAGTGAAGTTTTATGCGATGTGTCCGATCTGCCCGCCCCGCTCCCTTTGGAGACGATTCAGATCCAGTTGAACCAGCTATCGGTGGATCAATACCTGAAAATTGTCCACCGCTTTCGCCCTAAACTGCTCTTTCCAATTTTACAGCAGAGATCTTTCGCTTATCTGCTAAAGGAGCACCGTCAGGATGGATTGATTGAGATCTATGTTTGGCACCAAGAGAATCGAGAGCTAAGTCAACTAATCAGAGGTGAGAGTTAAATCATGCGGCCCCAAAACCTATCTTTAGATCAAGCTCCACCATTTCAGACAGTCTATCGCTTCTATCTTACGGCACCTCTATTCGTGATCGCTGCGGCGATCGCACTGCTCTTTGCTGATCCCAACATGTTGATCAGCTATCTCACTCCATCGGTAATTGGGATAGTCCATCTTATCACCATCGGATTTTTCCTTAATACCATTGTTGGCTCCCTCTCTCAGATGCTGCCGGTGCTGGCCGGAGTCTCTCTTAAACGGCCAGTCATCTTTTCCCAACTCGTCTATTGGATTCTTAACTTAGGAGCACTCTCGTTTGTCACTGGATTAATATTCCAACTCAACTCCGCCATCCTGGCCGGAGTTGTTTTACTTACCATCTCCTATCTGTTTTTTTTCCTGACGATTGCCCGACTTGTCTTCCAACCAAACACTATCAATCCAACCATGATTGGATTTCGGCTAACTGTTATTTTCGCGTTAATGGGGCTACTGGTTGGTGCCTTGCTGGGAGTGAACTACATAGTCGATCTAAATATTGTCCACCGTCTTTTAATGCTACGCCTGCACTATGATATGATGTTAATGGGTGTCATCTTTACTCTAATTGTTGCCGTCTGCTTTAAAATCATCCCCATGTTCTATGTCACCAATGAGTATCCCCCCTGGTTGAAAGTCTTGCTATTACCAACTATTGCATTTTTACTTTTAATCGAAACACTTATGGCGCTCCCGATAATCCCTTCAATTGGATGGCTGGAAGCAATCTATCCCCTACTATATTTTGTTCCCCTTACTCTCTTTGCAATTATAACAATTATCAGGATCTACCAACGACGTCGCCCTGTACGAGATACAACGGTTTACTACTGGTACTTAGCAATGCTCCTATTGATTGTGGCGATGTTGCTGATTGGTTACAACCAGCTCTACCCGACCATTTATCTCTCCCAATACTTAGCGATTATTGTCGGGCCGGGAGTAATTCTCTCTGTGATGTTGGGAATGCTATATAAAATTCTTCCCTTTTTGGCTTGGTTTCACCTGACTGCACATGGAGTTATCCGAGCACCAACCATGCGTGCCCTCCTCCCATCAAAAGTAACCAATATACAGCTGCTAACACATATCGTAGGAATATTATTACTATTAATCGCTATTCGTTGGCCCCAACTACTAATATTGGGGGCGGCAATGCTGGCAATCTCACAGCTAATTCATCTAGTAATAATCTCTCAAATCATAAGAAAATATCACCATTTAAAAAATTGAGAACAGGTCATCCTTTGCTGGTACTGGCCGACTAGTATATTGAAAAATATCCTCGACCTTGCAGTAAAAAAAATTGGCCAGCTTGAATGCCAACTCTAACGATGGAACTACTCTATTTTTCTCAATTAGATAGATGGTCTGTCTGGTCGTTAATAGAGCATCGGCCAGCTCCGTCTGGGTAACTTTCCTCTTCTTACGCATCTCTTTTAGGCAGTTCTCCATTGATACCTCCTGGACAGAGAACAGGACTTCAAGTAAATTTTATATTACATTAGTATGCCAGTGTAAAGTAGGATTTACAGGGGTGGGTTGTTTTTACCCTCCAGTATGCTAGCCTAATTACCGATATAGTGGTCAGTAGCAGTAAAATATAACAAGCAAGGAGAGTAACAATGCAACCCAAAATGGTCAAAAAACTAGTGGCTTCATTCAACACCCTGGAAAAAAATTTTCAGCACCTGCTGGATAACCAGGAGATCAAAAAAGTAATGATGGGAATTGCTAAACAGAAAAGACAGCGCACCAAACAGGTAGAGAAGCTGTTCAACTCAACGTTGAAAGATATTGAGCTAAGCTTTAATCGCGAGAAGAAGGCCCTGCGCTCACTCTACGATAAAGAGATCAAACGAACTCGTAAAATATTTGAACTACAACTCAAAGAGTTAGAGCGAATTAAAGAGTTGGTAGTAGAGAATGTCGCGGCCGAATCAAAATCTATACTGAAGAAGAAAAAGAAAAAAGCTAGTAAGAAAAAAACTACCAAGAAGAAGGTCACCAAGACCGCTAAAAAGGTAGTTAAAAAGGCGACTAAGAAGAAGACCACCAAAAAGAAGACAACCAAAAAAAGTTAATCATCGTCTTGCCAGATAAATCACTGTTACCACGTTAGAGTTTTATAACGTTGAGAGTGTAAATTATCTTGAAGTACCTTGCGATTGCGGGCAATCCCCATTAGAAATCCACCGCCGCCAGCTCCACATAGCTTTAAATAGTAGTTATTATTTTTCAGACCCTGCTGCCAGATATCTAGGTAGAGGTTAGGGATCATTGGAGTGAAATTCTCTAACTGGAAGGAAGAGAGACGTCGATAGTTGCTATTTAAATCTGTAAAGTTATGCTCAATAAAATTAGTAATACACTCATTAGTGATACGTTTAAGCTCAACTTCACAACGATAAGAAAATTTAGGATCTTTACACTTCTCCAAAAATAGCTGCACGAGAGGTTCGGTGCGTCTGGGACGTCCAGTATCTAGTAAAAAAAATACCCAGTCGTCATCCTCCGCCGCAGGAGGGGCCAAGTCAACTTTGGTCGGTATATCCTGTTCTTGAATCAAAAGAGGGCAGTTTAAATAGCTGATCAGTGGATCAAGACCTGAGCTTGAGCCATGGAAGTGAGACTCCATTTGTGCCAATACTCTCTTTAACAGTGAGATATCTCTCTCGATCTCCTCCCTATTTATACAGTAGCGATCAAAGACAGCTGCACAAAGCGCACCGGAACTACCTACTCCATACCCTTGAGGTATGGTGGAGTCAAAATAGAGTCCTTGGCCGACATCAAATTTAAATGAGCTACAGTCAAATTGACAGCCATTATATAAGGAGAGGTCTGTTCGATGTAGATATTCAGCAAATGCATTTAGCTCTGAATCTACTGCCGGACGTTTGGTATCACTGCCTGTAGGGAAGCGCAGCTGTCCATCGAAAAGATCATAGTTGGTCGCCAATCCCCATGAGCTTTTAATGATACTGTACTCACCAAAAAGTAGGACTTTTGATGAAAATTTTCTACTTTTCATTTACCCTCTGATAACTATAAGTAGTATGGCCCTGACCCAACGTGGTCATCAATCCATCTTCCACTCTCCAAATGAGTGGTTAGCTCCTGCTCTATCCAGGACTTAATTATCGCCGCATCCTTTTTAGGATAGAGAAGATGTAGGTTGGGCCCAGCATCAAGAGTAAAGTAGAGATGGCGCCCACTTTCTACCCGGAAAGATCGAATTTTATCAATTAACTCTAAGGTCTGAGGTTTGATTAAGAGATGTCCACTTTCTGAGCTCATTAACAAGCTATGTAGAGTCATCGCCTCCTGCTCTACAATCCGTCCAAAAATACTCCAATCTCCATCTTTCATTGCCAACATCAACTGCTGACAATTATGGTTAGCTTGCTGATAGCGGGCCGGTGCAAAAGGGTGGCGCTCCATCAAATAATGTCCCTGGGTGCTAGAAAGGGACTTTTGTTTACTACTGACAATTAATATTGCGTCACACATCGTTGCAAAGGTTGGATCAACCCCCTCAACCGGGGTAGCAAAAAGATTATCATGCTGCTCCTCCCCTCCCCAACTGACAATCCCACCATAAACAGAGCGGGATGCACTCCCTGATCCGAGACGTGCTAAGTATGATGCTTTTGCAAAAAAGCCACCATACTTGTCAGAAATTGGCCCAAACAATCTCTCCTCCATCGAACAAAGCGCTAAGGCCAAAGCACTCATACTGGAAGCCGAAGAGGCGATCCCGGCAGAGTGAGGAAAGCTATTTTCAGAATTAACCGTTAATTTAAATTGAGCTAAAAATGGATCAATTGGAAGTAGTGTTGTCAAAAAGGTAGTTAGCCGCTGAGCAAAATCTGGCCGCTCTTTACCATGAAAATTGTAAACTAAATCAATCTGATCACTATCAGTTAAATCCTCTTCTGTTTTTAATCTCCAACCAAGATTCAGTTTGGTATGGGCGCCATTCAATGTAATACTAATTGACCTGTTTTTTGGTAATTGCTGCGGACTCTTTCCCCAATATTTAACCAAGGCCAGATTGGATGGGGAACACCAAGCAACTTCACCGGAGAGTGAATCACCACCATCTTTTATTTGATGTAAATCAATCAATCGTAAATTGTTAGTGTAGTAGTTGTCCATTTGTACTGTTCACAGCTGTTTGTGCGATATAGGTAGAGGTAATATTTGTATAGTCTACTGGCTTTTTGTCACGAAGGTCGGCACTTACCAGCTGGTTTTTTCCTACTAGCACCAGTTGACGATAGGGAATAAAAGTATGACAGCCATGGCGCATAAAATAGTCTTTCGTTTTCTCATGAGAGAGATGGGAGGTCACTAGGGCAAAATCCCCACCCCAAGCGCCGAGAGATTTCACCTCACCCCAATAATCAAAAAAACGTTCCTGTTTAACCTGTGGCATTTCAAGGGTTGTTCCTACTAGCTCCTGATGCTTCTCAATCAGAGCTTCAAACTCCGTTAGCGTTTCGGCCGCAATCATCTGCTCGGTAAGACTAGAGACTTCCGCCACCAGGCTTCGATCAAAAGGGCCCATCTGGCGGTAATTTTTGATCGCCTCTTTGGAGTTCTGTTTTCGTCCCAGATAGATAAAATAGAGTTGATCCTTAAAGGGGGGATCAAAGTCGACTGCCTGCCAACTAGGCTGAGCTCCTTTAAGTTGGTATAAAATAGGTCGGTTGGACTGGGCACAGGCAACATCATATCCAGAGCCACCTTCAACATTAAAGAGCAGTTCAAATGGACTGACATATGCCCACTGGGCAACTACGTAAAGCAGGCTGGAGCTAGAGCCTAACCCCCAATTGAGTGGGAAATCCAGTTGAGTCTCAACGTGGATGTCAACTTCATCACGCAGAAAGTGCTTATTAATTTTACGTACCTCGCGTAAAATCTGTTGTAATTTTAGAACTTCCGGGGCCGGAGTAGAATCCAAGCACTCAAAATGCCAAAATTCAAAATGCGCCTCAAACCAGAGGTTGCCATTAACATCGAAGCTTTTCCAGTGTAGACGAGGGGTAAAAGATGGGGAGTAACGAACTTGAAGCCCCTGCCCCAAATTCAAAGGTAGTGCTAACGCCTTTGCTCCATCCATCACAAAGTACTCTCCAGAGAGTAGCAGTTTACCATGTCCATAGTATTGGCCGGTTTTTGATACCTGTCGACGATTTAGCTGTTCCATCTATTATCTAGTGTAGTTTCCTAATTTTATTTAAAGTTTCACTTACTAAAGAGAATGAGATCGCTTGATTATGAGTCATCTCTTTGACCCGCTCAACCTCTAAAGGAGTTGCCTTCAGTTGGTTTAAAATATTCAGTAGATGCATTCGCATATGGCCCCTTTGAATTCCGGTCGTCACTAAAGAGCGTACGGCGGAAAAATTCTGCGCCAAACCAGTAGCGGCAATGATCATCATCAGCTCTTTGGCATCAGGTTCGTTTAAGATTTTCAAAGAGAACTCTGCCAAAGGGTGCAGTGAAGTCAATCCTCCGACAGTACCAACCGAAAGAGGAAGAGTTAGTTCGAAACGAAAACGATCATCTTGAATGGTCACATCGGTGAGACCGCGATATTGGCCATCACGGGCCGCATAGGTATGTCCCGCCGCCTCCACCGCACGAAAATCATTGCCCGTGGCCATCACTACTGCATCTACCCCATTAAAAATACCTTTGTTATGGGTTGTGGCCCTAAAAGTATCAATTTGGGAAATTTTAACTGCAGTCTGAAAACGATGTGCAAACTCTGCTGCATCCATCCCTAACTCAGGAGAATTAAGGGCAGAGATATCGCACTCAACCCAACAGCGAACCAGTGAGTCCGGTGTATAGTTAGAGAGAATCGACATGATTATCTCCACTTTTAATTCATCAGTGGAGAAGCCACTGGCCTCCTCTACCCCTTGAGAAAACTCCAAGGCAACTCGTTCCAAAACACTGTTAATAAAGTTGGCGCCCATGGCATCACAAGTTTCAAAGGTGATCAAAATTTGGTAGAGGCCCGGCATCTGATTGGTGCGATCTACTAACTTCCAACTAGTGACCCCACCTCCCCGCTCTTCCATTCGAGTAATCAACGGCTTGATTGCTGCTCTAATCTGGCCATCTAGGCCAGAGAACAGTTGCGCCAATTTGTCCCCATCGTCACCATGCCAAAGAAAGTGAATCTGTCCCACTTTGCTGGTGGAGATTACCTCAGCATGAAAGCCACCCCGCTTAAACCAATACTTGGCACTATGAGCGGCCGCCGCCACGACAGAACTCTCTTCTGTTACCATCGGCACCCAATAGCTCTTACTATTAATTAGAAAGTTGGGGACAACCCCAAACGGCGATAAAAAGTTAGACAGAGTATTTTCACTAAACTGCTCCAACCTTTGTTGTATCTTCTGATCCGAGTGCCAAAAACTCTCGAGTAGTTTGGTCTCACTCCCTGCTAGATTTAAAAGGGAGGCCATCCGGTTAATCTTCTCGCCGGTAGTTAATTTGGAAAAACCGCAGATTAGTTGGCTCAATCTATCAGCTCCCTCACAGTTGCTCTCGTTCACGACTATTCATATTGATAGAACAAAACGCATTTAGCAGTGCTAATCCCTCAAGTTCTGTCTGAATATACAGATCCAGTGACTCCTGTGATATGGCTGCATGCTCTAAAATAGCTGCTGCCTGTCCATAGATTGCCGGAGAGTTGAGAGTGTTGATCAAGTAATATCCACTTCTAAAGGAGTCAATTCCTCCAGAGATGATAAATTGACTACACTTTGCTCTATTCCCTAACGTGTCAAGAATCTGGTTGATCTGGAGTACCATTTCAGTAGCGCTATGTCCAACGGTTTCAAGATCCTGCAATGATTTCTTATGGTTATATGGTCTGATCCCTTCAAGGCGGGTAAAGTTGGTTCCCCCTAATGCCCCAAACTCTAGAGCGGCCAAGGGTAGTTCAATCAGCGCCGTAAGACTTTTGGGGCCAAAACCTTGCCCCACCTCTTTTACAATGATGGGATAGTTGGCGCTGGCCAATAGCTCGGAGATCGTTTCGATTGCAGGACGAGTAAAGCGATCACCTTCGGGCTGAAGTGCCTCCTGAAGTGGGTTAATATGTATAATTAGACCATCGGCGTCCAGAGTCTCAATCAACCAATTAATTCTGTTAGTCTTGCCTGACGCTAATAGTTGTTCAATCTGGGCCACTCCTAGATTGATAAAAAGAGGTAACTCACTGCCTAAGATGGGGCGCAGCTGAAAATCCTCCAAGCGCTCTGTGCTGTTGAGCAGAGAGCGGCAAGAGCCCATCCCCATGCCTAGCCCAAAACGATTTGCCGCATGTGCCAGTCGATTATTGATTTTATCCGAATCCCGCCCTCCTCCGGTCATACTAGAGATCCAGAGGGGGGAGCTAATCTTTTTACTGCCTAATAACAGTGGCTTCGTTACGTTGTAGGGTTGGTTGGGGAGGGGGTGAGCAGCAAAGAGTGGCTCATAGTTAAAGCGCTTATCACGCCGACAACTATCAACCTGCGCTTTCCGCGCCAACTCTAAGTGTTCCGATTTACGACTAAAACTACTCATCTGTACAATACACCAATTTTGTAAGTTCCGATCTATGACCATGGTTACTTGCTATACAACACGTCAACTTCGTAAGTTCCGATCTATGGCCATGGTTACTCAAATCCTCTGACTCACTTCGCTAGTTGATATAAAACTAATATGTTCTAATAAATGCGCTCGAATAATAATATTACAGGGCCCTAATACTCCCTATCCCCTCCTTTGTATAGTGTTGCGGTAAAATGGTTATTCCTTTCCTTCTCTTGTATAGTGTTGCGGTAAAATAGTTATTCCTTTTAAATAGGGAGAGATCACGTCAAGGGAGTTGGCCCTTTTGAATAGCGTCAAGCAAGTTGGCTTCTTTGGTGCGGGTGATAGGCTGTAGGGCTGTTTTTTTTGGTGCGGGTGAGATAGGGCGCGCTTAGGAGCGAGGAGTGTTTTTAGTGCAGGTGAAACGCTGTAGGGTCTCTTTTGCGCTGTGCTAGGGGTAAACGGGGCAAAAATGGAGCGTTGCTGCAATGCTATATCCTTAATCTTCATATATAGAAGCGCTGCGGTAACACTGTGTCCTCATCCTCATCCTCATCCTCAAATCATGTGCAGTAATCAAGGCGAGGGCCATCACTTCGCAACAAAATACTCAATTTATAAATATTACGGAGTACCTTGCCCAACTATCAATATTTGAGATTTACTGCTTAACACTATGAAAGCAGCAATTAACATTATTAGTGGGGCCATCACTCTTGGGGCAATTTTGCTTACCGTGTGTTCGCCTCTGGCTTATGGTGAAGTCTGGCAGGCAGAAAACCAATGGAATAGAGATTTTGAGCTAAAATATAGTCAATGGGTCTCGTCTAGCGCTGTTCATCGGGAGATATTTGCGGCCCCGGATAGTCCTTACTATGGAGTGGCGGTAGATTGTGCTGATTTGATCTTTGCTATCCGTGCAATTTTCGCATTTACCCACTCACTACCCTTTGCCATCAAACTATCAGAGAATGACATTATCACCAATCAAGAGGCTTGGTTCGATGGAATAAAGGACCCCATCCGACGCTTAAAAACATTTATTGACTACTTTCTAGATGACAGTGGAACTGAGCAGTTGGCAAAACTAAACAGTTACCCCATTGATCCAGCCACTCTACAAGCAGGAGATATCTACATCACCCAGTGGAAAAACGATCGTAAGGTAATGGTCGGCCATGGATATCTTATAAAGAATGTGCTCTCAACCGGTTACCTCCATTTACTTTACTCTACTACTCCCCGCACTCCACGTATTCTACTAGAACGCTTTGGGATGCCTTATCGCCTACCACTTGATAACACCTACTGGGGCTTTAGAAGATTATTTACCCCACAACAACTGATACCTCATGATTCTGTCGCAGAACCAGCGAACATCTCCTTTCGCCAATATGAAATTCTTAAAGAAACACCAGCGCTATTTTTCAACTATATAAGAGATTTACTTAAAGTTGAAGATGAGCAAATGTCTGAGTCAATTATCCGCCAGGCACGTAATCTATGTGGCCAACTAGTTCAGAGAATTTCTCTAGTAAACCTTTCACTAGAACAACTTGGTGTCGGTGGACATCGTACGACTTCACCTCACGAGTATGAGCTCTACTCTACCCCGGATTTAGACAAATCCATCTATTTAGGAATTAAGGACCTTATCAAACAATCAAATAGCCTGAATATTCGCTCCGCTACTACAATGGTACAGATAGTGGGGCCTAACCATGTTTTCCATAACGCCAACACTAGTGATAGTGCGAATGATGATCAACTACCTGCCAAAATTAAAGCTGCGATCAACTACCTTAAGGGTGTTGCCTTCTCTTCAGAAGCAAAAAAAGCAATGGAAGATCTATGCTTGGTGCCAATTGGTAATAACGTATATTTTTCCTTACGTGACTATTACTTACGTTATTCCAAAAAACAGCTCTCCTCCAACCCTAATCATAAATGGGCCAAGCGTTGGGGGATCTTACCTTCACCAAAGTTAAGATAGGGCCTCTACACCCATCCATACAACCGAACAGTCCATCAGATCAACTTGATATATTTCAAGATAATAGATCCTATATATCGATCAACTCTATTTAACACATCTTAAGATCTAATAATGAGACGCTAGTACATATCTATGTTCCTTGCAAAGTTTTACCTGGGATTTGACTCTTGGGTTTTACTGTGACGTCCACGTAGCGATCCATCTTTGTTTGCCCTAACACAGTAATTGCGGCCCGTTGATTGTGAGCAAAACAAAGGTGTCGCAAATTTGATATCTCGGTTTTACCTCCTAGTGCCAACGGATTGATATGATCAATCTGTAAATGCAATCTTGCATTACACCGTTTTCCTGTTTTTAGTGAAACATATTCGCATTGCCCTCCAGAACGGGCATAAATATGCTCTCTTTTGGCCCGATCAATGTAGCGTGGGTTTTCACTGGTGATAGAGCTA
Organism: Bdellovibrionales bacterium; assembly: GCA_018646675.1. GTDB lineage: Bacteria > Bdellovibrionota > Bacteriovoracia > Bacteriovoracales > Bacteriovoracaceae > JABGUH01. The sequence continues at coordinate 48,696 of JABGUH010000037.1, read as the reverse complement.
GTCCTTTTAGGTTTAGATAACTCCATTTCAAAAATTTTGTCATCGAGCACCATTTCGAGAACTTCTAAATCACTTCGTTCACCATAGATTTTGCGTAATTTTTCAATTTTCTTTAATATGCGCTCATTAAGCTCAACGCGCTCTTTCCTCTCCACTGGTACAGTAGATATTTCAGCTAACATTAAATCCAATTGACGAGTAGAGCGCCCCTCCGATTTCTTAATTATTTTACTGACTTGGTTGGGAAGAACTACACCATCACCTCTTTTTTGCTCCTGCTTAATATGACCGAAAATTTTGCTAGCCGCACTTAAGGATAGCTTTCCCTCCTCCATGCTCTTTTTTGCAAAAGGAGATGATGAGACAAGCCTTGTGGCATTTACCCGATAGGCACTCTCTGCCTCTGAATATCCTAATATATCAACGCAGTAGCGAAATAGTGATGATATTCCAAGGTCACAATACACCTTGCGCCGCTCTATCTCGGCAAGATGATCTAAAACAATAGCGGTCAATTTTTTCTCCTGTTTGACCGCTCCCTGAACTGACTTTAGTAGCTCTTGATCGCTCATCTTCATATAGTTAACTCTCATATCCCCTCCAAACAATTAGGTAGTATTATTGCTACCTAAACTCTACACAACAGATATGTTGCAAAGATTATGACAAGTTGCTTATTCTTAACTGGTTGGAATTATCTAACTGAATTATAAGAGGGCAAATTAAATTACTGTGACGTCACAGTAATTTGTCAAAACTACCTATTATGCTAGTCAAAAGGCTCGTTGGGGAGACCTATTAAAGATGGCTGAAGTATATTATTCTGCCGAAAATAGAAATTAGAAGATTGATCTATTTATAGATTAAAACAAATTTCAAGAAAATTGATTGGTATGTTAGAAATAAACAGCTAGTTGATCCTTTGATACATTAGAGTTGGAGATTAAGTTAATATAGGATCAAAAAAGATAAATATTTACGAATAGTCTGATATTACCGCCTATTTTTTAAATGACGCCTGCAATACTCACTAAAAAAGTGTTTATTGTGATTAATGCAACGTTGATGCTCTATCATATAGCTTCCTGCATTTTTTCGCGCTTTAGCTCTATTATAAGGGCAGTATTTTTTCATATCAGCAACACAAGGGTTCTTTCGTGCCATGGCCCCTTTATTACCAGCAGTAGCGCCTCCCTGTTTTGTCCAAAGAGCTCCTAAGCTTTTAGAGCACTTAGGGGGAAAGTTTGCTTTGTTTTTAATTAGGCATTCTTTATAGTTTTTATTTCCTTGATTGGGGTTGGCCAGATATTTTTCGGGGTCAAGAGGGCAAAGACGTAAAATAGACTCTTGGCAGTTGGACACAAACTCTTTACTTTGGTCATTCATACTCTCAAGTTGACCTGACACCATCTTACGGCAATCGGGGTCTAGGGCTTTTAGGCCCTTGTCTAGGCAGTCTGCAGTAGCGTTGCTACCACGACATACTTTTTTTAGTTGGCCACTACAGCGGTTCATGAAGTTCTGTTTTTGGGTGACCTGATCGCGCATCTCCTGAGCCTCTGGAGAGTTCATCCATTTTTGGAGTTCAGCTTCATCTTGTGCCAGCTGTTCTTTACTTACGCGGATTGTTCTGGGTTGCTCTCCATCCTTTTTGCTATCCTCGGCCTGAAGATTAAAAGGCAAGGCCAAAGCTACAGTGAGGGTTATACTTAGAATAGTTGCAGTCATCAGGGTCAAATTCATAGCAAAACCTCTTCTTTTATATGGTCATTAGTTTACCGATCAATCTACTCTTTGCTCCCAATACTCTTTGCACTCTACACTCTTTGCTCCCAATACTCTTTGCACTTTGCACTCTGCACTCTTTGCTCCCTACACCCTTTACTCTATACACCCTTTAACAAAAGCCATTGGTCTATCAATCAACATCTTCTCAATTATAACAGCGAGTTTATCGGTCATTTGTACCATTATAATAAACCAAACTGTCATTTTATCACTTGCACTTCGTACTATAAAACCAAGCTGTCATTTGCACTTCGTACTATAAAACCAAGCTGTCATTTGCACTTCGTACTATAAAACCAAGCTGTCACTTGCACTTCGTACTATAAAACCAAGCTGTCATTTGCACTTCGTACTATAAAGCCAAGCTATCATTTACACTTCGTACTATAAAACCAAGCTGTCATTTACACTTTCATGATAAAACCAAGCTGATTGTTGGCATAACTTTTTTTTGCCATAATACTAAAAAAAGAGTGGGAATGACCGACAAGAGCAAATAAGCGGTCAAAATTATGAGGTTTTGCCTGAAAAGAGAAAAAAAAACCGCCTATTTTACATTTTCTTTAGTGAGAGGGCCCAGCTGCCTCTAAAATAGGATAATGGAAATAAGAATGAGTAATCTGCGATATCTACTACACTTTGTACTCTGTTGGACACTGATCCACACACAGGTAGTATTCACTGTCGCCTGGGCAGCAGATCCAGCAGGAACAACTACGACTTCAGGTGCAATAGATGGCGCAGCAGCGACCAAAATGGCCGGAGATGCCACCGCCAAAGGTGAAGCGGCAATTGCAGAGACTGAAGCGGAGATCAAGGCCGCAGAGGCGGAACATAGAAAAAAATTAAATGACGCCATCACAGCTTTTACCGAGTTAGAAGAGCAAGAAGATTTTAAAAACTTTGGCTCCATGTTTGATATTCAGAGCCAAGAGGGGCAAAACGCCAAAGAGGATGCTCAGATGAAGGGGATCGCTGACGCCGGTACTCACCTAATCTGTTCCCCTATTGGCGAGGTCGCTTCCGATGCCTACACGCTATTTGTCAGCGCCTCCAGTGCCTACATCGCCGATGTAGTGCGAGATGCTGACGACTTTAAACAGATCTTTTTAGATATCACTGAAAACAATCCCCTAGATGCCCCCGATGCCGCCAACAAAGATCGCCAATATATCGATGTTCGCAAATCCTGCCAATTAGCGGAGGCCAGAGAGGAGGCTGTCAACAAACGCATTAAAACCAAAGAGCGCGCCTGCGACCTCTATAGTGGGGCCTACGCCGCAGCAGAGAGGGAGCTGGGAGATAAGATCGCCCGCGTTACTGAGTGGAAAGCGAAGGTGAAGGCGGCAAAAGCGGAAGTGAAGAGTGCCATGATGGCATTGGCCATGGATTTGGCGGGGTTTCTTCTAAAGGAGCAACTTCATGAAATCGCCATGTCACTCAGGGAAGCAGCCTGTGCAGCATTTTTCTCTGGTACTTGCCCTGCCGCATTATCTGAGGAAAATATTAAATTAGCAATGAAAATCGCCGGCTTTATCAAAGTCACAATGGACATAATGAAACTAATGAAAGCGATGCAAAAGCTGAAAAAGGCTAAGCGAGAGCTCAAGCGAGCGATGATTCACTCCCATCTAAAGTGTTCTAACTCGATGATCGCGGGGGTGGAAGATGAGTGGGTACCGCTAGAGGAGGAGAATAGCTCTACTGATTTAGGGTTGCGTGCGACTGGGCTGAAGGCGGCCCGTGGGGTGAATGCCTACCACTACTTTGTTACTCAACGTTCGACTGAGGCGAAAGAGCAGGTGGCGATGTTCCCGGTTCCAATCAGCAGGAGAGACTATACCAAGCGAGTGTATGAGTTCTGCTTCTCATCTTTAGAGGGAACGATGGATGCACTGCTACAGGTGAGCGAGGATAAGATGATCGCCTGTAAGGTAGCAGATCAGATGAATGTTCAGTTGGGACAGAACAAGTGGGATGTCGCCAACGGGGCCAATCTTAAATCGGCATTTAGGGGTCGTCCAGGGCGTGATGCCAATGTTGAGGGGGAGAGTTCAGTCTGTATTGGCAATGACGGTGAATTGGATAAAGATTGTAAGTGTAAGGGAGCTAATTACTGTCGCCATATGGATTTAAAATATAGTTCTTCGTTAGGGGTCGGTAACAATAAACTAGATTCGGCACTGGGAACACTATTGAATGGTGCCAATCAGAGCACCAATGGCAGCACTCCTTCCCTATCAGAGAGTAAGCAGAAGACCACTGCGCTGACCATTCGTAAACAGATCAAAAAAGAGCAACAGAGAGTGAATGATCTATTAATAGCAGCAGGCCGGCCTCCCTTAAGCATAAAAAGTAGTCAAAAGCAGGCGGTAATTGCGAAGTTCAAAAAAGGTAAAAAAACGCGCTCTGCTGGCCGAGCAGGGGGAGCAAAGATGGTGACTGTCACCGCTACTGCCGCCAAAAAGGTGAAGGGATTGCCCGATGACGAGCTAAACTTTGATGATCTTAAGATGGAGATGGATGACCCCAAGGAGAGCAGCACTTTAAATTTGAATGTTGCGGCCAAAGATGAAGAGGAAGATAGTGATCAGGAAGCAAGCTTTAAGCAGATTCGCCACTCCAGTAACGATGGGCCACTGGGCTCTACCGAAGGTGAGCAGATTCACGAGAATGGAGACTCGGAGATCTTTAAGCTAATCACCAAGCGTTATATTAGATCAGCCTTTCCAGTGCTACTCAAGCGCGCCGACGAATATTAGAGGATTTCTAAAACTCTAAGAAGAGAACAACGCAAAAAGGCGAAGGCCAAAGTTGGCCTCTTACAGGGCCACCTCACGAACAGCACTATCAACTTGCACTTCATACTTTTCAAAGTTCTTGGCAAACATCTCCCGTAACTTGTGGGCCTGATCACGATAGGCGGTAGGATCACTCCAAGTATTGATCGGATCGAGGATCTCGGCCGGCACATCGGGACAGGTAGTTGGGATGTTCAACTTAAAAGGTAGATGTCGTTTAAACTCGACATTTTCTAGCTTGCCATCCAGTGCTGCATTGATCATCGCTCGCGTGTACTTAATACTAATCCGCTTGCCAACACCGTAGGCTCCCCCACTCCATCCAGTATTGATCAACCAGACATTGGCACCGGTTTGTTGTAGACGCTCCCCTAACAGCTTGGCATAGACCGATGGATGACGAGGTAGAAAGGGAGCACCATAACAGGCACTAAAATTTGGAGTAGGCTCAATGATCCCCTTCTCGGTTCCGGCAACCTTAGCGGTATAGCCAGACAAGAAGTGATACATCGCCTCTTCTGGAGAGAGACGAGAGATGGGAGGCAAGACTCCAAAGGCGTCAGCGGTCAGAAAGATAACATCTTTCGGTTGGCCACCACGACCGGTCGGTGCAGTATTGGGAATATGGGTAATGGGATAGCTTGCTCTAGTATTTTCAGTAAAGATCTGATCATCAAGGTCAACTCTTCTTGTGACCATATCCATATTGACGTTCTCTAAGATAGTTCCAAAACGGCGAGTCGTATCGTAGATCTCCGGCTCCGCCTCTTTGGATAGCTTAATCACCTTGGCGTAACAACCGCCTTCGAAGTTGAAGACACCATTATCCGACCAGCCATGCTCATCATCGCCGATCAACTGACGAGACGCATCGGCAGAGAGAGTTGTCTTACCAGTACCACTTAGGCCAAAAAAGAGAGTGGTATCATTTTTAGCACTGATGTTGGCCGAACAGTGCATGGGGAGTACCCCTTTAGTTGGAAGGATGTGGTTCATCACACTAAAGATCGACTTCTTAGTCTCACCCGCATAACTGGTACCACCAATCAATACCAAGCGCTTCTTAAAGTTTACAATGATAAAAGTCTCGGTATTTGTTTTATCTTCAGGGATAGCATGAAACTTAGGTGAGTTGATCACAGTGAAGTCAGGAACAAAGGTGGCAAGATCCTCTCGCTCAGGGAGAATAAACATGTTGCGAGCAAAGAGATTGTGCCAAGCATACTCATTAATAATTCTAACTCGTAAACGATGGTCGGGATCACTACCAGTGTAGCAGTCTTGAACAAAAAGCTCTTTCATCTGCAAAGAGTTTAGCATTCGTTGATGGAGCCGATCAAAGCGCTCCTCGGAAATCTCTTGGTTGATCTTGCCCCACCAGATATCATCCTGACTGGCTTCTTCCCGAACAATAAATTTATCTCCGGCCGAACGACCGGTGTGGTGACCAGTACGAACCAAGATCGGTCCCAGGTGAGATATGTGTCCCTCTTTTCTGGCGACAATTTTCTCATATAGTGCAGGCGTGGTTAGATTCCAAAAAACCGCCGCTTGATTATACAGCCCATGATTATCCAATCCATAGTTACTCTCGACATTCCATTCTTTTTTGCTCATTGAAAATCCCTCATATTAATAGCTAATAGTTACCTGTAAACTTAATTGATATGGTGAAAAGTAAATAATTAATTAACGTTTGGAAGGGCGTCCCTTATCACGAGAGGGACTCTTTTTATTTCCATCTACTCGTTGATTGTTAGTTGGTACTGCGCGCCCATCGTGAGAAAAACGTTTTAGGGGGCCAAACTCTCGGCGAAAGATCCCTTTTTTAGAAAAATCACTCTGGTTCGTGGTACGAAAATCGTCAGCTATCTGATTTTTGTCCGCACAGGGAGCACAGATCCATTTAGCAGAGACAGTTGGATTTCGATGGTTATAAAATTCCACATCAGGAGAGATCTGCTGGCAGTGTTCACAAAAGTTGCGCTGCCGTTGATGTTGCTCTGTCTTGGTTTTAGGCTTTTTATTACTTCGACTATTTTCTGACTTGGTCTGCTTTAACCCAGCCTTCAGTAATGCATCTTTTAAACTTCCCATCTGTAAAACTCCAAACCTCCAAAATAGACCAATTTTTTCATACCTAACAGTTATACCTACTTGTTACCGCTGCAAGCTTAACATATAATTAAGAGCTATGTTAATCCAAATCACCACCTACTTAACTTGTCTGCTCCTCGCCCTACTCCCTCTCTCCTCGCTCGTTGCGGTGGATCAACTGCCGACTGACCAGCGGGCAAAGCTGGTGATCGAACAGATCCAACAGGAGATTATCAAGCAGTATGGGCTAACCCCCAATGTGCGTAACGTCACAGAACGGAAGCTTATCTCCCCAGACGGCGCAGATAAACAGGATCGGCCGACCAAGCACCGAACCCGAGTAGGGCCGTCAGGTAAAGAGAAAGTAGAGATGATGCTGCAAAAAAATAGGGAGAGGATCAAAAAGATCCAGCAGCAACGTGCCCAAACGGCCAAACAGCAGCGAGCGGCAAATAGAAAGACTGGCGACTGGATGCAGGATCGTCAACGCTCCAATCAGCACTGGTTAGACAAAAAGAAAAAGGAGATTGATCGCTGGCAGCAAGCTAAACAGAAGGTGATCAATCAGTGGATTAAGGAGCGTAAAAACTATTTTAAACGGATCCCCCAATACAAAAAGGGGTTGGCCCCCATCCCCGCCCCGGTCAAAAAGGTGAAGCTACCGCTACCACCGCCTCCCAAACCAGTCAAGAGATACCAAACTATCACTAAGCAGGTAGAGGACCCCATTTTTGGTCGTAGCCACTATGTGAAAGGTGCCTTTACCCCTAAAATTAAGGATCAGGGACAGCGTCCCACCTGCGCTGCCTTTGCTGGAGTACGAGGGCTTGAGGTTCTATTGGCCGGGCAAGATCGCTACCGCCCACTCTCCGAACAGTATTTCTACTGGGCCAGTAAACCCAAATGTCAAAATCGCCCCTGTGACAAGCGGGGCTCCTGGGTTGTCCCTGGACTGAAACGTAGTATGAATGGTAGTATGCCAGATCTCCCAACTGAAAAACAGTGCAGCTATAACAAGAGTCCGAAGCAGGGCAACGAGACTCAGACTCCACTTCCATCTGGTTGCAACCATGGAGCAGCAAAAGTAGAGCGTTTCTATCAGGTAAACAGCTTGAGCGAAATTAAACAGGCGATTGCCAATAACCATCCGGTCATCGGCGGCTTTAAACTATCTCCTAACTTTTATAAAAATAGAGGATTTATCTCGTTAAAAGATAGTCGTAGCAGTGGCAAGGTGGACTCTCATGCTGCGGGACATGCCCTGCTAATCATCGGCACGATGCCACTGCCAGCAAAAGTCAAAGAGGGTGGAAGCTGCTTAATTGTTGCCAATAGTTGGAGCACAGGCTGGGGCCAAGGAGGCCACGCCTGCATCAGCGCTGCTTGGTTTAAAAAATATCGTTATGATAATATGGCCTTTATCGCCCTAGAGAGTGTTAGGTAATAGTATATAAAAAGTGACTTTTTTTATACTCTTTTACTGACAGTAATTTAACAGACGAAAGTAACGCTCGCACGCCAGATAGGCTGATTCGCAATCACTATCAAACCTTCCGATAACGGTTTGGTATGGGCAGTGACGACTCTCTCCCTCAACAACAGTAGCAACAAACTCATCTGCTGCGACTACCGCACCATTTTTACTCATTTCGACTGCGATGGTGTTCACTCCCATTTTAAGTAGTGGCCGTTGAAATAGAGATTGAATCCAAAGATTGAAACGCTTAGTAGATTGTCCCTTACTGGAGCGATACTTCCTCGCTTTGCTACGAGTTGACCCATCTTCTCTATAGGCAGTTAGCTTGACCCGGTCTGCATCCAACTCCTGTCCATAGGTAAAGTAGTCCATCTCTGTTGGATCTAGATATTGAAAGTTACAGCTAATGAATAGTCTCTCTCCGCTGCTAGGGCAGTAGATATGGCCACTACCAGTTAGCTTAAGAGTTTGAAAAGAGTTTCCACCTTTAAATCCCAGCTCTGAGGCCCAGGCCCAAGTTGTAAGCATCATTATTGTAATTATCAAAGCGATAGTTCTCATCTATGCCCTCCTTATAATTAGTGGATACGGCCACTTTTAAAAGTTGATATAATAAATTCTGACAGTATTTTACTCACTTTGACAAGTCATCCCTGTCCCACCACAAGAAAACTTGCTACAATTAAAGTAGTTATGGTTAAAATTAACAAATCTAATGCCTTGGCCCCTCTTTTTTGCAGCGAGGGAGGAGAGCTAACTACAGTTGATCTGGAGTATCAGCGGGCAAAACTGGACTATGAGTTCTTTCATAACTTTGAGTCTGAACATACCCGAAAGTGCTATCGGCGGGATATTTTACAATTTTTCACTTTTGTCTACGAAAATTTCCCCCCTACCGGAAGAGTGGAACGGGTGGAACGAGTCCATGTGGTGGCCTTTCGTAACTGGTTGTTTGAGAGTGAGTACGCCCCGAAGAGCCAAAACCGTAAACTATCGGCCCTCTCCAGCTATTTCGATTTTTTAGTAGAAAAGGGAGTTGTCTCTGCCAATCCAGTCAGTAGTGTCAAGCGGCCGCGCCAAGAGGTTGCAACTCCCACTCAAGATCTGAGTGATGACGAAATTCTGGCACTATTTGCACTATTTGAAAAACCGGAGCACTCCCCACTGCACAAGGCGGTGATCTATCTGCTCTTTACTACCGGGATTAGAAAGTCGGAGTTGATTGAGTTGAAGCTTAAAGATTATCGCCAACAGGGAGAGCATCGGATCATCGAGATTAGGGCCAAGGGGGGTAAGCGCCTGACTAAGGTCATTCATCCCCACTGTTATCAAGTAATCGATCAGTATCTGCGCTGGATGCAGAGCATAAATCGGACTGTCGACGGAGAGGATTGGATTTTTCAACCGACCCGTAATCCGAGAGATAGTGGCCATCTGATCAAGCCACTACGACCGGAATCTATCGACTACATTATAAAGAAGTATGCCAAGGAGGCTGGGGTCGGTCGCAGAATCACCCCGCACTCGGCCAGGGCCAGCTACATTGGTTCAGCGCTGGAGAGTGGAGTGGACCTCTTACGCCTGTCAGTCGATGTGGGCCACTCATCCGTTAAGACAACTCAGGAGTATGATAAACGTAAAAAGCGTCTCTCCGGCTCTCCGGTCTACCAACTGGGCTTTCTAAATACAAAAAAATAGTAGATAATTTCTTGATGTTAAATCACCTGAAGCACTATTTAACCATCGTCACCCTGTTATTACTATTTAGCAGTAGGAGTACTCACGCCACAGTGGGCTTTGGCACCTTGGTACCAGCAGTTGGCCAGTATCAAAATGATATTGATGGGGGTACCACACAAGTTGCAATCAACCCCTACTTCGCTTGGAACTATCTGACTCAACTTAGCGGTAACCACTACCTGTTGCCAGAGATTGGCTTTGCCGTCCACACTGGTACTGAGGAAGAGTACACCAAAATTAGCTATCTGCTAAATGTCAACTTGGGCTGGCGCTTTAGTCCTAGTGGCTATCTTAAATATGGATTAGGAACTTTTATCACCACCATCAGTGGGGAGGGGGAGACCATCTCTCTCGCAAATGGCACTGAAACTGCAAACTTCTATGCCCCCCAGGAGCCAGCCTACAGCTATCAGGGAGCACTTAACATCGGGTTACTCCAATTTTTGCGTCCTCACTGGGCACTACAAGTCGACCTATTTGCAGTCCGTTTTTTAGACTCCACCAAACGCTCATATAGCTATCTTATCAGCGTTAACTTCTACCACTAAGAGCAGGAGGTTTAAAACTATGAACAACCTTTCTATCTACTCTATCTTGGCCCTTAGCACGCTACTGCTATCATTTAACCTCTACGGTTTTACTCTTACCTCCAGCGATCCCCTCCGTTATTCTGCCCCTAATGATCAGATTACCATTCGTATTAGTGATCAAGACTGTATTAACGCTGGTATGACCTCCGCTCAACTAAGGAGTTTTGCCGAAGAGGCTTTGGCGCAATACTGGAACACCGTCACCAGCTCCCGAGTCACTTTTGTAGTGGGAGATTACATCTCGGTTGATACCTCCACCACGATCGCCAATATGGCATCCTCTGCTGACGAAATTGTAGTCGGTTGTAGTGATAGTGCTGCTATTTTTGATAATCCGGCGATCCTCGCTTCTGCAATAATGGATGACAGCTCTTTTCCTCCAAAGGGAGTAGTGGCAATCAATGATATCGCCACTACCCTCTTCCCTACCCAAACCGATCTAAATAAAAAAGCGACCTTTGCCCATGAGTTTGGCCATACGATCGGCATTGGGCATAGTCGCATCGACTACTCGCTAATGTACTTCCAAATCTCTTCTGCTATTTTACAAGAGCAGCTGGCCGAAGATGATGTGGATGCCATCACCTACCTCTATCCAGTAGAGAAGCAGTGGGGATTACCTATTGGCAGTTGTGGCACCATCGCATTGTTGAGCGGCGATGATAGTGATAAAGGGGGAGGGCCGCCAACGGGATTTGCTCTCTCACTGCTCGCAGGTCTGATGATCACACTATTGATCTCTGCCTTAACGGAAAAAATTAACTGGAGATCTGCTGTAAATTAGACGCCAGCTCTTTCAAGCGCTCCACCTGCTCAGTCAGATTTTTTGCCGCTTGTTCACTGCTTTCAGCTGATTGAGCACTTTTTTGAGTTACACTATCTAACATGTTGGCCCGTTGACTGATCTGCTCCAATCCAATCTTTTGATCCTCACTAGATTCGCAAATTGATACATTGAGATCACGTATTTTAGAAACTGAAGCTAGCAAATTGGACATCAACTCTCCACTTTGACGGGCAATCTCACTGCCCTGATTAATTCGGCCAACGGCATCTTTAATCAGCGCTGTAATCTCTTTGGAGGATTGAGTACTACGCTGTGAGAGGTTACGAACCTCTTCGGCCACCACTGCAAAGCCTCGTCCCTGCTCACCGGCCCGTGCCGCCTCGACCGCAGCATTCAACGCTAATAGGTTGGTCTGAAATGCGATCCCATCAATCACGCCAATAATCGCTTCGATCTTCTTGGAGCTATCCGAAATTCGTCCCATCTCAGCTAACATTCGCTGCATCTCCTCCTCTCCTTGCGAGGCCAGAGTGTTTCCACTTTCAGAGATATCTTTTACTTCACGAGCAGCATCTGAAGTGTGACGAATCATAGCAGTCGCTTCAGATAGGGCCGCAGTCAATCCTTCTAAAGAAGCTGCTTGAGAGATCGCCCCTTGGGCCACCTCTCCACTAAACTCATTCATTTTATTGGATGCACTACCGACCAAACTGCTGGAGTTACCTAAATTGGAGATAATCCCCTTAATTGGCATCAGTAATTTTACTATCACCAGACGCAAAATCAACGACATCAAGAAAAAGGCAACTAGACCCAAAATAATCTGCACTCGAACCATCTGTTTTGAGACCAAGATCCCCTGTTGATAGCTCTTCGCAACACTGGCATCCAGCTCTACTTCATATTTATCAATTGGATTAATCAATGAGACAACTAGATCCGGCCACTCCTCTTCAAACATCTCAGCGACAATATCCCGTTGACTATTTAACAGGTGGCTGCGAATTTTCCCAACATAACGATGTAGATTAACGATCTCCCGGCCTAGATATTTGGCCACCTCTTCTAACTTATGATCATCACCAATCTCTTGAGCAATATTTTTGAGTCTGTTAACACTAGTTTCCACCTGTTTAAAATATTGAGTAATAGAGTTGGCCGCTCCTGGGCCGGCAACTTGATCAGAGAGATAGTAGGTAATCTTAAGTGGAATAAGTGCCAAAGAGAGTTGAATAATCTGTAGCTCTCGCAGTGGTAAAACCCGATGATTGTAGATTGAGTCCAGAGTATCGCTACTCTTATAGGCGAAATAGACTCCACTGCCTACCAGCACCAGTACGATTAGCAGTAGGGAGAGTGCCCCTGCTGCCAGCTTGCTTTTCAACCGACTATTTCGAACCTGCTTGAACAATTCCATTTCTCAAATTTATCCCATCAAATAAAAATATAGTCACTATTTTGAAGTACCAAAGCCCTTAGCCTTCCAAGCAGGTAGACCACCTCTAAACCAGTAGAGCTTTTTGTAACCTGCCGCTTTTAAGTGTCTAACCACTTTGTAACTCTTCCAGCAACTGGACCCATTGCAGTAGAAGATCATCGCTTTACTCTTGTCACCAGCCGTTGCTTTTTCAATGGTAAAAAGTTTAATTTTATCCTTGGCAAGATCAAAGTCGACACTATTGGTACTGCGGTCTTTAAAACGCAGGTAGATCGCCTCGAATACCTTCCCCTGATGAGTAAACCTAATGTGTTCCTCGCTATACTCCATTTTAGTGCGAGGATCGACAATCAGTGCTCCTCCGACTGCTAGCTCCTTTACCGCTAACGCATCTACTAATTCCGCTCCCGCAAGGCTCTTTGGTGTTTGACCGGCATATGCAGTCGATAATACAAATAAGATTACAAGTATCAGTGTGGTTCTAATATGTTTAAACATCTTTTCCCCCATCCAAATCGGATTAAACTAACTTTAAAAGCTAAATATACTTGATTTCCACCTGATCGAGGTAGTGTTTAATCTGATCATAGAGGCCCTGCATTGGATCGATAGATCGCTTGATCGCCGCCTGCTCAATCTGGGCCCCCAACTCTCCAAGTTTAGCAAATCCATACCCACCAGAATTTCCCGCCAACTTATGGCCAATAATTTGGAGAGAAGCAAAGTCTGCTGCTTCAATCGCCTCTGCAATCTTGATCAGTTCTTTATGACGATTCTCCAGAAAGGTAGGAACAATCTCCTCTAGATCGCGATCTATCTCAACTGTAAACCCCATAACCTTTACTCCCTCAATGATATATAATTACGAAATGGTAGCTAATTATCTTATTTGCTGTTACATCATGATAATCTAGATTAGAATGCTGGTAAAGTAAGAAAGGAGATCTACGATAGTAGAGTGTTCTATTAGGTGAAAGGACGGTTGGTTGATGAGAGGAGTATTTGCAAAATCAAAGGAGATGGAGGCTCAAATTGAGAGCTATCTGGCAAAGATTCAGATCTGTTCACTGGTATTTCTGGAGGGAATGAAGGACTATCTGGCAGATGATCTAATCAGCTTTGAAGAGCGAGTCTATGAGACAATTAGTGTGGAAAGGGAGGCTGATCAGATCAAGTCTGACATTAAACGTAAGCTCTACTCCCATATGCTAATCCCTGATGCTCGTGGGGATGTTTTAGGTCTGTTGGAGACCTTAGATGAGGTGTTAAGCCTGAGCAAAAGAATCATGCATATCTTCTCCATTGAGCATCCAGTAATTCCGGAACTAATTCGTGGGGACTTTGTCAAAATGGTAGACTATACCCAGCAATGTATGGAGCAACTGGCGAACGCGACCAACTGCTACTTTTCAAATATTCGCCAGGCAAATGATTATATTAACAAGGTTCACTTCTATGAAGGTGAGGTGGATAAGCTGGAAGAGAAAATTAAGCGAGCAGTATTCAATAGTAAGGATATAAAAAGCCTAAGCCAAAAGATGCATCTGCGCTACTTTGTTGAGAAGGTGGCACTGATTAGTGATCAAGCAGAGGATGTCTGTGACCGCCTCGAAGTCTATGTTATTAAGCGACTAATCTAAGTGAGTGTAAATTAAGAATGGATCTATTTAGCACTCTCTTTTTTCTCTCTAGTGGTCTGTTCCTGGGTTGGTCACTGGGCGCAAATGATGCGGCCAATGTCTTTGGCACTGCGGTGGGCTCTAAAATGTTAAGCTTCTACCGTGCGGCACTAATCTGCTCAGTCTTTCTGATCATTGGAGCGGTAGTGGGAGGTGCCGGTGCCGCTCATACTCTGGGTAAGCTGGGAGCGATTTCAACTCTACCGGGCGCATTTACTGTGGCACTAGCTTCCGCCCTAACAGTATTTTTTATGACCAAGATTGGTCTGCCGGTCTCTACCTCCCAGGCGATTGTCGGCTCAATTATTGGCTGGAACTTATTCTCTGGTACTCCTACTGATTTAGCAGTAGTGACTAAGATCACCTCTACTTGGCTCATCTGCCCCCTGCTATCCATGTTCTTTTCAGTCATCATCTATCAGATTATGCGATATCAAGTATACAACTCTCACATTCATCTAATCCGCCAAGATAGCTACACCAGAGTTGGTTTAATTGTGGTCGGAGCTTTTGGCTCCTACGGGCTGGGGGCCAACAATATTGCCAATGTGATGGGAGTTTTTATCCCCTCCTCTCCCTTTGACACCACCCAACTACTCTCATTTTTGACTTTCACTTCGACACAAAAATTATTTTTACTAGGTGGGATTTCAATTGCAGTTGGAGTCTATACCTACTCACGCCGAGTGATGGAAACCGTCGGCCGTGGACTATTTAAGCTCTCCCCAGTTACCGCTTTCGTTGTGGTACTCTCCAGCTCACTAGTGCTGTTCATCTTCTCATCTCAAGAGCTATCACAGTTTGCTGTTAGCTTGGGATTACCAGCGATTCCGTTGGTTCCAGTCTCCAGCTCTCAAGCAGTAGTCGGTGCAGTTCTTGGAATTGGTTTAATCAAAGGGCGAGGCAAAAATATCGACTGGACAATGTTATTCAAGATCGTTAGTGGCTGGGTTGCTACTCCGGTTTTTGCTGGTGTGATGACAATTTTTGCTCTATCGATTATGCAAAATCTCTTTCTGGCCAAAGTATTTTAACTATGGACTCGCTCTTACTCAGAGTAGTTTTGATAGATCGATTCGATCCGCGTTTTGATCTGCTTGGCCTTAAATACCTCTAAGTTAACAGAGGAGATAGTCCCTTTATTTTTATTTTCAATCTCGATCTCCTGCTTAACCCTCTGCTGATATGCGGCCCACCAATCCTGTTGCTCGCGGGTCAATTTCTTTCCTGCAGATTTTTTGGCCATTTTTTTCTCTAGCTTCAGCAGGTACTCCTGACAAAACTGACGCAACTCTTTTGCATAGTGATGCATCTCCACGGTCTTCATCGCATGTTGGAATTGCTGCATTTTTTCACTATATTGAGATTTAAATGTGGCCAAATCAGCAATCGCAGCCAGTGGGATAAGGACCAAGAGAGCTATAATCCAAAATGATCTAATTGGGTTTAACATTGACTTTTCCTCTGCTATCTTTTGAGTTTAGAGTGTCTATAATAATAATCAATGGCCCTACTCTTCGTCTGAAAAGGGACATCCCCTATCTCCCCTCCATTCATAAAGATATAGTGCTCTTTGGCCCGGCGAACTATCAAGCCATCAACAGCTTTACCTCCAGATTTTCGCCACCAACTCATCCGTTTGGCACCTTCGACTAAATTCCCCTGATTCAAATAGTGGGAGAATGAGGGAGATTTACTATCATTGGGCTTATACTTTCGCTTCCCAAAATTATAGTACCAGGAGGCCAACACATCAACTTGGTGCTGCTCTAATGGGATTTTAATCTCCTGCTTAATAAATTTTAATATCCCGGTATTTTTAAAATGTGCACGCATCAAGGCATCAGCTTTTTTGGCCGCTTTTCCTCCTGATGCGCACTGACAGTGATATGTTAATACATCATATTTAGAGCTCTTCTTCTTTGCGGTACATGCTCGTCCCTTTCTAAGTTCTAGACATCTAGTATTGGCCACCAGCTCCTGATCACGGGCCATATTGTAATTCCCACTTAGTCGTGTGCCATAACCAATCGAGAACTGCTTAACATCTGAATAACCACAACGAATACACCCTTCAAACACTTGAATCATTCTAATCGCCCGATCAGAGATCCTAAAATTTTCAGGCTTGATCTTTTTGCCACTACTAACTTTAGCTTTAACCTTCGTAGGATGTTCACATGATGGGCAGTGATCTAAGGCTGGAGCGAGAGTTGACTTCTCAACAGTAGTGTTAATAGTATTTATCAGTTCATCTAAAACAAGGAGATGCATTCCCTTGCCAAACATTTTAGTGGAGATTTGATACTCTTTGCCATCAATTTCATCACCTTTGATATTCACCTTTTTGATAGTATAGGCCCACCCCTTATGATGGCCGGTAATTTTATAGTAACTCTTCTGTCGCTTATTAATCCTTTGGTATACCTCAGAGCGACTTCCACCAGCTAACATTGTTAAACCCTTTTCTTGCACATAGATATTATCACCTACTGGTAATAAGTTATTACCACCGGCGACAACAGTGAGAGTTGTAATCATTAGCAGTGAGATAAGTAAGAAAGTAGTTTGTTTTTTCATCTTAAACTTATCGGTGAATTTCATCTAAACTTAATCCGCTTTATAAAATAAAAACAGATAGTTACTTATAGCAAGCCAATGGTAAAGGCGAGTTGTCCCATTAGCTGATAAGTGGTGAATTTTGAATAAAATCCATTGGGAAAGGCCTGAACTCCAGCAGACGTTGTCAGCAGATCAAATACCAGCTGGCGATAGACCAGCTCAAAACTAAATCCCAAATCACGATATCCAACCCCAACTGCAAACCCCTCCCCCTCCAGACGATCATCTTTAGAAAATGGGTTGGCAAGCTTCGGTTCAGCGTAGTGAAAATCCCAACTAACTTGACTATAGATTTCCCCCCAGACCTTTAAGCCGACAGGCAGAGCAAATCCCCCGTAGGCCCCCATTAAGCGTTGAACCACTCCATTACCATAGCTATCTCCGCCGATCGCATGGGGGTTATCGTCGGTACGAGCACTCTCAATATGATAGCGACCAATGGAGATGACTCCACCTAAGATAGTGCGAAAGATATCTACTCCCAGCCGGGTGCCAATTTCAGGCGCCAAAATATAGGCATCATGATCAATTGGCCGAGGAGAGTCCCACTGGTTAAAGTCACCACCTCCCAGTCCAAAGGCGACAAAGGGCTCTAGGTCCAAACTAGCGTAACTGTTAGGAGTGGCCAGTAGGAGTAAAAGATAGATAAAACAGGCGTAAAGGGACTTAACGTACACAGTTTTTAAGCGTACCTTGAACCTTCCCTATCGCAGAGACTCCAGCAAACTCTATCGTATCAGTCATAAAGTTGTAGGTAGTCAAGATTGCCAGATCGTGCATCTGTCGACGATTTTGAATAAATCCCAAATAGCCAACATCGGTCTGTGCCTCAAAGCTAACACTATTATGGCCACCAAACACTTCCCGATAGGAGTCGGAAATAGTGGTGTCATTGAAAAAGGAGTTGATAACGTTGATCTCAATATCACACTCCATTTTTATAATATCAAAAGCGTACGAGTTCAGTGAAAAAGATAACAAAAAAGTAATTAGTAAAGTCCTCATCTCTCCCTCCTTGATGATGTAGCGATCATTAATAACTATTACTTTTTAGAGAGGATAAGTCTACGACTAATCATCCCAGGCGACGTCAAACATGATGGTATAACCACTATCCACTCCTTGATAGAAGAGAGTCTCCTCAAAAACATAGGGGAGGCTCCGCTCTATTGAGCAGCGGTAGTAGTTTGTATCTTGAAAGTAGCTCTCTAGAGCTGGTTGAAGTTGATTGGGAGTGACCGCAGTAAACCCTAGGGCATAAGCACCATCTGTGCCCTGATTAAAGTTAAAAATATAGTTAACCAGGTCAGATTTAGCAACGATGGAGCATCTGTCTATAGCTAGAAAAATTTCCGGATTCTCCATATAGTAAAAAGATAACAGTCCTGGTAGCTCCTCAACCCCTAGCTCTTCTAGATCATCTAAAAAACGGTTAACAACAACTCGATCTGGGCCAGCGTAGGCGACAGATAGTTGAAGTAGTACCAAAAGAAGTAAAAGGACCTTTTTCATAATATACGCTCCGCATATGGGTTAGATCTACTCTGCCTAAATAGTAGTTATCAAGCTAATAGTCAATTTCACACTGATTATCATTACTTAATTACCGACAGAGAGTGCTGCCTAGTGGGCCATCCCATTAATATCATGTAACTTTCTAGTGATTACTGATCAATTAAGCTCAAGGTAGTTTTAATTACCTCTTGTCTGGCCCGTTTTAGATCACGAGAATTGGTAGTAGCGCATCCAAGATCGCCCCCGTCAGTAGATTTTGAACCTGTTTGGCGAAGAAGGCTGCTTGGCGCTTGGTAAATTTGCTGTGGTTGGAAAAAAACTCTCCAGCTTATTTAGATTTAAACAGCAGTGCCCCTAACGGCTACTCCTGACAGTTAAGGATGAAGGTAATATTAGGAGTAACAAAAGCGAGTTTCAACTTACCATCCTCTGCTAATCTCCCTTTAGAAAGATTTCCCAAGGTATAATCAGGGCCAATGGTAATCATGGCGGTGGCAGTTGAGCCATCTAGCTGCACTGAAAAGTGAGCCAGGCCAATATCACCTGCAAATCGTTCTATACCACCTACCGGAGATTTTTGATCAAGTTGCATTTCACTTACTTGAGTCCCAGAAGTAGTGGTCTCTCTTTTAACCGCTGAACACTCTAAAGCGTTAACAGCATTTGAAAAGAGCGCTATCAACAAGCCCATCATCAATATTTTTTTCATTACAACTATCCTCCAGAAGTTTGTACAGATTTGAGAATCGTACTTTACTACAGATTGCGGTTTGAGCTGAATTGGTTGTAGAATTTACCACTAATTAGATAATAATCAGCAAAATTTCAAATAGTTATGAGAACAAGAAGCTGCTTAGCGGTCCAGTTCTACCACGAAGGCCACCGCTAGCTGAGCAAACTTGGCCGCATGTAGTGCATTCCCATCAGAGACATCAATGGTGTCGCGAGCTGTGTGGATATTACCATTCATATCTCTTTTTTTAGACTCAAAGGGGAAAGATGCGGGATACCCGACTTTGGTCCATGATGAGTGATCCGAGCAGGCATAACCGCACTTATCATATTCCCACTTAACTCCATCGAGATAGGTAGTTATTAGCTTACCTAAAAACTCATTTTGAATAGCATTGGTATAGTCTGAGATCAAAACTATATCCAAACTATCCGACCCCTTATAGTTGGTCATATCAAGTTGTAAGACACCGGCCACAACCTCACTATTATCAGAATAGAACCTAGCGATATCTTGAGAACCGATCAGCCCAACCTCTTCTGCTGCATAGGCGATAAATTTAATCGTCTTTTCCGGAACAAAATCTCGTTGTAGTAGAACTCTGATTACTTCGGTCATAGTGGCTATCCCCGAAGCGTTATCATCTGCCCCTGGTGACTTGGCATTAGAGCGATTCCACCAGCCAGCAATCGAATCCAGATGGCCACCGATAATAATCAGCTCATCGGATCTACCTTTAATAGTCAAAATAACCGAGGGCTGAGGAGATTGAGAGTGTTCAAATAACTCGACCTTGGTATCACTTCGCTCCTTGGCCAAGTTACGCCAAAAATCAGCGACCCAGTTGGCAGCATTTATACCGTGCTTACTCTTGTAATATCGATTCTTAAAGTTTGCAAGCTGCCTAATCATGCCCTCGATACTAACCGCTCGAACATTCTGAATTATTGATTTAACCAAAAGTTGGGAGTTAATCGAGTAGTCAACAAACTCTTTGTTGATAGTATGAGGAACTGATCGATTAAGAGCTAACGTTTCCAACGCATCTTCATAACTGTTATGACGAAAATATCCACCACAGCGTTTAAATTCATGATGCATAAGTTTAGAAAGTGCCGGCAGTGCCTCTTCATTAATTTTAACCAGTGCTGCATCCCCCACTGCCTTCTCAACATTGAAATGTGCCAAGCCGATCTGCTTCATGGATGAGTCAAGAGTCTCCTTGCCAATGGTGATCCAAAACTCCTGACCAGGAGAGCCGATCGCTGTTGAGAATAGAAGTAGTAGTGGTAATAGACTGAGAGCAACCTTCCTTGCTTGCATCATAATCACCCTCCATGGCGATTTCCTGCTTCAAACGTTGTATTGCCTCTATTTTAACTTGATTCTGAATTTTTTCGTGACCTATTCTCTGATAAACTCTTACAACTTAAATTTACTCATCATAACAGGTAAATAGCTCGTGTAGGAATCTGCGAAGATAAAACTTTGCCACTAACATCTAACTCTGCAGCAACTTTAATATTATTTAAAATTTAACCTGTAGCTTGTAGGCAATCTGATTACGCCCATCAACATTTCGATAGATCGGGCCAACAGAGACCTCCGCTTTTTCACCAAACACCCTGCGCATTGGTGCAATCATCGAGCCCGCTGGATCAAGAAATACTTTGGCCGCTCTCCCCAGATGTTTGGACCCCCAAAGCACATCTCCATTAGCTTCAATTTCTCTCTTCCACTGGTAGAAGTTCTCTCCCAAGATTGACCCCAAAACCGGTGTAATGATCAGATCTTGGATAGATGGTTTCTCGGCGACCGCCTCATAACCATACTCCCAAAATAGTGTCGAAACTAATGTCGAGTAGATGAAAGACTCTTGAGGGGTTAAACCGGAGTCACGTGCCAGCACATAGAAGGCTGAACCAGAGAGAGGGTGGCCAATATAGTTAACCGCAAAACCATCTTTATCCATTACCGGCTTGCTGGTAACATTGTCCTTCCACTTATTAAAAAGAAAACTTGGTTTATTAGGAGCACGACGAATTTCATCTTTATCCCAATGACTAACCTCTGCTGGCAGCGACCAGACTACCCCCATCATTCCAATTGCTAATATATTTAGATAGGCAGTTTTAATGGCAATTTCTCGGAATGGAGAGTGGCCAGAACGATCTGAACCTGTAGAGCAGTCCTCACCATTAAAAATATCCGGTTGCTCCCCCAAACGCAGACCATCATATTCACTTTTGAATAGATCTTTAGGCCTAGAAAGATTTAGATAGATCTGCTTCTCTTGCTCACCTTTTTGCGAAATTCCAATCCCTAGACTCGACTGTGCCAGCTCAAGTCGCGTTATATCACTGCAATAGGCTTGGGCAAGAGGTATATCATGAGGGATTCTAACTTGACTGTTGTTATCACTTTTTAGGTCATTACATAGATTATCCCGGACCTTCATCTTGATCATCTGATCTGAAGACCAAAGAGCTGTAGATATAAATAGGCTAAGGGCCGTGACTAGTGTCACTATTCTAATACCATTCATAGCAAACTTCTCGGTATTCAAATTCAATAATTTATCATCTATTAGGGATAAGCAAAATTTACCATAGCTAAAGTGGCCGTTTCTCTGATTGACATTTGACTGTCTGCCCAATATCACCTATCATCTCTTGCCGCGCATGGCCATATAGTAATATTAAGGAGTCAAATTGATGCTTACAATTGAGAAGATAGTGCTAATCACTCTAGTTGTACTCCTGACTAACTTTAGTGCTGGCCACCTACTGGCCAGTCATTGGCAACCGACTAATGCCTTTTTTCCCTTTACTCTCAATGCCAGCGACAAAGGCACTCCAACCATGAGTGAGGTGGAGTATCATCAACGTCTTGATCAATTCACTTCCCTCTATAATGGTGAGTTTGAGCATCGGCAGGTAGAGTTCTCATTTATCCGTCGCTGGTCAGACGGCATCATTAATGCTCGCTCTTCCCAACAGGGTGGAGAGTGGAGCATCACAGTTAATGGAGGTTTGGCCCGCACCAAACATATGACCAAAGATGCCTTTGATGCCGTTATCTGCCATGAGATTGGCCACCACTTAGGGGGAGCTCCCCACTATCTAACCCAGTGGTCCTGGGCCTCAACTGAAGGACAGGCTGACTACTTTTCGGCTTTAAAGTGCCTACGCAAACTCTACCAAAATGACGACAATGTCGCACTTATTGCTAAACAGGAGATAGACCCATTAGTTAAAAGTCGCTGCAATCAAGTTTTTTCCTCACCTCAAAAATCCGCGATCTGTCAGCGAGCGGCCGCTGCCGGTATGGTGATTGCGAGACTACAAAATTGGGCCCGCCGTTCTCGTCGCTCTTTAGCATTTGACACTCCCGATGCACAGGAGGTCTCCACCACATTAGAAGGGTATCCATCGGCCCAATGTCGGCTAGATACCTACCTAGCGGCAGCCACCTGTCCTGTTGCAAAAGAGATTGAGCTCTCCCCTAGCGACCCAACCCAAGGAGTCTGTATAGCAGATAGTCACCATTTTGGTTTCCGCCCCGCTTGTTGGTTCTTTTTATCTATTTGAGCAGTTCCAGATATTTTAGACAAAATCCCAATATATGAGAAATATCATATATTTTTTTAAACACTATTGACTATAATTCCATACATACATTTATCAACCAACAACTAACAGTGGGCAATATGGGGAAAAAAGCTGTCATTGTAGGAAACCCGAATACGGGCAAGAGTATCCTATTCAATAAACTGGCCAACGGTTACTCCGGCAAGAAAAAGGGGGTCTACTCTATTGTTGCCAACTACCCTTATACTACTGTCGAGACCATCCAGGCTGATCTTCGGATTGATGGCGAGGAGTTTCAGTTAACAGATACTCCGGGCCTTAACTCCCTAACCGCCATCTCAGATGATGAGCTACTAACACGAAATATTTTAATCCAAGAGTCACCGGATGTAATTATTCAATCTTTAGACTCAACAAAATTGGAAAAGTCATTACTGTTAACTGCGCAATTGATGGAGCTAGGAATCCCTTTAATCCTAGTGCTAAATTTTACTGATGAGACTCATAAAAAAGGGGTGTGGGTTGATTCTGAAGCGTTAGAAAAGCTATTAGGAGTTCCGGTGGTTGAGACAATCGCCAACCAAGACCAAGGGATTAGTCAGCTGGCCGCCAAGATCAGTACCTGTTATCGCTCATCCCCTTTAGATCAAGAGGGATTGATGCCAAATACCGCTCAAGTGGTAAAATATAAGCGAGTAATTGAGCACGGAGTAGATACGATCTCTACTATTTTCAATACGCCTTCCCCCTCAAAAGGTGTGCAACTACTGTTACTCGCCAATGATAAAGATGTAATACAGTGGGCCGCCAAAAAGTATGGTGATGATCTAGTCAACAAGGTTTTACAGTCCTTGAAAGCATTACATCAAAATAGTAGCTTAAATTTGGGAAATATTATGCTGCAAGACCGTGCAGTCTGGGTTGAACATATTATTGAACAGGTGATCAAAGAGTCTAAAATTAGTGCCAACAGTATCTCTGAAAAAATTGGCCGCTACTCACGCCATCCAATTTGGGGCTGGCCTATTTTGGCGGTAGCACTCTACATTACCTACCTGCTGGTGGGGAAGCTCGCCGCCAACATTCTAGTTGGATTTTTTGAAGAGTCAATTGTCGGGCCACTGCTTGAGATGTTAGGTGCAACAATTAGCTCCGACTTTCTACGTGAGTTTCTGGTGGGAAGTTACGGCATCCTCTCTACCGGACTAGGAAATGCTCTGGCGACAACAATGCCGATTCTAACTATGTTCTTTTTGATCTTAAATATCATGGAGGACTCTGGTTACTTTACCAACCTTTGTATTCTGGCTTCCCGTTTTACCCGCCGTCTGGGGCTAAGTGGCCAATCGGTGTTACCGTTAATGTTGGGTTTTGGCTGTAAGACGATGGCGACATTGTCCACCAAAATCCTAGATTCAAAACGGGAGAGGTACATTGCCATCTTTTTAATTGGCTTTGCCATCCCCTGCTCCCCCCAAATGGGTTTGATTTTAGGGATTTTGGCCTCCTACTCTTTTTCCTCTTTTATAATTGTTTTTGGAGTACTAATTACAGCTGAATTTATTGTTGGAACTGCTCTAGACAAGCTCTTAAAGAAAGATGATAATCAAACAGATTTTATACTCGAAATCCCCCCAATCCGCTTTCCACGAGTCAAAGATGTAATGCTCAAACTCTACTTTCGCATGAAATGGTTTATGATAGAGATTCCTCCACTTTTTATGGCCGGAGCATTTCTACTCTTCATACTGGATAAATCGGGAGCACTGCTGGTGATTAAGCATCTACTGACCCCCGTTTTTGTCACCTTCCTCTCCCTGCCAATTGAGACTGTCGATGCTTTTTTACTCTGTCTAGTCAAGTTGGAGGCAGGAGCGGTACAGCTGCTCTCTCTCACTAATGATGGTGTACTAAGCTACACCCAGGTAATTGTCAGTTTGATTATAATGACTTCGATTGGACCATGTGCTGCTAACTTAATGGCGATCATTAAACAGATTAATCTGCCCAAAGCACTAGCGCTACGGGTGACCATCTTAATGTTGTCAATTCTTACCGGAGGCGCAGTGAACTGGAGTTTTAAATTAGCGACGATGCTTGGTTATTAATATCGTTACGCTACAATAAGGGGATATGAAATGAAAAGACAGGATATTGACGAGTGTTTAGAGATTGTATGGCATCTATTAGAGAGTCATGGCAAAGCAAATGTTGATAGCTTTAAACGTCATGATGAAGATGACTTTGGTCTAGAAGCCTTGAACAAGCTAGAAAAGATAAGTCTACTCCGGATCACTGATGGAAATATCGAGCTGACAGATGATGGCCAGGCCAAAGCGAAACAGGTTGTGCGCTGTCATCGCCTTGCAGAAAGACTACTTTCAGATGTTTTAGGAATGAAGCCAGATGAGGTGGAAAAGGGAGCTTGTGAGTTTGAACATATTTTGGCCCCGGAGCTAGTAGAAAGTATCTGTACACTACTGGGACATCCCAAACTTTGTCCCCACGGAACCAGCATTCCATCAGGAGATTGTTGTCAAAAGAAGGAAGACTCAGTTACCAGTGCTGTCATCCCCCTGACTAAGGCAAAGGTGGGAGTTAGTTATAAAGTTGCCTACATTAATACTGGCATTAACTCACGTTTAGAAAAGCTGCTTAACTTTCAAATCACCCCAGGAGTGAAGCTGAAAATTTCTCAAAAATATCCATCATATGTTATTCAGGGAAAAAATATGCAGTTAGCAATGGATCAAGATATCACTGAAGATATTTTTGTCTGGAAAAACGGGCATTAATTAAACACACTAATGCCTCTTTCTTCTAGCACGCCATAAAAGAGTGGTTAAAGCGATTACCAGTGGCATGAAGAGTAATCTACCATAGAGTGGAATCAGGTTGGTCGATAGAGTCGAGAGGCTCTCTTGAACTGGTGAGTAGTAAACTATCACCTCTTGCCCCACTGTAAAACGCTCCCTAATCGCCTCTGTTTTTTTCCATGGTAGTGACTCTACCACCACAAATTTGAAGCGATTCCCCTGATAGAGATTATTACCAACTTGATAGCGATAGATAATTTTAGAAGCCTTAGTACTTATAACTTTAGAGGTTGTCACCCACCCTTGAGTATAGGGCCAACTATCGACTGCACGATAGCGATTGATAGTAGTGATTGTCTGATAGAAGATCAGTGCTGATAGTGCTAAAAAGAGAAACAACATATAAAAGATCAGATCCGCAATCCGCCTAAGATATATCGCTCTTATTTCTCCGACCATTTTAGTCCCCCTAAGAGAACTGCTATATAATATCTAATTGTATTCTCTCTTATTTACTAAATATTACAATTGGCCGGCCCAAAGATAAAGTATCCCTAAAGAAGATCCGATCTATTCAGATGAGTAAATAAGTAAGGAGAACACTATGTTACTAAAAGTGGCCAGCTGGAAAATTGTAGTTATCGTTATGTTATTACTAGTATCACAAGCCCTCTTGGCGCTAGGTAGCAGACGGCCTAAGACTCCCCCCCCTGGAGAGACACTACCGCCAGACTCCTTTTGCCACCAACTGGCAAGCTTTGCCCAAAATCCTGTTGGTCAGATAATTGAAGATCAACCGGTTGATCAGATTGTTGTCGATAAGGGCCGTCGCCTACTCTACCTATTACAGGGAGACCAAGCGATACGTAGCTACAAAATTGCGATGGGAGCGAGTCCTCAAGGGCATAAGCGCCAACAGGGAGATGAGCGAACTCCAGAAGGTAACTATTTAATCGAGTATAAGAATCCAAATAGTAAGTACCATCTATCTTTGGCCGTTGACTACCCTAACGCAGCGGATGAGGCGTATGCGGAAGAGCATGGTGT
The DNA here is from genome assembly GCA_018646675.1 of Bdellovibrionales bacterium. GTDB lineage: Bacteria > Bdellovibrionota > Bacteriovoracia > Bacteriovoracales > Bacteriovoracaceae > JABGUH01. The sequence continues at coordinate 21,976 of JABGUH010000037.1, read as the reverse complement.
CTCTCCTGGTGGTGATATTATGATTCATGGTCTCCCCAATCCTTGGTGGCAGCGAATGTTTGTTAATCATCCCGAGAAGAACTGGACTAACGGATGTATCGCCGTTAATGATCAAGAGATCGAAGAGATCTGGGAACTGGTGGAAGCTGGAACCAGAATTGAGATCTGCCGCTAGAAGAGTCGTTTCCCTAGCACCTGTAGTAGCCCCACCATGGGGGATTTATAGTGGCCTTGATTAAATAGAACTTCTAGTAAGTGAGCAATTCCCTTTAAAGCACCCTGATCAAGATCTGCTTTGTAGAACTGATCAACAAAACAGTGAACGACAATAAACAGGGCATCCATTTGCGAGACCTGATCCGCCCTCAATCCTCGAGGATAGCCAGAACCATCTGGCATCTCATGGTGGTTAGCAATAATTGAGCTAACATTTTCTGGGATAGTGTCACTTTGAGTAATTAGGTTTGCCATCAGGTAGGGGTGCTTGCGAAACTCACTGCGCTCATCTTGGGTGACATCGATTTTAGCTGCTAGGTCCATCTCCAACTCGGTGGCCATTGTTATATCCACCAATAAGGCATCATGAAGCAGGGAGGCATATGCTAACTTCTGCTGAGTCTCATTGGAAGCCCAATCCATCTCTCGGCAGACCGCACTGGTTAAAAATGCCATCAGGTAACTATGATCGGCAAGGTAGTCATTACGACTACGCAGCGAGTTTAGCATCTGACTAATCTTCTGATCAGCATCAACTTGATGCTCGATATGCTCAATACTTTTAACCACCAATCTCTCTACTCGCGGAGTCACCCCCACCGAGTGAATCATACCACGAACAGCCTTTAACGAACTCGCTACTGCATCAGGCAGCTGCTCCGCTGATAGCTCACTCTGCTCTATCATATACTGGCTAGCAAGATAGGATGCGTAGTAGCTATCAAAGTCCTGCTCAGCAACATATAGATAGTCCACCCCTTTATCACAATATTTATCCAAATCACTACAGGAGTAAGTGGTACCTTGATTGAAAATCTTAATCATCTTACCGGCAGAGAGTTTTAAATAGACATCACAAACCACCTCTCTCAAGCGATATAGTTGAATGATGGATACTCGTTGATAGCGCTCTTGGTTTACTGTTGTCGGCTCTTTTGCCAATTGCTGATACTGCTCCCCAAGTACCTCCGCTAGCTTGCTGGCCAGATCCTTTAACACTACCGGTTTTTGTAGATATCCGTGGGATAGCTTGACGGGATAGTCTTTAAACTCATCCAATTGATCTAAGGAAGAGTTGGTGATTAGAACAAATGGGGGGGGGCCCTGAACTTTTGTCTGTAGGTGGGTAAAAAGTGCACCTCCAGTGCCATTGGGCATATGGTACTCCGATAGGATTAGGTCGAAACTCTCTTCTGATCCATCTCCTAATCGTAGGATAGCTTGTTCACCACTAGCAGCAAAAATTAGCTCTGAATCAGTGAAAACCTCCTTTAAGTAATCACTAAGTAGGTCACGGAAATCATCATCGCTATCAACAACCAATATCCGGAACCCCATCTTCTGATACCTCCTATAAACAACGCAAAAACTATTTGATAGCTAGATTTTATCTTTAGTTAAAATATCTAGCAAGCTGCACCACAAACATCCTCAAGCTACAATATTGCTAGTTATTATTGACCTTAAGTGCTACGATTGACATCTTCGACATTTCAAATAACTGGTCAAGCAAAACTGTCGGGTATCTTGATCTGTAAAAGTAACCTAAACTATCAAGGAGAGTGCTATGGTCACACCAACAGTGGTCACTAACTTTAAACTCAAAGGTAGAGAGATTCTCTCATCCTACGCTGCTTTTACTCTAGAAGGAGAGATCACCGCCAGAGTCAAACGAGGTAAAGATAGCTTTATCATTACCGAACGCAACGGCATTGCAAAAGGTACCTCCGATGGCGAAGCGGAAGCGATCTATATTCCTAACCCCAAAGCAATCCGTTCGATGGAGAAAAACATTGCCCCTCTATTGCCTAAAAAAGTTACAATCAACAAGCCCATAGATATCTTGAATGCCGTTTATCGCTTTGACCTAGAGTTAGTTAAACATGCAGGCCCCAATAAAAAACGCTGGGGCGGCAATGCCTGTCTTGCAGCTTCGACCACCCTATTTCAAGTGCTACTTAAAGCTTCAGGATATGAACCATGGCAACTACTGGCCCCCACCAGAGGTCCAAAAAATTTCTACTTTCCCAACATCGCTTTTAATATGGTCTGTGGCGGGGAGCATGTTCCTGGCACCAAGCAGGATATTCAAGAGATGTTCTTCTTTTCAATGAAAGATCGCACCGTCAAAAAAGTTCTACAAACTGGGGTTGAGTTTTTTCGCCAATTTGAAAAAAATCTAGTTCGCGATGGGAAGCCCACCGGTACAGCTAAGGAGCGTGGCTTTGTTTTTCCGGTCAAAGATAACTTTGAGGGTCTAACCAGAATTAAGGAGTGTGCCAAACAGCTAAAGCTTAAAGATAGTGACTGGGCAATGGGCACTGATAATGCATTTTCTGAACTGCAAAAAGATCGTTCCATGATTGAAAAGGGACAATATGAGATGCGCTTTTCCAAAAAGGGCATTAAGAGTAGAAAGCAGCTAATTAAATTTAACGGCAGTGTCGTTAATTTTTCACCCAACTTTGTTACGATGGAGGACCCAGGTAGTGAACATGATATTGAGGCCCATCGAATGATGACGGCCCAGTATGGCGATCGGGTCCAAGTCGTACTAGATGATGCTGCAGTAACTCAAATGCGTTTTATCATCCCATTTCTTGCCTCTCCGCACCGAGATAAACGTGCCGGAAACTCAGTACTAATTAAACTAAACCAGGCTGGAACCTTTACCGAAACCTGTCTAGCGACAGAGATCGTCTTGGGACTGGCAGATGTAAAAAAGGTTGAAGAATTTTTAATTGCCAGGAAAGATCTGGCGCAAGTTATGCGTGATTTAAAAGCAATGGGAGTCGGCTCACTGAAAGAGGCGTTAGACAATATTGCCAACGGAGGCTTTTCCGCCTTTTTCTCTCATCGCTCAACAGAAGGATCATCCGAGTTCCTCCCCTATCTACCACTAATCTACGGGGTTTGCTCTCGTCGGACCTGGTTTAAAGCAGGGGCCCCTAACGGAGAACGTAACCTACAAAACTATAACCCACTCATTCGAGCTGAAGAGTTGATGCTGCAGCAGGGGTTTAAAGTGGCGGTTGCAGGTCTTAAAGGCTTACCCAAAGAGGTAAAAAAGCCTAACTAGACCACCCTAACGGACAATTTTGTAGAGTCGCTGAAGAGCATTCTCAGGTCCACCCTTACTTAAGGGTAGCTTAAGTTCACTCAGTATTTCAATTGAGTGACAGGAGAATCCGTCGGTCAGCTCTTGATGAGTAACGGTAAAGGGTGGCCCGTCAGCAACTACTCGATCATCAATCTCTAAACAGATTAACATGTAGCTGGCATCAGGATAGCTATTCAATAAGCTACAAATATGAGCGATATAGCGACGGCGCATCGCAGGAGGAAGTGCAATCAGACCTGCACGGTCATAGATCAGATCGACCCCTCCAGAATAGATACTGGCATTAAAAGAGAAGAAATCCCCTTGATAGAGAGTGACTTGATCATCAACACCTTGATAGATCTCAAATGGTGGCCGTGATAACTGATGATACTTAATTTGTGATTCGGAAAAAAAATCTTCGATCGCCAAAGTTGCGATCTCCACTCCAACGACGTCAAAACCCTGCTCCAGCATTGCCACCATATCAAGGCTCTTACCGCAAAGAGGCAAAAGAACAGTTTGACCTGGAGTTAATATTGATGTGCAGCGCTCCATTAGGGGGTGAGTGCCATCCCGATGGAATCCAATTCTCCCCTCTTCCCATCTATTTAGCCAAAACTCCTTCTCCATAGAGTGACAGCATATTCATAAATAAGTATACTGTCACTCTCTCATTAGTGTTTTTTCAAGGAGCTTGATCATGACTAAACCATGTCGATACGGAACTCATCGTGTTATCTCCCCTGTCGGTTCTCTCCCGCAAAGTGCGGAAAAAATCGATAACTCTCTCCCGATTCATGACAATGAGATCTTGATCGAAGTTGATATACTAAATATCGATGCGGCCTCTTTCCGCCAAATTAATGATGCCTGTGGTGGAGACCTACAGGCGGTCGGGAACACCATTCTCTCGATTGTTGGCGAAAGAGGGAAACAACAAAACCCAGTAACCGGTTCTGGCGGTATGCTACTGGGCAAAATTAAGGAGATTGGAGAGAGCTACCCCAATGAGAAAGGTTTACAAGTTGGAGATCAGATTGCGTCCCTAGTATCCCTATCCCTTACACCTTTGATGATTGAAGAGATCATTGAAATTTTCCCTGAACGTGATCAAGTTAAAATCAAGGGACATGCCATTCTCTTTGCTTCAGGGGTATTGGCAAAAATCCCCTCCGACTTTGATAGTACACTGGCACTAGCGGTGCTCGATGTGGCCGGGGCCCCCGCCCAAGCGTTGCGTCTGATAAGTCCAGGGCAAAATGTTGTGGTGATTGGAGCTGGCGGCAAGTCTGGATCGATCTGTACTGCCGTTGCCAGAGATATTTTAGGCAAGAGTGGCAAACTGATTGCGATCCAACCATCAGAGAGAGGTTGCAAACGTATTCGTGCACTAGACCTCTGTGATGAGATTCTGCAGGTAGATGCCTGTGATCCAGTTGCATGTCAGAAGGCAGTAAGTGAAGTGACTAACGGCGAGATGGCCGATTTAGTAATCAACTGTGCCCCGGTAGAAAACACTGAGATGTCCTCAATTATGACAGCTAAAAATAGTGGCACCGTCTATTTTTTCACCATGGCCACCAGTTTCACCAAGGCAGCTCTAGGAGCAGAAGGGATTGGGTCTGATGCCACCCTAATCATTGGGAATGGCTATGCTCCCAATCATGATATGATCGCCCTAGACATCGTTCGCAAACATAAAAAGTTGCGGGCAATGTTTGAGCAGCAGTACGTCTAGGCACTCAGCCAAGACCCATGATGAAGACCTTTGCGTTTATTGGTTTGGAAAAAAATGCCGGTAAGACTACAGCATTTAACTACCTCTATCTAAAATTACTCAAAAGCGTCCAAGCCAGTAATATTGCCCTTACCTCGGTCGGAGTTAACGGGGAGGAGTTTGACCAGTTAAGTGGTCGGGCAAAACCGAATATCACCATCAAGAGAGGTTCAATCTTTATTACTCGCGGAAACTGGTTAGCGACAGTATCTAATCTCTACTCTACCCACGCGCTCCTCCCCAGCTCTCCCTCTCCTTTAGTCATCGGCCAAGCCTTAGTTGATCTCTCGATCGTACTGGAAGGGCCGAATGACCGAAGTGAGGCACTACTTCTAAAACAGCAGCTAACTAAGCTGTCACTAACACTGGATCATCTACTACTAGATGGTTCAATTGATCGCCATTTTATTGCCCACCCACAGGTAAGTGATCGCATCTACTGTTCACTACCACTCCCAACCTCCACACTGGCGACCAATATACGGGCAATGGTGCAACTTTATGCAATGAATTTGTCTGCTACCAGCGACGAGTTGGCCAATTGCATCCAAGTAGAGCTTGCCTCCCATCACCAAGCAACAGTATTGATCATTGAACGTAATTCTAGCCTTACATACCATAGTACAATGCCAACTATATATAACCAGCAATTAACCTTTGAAATAAATCGTCGTGTAGAATCGGGGATTAAGTTTACCCTCTACTTAAATGGGGCCTTAACGACTTCACTGGCCCTCTTGATCACCGGCCATGGTGAATGGATTGATGTCGTTTTAGATAATTTCACCTGTTTTTGTCCGGCCCAACTCACCCCACCAATCAGAGATCTCTCTCTAACGCTGCTTCACCCTGCTAATTTAGAGATGATTTTTATTAAACAACAGAACTTTTTGCACTATGATCTCCCTTGGGAGAAAAGGATTAATCTTTTTAACATATTTCGGGATAACCCAAATGCAATTAAGTTATAACCATCACCAGTTCCAACTAACAGAGTTTAAACGTCTGGGATTTTCTAACTATCTGGCACGTTTCAACCACCTAATTCCCATCTTGGATGGTTATCAAATTGAGAAGATGGACAAGAGAGATGCCATTCTTCATTACGATGAAATTGGTCAACTTGAAAATAGGTTGGCCAATAAGACCACAGAGGAAGGTGATCTTAGCAAACTTCTGGAGATCTCATCTCAACTGCCGACTATGAATGATTTTTTTGCCCATCTCGATAGTGGTCTACGCAGCGACCATCTCTTCACGCTTCACCATTTTTTAAAGGCGGCATCGAGTTTAGAGTTGATTGACCCAATACTCCCCGAAGGTCAATCCAACTTTATCCCTCTGCTAGTTAAGCTTTTGGAAAATAATCTATCTATTTCAAGTAGTGGTGCGACCTCTTTGCAGCTCTCGGCCCAAGAAGAGATACTAGTTGCCAAGACCAAACAACTAACAAAAGAGATTTCAACCGAGCTATCCCAACTGGAGCAACAGGTATTCAAGCAACATCAACTGGAGATGCTCTATCCCTATCCCAAAGAGCTTCCTATCGATCATCCCAAGCTAGCTGAGATAGAGAAATCGCTGCGACTAGAAGTTGTGACCAAGCAAGCTGGAAGTATCACCGTCACGTTAAAACTGACAGCACAACTGTTGGAGTTAATTGAACAAAAAGAGAGAGTCCAAAAGGAGTTAGCGTTACTGGCAGCAAGCAATATTGAGAAAATTATCACCACCGTTCGCCCCAAGCGGCCAGCACTGGAAAATTACTACCAACTTCGAGTAAAGCGCAGTTTCCACTATCTGCTGCTTAACACCAAGTTAAAAGATAAACTCATCTGGCCGACCTTTTGTCACCATCAACTTTCAGCAGAGAAGAGCTGGAAGATCAAGGAGGCGATCCTGCCAATTTTGCAACAGAAAACGGCCAGCGAGTATGTTCCGCTCACTCTAAAGCTTAATCGGGCAACCTCGTTACTAACAGGGGCGAATATGGCAGGTAAAAGTACCGTGCTACGAACGCTCTACTTCCATCTAACCCTAATCCAGATGGGACTTCCTCTGCCGGCAAAAGAGTTTACAACTCCCTACCCCTCATCTTTGCAGCTTATTCTTAACAGCTCGGGCAGCGTTGGTAAGGGAGAGTCCGCCTTGGCCTGTGAACTACAAGCTCTTGGCCTCGGCCTTAAGAAAAACGGTATAATACTGGTCGATGAGTTGCTTTCCTCAACCACCACAACTGTTGCAAAGGTCTTAATCAAAGCACTACGTCAGGAGATTTGTGATCAGGGGGGAGTTTTACTCGCCACCACTCACATCCCGGAAGTCCTCCACCATGATCTAGATCAACTACTACAAATTGATCAACAATTCACTCCCTTAGACATCTCCCCCAACAAATTACAGGCCGCGCTGCAGACACAGCAAATTGACTCTCTGACCATTGCCGCCAACTCTGCCCATCTACCCACAACGGTAAAAAATAGAATTTTAAAAACACTCTCCAATTGGGAGCAAAATAAAACGGAAACATAGGTATCGTTATGACAAAGCTAAATTTAGATACTAAACAGATCGAGAGAGTTCGTCTGCTTGCAAGTAAGATCTCTGATCCAATTGAGTTGATGATTGAGCAGCACTCTACCTTTTCGGTTGAACGTTCACTGTTACGTTTATATGGAGTTGACGGAGTCTGTGATGGAGATTTCCCCATTGTCAATCGTCTGATAGAGAAGCTATCTGAGTGTGGTGCAATAAATGATGGTATCTCCCCTCACTTTGCGGCCGCAATGATAAAAAGTGGTCGAGATGTTATGACCACAGTAAAAATGCTACTAGCAGGGAGTATTGCCTTTGACTCCAAAAGTGATATTAACTCTCCAGAGGTAATCGAGATGGAAGCACGTCTAACGATGACCGCAATGCAGAGGTTGGATCGCTGCCGAATTAATCGAGAAAAAAAACGTCAAGAGCTACCGGCGCCAATTACTCCTCTACGCTATCTAATCGTTGCAACCGGTAATATCTATGAGGATCGTACCCAGGCGAAGGCGGCGGCACAAGAGGGTGCCGACCTGATCGCCGTTATCCGCTCTACCGCCCAGTCACTACTGGACTATGTTCCACATGGTGCAACTACTGAAGGTTTTGGTGGTACTTATGCCACCCAGGAGAACTTTAAAATTATGCGTCAGGCTTTAGATTCCGCCTCTGATCAACAACAGAGATATATTGGTCTAGTTAACTACTCCTCAGGTTTATGTATGCCTGAAATTGCCGCCTGTGCTGCGATGGAGGAGCTAGACATGCTACTGAACGACTCTATGTATGGCATTCTCTTTCGTGATATCAATATGAAGCGCACCTTTGTTGACCAACATATGAGCAGGCTGATCTGCTCACGAACTGGGATTATTATCAACACAGGAGAGGATAACTATTTAACAACTGCAGATGCGATAGAGAGTGCCCACACCGTGACCACCTCACAGCTAATTAATCAAGCGATGGGCAAGGCTGCACTACTTGAAGATGACCAACTTGGCCTCGGCCATGCCTTTGAGATCAATCCTAGTATTGAAGGAGGCTTCTTGCGCGAGTTGGCCCATGCTCTTTTGGCCCGAGAGCTATTTCCCCATGCCCCACTAAAATATATGCCTCCGACCAAACACAAAAGTAGTGATATCTTTTTCTCCCATGCCATGGATACCATGTTTAACCTGGCCTCCATTACCACCGGTCAAGGTATCCACCTGGCGGGGATGCCCACCGAGGCAATTCATACCCCTTTTATGCAGGATCGCTACCAAGCCTTAAGCAGTATCAACTACGTCTTTAATAGCTGCCGTGGACTTGAAGACGAACTAGAGTATAAAAAGGGTGGTAAGATAACAACTTTTGCTTGCGAAGTTCTAGATAAGACAGAACAACTGCTAATGGATATTGTGGATGAGGGGTTAATGGCTGCCATAAGCAAGGGGCGTTTTGCTGATATCAAACGTGGAGAGATGGATGGGAAAGGGGCCGACGGTCTCTTTGCAAAATCAAATCGCTATCGCAATCCAATTATGAATACCATCAAAGATAAACTACCGTCATTGGCCCTGTAACATTTAATCTAGCGGATAGGCCAAATTCACCCGCTCAATATCTGTTGCACTAAGGTGATGTTTTGGCCCAACCTTACGCTGACGTCTTTTTTTACTGGTAGAGTAAAGGACTTTTTTACCCTTGTGGTTAGAGAAGTAATGCTTTCCATAGTGCATAATTGATCGGCGGTCGTATGGTAGATCTGACTGTACCCCCTCCTCAACAACACAGTGAAGATCCCCCTGACACTCATCTAGTGTAGCGCAACGGCGATTAAAGTTGTCCACTTTATCCGTCAGAATATTATCCCACTTAATCTTGATATATTGATCCCGGTCACATCGAGACTGTTCATGCCATAATCCAGCAGCATGAAGGAGTTGATGAAGAATCAAATGTGACTTAAAGCAACCTTTGCCTAAATTTAACTCTTGCTCTCCACCAATTTTGCCCACTTTAGAGAAACAACCATCGCCCCGACTAACGATCAGGAGATAATCAGAGTTATCACTATTTTTTGGGATAAAGCTTAAGTTAGTCTCACTGCTAATCTCTAACATAGCATTTCTAACTCTCTCCACATTTCGAGGAGCTAGACTAGGATCAATTTGATAATAGATTTTCCCTGCTTCCCACTTACTTGTACGTGGGGGGCCAACCGGTGTTACCACTGTTACAACATCCTGATCAACCGGAGGACGTGTAACTGTACCATCACGAGAGGCCCTAGATCTTACTTCTACGGCGAGATCAGTGTCAACGGGAGTGGTGTCTACAACAACATTTGCGGAGTTCGCAGTAGCAATATCGTCCAGAGTTCCTTGATAATCACTCTCACTAACAGAGCAGCCCATATATTTTTTTACCGCTTTATGATTAAAACGGTGACGTCGGAGACACTTGCGGTTAAGTTTTCGCTCTCCCCCCTTACTCCAGTAGCTTAGCTCAAGAAGATCTGTATGTTTTGAAGCAACTTCAACACGACACCTTTTATCACTTCTTGCAAAGTGCTTGTGCTTACCCTTAGCAAATGAAGAAGATACAAAAGAGACCAGCAGTAACATAAACGAAAGTGAGTAGATCCAAATTTTCATTATTATCTCCTTAAATAACATCACCTAATATTAATAACTATCTGACTAATAAATGTTAAAATTTCTGATAAATTCATTGTATACCCTCTACATATAACCAACCAAAGCATTCCCCATAATAGTCTTAACTCGCTGATTTAATTCCACTACTGTTGAGGGCTTGGCCCCCTTCGCTTAAAGTCTCTTGCCATCATTATTAGGCATCTCTCTAGCGTACTGTTTTTGCGTCATTAGTGCCTGCTCTAAACGCTCCCTCCACTTGGGATAGTGATAGGAGTACTGGCCAGCAAATTTCTCTCTTAACTGCTGATTTTGTTGTGAAATAATCAACTCTACGGCCTGGTTAAATACTTTATCATCTGTTTGAGATGAATTTTCCAAGTAGACAGAGAAGGTATCTAACAAGGACAACATCTGTAGATCAGTAGAAAATAGTAGCTCTCTCTCTTGACTAGTTAAATGATCTACTTCTGATGTCAAAGCAGGATAGTTAAAACGTTTTAACTCTTGCATCGCCAATCTTGCACCACGCGCTTTCATACCAGGTAGCGCTGTCGCTATCTTTATAAAGTCGGCCCGGTCTTGCGGAAAATTATCCAGTGACAGATCCAATAGAGCATCTTCGATATTGTCAAACGCGATAGTGGGTTTTTTATGTAGCTCAACTATGTAACTAGATACCATTGATTGTAGGTCCGGAATCGAATCATAGTATGCAGAGGCGATAATCATCCGTTCCAACATCTTATCATAAGGCTTACTACCATCAAATACCATTGCCAGTTCTAACTCAAGTGCTGAACGGTCTGCACGGTCTAGATGCCCTTCAGCAGTTGAGATAAGTTGCTCCATAGATAGCTCTTCCGAGGAGTTTCTACTTTTCGCCACTACTCTATTTAATGCATCCTTGAATTTCTCTGATTTCAAGATGTTTTTGTAATTAAGCTGTCTCTCTTGATAAGAATTTCCAACAGTAGCAGTAGGTTCTATCAGTAGATCACTCTGTGCAATAGTCAACAAGGAGTCCTCTTCAATTAGTAGATAATATGAAGCTAATGATCCAACAATCATGATAAAAATGGTTAGTAACAGCAGCCGCAATTGCACCAGCTACTCCTTGTCTGAATTGCGACATTCAATTTTGCTCTTAACGACCTCTATATGCCGATTAAATATAGGTAAGAGATCATGAAAGAAGTCATTTTTTCTAAAGGTGATGGAATGTAAAGTATCTTTCTGATTCATATCACGCAGGCTCTCTCGCAACCGATAGATAGGACCTGCCACCCGGTGGGAAAGATAGAGTCCCACAATGCCCAAAAGTATACTTATAATTGTTGCACTGATTAAGTAGGCAATTAACAGATAGCGTTGTTGCAGATCCATAAATGCAAAGAATATATGATCCTTAGGTAACCCTACCTCTACTCCTAACTGTTCAAACCGGCCAACAAACAGATAGACTGCAAAAAAACTAATGATCGCTTGTAGAATGATTGGAATCACCATATATCCAATGAATTTTGCTTGGAAGGCAGGATAGATAATAAGCCGCTTTCGCTTGATACTCCAACGTTGATCCATTGCACATCTCGCTTGTAAATCAGTTACTTGTCAAACCTAATAATCCAACAGACTAATCGGTGTATACCCTACGTTACTTGACCCCCTCTCTAACTTACTCGCCGCCACCAATAGCAGACAATTTCCCTGTGCCATTTTACCCTGACAATAGATCAAAGGTTCCCAATCGCCCCCCCAATGACACTTTGTCACTTGGTAAATCCCTGCAACTAGGTGATAATTTGCTTTTATACAGACTAGGATCTAACTCACAAGCTATTGGAGTGTGTTAAGGTGGAACAAGAATTTATCAAGCCCTATGGTGATACCCTCAACGATGGTCGGATACAACTTGCCTTTACCCTGCCAGTTGAGTGTTGTGATCGGGCACATCAAGGAGCAATCACCTATCTATCCAAACTAAACCTAGAAAATATTGAAGTGGTCCACCGCAAAGCGATCGCCCCTGGCTTTACCTACTTTGTCGCCTTTGCTAGTGCTATTCCAACAATAGACTACTCCCAAGTTAAAAGTAACACTCTCAAACACCAAACGATGGATTTCTACCAAATTAATCAAATAATCAAGGAGAGCTTGGGGCGCCAACTGAAGGTAGTAGGTGCCAGTATCGGTAGTGATGCCCATACGGTTGGAATTGATGCCATTATGAATATGAAAGGCTTTGATGGAAATTATGGATTAGAACGCTACCCTGAGATCACAGCACTCAACCTAGGGGCCCAGGTCAGTTGTGAAGAGTTAATCGCTCAAGCAATCAAGATCGATGCTGATGCTATATTGGTCTCTCAAACAGTTACTCAAAAAGATATCCACCTAAAAAATTTAACGTCCTTAATCGAGATGCTGGAGGCGGAGTCACTGCGGAAACGTTTTATACTGATTGCCGGAGGCCCTCGTATCTCTCACGCTTTGGCAATTGAGCTTGGTTATGATGCCGGACTTGGTGCCGGCACCATGCCAAGTGATGTCGCCTCTTTGATTATTACCCGTCTACTTAAACTTTAGATCTAACGACCAACAAAGTTTTTCTTAACAATCTTCTGGCCTGCTTCTGAGATGGACCAATCAATAAAGGCTTTAACCTTACCCTGTGGTGCTCCCTTGGTAATTAGGTAGAGAGGCCGGGTAATTTGATACTCGGGGTTATTGACTGAAGCTAGTTTACCGTCAATATTAATTTTCTTGACTGAGCTGGCTTGGGGATGAGAGTTGCCAAGAGCAAAGCTTAATTGACCAATTCCAGCACTGTTTGCAGCGACTCGATCAATTACCTTCGGATCTGGAGATGTCGTCTGGATATTACCTGCATAATTCCCCTTTCCCATAATCGCTTTACTGAAAACCTTTCTAGTAGCAGATTGAGGATTAACGATATAGACGGTAATTTTCTGATTATTTCCTCCGACCTCTGCCCAATTGGTAATCAAACCAGAAAAGATCTTCCTTAGCTGCTCCATTGAGAGTTCACTCACAGGGTTACTCTTATTGACCCAGACCCCAATAGCATCTCTACCAATTAGAAATTTCTTAACTCCTTTATTCAAAATTTTAGGCTTAACATCTCTGGCAACGCCTCCTAAATCACACTTACCAAAAGCGGTGGCCGTCTCTCCACCTCCACTCTCTGGGTTGGTATCTATTTTAAATGATACTTTGTCATATATTTTGACTGCATCATGCATAAATTTTCCCACTGTAGAGGACCCAATATAGGTGATCTGCGCCTTGCCCCAAGTGACATTATACACCACCATTGATAGACAGATAATTATAATACTTTTCCATGAGTTAATAGACAATTTCTGCACAACTCCCCCCTTGTCCAATCAAGACAAAAAATTAATCTAAACATATATAAGAAGATTGTAGTTCAAACTGATTATTGGTCAACACTGCAAATATGTATTGTGGGAAGAATTTTATAACCTGTAGTGTCAGAAACCCTCTATTCAATAGTCGCATTATAGCATTAGTGGTAGTATTGAGCGACAAAACTTAAGGAGAGATTAATAATGGCCAATAAATTAAATCTTACCCGCTCTTTTGAACTATATGAACAGGCTCAACAGGTAATTCCCGGAGCGATATTAGGGATTAGACGCCCTTATAATTTTGTTGAGGGAGAGTACCCGATCTTCTTTGACCATGCCAAAGGGGGACGAGTAGTCGATGTAGATGGTAATGAATATGTCGATATGCTCTGCGCCTATGGCCCAATTATTATTGGCCACCAAGAGGATGAGATCGATCAGGCAGCCTATCAGCAGATTAGTACCAAAGGGTTTTGCATGTCTTTAACCCAAGAGGTACAGAATCGCCTGGCCCGTAAAATGGTAGAGCTTATCCCTTGTTGTGAAAAGGTGGTCTTTGTTAAAACTGGATCTGATGCCACCACTTGTGCGGTTAGAGTCGCCCGAGGATTTACCGAGAAGAAGCATATCCTACGCTGTGGCTACCACGGATGGCACGACTGGTGTGTCGAAGTAAAAGGCGGGATTCCAGAAAAGCTGTACGAGGATGTTCATGAATTTCGCTATAATGATCTAGAAGGGATCAAGCAGCTATTAGAAAAATTCCAAGGAGATGTGGCCGGCATCATTATGACCCCCCTGGGCCATCCACTGGCCGCGCCCGTTGAGATGCCTAAACCAGGTTTTCTTGAGGAAGTACGCAAGCTGTGCAATCAACACGAGACCGTTTTAATCTTCGATGAGATTCGCACCGGATTTCGGCTGAACATCGGGGGTGGTCAGAGCGAATTTGGTGTAACCCCGGATTTGGCGGTCTTTGGTAAGGCAATGGGCAATGGCTATCCCGTCGGGGCCGTTACCGGTAAAGCGGAGATAATGGATGTACTTAAGAGTAAAGTTTTTCTGAGCTCAACTTTTTTTCCCAATAGTGATGCGCTGGTTGCAGCGCTTAAGACCATTGAAATTATGGAACGTGATGACGTCTTGGGAGTGATTCGCAAAAAGGGGGAACAGTTAGGTCAACAGCTTACCAAGATTATCGACCAGAGTGGAATCGACTGCTCGCTTTCAGGTGCTCCCTGGATGCCATTTATCAGCTTTCACAAGGATAAAGAGCGCAAATACAAAGAGCATCGTACAAAATTCTACACCGGGGTGATTCGGCGCAAAGTCTTCCTACAGCCTTTTCATCATGGCTATATCGCCTATCGACATACAGATCAAGATCTGGCCCAAGCAGCAGATGCGATAAAAGAGTCATTAGCAGAGTTGGAGAGGTAGTATTCCCAAAGATACTATCAAAATAAAACAGAGCGAAAGCAGTCCTTGCAGATGACCAACTTTCGCCCTGTTTATTGATGATGGCACTGGTATTCGTATAACTATTTCATACGACTACCCTATTTACTGGCTAATAACCGCCAGGATGAAAATCAAAACCATAGGGAGTATCTTCTTTCTTCTTATTTAGCTGATTCGTCGCTTTCCATTGGTAACCATTTTGCCCTTGCTTCGCTTGATAATTCCTAGGGTACTGATACTGCACTCCAGTATCCGCACTGTCCTCAGACGCTATCTCGCGCTTTTGCACCAAAGCGCTCTTGGGAACAAAAGCTGGCCGGATCTTGGCCACACTTTTCTGATACTGCTGTTGTTCCAACTCTGCCATTAATAACACTCTACGCTTAAAGAGATGAACTTCCATCCGACTCTTCTCAATCTCTAAGTCAGCTAGCACTCTTGCCTTTTTGGCCTCCCATTGAGCCTGCTGTCTTATTCTCTCTCCCTTAAGCTTAGTATCGATCAACATTTTCTTTGTCTCGTAATCGACATGTGTGACATCAACTCCATAATCAAACGGTTGGTGCTGATACTTGGCCACCGAAGGCTGCGCTGCAGTCGCAGCACTTTGATCCACCGGTAGCGAACCTTCTGCCTTAACATTGTAGGCAAGATATAGACCGTCATCAAAACTCCGTTTAGCAAGAAGTGCCGTCGAGATAATGGCCATGCCCATGACTACAATAATCAAAATACCCCTTTTCATCTTGTCTACCCCCTTTATGGTGAAATTGCTGTTTTAGCTGCCCTCTCCCATTGGTTTAACCAAAAGATCTTGGCATCTAACTTCGTATCGGATACCCGACCGAAAAAGTTAGGTATTTTTGCCCTCTATTTATTAAATAAGTCATTTTTTTACCTGTTTTTGAAGAAATAGGTTTATTTTTGCCCCCTTTTTAGTTATAGCTAGTTTAACAGGTACAACCAATTAATATCATGAGGGAACCCTAGGGTGTTAAAGATTAGTCGGAAAGTAGAGTATGCATTGATGGCCCTCAAATATATGAGTGATCGGCCAAATGATGAGCGAACCTCGGCGAGAGAGCTATGCCAGTATTTTAAGATCCCTTTTGACACTATCGCCAAAGTAATGCAGGTGATGAATTCAGGTCAACTCCTCAAGTCTGTCCAAGGGGTAAAGGGTGGCTACACTCTTAATGGTGACCTAGGACAGACCAGTTTTTTAACTCTACATCTAATGCTTGAGGGTGATGGCAAAGGTAATAGCTGTCTAACATCCAGTGGTAAGTGTGCACTTCAAGGCAACTGCAACATTATTAGTCCATTAGAGAGAGTGCAAGGCAGGGTCAACCAATATCTAGATAACCTAACCCTAAAAGAACTATTGAGTGATCAATAGTCAGGAGTTTTAGTTGAATAGTAAGAATCAACAAGAAGATTACAAGTATGGTTTCTACACTGATATCGCTACCGAGGATTTCCCCAAAGGGTTAAATGAAAATATTGTTCGCCTGCTTTCTGAAAAAAAAGAGGAGCCTGACTGGCTCTTAGATTACCGTCTAAAAGCTTTTCGTCACTGGTTGACTCTAGCGCCACCAGATTGGGCCAATCTCAATATTCCCGCTATCGATTTTCAAAATCTCTACTACTACTCTGCTCCCAAACAGAAGAAGGTAAAAGATAGTTTGGATGAGGTCGACCCTGAACTAATCGCCACTTTTGAAAAGCTAGGAATCCCGTTAAATGAGCAGAAACGAATCTCAGGCGTTGCAGTCGATGCAGTATTTGATAGTGTCTCTGTCGGCACCACCCACCAAAAAGAGTTAGAGGAGTTAGGAGTTATTTTCTGCTCCATCTCTGAAGCGGTTAAGAGACATCCGGCACTGGTCAAACGCTATCTAGGTAAAGTAGTCCCCTATAGTGATAACTTTTATGCGGCCTTAAATTCAGCAGTATTTAGTGACGGCTCCTTTGTCTATATCCCCAAAGGGCTAAAGTGCCCAATTGATCTGTCTACCTACTTTAGAATCAATGCCATGGAGAGCGGCCAATTTGAGCGTACTCTAGTCATCGCTGACGATGACAGTTTCTGTAACTATCTTGAGGGGTGTACCGCTCCTCAAAGGGATGAGAACCAACTGCACGCTGCGATTGTGGAGTTAGTAGCATTAGATCGAGCAGAAATTCGCTACTCGACCGTACAAAATTGGTAAGCTGGAGATAGTAAAGGGCGTGGCGGTATCTATAATTTTGTCACTAAACGTGGCAACTGCCTCGGTGACTCCTCTAAGATATCCTGGACACAAGTTGAGGCGGGCTCTGCCATCACCTGGAAGTACCCAGGGTGTAACCTAATTGGCGACAACTCTTATGGTGCCTTCTACTCAGTTGCATTAACCAACAATCAGATGCAAGCAGATACGGGAACGAAGATGGTTCATATCGGGAAGAATAGTCGCAGCACTATTATCTCCAAAGGGATCTCGGCTGAAGAGTCCAACAACTCTTATCGCGGTCTAGTTGAGATTAAGCCGAGTGCCCAGAATGCGCGTAACTACTCCCAGTGCGACTCTATGTTGGTAGGAGATCGCTCACGGGCCGGAACCTTCCCCTATATTAATGTAAAAAATAGCAGTGCGACGGTAGAGCATGAGGCATCTACCTCCAAAATAAGTGCTGACCAACTCTTCTATTTACAGTCCAGAGGGCTGGATATGGAGCAGGCAATTGGCATGATCGTTAATGGTTTCTGTAGCGAAGTATTTAAAAAACTTCCACTTGAGTTCTCAGTCGAAGCGGTCAAACTTCTTGAGATGAAATTAGAAAATAGTATTGGGTAATTTAAGAATAAGGATAGAGAGAAAATGTTAGAGATTAAAAATTTACACGTATCCACGCAGCAAAATGAGATTCTACAAGGCATCAATTTCAACATCAAGCCAGGTGAGGTTCATGCGATCATGGGGCCTAACGGCAGTGGTAAAAGCACTCTCGGAAAAACAATCGCTGGCCACCCCTCCTACCAGATTACTAAGGGAGAGATAAACTACACCCTAAATGGGGAGAGGACCAATATTAGTGATATGGAGGCGCACGTACGAGCACGTGAGGGGATTTTTTTAAGTTTTCAATACCCAATCGAGATCCCCGGAATAACTAATCTTAACTTTTTATTAGAGTCATTTAACTCTATTTGCCAACATCAAGGGGCCCCCACCATGAAAGAGGCAGAGTTTCGTACCTTTCTGGCCCCTCATCTTGAGATGTTAGAGATGGATGGAGCATTTTTAGATCGTGAGGTAAATCAAGGTTTCTCTGGTGGAGAGAAGAAAAAAAATGAGATTCTACAAATGAGTGTCCTTAATCCTCGTTTGGCACTCCTTGATGAGACTGACTCCGGCCTTGATATTGATGCGTTGAAGGTTGTTGCAGGTGGCGTTAATCGTCTGCGCAGTAAATACAATGGTATTGTTTTAATTACTCACTATCAGCGTCTACTGGACTACATCGTTCCTGATTTTATTCATGTCCTTTACCAAGGACAGATTATCAAATCCGGTGACAAGGAGCTTGCTTTGGCCCTAGAAGAGCGTGGCTATGACTGGCTAACCAAGGAATAGTAACGTGAAGAATATCTGTCTGCCCCAATTTGATCACCTGCAACTACCGCCTTTAAGTGGCGAGCAGTGGAAATACACAAAACTATCGACCCTGATTCCCCGTGATGTTCTCCCCGGGCCAGCACTTTTAGAACAAGAGAGATGCTGGAGTGGCTGCCCTCTTGAACTAGACCCAAAAAGCTATAAAGTAGTTCTACTTGATGGTCAACTAGCAATGGAACATACTACTCTGCCGGCCGGAGTAGAGGTTTCAATAAAGGAGAGAACAGGTAGTTCGAATAGCAAAGACTATTTTGAACAGTTGAATAGTAACACTGCGAACAGTGAAGTGCTGCTAACAATAAAGTCCAACCAGAGTATCACTTCACCACTGTACTTAATTCATCAATTGTCTTCACTCCCCCAGACCCTACTGCAACCACGCGTTACGGTGGAGGTCGGAGCAAACTCGAAACTTACTATACATGAACTACTGTATTCATTGGCAGATGAGCAAGGTGTTGGTGGCCATGTAAATAGTGTTACTAAATTTCTGCTTGAAAAAAATGCTAACGTTGAGCATCTACTATCACAAGTTGCTGACGAAAATTTCCATGGGGTGGTGACAGTTATCGCTAGGCTGAGACAGGATGCCAGCTTAAATACTCATTTTGCCTCCCTTGGAAGTTCAATGGCAGTAATGCGGCTAGATGCTGAACTTCAAGATGAAGGAGCGCAGCTAGGCTCCTTCGCCCTTTATAGCCTCAGTCAAAACCAGCATCATGATTTTCAAACTATAATTAAACATCTCAAGCCACACACCTCTGGCCAACAGCTCTATAAGGGAGTGATGAAAGATCAGGCCCATGGAATATTTAGTGGCAAAATCGAGATTGCTCCAGGAGCACACCATTCTGAATCATCCCAATATAACCACAATATGTTGTTGAGTGAAAAGGCTCGCGCGGACAGTCGACCAACACTCGATGTATTGAATGATGACGTTAAGTGTGGGCATGGCGCAACAGTGGGGCAACTAAGTAGTGATTCACTATTTTACTGTCAAGGTAGGGGAATTAATCCCGAACGTGCCACTGCTATGTTGCGCCAGGCGTTTCTACTTGAAGTACTGGCAAAACTTGAGTCGCAAGAGTTAAAGCAAGATCTTTTAAACCTTTTATCTGTATATACAGATCAGGAGTAATTTAGCGATGTTGGATTTTAAAAAAATTAGAGCAGACTTTCCAGCACTAGATCAAAGTATCGGAAACTACCCTCTGATCTACCTCGATAATGCAGCATCTACCCTGAAGCCACGT
This sequence comes from Bdellovibrionales bacterium, assembly GCA_018646675.1. Taxonomy (GTDB): domain Bacteria; phylum Bdellovibrionota; class Bacteriovoracia; order Bacteriovoracales; family Bacteriovoracaceae; genus JABGUH01. The sequence goes on along the minus strand of JABGUH010000037.1, from coordinate 1,926 downwards.
CCGGTAATCGACGCTTTAAACCACCACTACTCAAAAGATACCGCCAATATCCACCGAGGTAACCACACCTTAAGTGAGCGGGGGACAAAGCAGTACGAAGAAGCGCGGATTGCTGCGCAAAAATTCATTGGTGCCAAACACTGCCATGAAGTAATTTTCACCTCCGGAACAACCGAATCAATAAATTTGGCCGCATCTGCCTTTGGAGCAAACTTTTTAAAACCAGCGGACGAAATCCTATTGACCTATATGGAGCACCACTCAAATATTGTTCCCTGGCAATTGGTGGCCAAGCAGACCGGAGCAATAATTAAGGTTTTACCTATCAATCAAAAAGGTGAATTGATCATGGAGCAAGTTGACTCCATGATTACCGCTAAAACAAAAATCATTGCCATTACTCATACCTCCAACGTCTTGGGAACAATTAATCCAGTCAAGGAGATCATCCAACTGGCCCACGCCAAGGGGGTAAAAGTATTAGTAGATGCTGCTCAAGGAGTTGCCCACGCCCCAATTAATGTTCTTGATCTCGACTGCGATTTCTTGGCATTTTCTGGCCATAAAATCTATGGGCCAACAGGAATCGGAATTCTCTATGGTAAAGAGGAGCTGCTTGATAGCATGCCCCCTTATCAAGGTGGTGGCGAGATGATCGATGTCGTTACATTCGAGGAGACGACTTTTAATAATCTACCTTACAAATTTGAGGCTGGCACACCCCATATCGCTGGCGCCATTGCCCTAAAGCCTGCGCTGGATTACGTCACCCAACTTGGAATAGATAATATTGCTCAATATGAGAATACCTTACTCGAGTATGCAACTAGTAAAATGGAAGAGATTAAGGGATTAAAGATTGTAGGTACTGCGGCCCATAAAAGCGCTGTGATCTCATTTAATATCGCGGGGGCCCACCCTCAAGATATTGGCACTTTGATGGATCAACAAGGTGTTGCTTTACGTACTGGCCACCACTGTGCTTCCCCCCTGATGCAATTTTTCGATATTCCTGGCACTGTCAGAGCATCTTTTAGCTTTTACAATACAACCGCTGAAGTCGATATTTTAATTGATAAGTTACATAAGTCACTTGAGCTGCTTTAAAGGGAGTTAATGGTGAACGACCAACCGTACAGACAGAAACCAGTCGTTGTGGATATTATCCCCACTCCTAATCCCCAGGCACTTAAATTTGTTTTAAACTGGACAGTTAAAGAGATTGGGTCCTCAAACTATAGCTCTCCTAAAGATGCGGCCCATAACCGTTTAGCGCTAAAGCTGTTTAGTATCAACGGTGTCAACCAAATCCATATTTTTAGAAATAGTATTACTATTACTAAAAGTTTCTACTCTAGCTGGGAGGAGTTGGAAGAGTATGTCACTCTCTGCTTACAGGAGAATATCCGAGCTCACTACGCAGGATATCAAGACCCTAATCCTGAATTAGAACGACGTAACTCTCTCTCCAAAGAGCTACAAGAGATTGAAGAGATCTTAGATGTTCACATCCGGCCAGCACTACAAGCAGACGGTGGCGACTTGAAATGTCTAAGCTATATCGACCATATCTTGCTACTAGAGTATCAGGGGGCCTGTGGAAACTGTCCCAGTGCCACTACCGGTACCCTACAGGCCATTATCTCCGTCTTAAGAGCAGAGTACGACCCAGAGATTGAGGTCTTTATCGCACCAGATGAAAATTAATTTTGTATGCTTTATCTTTGCCAACTGGCCGACTAAAATATATTAACCACCTTAGATCAAATTTATGACTTAGATTAAGAGTTATTGTCAAATCTGGTGTTTGCCTAGCTAAATTAAGCAGCATTCTGGTTATCCTTGATCACCTCATTTCCATCTTTAAATTTAACTCCAGTTATCACTTTTGCCAGGTAATTGAAGCCACGTAGGCGCTTCCATTTT
>JABGUH010000001.1 GCA_018646675.1 Bdellovibrionales bacterium | reverse complement strand
GGAAGGACACCTTAAATGGGCAGCCTAACGGCTGTACCTTTTATAAAAATAGTGGTGATAATCGCTTTTTTGAGCAAGAATTGACCAAACCACACAAAACTTCTAAATTAAGGCCTAACGCCAACGACAACACCAACGGCAGCCAAAGGCACGGCACAACAAGGCGGCGCCCATAACTTAGGTGGTCAGACAGGTCAAAACGGCGGCGAACAACAGGGCCAGCAACAACAAGCCCAGTTACAAGCGGCCCAGGCCGACGCCAACAAAGCCAACGTGGATGTAAAAGTCACACAGAACGCAAATGCCAACACGGCGACACAGGCGGTTAAAGCAGGTGGAGGCGAAGGTGTAAACACAACGCAAAATGCCGCCCCATCCGCCACAGCCCAACAAACGCAACAGGCGGCAACTGCGGCAAAACCACAATTGACCCCACAAACTCAGGCTCGCGCTCAGGTGACGGAACAGGTCACCGTTCAGATTAACAAAGCTATCAACGATGGCATGGACCAAATCCGCATTCAACTCAAACCCGCACACTTGGGGCGCGTTGATGTTAGTTTGGAAATGTCTCAAGACGGACGTATCTCTGCCGTCGTCAGCGCTGAAAACAAAGACACGCTTGATCTCTTAAAGCAGGACTCTCGAGAACTAGAACGCGCCATGCGCGAAGCTGGCCTTGAATTGAATTCTGGAGATTTAAGCTTCAACCTGCGTGGCGAAGGTGGAAACAACGGGGCTGAAGACGAAACGGCCCAAGGTTCCAACGGCCAACAGATTGTTGAACCAACACTTGACGAATTACTTGAAGCAAACTCAGGCCACCAAGACATCATCACTGATGATCGCGTGGATATCAGAGCATAAAGGACAGAACGATGTTACTCGGTGGATTAAGCGACGCAGCATCAGCTGCCACGGGTGGAACGGCTGCCACAACGTCGACCCAAGCCCAAGATAAACTGAAAAAGGACTTAAACCAGTTCTTGAATCTGTTGGTCACCCAATTGCAAAACCAAGATCCTTTGGAGCCTTTGGATGCGAACGAATTTACGGCTCAGTTGGTGCAGTTTGCCAGCGTTGAGCAGCAAATTTACCAAAACTCCAACTTGGAAAAATTGGTTGGCATGCAGCAGACCTCGCAAGTTGGCTCTATGGTGAACTACCTAGGTACAACCATTGAAGCCGAAGGTGGCGCGTTCAACCTTGATAATGGCGCCGCTAAGTTTTCTTATAATCTTGAAAAAGGTGCGGTTGAATCAACCATGACCATTCAAGATGCAGCTGGCAAGACCGTCTGGACCACTGCGGCCAGCACAGACGCTGGCAAGCAAATTTACAACTGGGACGGCTCAAAATCTGATGGCACCAAAGCCCCTGACGGAGCTTACAAGGTCACAATCAGTGCCAAAGACCAAGCTGGCAACTTAATCAATGTCGCACAAACAGCATTTGGCCGCGTCACGGGCGCTGGCGCCAATGCAGGTCAAGTGACATTGTCTATGGGTGCTGTCGATATCGCGATGGAGAAGATCTTAAACGTCCAAGAGACGCCAAAGGCAACCACCACGACAACAACGACCACCCAATAGGTCTGCTAATTTTTAATTTTACGCGCTGAAAGCCTCACAGGCCCATCGCAAATCTGAAGGAGAATTACAATGAGCTTATATGGTGCTCTATTTTCCGGTGTCTCCGGTCTCACGGCTCAATCAAGTGCCATGGGTGCAATTTCCGATAACATCACAAACGTGAGTACAATCGGTTACAAAGGCACGACGGTGAATTTCCAGACCTTGGTGACGAAACAAACGTCTTCGACATTTTATTCTGCAGGTGGTGTGCAATCCAAACCCCGCCAGCAAACAGATGTTCAAGGCCTATTACAAGCGTCCACCTCACAAACAGACGTTTCCATGTCTGGTGGTGGCTTCTTTGTTGTCAACGAGGCTAATGTCCCCGGCGTCCAAGATCCATACCTCTACACCCGTGCAGGTTCCTTTATTCAAGATGACCAAGGGTATTTGAAAAATTCCCAAGGATACTACCTGCAAGGCTGGCCCACGGATGCTTCAGGTGCGGTGGTTCCCGCAAATGCAACCCTGTCCGTAACCAACCAAAACATTATTTCCAGTGATTATCTGGAAAGCATCAACCTGAACCGTGTGGGTGGCACAGCGGCGGCGACAACGAACGTTGCTATCGGTGCCAACTTACCGTCCAGCGCGACATCAGGAACAACGTTTAAAACCGACGTTCAATTTTTCAACTCTTTAGGCAACGCCAACAACATGACGGTCAATTACGTCAAAACAGCTGAAGGCAATAAATGGGATGTCAATGTTGCTCCGCCACCCGGCACCGCCGTGGCAACGTAAGGATAGGACAAATTAGGCACCTAGTAGTCAAATTACTATTATACTAAAAATGCCTTCTCTCTTAAATGGGCAGCCTAACGGCTGTACCTTTTATAAAAATAGTGGTGATAATCGCTTTTTTGAGCAAGAATTGACCAAACCACACAAAACTTCTAAATTAAGACCGAAATTAGGCTGTTTTTCTCCATCTCAATGCTACCAATTAAGTTCTTGATTAAAATCAAATTGATCATCTGGCCCAAGAAAACCCTCTATTATCGGAGGGCCACGCGGTAGCTGGGGAGTGACTACAGTTGCATCCAGTCCAAGGTGATTTATAATTTTACTGCAAATATTGGGACTTGTTATCGGCGCAATCAACGTCAACTTGGTTCCACAACGATCACAATAGTTAACTTCGTACTTAAACACATGTTTCAACAGATCTGCCCATGGTGTTCGATATATAGCCTTCTTATTTGTCTTCTTCTTTATTGAACTGGCCCTTGAAGTAACCTCCCCTCTCTTGTTGTGGCGAGCACCAAAAACACCATAGTATCGGATCATATTTTTTCTGGCAGGGGGAATCAGTGTAATAACTCTTTTGATAAACTGCTCTGGCGTAAATTCTAAATGAGTTGTCCCATCACGATAAGCATTTTTAAGCTTTAAAATAACACGGCCAGATTGGCCAAGAGCTATTCGCTCTTGAGATAGCGCACCTCTTGCAATATAGCGGCATAACCGCTCTAATGCTGATCTGTGACTTGCCAATATTTTTACATTGGCGTGCAGAGAAAAACCTCTATCATAGGCACACCGTTTCCCTTTAAACTCTTCATATGGGGGATCGCAATATTTTCCAATTTTAATCGGTCTCTTAAATCCATCCAGTAAGTTTTGTGTACTAAGGGCAGATAAGAGATCTCGCTGATTATAATCATCATCTTTGGGCCCTACCCCTCTACGAACAAAGCTGCGATTAATCCTAACTTTGATTTTTTCAACCAATTTACAAATGTCACTACTGCTAGGAATAATCTCTCTAAATACCAAATTACCTTTTTCATTTTCATAGTAGACTCCATCCATAAAGATAGAGTGGAAGTGTACATTAAGATTTAGAGCACCACCAAAACGTTGAATAACGGTTACTGCACCAGTCATAGGCCGTTTCAAGCCAAGTTTTTTGGCTTCCATTCTGTAGAAGCTTGAGACCGCACGATGATAGATCCCTAAAGAGGCCGTAAGAAGTAAGCTATTAGAACTTAAAATATAACGATGGTGATAGGGCATTGAGAGCACCCACTGTCTAACAGGAACAACAGGTATAACTCTCTCCACTAAGTGTTTAGCGGTATCTGACATTCTTCTACCACTACAACTTGGACAGATTGTCCTTCTCTTACAGGAGTATGCCACTAACTTATCCGCTTTGCAGTGATAGCAGCGAAAACGAGCAAAACCATGTGATAATATTCCACAGGTCAAATATCTCTCAAACTCTCTTTTAATATGAAATGGAAAAGTGATACCGCGAGACTCCTTCTCTTCAAATACAGATAGGTAGTTCTCTCGAATAATTCGATGAAGATCTCTCTTTTGCGGTTCACGGGAAGAGTATTGTTCAATAGATAGTTGGATTGCTCCCATAACAAAGTTAGGAGTATGCAAGGAACAGAAAAACTATATTTTTTTAACTGATCGATTTTATAGTGGAAATATATATATAGATGCAATTATCTACTTAGATATTACTTAATAAATGGAGCTGTTACTGTATGTCTTCTTAACCTTTGGGACAGCTTGGGATAAGTAGATACAGGACATCAGCAATTTCGGCAAAGAAAAAGACTAACTTAGCTAATTCTATTAAACCCCATCAAGCCGCATCCCTGACCTTAATGGAGATACTCTTGCCAAGAGAGGTCAAAACCCTCACTAACCTATCAATTGTCACTCTCTGCAAGCTACCACTGATGATTCCAGTTATGGCAGACCTAGGAACTCCTGATATTTCTGAAACCTCAAGATGAGTTAGACCTTGGGCCTCAATTGTATCTATTATCTCCTTCGTTAGTATGGCCTTCATTGTCGCCAATTCACCAATACGAGGATCTATACCTAAATCTTTGGCCATGCCTTTTATGGACTTATATCTTTTTGATTTCATCTTATCCTCCGAACTCTTTTTTGTGCTAAATCTAAATTTTTTTGAGGTGTCTTCTGAGATTTTTTTGTAAAAGCGTGAACCATATAGATGGCATCTCTCTTTTTGATAAAATATATAACCCTATAGGCCCCCAACATATCCCTAAACCTCAATTCATATACCTGTGGCCCAATAGAGGGCATCTTTCTTGACAGTGGCATGGCCAAAGAGAGGCCCTCTTTTAATTTAGCTACTGCGTCAACAAAATCTTCTATAATTTCACTTGGAAATCTCCTTAACTCTTTCTTACAGGTCTCTAAAATTTCTATATCCATAAAACCTCACTTACCAATGTCTCATATTTAAGACGAAAGGGCCAGTCTTATTTATAAGACATGGCAGTTGCTATAGTTCGACGAAGATTGCATCCTTCTTCCTCATACTTAGATTTTGGCATCACATTTTGTGATACCAAGATAATCCATCAGGCAAATTAATCACCCACAGGTCTCTAAAATTTATATATTCATAAAACCTCACTTATCAATGTCTCATATTTAAGACGGAAAATCGGTCTTATTTATAAGACGCGACAGTTGCTATAGTTCGCCCCTGATTGGTACAAACTCAAAGTGGTCTGGTTTGGTCTGGTTACCCCATGAAAAATGATGAAAAGCAGTGAAAAATACGGAAAAGGAAAAAGATGCACCCCCTTTAACTTGCTCCTAAATTGTTAATATTAAAAAACTATAATTTTGCCAAATGCTAACCAAAGTGGGACGGCCACTGCCTCTGTGCCAGCCGACTTTTTAAATCTGTAAGTATTAACAATATTGATTAGAGAGTAGAAGTCGTAAGAATTAAAGTTGATCTAATATATCAGATAAGTAAAGACTGTCATATTACGATGGGTTTAAGAATAGTAGCAATTAATGGTCATTCTAGGACTGGTGCACCAGTTCCAATTAGCAATTTATACCACCTTCCTGATTTTGCCTCTTACCGTTTATAATAGTGAGAGATATTGTGTAAATTTCGGGAACAAGATAATTATATCTGACCTTATCAGGGACACAACAAGGAATATGAAATGAGTTTATTGAAAAAAATAGCCTTTCTAGTTCTGTCTATATCTGTGTGTACATTCACGATAGTGAATAGTGCCCATTCAAAAACAAAAGCGCTACGCTTCGGGATTGCCCCGTACTATGACAAAGAGCGGATATATGCCGGATTCGCCCCTCTGATGGATCATCTTTCCAAGAAGCTCGGAAGGCCGGTAACTATTACGGTTACCGACCAATACGAAGACCTCAAAAAGCTAATCTGCAATGGAGATCTGGATGTTGGCATTTTGGGTGCCGTTTTGTATGTCAAGTTGAAGAACGAGTGCCCCCAAATCAAATATCTGGTGACTACGCAGGCAACAAAAAGCGGTAAGAAGAGATCATATTACTTTTCCTGGTTCATCACCCTCAAAAAGAGCGGCATCATCAAAATGAAACACTTAAAGGGTAAATCGTTTGCATTTGTCAGTACTCATTCATCTTCAGGGTATGTCTTTCCAATGACCTATTTCAGCAAACGCAAGATCGTTCCCGATGATTATTTCAGCAAGGTTGAATTCACCGGCTCGCATTCAAAGGTTACCGACTATATTGCTGGCCATAAAATAGATGCGGGTGTTGTGGGTGATATGAATCTGTGGGCGGCAGAAAGAAAACACGGCAAAATTTTTAGAAGATTGAAAAAAATCGGGCCGATCTTGAATCTTGCTGTTGCAGCTTCTAAACATTTAGATGCCACTACACGCCAAAAAATAACAGAAGAGCTAACAAGCCTTCCTCCGTCGGTCTTTAACAATGACCTGCCTTACACTGGCTTCGAGAAGCTTAGTGATAAGAACTACAACCTAACCCGTGAAGCGATAAAGGTGAGCCAATGATCCCAAACACGGTCATCTGACCAGTTAAGAGAGTAGGAAAGACAAATATGCGGCCAGCAGTTACAAATTCAAAGGTGGGGAGTAAGGGCCCCAAAGGCGGAGATCAGCCTGCGCAAAGTCGATTCGAAATCGGCATCCGCCAGGCGATCTTTCTCGGATTGGTATTCACTGCCTTGGTACCTTTGATTATTGTGGGGTTTATTAGTTATCAGAGTTCCACAAAAAGCTTGATGAACAATGCGGTGAACGCACTGTCATCGGCAAGTAAGTATAAGAGCAAAAACATCCACGACCATATAGTACAGTTTAAGATAGATATGGAATCCCAGAGTGAAACTGCAGTTAACATAAAACTAATGAAGAGACTGAACAACGCTTATGCTACGAGCGGTAAGAACATCAAAAAATTTCTTGACAGTTTTGAATGGGCAACACTGAATATAGAAGATGGTGCCAATTTAAGAACCTTCCAACTGAATTTTGGCTATTATGATGTGTTCCTGATCGACTTGCAAGGAAATGTGCTTTTTACGGTGCAAGAAGAGAACGATTTGGGAACGAATATCCTGATCGGAAAATATGCTAACAGCGTCCTTGGCACCATATTCAGAAATGCTCTTAAAAAAAAGAAAATAGTCTTTTCAGACCTTAAGCTTTACGGCCCATCGGATAATTTGCCTTCCATGTTCATGGCAAACACCCTAGAGGACGATGAAACAGGTGAGATAATCGGTGTCATCGTCTTTCAACTCCCCTCAGCAAAGATTGATCAAATAATGCAAGATCCAATTGGACTAGGCAAGACGGGAGAGACTTTCCTAATTGGCACTGACTCCCTGATGCGATCCAACACCCGGCATAGCAAAAAATCGACCATACTTAATACCACAAGCTTAGCAGCTTCACATTCTGACTGGATAGCGAATGAAAAGGCACGCCATAGCTCACCATCTAAGAGTGAGTTAAATGTTCCCCCCTTGAAAGACGACGAGGTGATAATTTTTCCGGACTATCGAAATGTTGAGGTTATGGGCTTAATACATAACCTTGAATTCCTCGGTAAGCTGGGGGTGCACTGGGCGCTGGTGGCGAAAATTGATAGAGCTGAGGCACTTTTGCCAATCATCAAATTGCAGCAAAAATTCATCACAATGTTTGTGATAACTATATTTGGTGTTTTTTTACTCTCCTGGTCTATTTCCAGACGCATCGTATCTCCGATCCAGCAGTTAACCAGCTGGTCTGGACGCATAGCCACGGGGGATCTTTCCGTTATAAAGGTGGCTGCACCTTTCAAAGAGATCAAATTACTGCGCGATGGCTTTAACAATGCGGTCAACTCTTTGGAGCAGATGGAATCTAAGTTAAAAGCTTCCCACGATAATTTGGAACAGCGGGTCCATGAACGGACCCATGAACTTGACCTTGCCAAAGAACAAGCAGAAACTGCCAACCAGTCTAAGTCCGCCTTCCTTGCCAACATGAGCCACGAGATCCGAACACCAATGAACGGTGTTTTGGGGTTTGCTGAAATCCTATCACACACTGAATTAAAGCCGGAACAGTCGCGAGTCGTGACAACAATCCGCAGCTCTGCCAGCTCTCTGTTGCAAGTTATAGATGAGATCCTTGATTTCTCAAAAATTGAAGCAGGGAGGATCAGCGTTGAAAGTATCCCCTTTGATATTCGAGACGTTTTCGAAACGGTCATTAAAACTATGAGACTGATCGCAAAAGAGAAAAGTGTCCAGTTGTTTATTATCTTGGACCCTGCTCTGCCACGCTTGGTTACTGGAGATGCCTTGCGATACCGTCAGGTGGTGACAAATTTACTCAGTAATGCAATAAAGTTTTCCCAGCGAAAAGATATCAATAAGCTGGGCAGAGTGAAATTGGAGATCAAGCGGATAAATAACAAAAAGATGTCCTTTTCCGTCACCGACAATGGTATTGGCATGTCTGAAGAGGCACTGGATAAACTTTTCCAGCCCTTCACTCAAGCAGAAGAGTCCACTACACGCAGATTTGGTGGAACTGGTCTTGGATTGATAATCGCCAAGAACTTGATCGGCATAATGCAAGGGACAATCACTGTCAAAAGCACCCCCAACAAGGGTAGTACCTTCACCGTGACACTCCCCTATGTAGAAGCGGAATTAAAGGACGACGATCCTGATGTTTCTGGCATTACCGTCCTTGTCTTGAAGGACAAGGATATAATTGCAGAAGACTATACCGCCTATTTTAGGGCGAAGGGGGGAGAAGTTTGGTTGGCCCATGACGAAGCTGAGTTGGCGAAAAAAGTATCCTCAACAAGCGGCCCTCTTATTGTCGCCCTACAACTGAAAACGATTAGGGAAAATGAACAGGTCATGACATCCCTCTCCGCGAACAAAGATCAGATTCATTTTTTAAGCATTGTACCCTATAAGGCAGATATATCAAATTTCAAATATCCGGACTGTTTTGTTCTAGAGGGATACCCCATCCTGCCGTCGGAATGGCTACGAGGAATAGCTGTGCTAGCAGAGAGAGAGCATCCCGAAGCAAACTATAATGACAAGGTTTCTTCGGATACCGATCCGACAAACGATCAGGCAGAGAAAGATATAAAGGAGAAAATGATCCTGTTGGTTGAAGACAATGAAATCAATCAGGAGGTAATCATGACCCAGGTCAATATACTAGGGTATAATGTGGAAATTGCCGAGAGCGGTGTCCAAGGTCTAGAGAGATGGAAAACTGGCCAGTTTGATCTAGTATTAACGGATTGCCAAATGCCGGAAATGGATGGGTTTCAGATGACTCGTGAAATTCGAGAACTTGAGAAAAAAAGCAGCTCAACACACACTCCTATCATTGCCATTACAGCAAATGCCTTACGGGGAGAAGATGAAAAATGCCTAGCGGCGGGAATGGATGACTATCTTTCCAAACCAGTTGATTTGGCCCGTTTAAAAAAGACACTGAATAATTATTTGGCCAAGAAAAAATAAGCTCAAAAGTGCCCCTAGAACGATTAGGATAAATGTCGCTTTTTTGTAAAACGTCGCAGCAGTACTAATTCCCAAGCACATTACTCTATGCTAATTGAAAACCTCCTCAACTCTTTCTTGCTGGTCTCAAAAATTTCTATATCCATAGAACCTCACTCACTAATGTCTCATATCTAAGACGGAAAAATCGGTCTTAAATATGAGACACCGCAATTACTATAGTTCGACCCTAGTTGGTACAAACTCCGAGTGGTCTGGTTACCCCCCTTTTTTTCAATCAAAATATCAGTGGTAAACTTTTGAACTACTCTTTTGCCTTTTCCTGGTAGATATTTCGACCATTGAAACCATATAGGTGAAATTTATTATGAGTTCTTACACTCAACTATAAATATGGGTAATAGTTAGGGAGCATGGGCGCACGGCGTCACTACTTAGCGTTGCATAAAATAGAATCTACCGACTCCTCTCACGCAATTTTGCAGTATAATGGCAAAAGGTGAAGTTTAAAATTAGTAATCTTCTCAAACTCAAGGAAAGTGATAATGAGTAAGCACAAACGTAAAGAATTCTTTATCTACCCTAAGTTTCAATTGCGATTTATTGGCTGGCTATTGCTACCTGTTCTTACACATAGTGCAGTTTTAATGACCGCCCTCTATTTAATTACTCTGCGCTCAGAACAACTAAGTCATACCATTGGTTTGAGTCCTGATCATATCCTCTTCACCTTTATCGATATGCAGAAACAGTACATGTTCTGGATCTACCTATCGACAACCATCTTCCTGGCCATCCTACTGGCCATCTTTGGTATATTACTATCACACCGCTTGGCCGGTCCGATTATTAAGCTAAAAAATCATATCACTGCAATTAACAACGGAACGGAAGCAACCTATGTCAATTTTCGTAAAGATGATTTTTTCAAGGAGCTACTGCCTCCCCTAAATCAGCACATTGACCAGTATAAATCATTGAAGGAAAAGAGCTAGTGGCATCATCTTTTGAGTTAGAGTCGTTTTTCAAATAACCGTAACGCACCCGGTCCCACAAGTCGGCTGGCACTTGACAAGTCGCTCCATAATCTCCTATATCAGCCATATGAAAAAGCACACTCTCTTGATCTTGACTTTAACTCTTCTTACCTTTGGCAACCTGATGGCCCAAACAACTCTTAACATGTGTAATCAAGCTGCTTATGCGTTGGGATACATTAAGGAGGGAGCAGTTAAGCTCTCTGTTAATGGCAGCACTGCCTCCAAAGAGGTTCAGGAGATACTCTGGACCACTCTCCACGATATGCCATATCTCAAGGTAACTCGCTATCCGCGAGACTATCAGGTAGGAAACTACCTAAAGCCTGGGCGCTACTACTTTTTTGAAGTTGAGGTTACTGACCCTCCTACCAATGGAGATTACTATGGTTGGCAGCAGGATGCCTCCTCTCTGATTGAGGAGTTAAAGCTCTACCCTGGTATCACCGCCGGATGTATCTACCTTTGGTAGTGCCAGCCGACTTGTGGGACTGGGTGCGGCGTAATTTTATTTTTAGCTGCTCATTTATTTTTAGCTGCTCAATTTTGCCAAGCTATTTCCAATAGATATCTTACACCAATAGTGGCACTATCTTGCTACCTCTCTTTTATTAGGAGGGGTATATGCCAAGAAAACCATTAATTAGAACCGCAGATTATCACTATCATATTTATGCAAGATCAAATAACCGAGAGTGGTTTTGCTTACCGATGGATGAAGTGTGGGAGGTATTTATTGCAAACCTTGAGTTTGCAGTCAAAAAGCATGGGGCGAAGCCAACCTGCTTTGTATTGATGGGGAATCACTACCATCTTTTAATCAATACGCCAGAGTCCAATATCGATAAAGTCATGCATGATTTTAATCACAGGTTCTCTCTCGGTATCGGTCGAAAGACAAAACGCATCAATAAAATACTTGGAGGTAGGTATAAGTGGTCATTAATTAAATCCGATGAACATTTTTTAACGATATACCGCTACATCTACCAAAATCCCATGAGAGCAAAAATCTGTTGCTCGGTTGATGACTATAAATATCACTCCATGTCGCCAGCGCTAAAAGACGGCCAACTATTATTTGATGGGGCATTGGAATATGCCAATTTAGAATTCAACTCTAATAGTGAAAAAATTGACTGGATTAATCAGATTGAAGGCCAGGAAAAAGATGAAGTAGTCCGAAAGGGGCTGGTGAAAACTATTTTCAAACCGGTCTACCCAAGGTAGTGCCAGCCGACTTGTGGGACCAAGTGCGGCGTAAATTTATTATCATCTTGTTAACAGCTGCTCAATTATTCTTGTCATTTCTAATAGATACCTTAAGCCAACAGCAACGCACCTAGTCCCACAAGTCGGCTGGCACTTTTTTTACTCCAATGTATACTTTATACTTGCCACGGCTACCAAATATATTGGCCGACTGAGCGGTGATTGCAATAGATTTAATCCTGCTTCCGTTTATTATAAAAACAGACTTTCTTTGACCCTCGCGCAAAAATCCACTTAGAGTAGGCATTAATTCCCTTTCACCGGAACGAAACAATATCTCCGCTCGATGGACATTTACCTCTTTTCTGCTTCCCTCAAGTACAATCTCTCGTAGATTATACTGAGATACATTAAAGAGTCGGGTCGTGGCAACAAACTTCTCTGTCCTGACCTCCCCTAAGTCAATCACTGCAGGTGGATCTGGTTGACCACCATCATCTGTACGCGGTATTAAAACCACAAGTGTGTCATCAATTGAGTAAGCCAGAATACCGTTATGTTCGCTTGAATAGCTAAGGTTATAATAGTCACCCCATTGTGCAATCTCTCCACGTTCTGCAAGTTCACTGACAAGCCAAGCATACTCTTCGGGGTCAATTTGGATCCAGCTTACTTCTCCGCCACCAGTTAGAGGTAAAGCTAAACTTAAGTAATCACCCGTTTTAGGATTGTATTGATTTTCTTGGCCCTCTACGATCCACATTGCAGATCCAGCAGCAAAGCCATTGGCGACTAAAGCGGCATTGATATTTAAAACATCTTGATTAGATAAAATATAACTACAGGTAGGGTTTTGCCAAATTGGTCCTCGCTTAGAGCAATTTACAGTGGAGGCTTTAGGTACTGGAATCGTATGGATTACTTTACTTATAGTTGGGTCAGAAATAAGAATTTTAAACTCGTTTAAGTGATATGCCGTCTTAGTACCTTGTGCCATCCAGTGTAGTGCATTTCCAGCGCTCAAGGCTTTACCGCTAAGGGATTCATCTTGCTCTGGTGCAACTCCGTGGGTGATAAAAATTCGGGCATAATCAAGTTTCTTCTTCAGTGGTTTGCCCTTGATAAGTCTGTTCCAGTAATCAGAAAGATTATTTCCACCGCTAAGTTTTTTATAAACGCTAGTGTCTCCCTCTGAAATAATCTCTAAGTCGTCTGAAGCTCCATCCATCACATCCCAAAGAATTCTGGCAACTGCTACCTCATTGTCCTCACCCATATGTGAAACCTTAAGAGGTGTATGGTTTTGCTCTAATCCAAATTGATCACTCCTCTGATTCCAAATAAGATCTCCGGCACCAGACACTCCTAAGACTCTTGTGTTTTCAGCTTTTTGAGCAGCGATAGAAAAGAAGCTGGCAAAACCTTCTGATAGCGCAATTTGATTGCCTAGATCCTTGCCATGAGTTCTGGTCAGGTTGACATCAGTCCAGTGCACTCCTGGAGCTAGTTTGATTCTGTTCATATCAGCAATGTGGTGACCATATTCATGCAGTACAATGTCCCAATCTAAGGCATCGGCATTCGAAATATTGATATGCTTGGTGGAGGATATATATTCATTGTCTCCAGTTGGAAAAAATACTCGCATATAACGTTGGCCGGAGGTGTTGCCATAAGCTAATTTTTTCTTACTTGCGTGAACCACGCCCTCAATTAAAGCGTCAGCAATGGAAAAAGCTTTATTTACAGGGCCGGTTGCTGTGAAATTTATGGTCGTGGTTGAATTATCTGCTACATTGTCATGAGTGGTGGAACTTTGAGTATAAAAAGTAAATTTTCCACCAACCATTCTGCCTACGCCAATTTTAAAAATATGGTCATGGCTCTTGATTTCGACAGAAATATCTAGTCCACCAGCGCCGATGCCATCGTCATTTTCCATGGTGGTCTTATATCGACCATCTGCACCCGCGGTTAGGATAGATAGTAAACGAGGACCTCCAACAGTCTCTTGGTCATAAACCATCACTCGCATAAACCTTGCGGGATGTGTGGCGCCTGCAGCATCTGTCCAAACGACACGTCCCTTAATTGTAACTGGCGCAGCCTGAACGCTTTGGGAAAAAGTAATTACCCCCACAAGAGTGAGTAAGAGTGTTAATATCGTGTTTTTCAATTTCATTGCCGATCCTACGCTAAACGATTGTTTTTTTTAAGTAAGGTAGTGCCAGCCGACTTGTGGG
>JABGUH010000016.1 GCA_018646675.1 Bdellovibrionales bacterium | reverse complement strand
TAGTTACCCCCATAATAGCACAAAAATATGGCCTAGATGCCGTTTACTTTTACTCAGAGAGATACGTGCAAAGAGGTGTATCGCTTTGATTATATAAAGAGCTATTTTTATTCAGATGATAATGTGACAGTAGAAATAATTAACCAAGGATGAAAATTATTGAGTAGATTGCTGCATGGTTTCGCCAAAAGGTACCGGTTACCTTTTGGCGGCAAAAAAAAGGGGCCCGAAAAGGGCCCCTTTAACATGCGTAAATTTTCTTTAACTACTAGCTAACTAGAACTTTAATTGAGTTCCTAGCATTAAGATAGTTGCAGAGTTTGTCTTAAGAACAGTAGTTGCAGCTCCTTGCCAGTCATAATCATAAGCGGCATAAGTTACACGAAATTGAAAGTTCTTTGTGTAGTTATGAGCGATACCAGCAGCCATCTGTGACCACTCTCTTGTTTTATCACCTGCAGTTGATAAATCTGTCTCATGCTTGCCGTAAGTAACAGCAAAAACATTTTTACCCATCTTATACTTACCAGTTAGCATCATACGAGCATCTTCTGTCTTTACGTCAGCATTACTAGTCTCTTCAGCGTTATCCATCATAACTGCCAAAGTAAGATCACCAAAACCGAAACGAGCAGCCAGACGAGTCATTGAAAAATCATCCTTGCTAGCTTGCTCACCATGTTCAGTAACAGAGGCAACCCAAGCGTCTAGCTTAAAGGCACCAAAATCATGACCATAAGCAATCGCCTTTTCCCACCTATGAGCTGTATTGCTATTACGAGTAGTAACATCGTTACGATCATAGGAGGTCAAAAGTTGGAAGCCCATAAACTTTGGAGACTCATACTTAATTAGATCTTTTCTAGAGCGATAGAGATACGCCAGATTATTAGCAGTCACCATTTCACGAGTGTTGCCCTTTAATGTTCCACCAGCAAGGTCAGCACCAGTGTTACTTAGCGGATCAAGTTTTTTTCCAATTTTAGCCGTTGCAGTAAAGGCTTGACCAATAGTTAGAGTTCCCCAAGAGTCAACAAAGCTCAGGTGAGCGTGGCGCATTTGGATGGGAGTTGTATTAGTTGCTGAAGAGTCCCATTTCGCCTCAAGCCGATACTTAACTGTCATATTGCCTAACTTCTCACTACCCTTAAAACCAAAGCGTGATGGAGAGCCTTGAACATCTTGAAACATACTGGTGTTCGCTTGACCCCAATCAGCGTCCTCATCATACATTCTAACTTCTTTGTTAATCTTTCCATAAAGTGTTGGTGCAGCATTTGCGGTGAATGCAAATCCTAGAACCAGTAGTACAAATAACATTTTCTTCATTTAAATACCTCCGTGTTGGTTGCTATAACTTTTTTTCTCTAATCAAACGTTTTTAACAAACTTTTTTCAAAACATTCCTTACTAAAATCATCGTTACTAATATGGTCAAAGAAACAATTTTGAAAGTAAAGAAAAAAGTCAACAATAGGTATCATTTTTTTTATTTTTTTTTGTAGGAGAAAAAGCAGTTTTTCTCATATGCATCAATGCTTTTTTAAACTAAAAATTCGCAAGAACTAAGTTTTCGTCATATTGCTGACGCACTATTGTAATGGGGATAAAAAGTTGAAATGTTTTTTTTTATAAAAATGCAAAATGGCGTAACAGACTTACTAGCCGTAGATTCAAACGATCTTGATCTAGTTGTTAATATTTTTATTGAATAAAAAAGCCAATGATAGCCAACTAGTTCTATATGCCAAACTTTTTTTTCTAACCTCAAACTCAACCGGAGGATAAGCAGAACAAACCATTCAATAACACTGGTCTCAGTCAAATTATTGACGACCCTTTTTTGATCGTCTGCCACAAAATCTCTGCGAAAAGGGGCACAGTTACTCAACCGCCTGCTTGCGCATCTGCCACAGTAGACGGCTAATGTAGGGGCGGCGATCCTCTTTGGTCGCTACCATCAACAGTTTGGTGATCTTTAAATTCTCCTGATCCGAGTAGAGCAGAATTAGTAGCTCCTGAATGAAATTTGTACTCAAAGTGACATAGTTATCAGTGCCAACCCCGAGAGCAACCCCCTTTTTCTCCCACCAAGAGAAGGGGTGGTCTTTGTAGTCGGGGAAACGGCCAGTTAACTTCAAGTTGGATGATGGCAGTGCCACCAAGGAGACCTTTTTCTGGATCATGCGGTTTAGAACGTCGTGCTGGTAGTGCTCAATCTCACGGGCAGTATAGAATTTGCTTTTAAGCAGCAGGGTCTGCTCGCTGGGATCGAGAGGAACTCCTTTTATCAGCTTGGCCCGTACGGTGTTATCACTCCACTCCAGATCCATCAGCTCGTCATACTCCGGTCGCCCTTTGGTTATCGCCTCTCCCTTCTGATTAATCTGTAAAACCCGCTGATAGAAGCGATGAAAGTAGTAGTTAGGATTAATCCCCAAGCTTAATCCATGCTCCAGCGTATTGATGTGCCAGATGTTCATCGCATTATCCACCGCCTGAATTCCCTGACGCAGAGTGGGCCAGCTCTCCCCATGGTGGGAGCGAATTTTCAGGCCGCGATACTGCAAGCGGCGCAGCCCCCGCTTCATGGTTGCAAAGTGCCTCTTACGATAGAAGCCCGTCTCCTCCCCCACCGTATCCACCTCGGTAATACTGGAGGCCAGATGGGGGTGCTTTTCGATCATCGATAAGATCTGCTGTACCTGATGGAGGAAGTGCTGCTCTTTGGACTCGAAGCGCTCCTGATCATAGAAGTCCTTCTCCTTGCGAAAGGAGGGGGAGAGAGTGAAAGTGAAGTCGGGGTGCTCCTGTTGAAACTTAATCATCCCCTGATAGAGTCCCAAAACCACATCCTCCTCCTTCAAACGACTCAGACCAGGGATCTCCTCACCACTCATTTTGGTGATGCGAGAGAGGGTAAATTTCAAGCGTAGGTGGCCAATATTGAAATTATCGTAGAGGTGAGAGGCCAGATGGTAAGCGGCATCTTGGTGAGCCTTTTTGGTAGTTAAGATCAACTTAGTCAGATAGAGAATGCGCAGGTAGGTGGTAAACTGCTCCCCCTTTTTAAGCGTGATCAGCCGCTCTACGTCCTCCACACTACTAATCGGCAGCGCATCCTCGCCGTAGACTTCGATAATTTTCTTACGATAGATCCCCTTGTTCTTCCCCTCTAGCAACCGCTTGAGACGAGGATAGATGAAGTCAGCAGTTAGCGAGCCGGTCAGGTGGATATGCTCTTCATAGAAGCGCAGCGGGAAGCGGTGGAAAAAGAGCCCCAAGGCATCGGAGCAGGGGTGCGCCAGTAGAGTGGTGATCTCCACCTCACTCTGGTGGTAACCGGCCAATAGACGGCGAAACTCCCGCAGTAGGCGGTCCAGCTCTGGTTGATCTTTAATCTGTGCAGCATAAGAGAGCAACTCCAAAGTATCTGAGATGGTGATGCCATTGGTCTCGCCAATCACCCGCACCATCTGCTGATAGAGCTGCTCAACTAACTGCTGTTCACTCTTGTTCCTACTCATCCATCCCCCTTCAGCAGATTGTACGCCTGCTGAATGTTGGTAAAGTTGTTCTGTATATGAGAGAGCATCTTATCTTCCAGCTTGGCGGCAGCAAAGCGATCAGGATGCCTTCTGGCCGCCAGCCGCTTATACTGCCGCTTGATCATCTCTGGTGGATCATCAACTGACACTCCTAACGCCAAGGCCGCAGCCTCCCGATCTCGCTTATTAAAATCAACAATCGGTGAAAGAGTCTCTAGTAACTTGGCTCCGGCCAATATCTCACGAATTAGACTGGCCAGCAGAGACCCTGCCCCCTGCTTTTTTAACTCTTGGGCCAACTGTGCGGCCAGCTCCTCCGGCCCAGTTTTGGGTAGCTGTTCATCCTGATAGAGAGAGAGCATGATTTTATCTCTTCTCTTGTTATTTTTGGCGGCCAACCAGAGGGCCAGCCCCTTCAGTAGCAGATGTGATGGCAGTTGGTAACGCTGCTCCATACTACTGGCCAGATAGTCCTCACCACTCTCCAACTCCTCCAACAAACTCTTTCCCACCAAGAAGGCGCTGATCACTCCAAGTAACTTGTCGTACTCCAAAAAAGCTCCACTTTTAGTGGTCAACAGCAGATCGCGCTTCAATAGAAAATTTGTCCCTTGCGAAATAGAGCTTAGACCAAAGCTATAGGCCAGCTGCTTTTTTATCCCTGCCTGAATCTGGCGAAAGGCTTCCCCTTCACCCCACTTGGCAGCATCCAGCAACGCCAGAGTACGTTTATCCTTGGTCTGCGGCTTAGGTGACTTCTGCTTTTTTTCAGCACGATCTAGGGGGTGAACCCCCATAAATCTATCTCCTTCGCGATGCAAAGAGGCACGGTCTCCACCTAGCTCCCGCTCTTTGGCGCGAATCATTGCATCCAGCTCTCCGGCCTTCAGCCCCCCTCGCCCTCTCTCTCTTCGATCATTCAAATGTTGATAGAAGAGTTTGAATAGGGCGCCACCAAATTTGGAAACCAGATAGATTCCCACTAAAGTGGCCAAAAAACGGGAGATAATCTCCTGGGTCAACATCAAAGTTCACTACCCCCACAGTACAGTCGAGATGATAAAAGCTATTTATACCCTCTATTTATCGGTCAACTTGCTAATTTTTAAAGGGGAAAAAAAAGATAACAGGAACAGGGGCAGGAGCAGATTGATTTAGCAGGATGCTAAATCAAGTCGCCGTAGGCGCCCCGTAGGGGTGACCGAGCAGGATGCGAGGGAAACAAACAGAAACAGGAACAGGAACAGGAACGGGAACGGGAACGGGAACGGGACCAGGAACAGATTGATTTAGCAGGATGCTAAATCAAGTCGCCGTAGGCGCCCCGTAGGGGTGACCGAGCAGGATGCGAGG
>JABGUH010000024.1 GCA_018646675.1 Bdellovibrionales bacterium | reverse complement strand
TTTGAACTTTAGAACTATAATTCAAGCCTAACTTAGGATCTGTCCCAAATGCCTATCTTCCGTAAAATAGATTGGCGGCGCCCGGAACTGTTGCTGATTTTACTCACCATTGCCCTGCAACTATGTTTTAGTACTTGGCAGGCATTACTTAACAATTTTGTAACTGAACGTGCAGCATTTGGTGGTGTCGAAATCGGCATTCTACAAAGCCTACGAGAGATCCCTGGTTTCTTATCCTTTGGGGTTATCTTCTTACTTTTGATTGTAGCGGAACAACCTTTGGCATTTGTAGCACTAATCATACTCGGTGTTGGCACGGCAGCAACAGGCTTTTTCCCATCCGAAATAGGCCTCTACCTTACCACGGTAGTAATGAGTATTGGCTTTCACTACTTTGAAACGTTACGCCAATCTCTAACTCTGCAATGGATGGATATCAAACGCACCCCAATTACACTGGGGCGGATGACGGCAGCAGGATCGTTTGCGAGCTTGGTAGTGTTTGGTATGATTTGGTTGGCACTGGATGTCTGGAATGTTGATATGATATGGATCTATCTTGCTGCGGGTGTATCCACCATCGGCTTGACGTTAGCCTGCTGGATCGCCTATCCACACTTTAAAGGGAAGAGCGAACAACATAAACATCTGGTGTTCCGTAGACGTTATTGGCTCTACTATATACTGATATTTTTATGGGGGGCGCGCCGACAGATTTTTGTAGTATTTGCCGGCTTCTTGATGGTTGAGAAGTTCCATTTTGATGCCGCAACCATGAGTCTGATCTTCTTCACTACTAGCGCCATGACTATCTGGTTCTCCCCCAAAGTTGGGCGACTAATTTTGCGGCTGGGAGAGAGACGTATCTTGATCCTAGAGTATTCTGGCTTGATCGTTGTATTTTTATCCTATGCGGTAGTTGAAACTGCCTGGGTGGCCATCATCCTATATCTGCTGGACCATCTCTTTTTTGCCATGTCGTTTGCATCCAAAACATACTTCCAAAAAATTGCATCCCCACAGGATATCGCCTCAACGTCAGGAGTTAGCTTCACTATCAATCATATTGCAGCAGTTATCATTCCAGTAGTATTTGGCCATCTTTGGGTCAACAATCACTCATGGGTGTTCCTGGCCGGAGCAATCCTGGCAACAGTTTCTCTCGTTTTAGCATTGCTTATTCCAGAAAACCCTCGCGAGGGCCATGAAACAATATTTCAAGAATGAGAATAAAAGTTGTTAAGCAATTCCATGTGAATGGAGTTTAACGATCACTGTGCATGAGCCACTAAAAAAATCCAATTGAGAGATGAAATCTTCCAACCTGTTCCTTGCTACCGTCAGATGTCCTTTTTCTACGGGTCTTTACCCCATAGTCAAAATCCATACTGCCGACTGGCGTGATAAACTTTAAACTTACCCCAACCGCGCTGCGAAGGTCCAAAGGCCGATAGGTATCAACAAAAACTCTGCCTGCATCAGCGAAAAAGGCGAGAATTGTTTTATCATCGATATAGTTTCGAAGTTCCACTTTAAAGTTAGCAAAGTACGCCTCTCCATCTACTCGCGCCTTGCTGATATCGACTGCCTGATCTCCACCAAGTAAGTTGATCTCGTTGGAGGTAAACCCACGAACTAGGTCAATCCCATCAAGGCGAAAGACCTTGATGCTAGGAATGTGTCCTCTGGTGCGTAATTCTCCACTTCCATCTGTAACCAATTGGGTGGCCAGGTTTTTCTGAAAACCTCCCGCTATCTGAGTCGCTATTCCCCAGCCGGGACTGATTTGATAATAGTACTTATTTCTAGAAACCAATTTATAATAGTTAATCTCCAAGTCATCACGGTTCAGTGACCAGAACAGGTCATTTGCAAACTCTGCCGATAGACTTAAAAAATAACCATTGCGTGTGTTTATATTATCATCGCGCTTATCATGCATAACTGCCGGAGTAATTGAACCAATTCGAAAATAACCGCTATCTGCTTCCTCTGTGGCATTATATTGATTTATTGTCTCCAGCTGGTATTTTAGGGATAGGGTTGTATTGGTAGTAATCTTTTTGGCGATCCGTGCGGAGCTCTGTGCAATATCACCATCAAACCCAAAAAAACGTCTGCGGGATAATATTGCTGAAGCCTTAAAATCGATTCCCTTGCCCAATGTCGCAGGAAATAAATATGGCTCTGCAAACTCAGCCTCAAAGCGGTACTCCAACAAGCGCTTTCGTTCCTCCTGCCTGCGAGTATCAAAGCTAATATAATCAACCCGATCATTGAGCTGTCCACGCAAAGTGAACGAGCGACCCATCCCACCAATGTTGTGATACGAATAAGCTGAAGATAGCTTCCAGCCAATATCTGTTCGGTAGCCTGGGGCCAGCTCCAATTCACGATAATCTTTCTCCTTGACTTGGATAACTAAATTAACCAGATAATTTTCATCGTCGCTATCCCGGTTAATAATTACTGGGTTAATTGTAATTTTAGCAAATAGACTTCTAGCAATTAGACGTAATCTTATCGCCTCAATTATATCTGGCGTAATCATCTCGCCGGACTTGAGGTCTATCTCGCGCTCAATTACAATATCTCTCGTCCTTCTATTGCCCGCAATTACAAGTCGGTTAAATTGTGCCCGCTTCCCAATATCTAATTCGATATTAATCGAAGCGTAAGAGTAGTCACTTGAATATTGCAGAAGGTCAGGAGAGTCGAGATTGGATAATACAGCATAGTAGTATCCTTGCTTACGTACGAAATTTATAACCCGGTCAAAGTCACCTTGTAAGCTTGTTACATCTAAGGGGTGTTTCTTTTTGTTTTTCAGCCTACTTAACAGTAGCTTTCTCTGATGCCGGGATACATTTATAAGACGAATCCGCTTAACCATTGTTTTTTTACCTTCCGAGATATCATAGGCAACAGCGGCAGAAGAACCAACATCTGAAAATACAACTTTGGGATTAGAGATGGTTGTAAAAACGAACCCACTCTGTACGTAGCTGCGTCTTAGGGCAGCTCTGAATTTCTTTAGAAAGCTATCGTCCAAAAAGCCCCTTTTTGCCAGCACAGTTGCGTGTTTTAAGTAGATGTTTTTAAGCTCGCTATCTGTCCGATGGTAATTGCCTCGATAGCTAACTTTATCGACACGAACTCGCTCTCCCTTTTTTATTTCAAAGTAGAAATTATGATAAGCAGTTCCTCGTTGATCAGCACTTTTTTGGACGCGATATTTTACGTGAGAATTATAGTATCCACGTTCACGATATAGTTTCTCAACTATCGAGCTGAAATCAACGTCATCAATTTTAATAATTCCAGATTTTATTTGCTCTTTTATTTTTGCTATGATTTCACTGCGATCAATAGTTAAGTCCTGGCCAAAATTAAAGTGGAAATTATACCTTGCTCCACGGTCGATATAGACCTCAACAATGACATCGCCGTGCTCTTTCTTAATACGCTGATGACGAATACGGGCCTTGGCAAAAAAGAATCCCTGCTCAAAGAGTCCCATCATCAATTTTTCTTGTGCTACTTTGAATAACAACCTGTTCCAAGGTTTGCCCTTGAAGTGATTGAACAGCTCATAAACTTGAGAGTCCCGCCATGTCGTTTCAAACTTATAGTTTATCTCCGTCACAATTATAGTCTTGCCCATTTTTATATCAAACAGTAGGTCTAACTCCTGCTCACCACTCTGCTGCAACTGGACAGTGATCTGATCGTAACCTCGGTTGGCCAGAAATTTTACAATCTCCTCTTTCGCCTTACCTGCTTTTTGTGGGTCAAACCACTCCCCCTCGCGAAAAGGCATAAAGGGAACTAACTCAGCAAATGCTACCGGATGATTGGCCGCGAATTTTATGCTTTTGATCGTCTGTTCAACCTCAATATCAATTTGCAGATGGTACCTACCAGCAGTATCCTTTATTAGATCAAAAGCAGCAGATCGAATCGCCTGTCCAGAAAGGATCGCCTTAAAAGACTCTCTTAGCTCACCGACCGACGAATAACTACCTTTAATGGAAACAAAAAAATCTTTATAATGCTCACATCTTGATGGATTAAGACAGTTAACGTCCACTCTATCAATCAGAAAAGACTGCGCCCAAGAAGTACTTGGTGAGACTAACCAGATAAATAATAATACCCCGTATAGTAGTTTCATCGGAAAGACCATTTAAATTTTAAATCTATCCCGGCGGAACTTGATGACTCCGCTGCTCCGCTGTCTTCTACTGCCTTTATCTCATACACTCCAAGAAGTGAAACATCGCGTCCAAGGCGATAGTCGAGATTCATTTCATGCTTCTGCCCCATCGATCCACCAACAGTGCTAGAAACCGCCATTCCCAACTTTCGTCCCAGCTTTTTTTGAACTTTTATTTTTGTTGTTGATCGTAGTTTTGTGGAAGCAGAGTCACTGCTTGATGACCTGCCCTTTAAAAGGCTAGTCTCATCTTTCTCCCACTCAGGTATAACGCTGAGTTTAAGCCCAAGCGAGGATTTAAGCTCCTGACCAAGCTGAAACTGATCGACCAGCAACGTCCCCAATCCGATAGAGGTGATGGACTGGCGATCACTGGATTCCAACCCTTGAGATGTCTCCGAGGTCATACCTAATGCTAGCAAAGATAGAATATCCTCATGAGAAAGGTATGGATCAGAAACAAATTTAATAATTAAATTATCACTCTTACCGTCAACGTTCAAGTCAACACGATAGTTACCAACCTCTGCGACTCCAGCAAGTTTAACTATCGGCTTTTCCTGAATCAAGTTATCCTTAAAGGTTACCACTCCTTCACTTAAGATAAATTCATGCCCCTTAAATATCAACTTACTTTTTTGTGGTTTTATTCCTACCTCACCCTTTATTTGTGGAACATTACTGGTCCCCATAATAGTGGTATGTCCGTTAAGATATAGTTCAGCCATGCTGTTTTTGATATAGATATGGTCAGTGATAGTAACTCCTAGATCATAACGAAAAATGCTCAGCCCGCGATGTCCCCCTCCAAGAGATGGAATAAATCGCTGCCCTTCCATGCTTCCTCCCTCGTCCTTGGTCAGTTCTCCGATATTTCCAGTAATTTCTCCATGAACAATAGAGTGATTTCCTTTGATTAAGTATGGAAATGACTCACCTCTAACTTCACCTCGGCCCGATAGAACAATAGATGATTTATCAAGCAGGGGAAGTTGGATACTCTTAAGTTTGTAGTCAAAATCAATTACAGGGAATGGAAAATCAAAGGCGACACTTCCACTAAGAGTTGCCAAACCATTGCCGTAGCGAGCATTGGCCTCCTTTAGCATTAATAAATTGTCTTCCATAATCAAGGAGTAGTTAAGGTCTTCGATAACTCCTTTGACCTTATCGACTCTTATTGTCATGTCCTTGCCTGAGGACTCTAGATGAATCTCCACATCTCCATCCTTACTGATTAATAATGCTTTGCCGCTATTGCGGCCGGATAGCACTCTGATTTTTGGAGATAGCAAATTAAGTAGAGAGGCATCAATATTGTAGCGGTTGTCAATTTTGACCTTCTTATCTAGGTGTCCCTCTCCACTGGATGTGATCTGCCCCGCACTTCCATCTAGTTTTAAATCCCAATTAACTATTTTTCCATCAATGATTTGAATCGAACTACTATTTTGAAGTAGCGATGCATCCTTACCGCTGAAAATAACATTAAACTCGTTTAGATCAAGGTCTGCATTAAGCTTCGCCCACTGCTTGACCTTAAAATTTATATCAAATGTTGCGTCAATGTTTCCGGCAAGGTCATCTGATAGTATATTGTGCTGAGAAAGCAAGCCCGCGACGATACTCAGGTCTTCTGCATTAATTTCACCTCGAAAGTAGGAATCACCATTTCCATTTTCAGAATAATCAATCAACCCCTCCGCGACCATCATCTCCCCCAGCATATTTCCCCAGAGAGATATTTTTTTCTTGCTACTTACGATCTGAATCAAAGAAGATGCCAATTTTTTATCACCGATTCTAGCATCTAGAATATTAATGACCGAATCTGAAACCAGACTGCCTGTATAGTTCGAACCTATAAAATTCCCGCTGATCATTCCATCGAAGCCTGGATTGATCAAATTATACGAAGCAAGCTCTCTTAGGCTTAGATGTGCAAGATAAGCGTTATAACTAAACAACCCTGGCTCTAACTCATAGGAAAGATCACCGCTTAACTCAACACTTCGGCCTTTTAACAGAATATTTTCTAGTTGTAATGTCTGCTGCTCGAATATAAACGAACTCTCAACAGTATTTAATGACAGCTCGGGACAAATTGCCGTTCTATTTGTACATTCTATCCGGTCCGATAGAGACCAAAGAAGATCCTTTCCTATTAAGTTACCCTCAACCTTAAGTTGATCAGTAGAAAAGCCACCACTTATTTTGAACTTGGATCTATAGGAAAAATCCATTCCGGTTGGGACATGATGTGGATTTGGCAATATTCCGGAGAATATCTCTAAGGAGTCACGTAGGGATGCTTTATCCATATCTATATTTAAATTTAAGTTAGATGGTGTTTCAAACTGAAGATATCCGTCGGCACTAAAATGACTTTTTCGGTAAAGTGCATCCAGTTTGG
The DNA here is from genome assembly GCA_018646675.1 of Bdellovibrionales bacterium. Lineage (GTDB taxonomy): Bacteria > Bdellovibrionota > Bacteriovoracia > Bacteriovoracales > Bacteriovoracaceae > JABGUH01. The sequence goes on along the minus strand of JABGUH010000024.1, from coordinate 176,018 downwards.
ATATTTTCAGACGTAAAGAGTTAAGATCCAACTCCAAGCTAGATTTAACATCACCCAATTTAAGGTCTAATACTGAAAATTGTTTTATTTTAGCATCAAACTTAAATTTAACTTCCTCATATGGGCCGCTAATTTCAATCTGACAATCACATGTTCCATCTAGAGCGACGCCCGATATTGGTCCGAATGCCTTAAGATCAATTTTTGCTGGTTGAATCATAAAAAATAGCTCATTACGATCCATCTTTGCTTCAGCTTGTATTCTAGAGTTAATAAACTCTAGATCGAGCTTCATCTTTGTCTCACCTGTTTCCAAATTATGTGTTATCGCTGAACGATTAAACTGCAGTTTAGGATTTAGCAGGGTTGGATCCCCCGGACTGAAGATTAGCTTAAAATCTGTAAGCTTGGTCTCAGGCATGATAATTACCTCAATCAGCTTATCTTCTTTCCCAATAGTGACATTACCATCAAGAATACCTTTCAATGGAGATAATTTATCATTTAAAAAAAATAGCCCATCATTGGTGTGAACATTATGTAACTGTAAATGTAGTAAGTTGCCTGCATCTAAGCTTGGTGACGCTCGATGTTTAAAATCAAATAGTACAACACTCTCTCTTAGCTCAACCTTACCTCGACGAAGTTCTCCCACCAGTTGATCTAGGATCAACTGACTCTGTTCAATCCTAGCGGTAATATTTGCTTTCTCCCATCCACCAAGTTGAGGGGAAGATAGTTTTGCTAATTTGATCCCCATGCTAACACTTGGAGTTGAAATAGAACTCTTCTTAATTTTAAACTGCGCCACGCCACTACCTTGAAAAGCAAATTTTGTAGGAACCATGCTCCATTCAGAGAAGCGACCCAAGCGACCGTAAACATGCCCTTTTCCTTCGACTAGGGGGATTGTATTGAGATCAGAAAGCATACCAGAAAACGCTACGCCTTCCAGTTGTGATTTTACTGCCAATTTTCTAATTCTAATATTATTGTGAGTAATATGGCCTTCGAACTCAACCATATCAATGTCACCTTTCAGGAGTGGGAAGTCTACTGCTCCTATATTTAACTCTCCAATCCTTGTCTGAATAGAGAGTACATTTCGATAGATACCACATTTAAATTTTTCCAACCAAAAATGATTATTCCCTATCTCAAAATTCACACTGTTCATGGAGATTTTATCTACTCGAATAGGAAGATATCGATCAACATAACTACGGACTGTTTTCCCGAGGCTTTTCCAGCGAAACGTATTGCCACTATTTGAGTTCGCCTGTTTGAAGTCGGGGACACTAATTACTCCCTCTGACAGAAGCAATCTATTGATACTAAAACGATTTGCGAGCAGATCAAAAAAGTCAAACTCGATTTTAATTCGATTGAGATTAAATAGTACCTTTCCCTTATAATTTAAATGCACATTGTTGAGATTTGTCGCCAAAGGGATAATTGAGATATCAATTGCGTCAAAACTGATTTTAGTATCATACCTTCGGGCCAATTCAACTGTAACTTCATGGGAGATGAAATTTGCCATTTGACGAGTATGAATCAGTTGCCATATGACAAATATCATCATAGCGACTGACAACATAAATATTAGAACCCCTCGGTTAATATTCATTAAACTCTCTTACTCGCATGCTGGCCAAGCGAAAATTACCACATTTAGAGATTATCATCTTATAGATTTGATATGCCTTTTCCCGATTCCCAATCATCCACCATGACTCTCCTTGGTAGTACGCAAGGGCGATCTGCTGATAGCCTTCAAGGTCAAACTCAAACAGTGCATCGCCGGCAGCATTCAGGCATTGATAGAAATGACCCATTGAAAATAGATTCTGTATTCTCAGATACTCAATATTAAATCTATCTTGTTCTGACCATTCAAGTGCAGGCTCCAGTGCCACCCTGCTTAGTAATTTATCTATCGCTCCCCACATGCGCTGGCAATAAAGTGCCGCATGAATATCCTGGTAGCTATCCAATAGTTCATCTATCGACATCAGATCAATAACCTTTGTCATTGCCCGTTGATTAACATCATCCTCTTCACTGCTTTTACTCAATCTCTTTTCTTCTAGCTCAAATGACTTTATATCCTGTATTGCTTCTATCTCAATCTCAGGGGGAGTGTTTAGCAGCTCACTGAACTCGACCAGTACGGGGTGTTCGGAATCTATCTCTTGAATCTGTTTTAGAACCAACACCGCAGCCTCTTTTCTGCCACCGTAGGTTAGAAAATTTAGATCGCGCACCAGTTTTCGTATACGCACCGCGGGACCATCTGATTCACTGTTACGATCGACAAACAGATCATCCCCAAGATCAACAGCTTCACTTTTGTAGCCAAAATCATCACTGCCAGATATTGCGTTTTTAATTAGCTTAAAGAGTGCCTCTCTAGTACCTCGTCGATCACCTTCAAGCTTACTGAGCTCTCCACTATCCAACACCTTGGCCGCACCTCTAGACAATCTAGGGTTATCACTATCTCTGGAGTATAGGATGGTTTTCAGTGGCCCCTTCTCTCGGTGCGGAAACAATATAATGTATTCGAACAGTAGGTGTAACAACTTACCACTATTTTCCGAGCGATCACTACGCTTCAACTCTCCTTCTACCTTTAAAAATATTAGATCTAGTACAACATCCCATATATCATGAGCGCTACGCTCAATCTGGATTAGGTACTTTGCTACATCAGATAAGAGAAGTGGGTTGTCTAGCAGCTTATACAAGTACGAGATAAATCGTTGATCCGATAGCTTCTGCCGATAATTAGACAAGATATCTTGAATTTTATTATATGAATTGGTCGCCAGCAAAAATTGAAACCGGAATTGATCAACCCAAATAGAGTGCTCTCCACATGTTGCTAACTCTTTTAAAAAATCTTCTCCCTTTAGATTCAACTTCCTTTGACGAAGGTAGCGTAAATATTTTTTGGCTGCACGTTGAGACTCAGCATCACTTTTGAGCTTATGTAGCAGTAGCCAATGATAGTAAAGAAGATCGCCTGCTTTGCCCTCTTCTATAAGTTCAGGCATTCTCTTTTCGCTCAATAATTTCTCTAATATGCTCAGCCCATCTTCAGGACGACGGTCACTTAAAAATTGTTGGAGATCTACTTGATGATTTGCCAGATCGCTCCAACGAAGAATATCACCGTCATGTAAATCCATCTATCAAGACTCCTACATATGCAATTTAAACTTCATCAATAGTGAAATATAACAACTACTTCACTCCACTAATGAGTCTACCTTTATATTATCTATTATATGGAATAACGCTTGGTGGGGCTAACTACGCAATAATTACCGCAAAACAGTGGTTTTACGGCATTAATAATAATATCCGACTATTTATCTTTTACTCGCTCTACATATTCCGCATTACGTGTATCAATTTTTAAAACTTCCCCCTCCTTGATGAACAGGGGAACATTAATTTGCAATCCAGTATCCATCACCGCTTTCTTTAATCCACCGGTGGCCGTATCTCCCTTTAAACCTGGATCTGTCTGCTCCACCCGTAGATTAACAAAGTTAGGCAAACCAATGGAAATTGGCCGACTTTTATAGTACATAACCATCAGTTTGATGCCCTCTTGTAGATAATTTTTAGCATCTCCGACAAATTCAGTTAACACATGTACTGTCTCATAACTCTCCTGATCCATAAAATTGAAACCATCAGGGTCACTGTACATATACTCCATCTCTCTCTCTTCTAGGTCAGGAGCAACAACTCCAGTGTCAACACCAGATTTAAATGTTCTCTCCAATACTGACCCAGTTTCCAAATTCTTGATTCTTATTTTTACAAAAGCAGAACCCTTTCCAGGATTGGTATGAGTAGATTGTAAAATTATATAAGGCTTTCCCTCAATTTCAATATTCAACCCTTTGCGAAAATCAGTAGTATGAAACATCCTCTAGCTCCCTAAGATCAGTTGTGAATAAATTGCTATCCAGTAAGAGTCCCGTCCTAACCCCTCTATTATGCTGACCGCGGCCCTGGCCGTCAATTTTCGCTGCCTGAAATGGTCACGCTGACAGGTATTAGTTAGATGAACTTCAACAATAGGAATCTTAACCATTAATAAAGCATCCAAAATTGCTACACTCGTATGAGAATATGCAGCGGGATTAATTATGAGTGCTTCCAAATCATTACGTTGAACGATACTCTGGATATGGCTTACCAACTCTCCCTCAACGTTAGACTGAAACCACTCACAATTAACATCATGAGGTAGTAGGCGCTGAGTGGTATAATCAATAATTTGCTCTAGCGAGTCCTCACCATATAGCTCCGGCTCTCTCTCTCCTAGCATATTTAAATTGGGGCCATTAATAACAAAAAAATTTTTTTTCATCACAACTCATTTTATAGCTAGTAAATAGTTTAAAAGGTTATAGTGCTGCTCTACCGAAGATCTATTAACTTGTAAAGAAAAGGTTAATATTCTCTAAAATTGAAGCTATTTTCGCTGTTTTGCTCGTTGTTGAATCCCCTCAAGGAAAGTATCCAGTCGAGTTAGCTCTGCCTGTTTTTTTGCCGTATCAGTTAGTGAGGACAACTTATTTTTATCTGAAGATGGTATCTTTTTTACATCCACGACACTTTCAACCAAAGCTGAAAGGTCACGCTCACCTTCGTCTGAATGCTCACTCTTAAGCTTGTACGACTCGTCCTTTTCTGCTTGAAGCGCTCCAGAACCTCGCTCCTTCCACTCTTGAACCGACAACTCCAGATCATCCTCAACTGATTTTTGATCTGTCGAAGGAAAAGAGACCTGAACCCACTCATCGCTCTCCTCTATTTGATCCTGCTTGATCTTCTCTACATCAAACAGTGATGATGACCCCTTTGATGAGTCTACCTCCGGGTCATCATTTAGAATTGCTGGTGCTAATTCTGATGCATCTTCAAGCTCGCTCATTAGGCTTGGAATCTCTTCATCATATGGATTAAGGTAGAGAGCATGCTTGAGGCTTTCTAATGCGCCTACCGGGTCACCAATTGACAATAAAATCTCACCGTACATTCGATGTAGCTTAAAATTATCCCAATGTGACTGAATAAATGGTGCCAAAACTCTTTCCGCACGTGTGTAATTGCCCTGCTCAAAGTAGCAGCTACCAAGTATCAGGTGAGCAATCATATAATCGCGGTGCTTGGTAACACCTTTCTCTAAGATAGTTACTGCCTCATCTATCATACCAACTTTACGATAGCTCTCGGCCAAGACAGCAAATACCCGGGAGTCAGGATTTTCATCATAAATTCTCTGATGCTTTAGAAGTAGTGGGGATGATAAATGCTGTTGCGACACATCTCCCCCCATATCGGTCATGACTGCTCGACCAGGCCAGCCTCTTCTTGGTTAATGACCCGTGGAGTAATAAATATAATTAACTCACTTTTCGTACTCTCTGGAGCATATGGAGTGCGAAACAGCCAGCCAACTAGAGGGATATCTTTTAAAAATGGTATTCCAGAGTGTGCTTCCGACTTGGAATAAGTATAGATACCACCAATTACAATTGTTGATCCATTATCAACCAATACATTCGTATCAATCTGACGATTTGACATATTTGGTGGAGCATCAGGGTTACCTGCTGGACGGGAAGAGAAAGCATCCTTGGACAACTTTACTCCCAGTAAAATGGAGCCCTCACTAGTAACCTGAGGGGTTACCACCAAACTCAGGTTTGCTGATACCTGCTGAAAACTAGTTGCAGCAGTATCACCAGAGCCTGTCGTCACAGAAAAACTAGTAGTATCTGAACTGCTGATTGTTGCTGCTTTCTTGTTTTGAGTTATAACCTTAGGGCTGGCAACTACTTTTCCTTTAGATTCACTCTCCATCAGCTGGAGAGCAAAATTAAGGCTGGTCAAGCGACCAAATTGACTAACAGATAGTCCAAATAGTGTTCTTGCTCCGACGCCAGTTGATGGCGCTGAACTGATACTAAATCCCGGGCCACCATCTACACCACCAGCAGGTGTAACACCGACCCCTGAAGCTACTCCATTTCCTAATGACCCGATGGGATCATAACCAAAATTGATACCTTGGTTTAGACCGATTTCCTTTTTATAGGCTTCAGTTACTTCAACAATTTTTGACTCAATTAATACTTGGGGAGTCTGGGTATCCAATACTTCAATTATTTTGCGAATCTTCTCAATCGTATCGACTGTATCCTTTACAATCAGAGCACTTGTCCTCTCATCAACCGAGATCGATCCTCGCTTGGGAGTAGAGTATGCTTTCAAAGTGGTCGTAAGATCTTTAGTACTGGCAAAACTAATATGAAAAATCTTGGTAACCAAAGGCTCCTGCTTTAAAGCCAACTTCTTTGCTTCAAGCTCAATTCGGTGCTCCTTGGTCGCCTGCTTCAATGTGTTAATAATCAAAATAGCACCATTTTTTCTTGCCACCAACTTGTTTAACTCGAGAATTGTATCTAATGCCTGATCCCATGGGGTATTACGCAGACGCAAGCTAAGCGGGGGTAACCGCTTGATATCATCAGTAAGAATAATGTTGAAGCCTGAAGCATCTGAGATCATATTTAATATCTCATCAACTTTTAGATTCTTTACATTTATTGTGATCCGCTTGCCCACATAACGCTTTTGACCTGAAAGGGTTAAATTGTGAAGGATATCCTCCAGCTTTTCTGACTTGGGGATATTTATCCTCTCTCCATCAGGAGCACTCAAGGTGGCCTGCGCTGTCTGGCTGCCAATACTCTCGTGTTTGGCAAATGCTCCAAAATAATTTTCTACTTTTAACACAAGTCGATTATCAGTACGCTCCAAGGTTGATCGTACATTGTCACGTAACTGAATAGTTACCCTTAGATCTCGATGGTTGCTTGGTTTAGGATAGGCAGAGACAAAAACAATGCTACCAGAGAATTCTGATGTATCAAACGCTCTCATCACACGTTCGGTGGCAGAGACATCCTTTAAATCCAGAATAATCTGTTTATCAGCCGGTAGATGAAACCGTTCCGCCTTGACAGTATTACCATCTAGCAGCAGTTCAAGACGACTAATCCTCTCAGACTGAATAAAGTTCACCGCCTGCATCTTTGCAGCGTGAACCTCACTCCAAAAGAGAGAGAGAAAAATAAATGTTAGAAAAATTCCTTTTTGCATAAGACCTCTTCCATAAGCTCCTAAAAACAAGTATACCACTAAGAGAGTGGCCAAACCAAGCAAAAGTTGCCGTTAAAACATCAGAGACAGAGTAAACCAGTCAAGCTTTACTGATCCGTGACGGGGATAACAGTCTCAAGATACTCCTCTTGATTATATATATTTTTTATCTTCTCAACTACAACAATTCCACCAGGAAGGATCGCTTTCAACTCAGCTCGCTCGGGCCCAAGTTTCATACCCTCGCGCAACATAAATGTTCCCTTTTCCCCTGATCTTAAGCGTACTAATGCTCTCCGCTCCTTTCCTAGTAATATACCAACTACTCGAATATTACTAATCGGGGCCCCTTCAATTCCTTTCTGGTTGGTAAATATTCGCCCCTTGCGATAGACCCCACCTTTACTATAGGTCTCTCTCTTTTTAATTGTTATAGGTCGCTTAAATGGGTCTCGTAAACCAATTGGATCCTTAATTGATGTCTTACCATCAAACAGATTTTTTTGTATCCCAGCATATAGAGTATTGGTAAACAGATTGCTAAGCAATAATGTTGTGACGAGAAGTAATCCTCTTTGCATACTCCCTCTCTTGATAAATATAAGGCTGTCCCTCAAATTTTACTTTCTCCTGCGCTTTTTTCTTTTACCGCGTCGCTTCTTGTTCTTTCTTTTGTTCTTTTTCTTCTTACTATCTGACTCTGCACTATATTTTTTTTCAATTGCCTCTATCCCTGAATCCTCGTGATAACTTCGATTTTGACGATAGGCTTCAATGGCAACCGTTCCTTCAACTAGTTGAAAGCGACCCTTCTGTTTCTTTTTATCCTTTTCGAGTTTCATATTGCGAATATTGAAAACTCTAGTTGAGTTAGAAATACCCTCAAGCAGAACTAGAAACTGAAGAAATGTTCCCCGTGCCTTAAATTCATAGATACGACTATAGTAAAATCCATGCAACTTCTCTGTTTTGGGAGCAAGAAAAATATTTTGTATATTGAGGCTCTTCGCCAGGGTGGAGATAATATGCAAATTTTCTGTATCTGATACCTCGATTGGAAGTTGCTTCTGCAGGTGCTCCACCTGCTTAGTCACAGTTTTAACTCTATCTTTTGCTGCTTCAACATTTGCCAGAAAATCACTCATCTGCTCTTTTTTCTTCTCTAAACGCTTAATCTTACTTAAAACAGTACTCTTCTTCGCCTTAACACTATCAACCTTGAGTTGATATACCTCCCACAGGGAGTAATGGTGGAAGATTACCCATAGCAACAGAATCCAGTGCAAATTAGAGATGATTTTTTCAAGATGCTTAGGCATTACTCATATCTCTTTATTTTAGCTGATAAGGTATATCGCTCAATTCTTCTTCTGCTAGGTTTGCTCTTCTTTCCCTTCTTTTGCTCTTGTTGTGTTTTGGAATCTTTTAAGACAAATGATCCACCGAAATAGATTGAATCGTTAGCATTTAAGATAAAATCGCCAATACTTTTATAGCTCAAAGATCCACCCTTAATTGAGACACGATCCTCCGTAAGAGCGACAAAGTCCCACCACATATCATCTGGAATATTTTTCACCAAAAATAGCAGCGGCCGGTAGGGATTAACTTTTTCTTTGAGAACCTCTGCCACAAGTTTTTCACGCCTCTGAAGCTTTTTTACCTGAGCATTAAACTCGTCTAGCTGTTTTTTAAGCATAGCATGGCTACCAAGCTCTCGGTTCAGCTTTCCAGCCTTTTTCTTTATCTTAGCTAACTCCTGAGATACATCATCGATATGGTTTTGCCAGATTGGCTGATAAATAAATCCAGGAAGATAGAGAATTAAGAGCGTGAGCAATAGCCATTTAATATTCAGCGCCTTCAGGTCCAATCCCATTATGGTTGGAAGCCGTAACTGTCTCCTTTTGGGCAGAAGGTTGATTTCAATCATGAGTAAATATCCCTCATGGCCAACCCGATTGCCACTGAACCCTGATAGGCGATCATATTCAACTCTTCTTTGGTGAAGCGATTATCATTATAGATGATTCTATCAAATGGATTTATTATCTTTACATCTACAGATAGCAACTCCTCTAATCCATCACGTAACCCAGGCAGCATGGCACTGCCGCCAGTAATATAGACCTCACGCAGATTCGTCCCCGCATTAAATTTCATATAGTGGTCAAAGTCCCGCTTAATATCTCCAAAAAAAGATTTTAATACCTCGTCAATAATATCAATGACCTCTTCCGGCAGATTACCATTATCATCTCCGGTAATTTTAAGATCTTCTGCCGCGGCATAAGTTACTCCCATCCGCCTTTGAATCTCTGCACTGATTGGAGCTCCGCCCACTGCAAGGTCTTTATTAAAGATCACACTGCCCTCTGACACCACTATCATCTCAGTACGGTTGGCCCCAATATTAAGCAGCACCTGCGATTCATCTTCAGCATGCTCTAAAACATCTGCATAGGTATGTAAAAAGGTATTTACCAGCGCCATTTTTGTAAGGTCAACCACCCTGACCTTGACTCCCTGCTCCTCTACTAATGATTTGTACTCGTCCAAATGGCTTTGCCGACTAGCACCCAACATAACTTCGACGCTTCCATTCTGATTCTCACCAACAACATTATAGGACCATGCAGCCTCATCTATCTTAAATTGAATGTGTGTTTCAATATCATAGTGAATCTCATCATCAATCTCTGCTGGAGTTCCAGCACTAATTTGAACCCGTTTAACCTCGGTGTGGGGTCCCGCCAATCCAACTGCTCCATACCCTCCGCGAATTTCAGCATTGGCCAGACAACGCCCAATTGAATCAATTACTTCATCTCGCTTTTCAATCATACCTCCCGTATCCATCGCCCCTTCGGGTAGTGGTACAATCGCAAACTTTTTCAAAGTATACTCTTCACCACTTTTATCTAGTTCGGCAATTTTAACGGAGTGTAGACCAATATCGATACCAATTAAACTGGACGGGCCAAGCTGTAGCAGATCTCTGACTAATAGTAGACCTTCCTCAATGACGGCATTTACTTTCAACTTTCCAATTGCTCCTATCTCAGGATACTACTTTGCATCATTATACCTTGTATTTTTTCGTAATATCAAGCGATTAATGCGGTGAGGAATCGTACTCCCTTTTTACACCACTAAATATTTATGGCAGCAATTGCTGAAGCAAGGAGGGAGTGAAGATCTGAATCATGGCAACAATAATAATGGCAGGACCAAATGGAATTGGGTCACTACGGGATATTCGCTTCGCTAATAAAAGTACAATACCAATAATTGATCCCAACATACAGCTTAGAAAGATGTTGTGGATAATACCCAATGGGCCCAAATATATTCCCAGCACAGAGTATAACTTGATATCCCCTCCCCCTAAGCCGATCTCACCTCGCACCAGGTAGAAAATCCATGTTACTGCTAAAGGAAAAAGGAACCCAATCGCTGCTCCCAACAGCCAGAACTGCCAATTGTAGTGCATCAAAGCATAGATCAACATCAAGACTGCAAGATAGAGATTTAGCTCATTGGGCAGTATTTTATGGTCTAAATCAATAAAGAGCAGTGCGAGTAAAGATGAAAAAACGGATAATTTAAAGGCGAATAGGAGAAAAAACATCGAATTTAGTGGTGTAGTTCGAGCAATATATAGTGCGGCCAAAGCAGTTAGGAGTTCAACCCAAAAGTAGCGCCATGATATTTTTATCTGACAATTACTACATCTACCACGTAAAAAAAGGAAACTAAGCAGGGGAATGTTGCAGTACCATGGGATAGTATGATTACAGCTAGGACAAAAGGATCTAGGCTTAACTATACTAAGCTCTTTTGGTAGGCGGTGGATTACAACATTTAGAAAACTACCAATGATTGCCCCAAACAGTGCTGCCCATAATCCGATAAAAACCATGTTATACCAACTCCTGGCGGCGAAATAGTAGAAAGATTATACTAATCAACAATAAGAGATAACCAATTCCATAGAAGAGTGTTGCCAATAGTATCTCTAAGGGTAGGTTCTGCTGGTATAGAAGATAGTCTAAGATTTCTAGACGACTAAAATTAGGAAGGATCATGCCTCCTCCCTTAAAGAGCATTGTCAGCAAGTAGTTTCCCTTAATATGAGATAACAGCATACTATCATGAATCAAGTGACCTGCTAGATAGATGCTAATCGTAGACATAATTGTGATTAAATTATTGGTGATAATTGAAAAGAGAGTAGCTAGCATCAGAACGATAAATGTCTCAACTATCATCAGCCCCACGGCCCACCACAGCAGAGCTGAAATATCTCCATCTAAAATCCAAAAGTTAACTAAAGCGGTAGATGCAATTAGAGCTACCCCGGTTAGAATAATCGCCATCGCCCCAATTATCTTACCAATCAAATATGAGATACGAGAGACTGGTCGAGATAAAATCATATAAACCGATTTAAACTCAATCTCATCTGCCACTAAGCGTGAACCGACCAAGACTGCAAGTAATAGAGAGGAGATGGAGGCTGCCCCAAGCCCAATATCAAGGACAATCTTTGCCGGAACGGCATAGCTTAACTCTTTTGCTAATAGAGAGAGCAGTTGAATCATGCCAATCAACACTATGATATAGTATAGAACCTTGCTGCGCATGAGGTCACGAATGGTATAGTTGGCAATTACCAAAGATTGACTGATCGACTGGCCCATCACCCTCTATCCTGTAGATTGTAAACGGCTTCCTCTAAAGTGACCACTTCTGGGGTGACTCTATCAATTGTACCGCCATCCTGGATAATACTGGCAATCAGCTGCTCTTTCTCTTCACCAGTTACTTCAGCACTCTCTCCTTCCCGGCCAGAAGCCGAACTGTGATAATTTATTGTATATCGATCCCCAACGGCGGTAGTGGCCACAAGATCACTCAAGGGTGAATTAAATAGCACTTGACCACGATCAAGCAGAACAACACGTTCACACACCCGCTCGACATCAGAAATGATATGGCTACTAAAAAATATGGTCTTACCCTGATGCTTCAGTTCCTGCATAATTTCACGCATCTCCACCCTGCCGATCGGATCGAGGCCAGCAAGAGGTTCATCTAAAATCAGTAGTTGAGGATCATGTAACAGCGCATTGACCATCGCCAACCGCTGCTTCATCCCCTTTGAATACCCTTTAATCTGCCGACCAAGGGCATCTGTAATTGATAGACGGGATGCCCAATGTTCTATCTGCATCCTTATTTGAGCTGAGGAAATTCTGGCAAGTGTCCCCATGTAGGTTAAAAACTCCCGTCCAGTTAATTGCTGACCGAAGCTAGAGTCCTCCGGCATAAAACCGATCTTATTTTTTGCACTTTGTAAGCATCCTCCGAGCTGATCACCAAACTGAATTTCTCCTTGGTCGATCTGCAAGAAGCCTAAAATCATCCGTATAGTCGTGGTTTTGCCACTGCCGTTCGGTCCTAAAAACCCCGTAACTTTTCCCTCGTGAATCCTAAAGGTTAAGCCAGTTAGAACATGATTTCTTCTCTCTCCGACACCGCCACGAAAGGACTTATAAATATTATTGATCAATATCATTAAACAATCATATAATGGTCCGACATGAAAGAAAAAGTAAAAATCATGCCAAGTCTAATCATAATCCCGTTAGTTATATCCCTTTTTTTATTTGTTAACTGGGCAAATAAGAGTTTTCCGCCTCCACTAATAAAAATAAGTCAACAACAGGTGGCAATGAATTTTAATAATCGCTCCCTAGAGCTATTTTCTATGGGAAAAAAAAGGATGATCTCTGCTTTACTGTGGGTGACCACAATGCTGGAATCAGATCATGATCACTACAAAAATAGTGATTATAACTCTTGGATATTTCTGAGGTTGAAAACAATTACACGACTAGATCCACTCTTTCAGGAAGCATATCTATATGGTGGACAATATCTGTCGGTTATTAAAGATGATGATTTAGGAGCACAGTATATATTTGATCGGGGAATGGATCTTGTTCCAGAAAATTTCTATATCAAATTCTATGCTGGATTTCACTACTATCTGGAACTTAAAGATTTTAAACGGGCAATCTCAATTTTTGAGAGTATTCAAGACCACCCACAGATGCAGCAGACCATGCCTAATATAAAAACATTTATTGCACGGTTGTATGAGAAGGGCGGGGACTATCAAACTGCACTCATGTTATTAGAACAGATTCTAAGGCAACCCAACCTCTCCCCAGCAATTAAGCAGCGTCTATCCAAAAGGGTGAAACAGATTCATAACAAAAACCCAAGTCTATAAATCTAATACTTATATTGTTGCAATAACAACAGTTATGGCACTGAGTTCGCTAACTCTTTATCCTCATTGATGTTCCACATATCAGTTACCGTGGCACCGGCCACCTTATCTGGTGAAATATTCCCTGCCGCACACGCAATAAAGCTAGATCCCTTATCCAAGACGACACAACCAGCATCCATCACCCCTGTAGTATCATATTCTGTAATAGAATCATCGCTTGGCAGACAAGAAGTCCCCCCCTTGGCAGGCTTACTCGCTGATCCTCGCGCAGCACTATAGCAAAAAGATGCACTGCCCTCACAGCCACTGGCCCCATTACGATCAATTATCTTTCCTGATTCGTCCTCCTTGGCAGCAAAACCTACAGCGTAGTAGGGTCTCTTCGATGGTGAGTATCCAGCAACATCTAAGCAAGTGCCATACGCATCATAGTCCGTCATCAATCCAGCTTCGGCAGTGTAGACTGAAGCCAGCTGTAACTTTGCCTCAGTCTGTTTTGCCTTAGACTGGTATTTTTTAAAATTAGGAATAGCAATTGCTGAGAGAATCCCAATAATGGCGACGACTACCATCAACTCAATTAGAGTGAAACCGCTTCTATTACCATCTCGCCAAAACTCATTTTGTAACATCTCAAGCTCCTTGCTTAATACTTATCACCATGGCCATTAAAATACATACTCACCAAAAAACATATAGATAGAGCTTCTAATTATACTCTAAATATTATTTTTCTCTCAAGCAAATTCTTTCTAATTTTGTATTTTAAGTAAATTACTATACTTATCTAATCCACTTAATAAAAAACAGTGCCAATAATTGTTATCACTACCCGGCCCCACCTGCACTGGCAAAAATTGGCATATACATTGCGAGTAGAATTACCGCGACCACCCCACCTAAAAATACCAAAATTGCGGGCTCAATCATCTGAGTAATTATCTTAATCTGATCATCAACATCTTCTTCAAAAGTATTGATGATAATCGCCAACACCTCAGCCATCTTACCCGACTCTTCACCAATTACGATCATTTGGGATGTCAACTCGGGAAAATATGTGATCTTTTTTAACTGATCACTCATTCGTCCTCCCCCCTCAACCACTCGGCGAACAACTCGAAAATCTGACGCAACTAGAGAGTTGTCAATGGTCGAGATTGAGATATCCAATGCCTCCAACTCGGAAACTCCTGAAGTGGATAGAGTTCCATAGGTACGAAAAAATGAGGCCAGATTACCTTTAATCACCAACTCTCCCAAATAAGGCAGTCGCCTCTTAAGTTGATCTAAAAATAACTTGCCCGGTCCCTGGCTAACGACAGCTTTGATGATTATAAATAGGACAATAAGTCCTGGTACCATATAGATGCTCCACTCCTGTAGCCAATTTGATATATCAATTACAAATTGGGTAATTCCTGGCATCTCCTGGCCACTATCAGCAAGCATATCTGTAAATTGAGGAACAACAAATACCATCAAGCCATAAACTACGATCACTCCGATAAACAGAACAATTATAGGATAGGTCATGGCACTTTTAATCTTTGCTCTAATTTTTTGACTCTTATCCATATGTTCAATTAGTTTCTCAAGCATCTCCTCAAGAGTACCCCCCTCTTCTCCGGCGCGAATTAAGTTGCAATAGATCCGGGTAAATCCAGTGTGCCTCCTCATCGCCGCCGACATGGGTTGACCAGCTGTTACCTCGTCACCAATCGATTGAATAGCTTTTTTCAAAGTGACATTTTTCTCTTGTTTATGAAGAAGATCAAAGGTCATTTCTGAAGAAATACCTGCGGTATGCATGATTAACAACTGCTTAGTGAATGATAGTAGCTCTCTTTCTCCGAACGGAGCCGTTAAACCTTTATCCGCCATCCAAGTGCTGATATCAAACTCAAGAATAGAGGGAGCGCGCAGTTTTTTAGCACGAATTTTTTGGGAACGAAGTTGACGGCGAGCATCCCGCTCATTTTTGGCTTCTAACTCCCCGCTAATCAAAGCACCAAGTTTATCAACTCCCTCAAATTTCCACTTTCCCATTCACTACTCCTCTTTTAATCGCAACATCTTTCGCAACTCGCTGGGAGCGGTGGTGTATGACAGGGCAGTCTCAATATCAATTACTCGCTTATCTACCCATGCCTTAAGACTTTGGTTCATTGTAACCATTCCTGTATCTTTCTGTCCTGTCTGCATCTGAGAGTATAACTGGTGTAGTTTATCATCTCTAATCAGTGTTCGAACAGCCTGAGTTGGAATTAACATTTCAAGCGCCAAGGCTCGACCTCTCCCTTCACATTTAGGAACCAACTGCTGGGAAACAACCCCCTGTAACACGAAGGATAGAACCGTTCTAATCTGCTCTTGCTGACTCGTGGGAAAGACGTTTACTAGTCGGTTAATTGTCTGCACACAGGAGTTGGTATGCAAAGTACCGAATACCAAATGGCCGGTCTCTGCAATTGTCAACGCCGCCTCAATCGTCTCTTTATCTCGCATCTCACCAATTAGCACAATATCTGGGTCCTGACGCAGTAGACTTTTTAGGGCAACTGCAAACGAATCCGTATCTGCGCCAATCTCTCGCTGATTAACCAAGCACCCCTTATGTCCATGTACAAATTCGATCGGATCTTCAATTGTGACAATATGGCCGGACTCATTCTCGTTTAGACGATCCAGCAGTGATGCCAGTGTTGTTGATTTACCAGAACCAGTTGGGCCAGTAATTAAAATTAATCCATTTAGTACATCTGTCATATGCAGTAGATTATTGGGCAGATTTAGTGTCTTAAAATCTGGAATATCGGCTGGAATTAGACGAAAAGCTCCAGAGATTGAGCCTCGAGCGTAGAAAACATTTCCTCTAAAACGGGCCAACCCGCGAACGCCGAAGGAGAAGTCTAACTCCAAGCTCTTCTCTAGTTGGTTTCGCTGCTCCTCAGTTAAAACCTGATAGATTAGCCGTTTAGCATCTTCTCTATTTAGTGGTGGCCCTTTTACTCGAACCATTGACCCTGAGACTCGAATGGCTGGTGGACTACCGGTCACAATATGTAGGTCAGATGCCTCATGATCAACCACCAGTTTCAACAATGTTTGAATTTTTAGCGCCCCGGAGGAGACATCAGTATATGATCCATCTCCAACTACAGTATGATTATCGCTGCTCATCTATCCTCCATACTAACATACTAAATGCCTATTTCTTGTCATGGCTTGAATTAGAAATCGCTTCATCAAGAGTTGTCATCCCTTGGGCCACTTTAACTAGTGCTGATCTTCGCAAAGTACTCATCCCCTCTGCCATTGCCATTCTTTTCAACTCATCAGAAGCTGCCCCTTTGAGCACCAGCTGTTTTAACCTAGGAGTAAGTTCCATTACCTCATAGATCGCCACTCGCCCACGATAACCAGTGCCGGTGCATGCGTCACACCCTCTCCCTTTATATACCTTAAGACGTGCTGCGGATTCTGCCTTAATCCCACAGGCGACTAACTCATCCACCGTTATACTCTGATCATGCTCAATACACCCTTTACAGATACGACGGCAGAGTCGCTGAGCAACAATCACATTTAGGGCCCCTACCACCAAGTACGCCTCAACTCCCATATTTATCAGTCTAGTAATGGTTGATGGTGCATCATTGGTATGCAGAGTAGAAAGAACCAAGTGCCCAGTCAGGGCCGCTTCAACCGCAATCTCCGCTGTGTCTTGATCTCTAATCTCACCCACCATAATAATGTCTGGATCTTGACGTAAAAAAGCCTTAAGGGCCATTGGGAATCCAAAGCCGATCTTGGGCTTGACATGAACCTGATTGATTCCATTAAAGTTAAATTCCACCGGGTCCTCAGCAGTAGAGATATTTCGTCCCACATCATTTAACTCACTTAATGCTGAATAAAGGGTAGTAGTTTTACCTGATCCGGTAGGACCGGTCACCAAGCACATTCCAAATGGACGATTAATCCCTTCTTTAAATACAGTAAGCTGTTTCTCATCAAAGCCCAGTTTTATCATATCCAACATCAGATTGGATGAGTCCAAAATACGCATAACGACCTTCTCTCCAAAGAGAGTCGGCATTGTAGAGACACGATAGTCAACTGCTTTACCTCCGATCTGCAACTTCATCCGTCCATCTTGGGGTTTGCGCTTCTCTGCTATGTCCAAATCAGACATAATTTTAACTCGTGAGATTAGGGGTAGGGCCATCTGAGGTGATGGGGCAATTGCCTCTATAAGGGTTCCGTCAATACGATAGCGAACCCGCACATTAGTCTCATATGGTTCAATATGAATATCACTAGCACCTTTGGCATATGACTCAGCTAAAATATGATTGACGTAACTGCACACCTCATCACTGATGTCATCCTCACCAATGATGGTAGTTCCACCCTCATCCTCATCCTTTGTCTTGAGTTCCTTAACAGTATCTGCAAGTTCATCTACCGACTCCCGAACAGTCTCATATAGACTGGCCCAATCTGATAGACTAATTACCACAATCTTGACTGAACTCTGTAGGAGTGTCAGCAACTCCCCCTTACAATCATTAATTGATGGATCAAAGACTGCGATTACCACCTCCTTGGAGGTTTTTGAAATTGGGAGGGCGCGAAAGCGGATGATATCGCTCTTTTTTAGCAAGCAGATAATATCTTCTGAGATACTTGCCCCCTGAAGATCCAGATACTGGATCGAACTCTTCTCTGCGACCGTTCTGGCAAATTTAACATCATCAAAGTAGTCAAATTTTAGCAGATCAAGTTCCGATATTGAGTGACTTCCGGTGGAGGCCAACAGGGGACGAAGATCACTAACCGGAACCATCCCCGTGTCTCTAATTACTTCAGCAAACTCTTTCCTAAACATCTGCAATATCCCCCAACCTCAAAGAGTCAAATTCTTGCCTAAATCAACTTTATATACAATAGTTGGCTAATCGGTATCCTACCTGAATTATTAAGGATTAATGTAGAGATAATCTAATCTAAGGGATACCCCAAAAGCGAAGAGCATCAGCTGCTTGTAGTTTTAGCATGGATTGCCCGTCCAGATAGTCTGCCCCAGTTGAAAGTACATAATCACGTTGTAACTTCGAGTTATAGTTTAGATCCCAAAATAGATCATCTTTACCCAAGGGACCCTGGTATAAAAACTGACGAGAGCAACAGTTGACCCACACAACACATGCAAGATGATCTATTCCATCTCGATAGTAAAATTTGCCACGAGATAACTGATCCTGACCGTCAAGTATTCGCCGTGAGTAGACTCGGTATGACATTTTATGGTGTGCTAAATACTTCTGGAGCAAAATTGACATTGCCCCATCTCCCATAATTACAAAATGGGAAAACCTCTTTGCTGAGTTTATCTGTTGAACGAGACAATCGATTGCCACCAAATCTCCACTGGTACCCTCAGTTTCACCCTGATTACTCCACCTTAAACAGTTAATCGAAGGAAGTTCAATACCAGTATCATTAGGCACAATTTTTACTTTATCAAAAAAAAATCTTTTATAGGGAGATGTAATACTGACACCATCAAATCGATCACCTAGCTCCGCCAACGATGGAATATCAACAGATGTTGCACAATCGAGCATTTGATATGAAAGATTAACTCCACTGCCCGCCAGAAGTTCTCGGTAGATACACTCTGACTTGGAATGACCAATACTCTGCCCAATCAATGCCAATCGTAAATTCACACCTGATAGTGCTCACGAGTCGCAACAATGTCTAATTTAATCGCTGCAATTAACTCATTGACGGAATTAAAACTCCTCTCTGGCCGCAGGTGCTTCACAAACTCCACACTAATATGCTCGCCATAAATATCTCGATCAAAATCCAGTAGATGGGTTTCAATATTTGTTACTTTGGAGCAATCTGAATCGAAGGTTGGATTCTCTCCGACATTAGTGACGGAGTGGTATGTCATATCACCGATAGTTGTTTTACTAATATATACTCCATTACTCGGAAGTAACTGTGACAATGGGTATTCCAAGTTTGCAGTTGGAAAACCCATACCTCTCCCGCGCCCCTCACCTTTTATAACAGATCCAATAATATTAAACTGTCGTCCTAGTAATTTGTTTGCCGCTGCCATCTCTCCCTGTTGAATTTTTTCCCGAATAACAGAGGATGAGACAGGGATATCATCGATATAGTGTTGATCATGCAGGGCAACCAAAATATCCATCTCTTCACAGATATTCTGCATAAACTGTATACCACCACTTTTATTAACACCAAAACCAAAATCATGGCCAAGATAGAATTTTTTAATCTCAAATTGATCCAGCAAAAAACTCTTGATAAAGGCATCTGGAGTCAAAACACTTAAGTCACGATTGAAATCAATCTTATATAGATAATCACAACCCGTTGCGGCCAGCATCTGTTCACGACAAGCCTCACTACTGATTAAAAAATTATTGACTGGAGACATGATTTGTCGGGGATGAGGAGAAAATGTGACAGTCATCATTGATAGATTTAATGATCTAGTGTTCTCTCTTATCTCACTTAAAAGCTTTAAATGACCGGTGTGAACACCGTCAAAATTTCCAATGGTAACACCTAGCGGTCCCAGTGATTTCCCATTACTACCTTCTGGCTTGTGTAATATCTTCATCTCTATCCCTCACTGAGTGCTCTACAGCACTAATTAACTCCTGGTAGTGCTGGTTGTCCAATACTATCTTCTGCTCTTCCAATCCATAGAACTCCATCTCCTCCAAACTCTCTATTGTGGAGATAAAATATTGCTTTGTTCCATCTGACAGAGAGGTACTCTCCACCATCTCTGTCACCGAGTTGTCTGGGGACCTAGCAAGATCGGCAAGCTGCAGCACAAACTGATAAATTAGAGAGTAGCTGACCTCTCCTGCCTTTGCCTGTTGGATCATCCCCTCCATATCACCAGCAGTACTGTTTACTCTTTTTGTGCTCTTAACTACAAGTAGTAGCAACCCGATTACAACAAGCAGCAGCCCCCAATTTACCCACCGCCACAGGGAGTTGTATGAGAAAAAATGCTCATGATAATCAAAAATGGGTGCCATCAAGCCCGACTGCTTATTGCTTTTAGTCGTACGACTCTGTTTACGATCTGTTTTGATTGCCGCCGGAGGAGCAGAATTCGCTGTGCCAGCGGCAGCACCACTGGCACCAACTAATTTAATCGATGGAATCTTTACCCGTAATATTTCATACTTTCCTTTGGTTGGAAGAAAAATGGCAAGCTCCAACTGCCGTCCAGCAATTTTTTCGGGCTGACGAACAAGATAGGTGTAGTTGAACTGTTTTTTTGCCTGAGTAAGGCTGGTTTCTTTAAACTCCGTTTTGGTATCAAACGTCTCAAGTGATTTTGAATTGTAAATAACCGGTGCTGCCAATCTTTCTAAATTGCCCTCTCCGGTAATAATAAGCGAAAACTCTACTACATCACCAATACGAAATTTCCGCTGAGGCATCATTATAGTACCTTGGTGTTGCCCAACCAGACCGGAAAACTGTATGGGAACATTACTATGCGGCAGAGGATCTACCTCTAAAAGTACTCTGGGGGCCATAATGTTTTTAGCGTATGGTCTTCCCGTCAAATACTGTCTACCACTAATTCTTCTAGACTCTACTCGCATCTGCAAAGGATCAATTATCAATTTACCTCTTTTTTGAGGATAGATGCGTGCACTATACTTAAGTTGACGTTTGTAGATCATACCTTGGTAGGTAACCGTCTCAATTACCCCCGCTGGAAGATGAAATCTCTTGATGAAATTATTTAATTTGGGGAATTTTTTTATATCGACTGAACCTAGCTTTACTTGTCGATAATATAGAAAATAATCTAGATTAACTCCTTCTCCCACAACTGCTTGAGTCTTAGAAAGTTCAGTCAGAATAAATACATTTTGAGGTCTTGCCGGTGTGGTCCGGACAAATAGTATCACACTCCTTACTCGATGAATTTTGCCTTGGTGCTCAACTCGAATATTGCGAATGCTATGCTGCCCTCCTGAAGTGATAACCATTTCGTATTTAAACCGAAAATCTCTTACGGCAACAGTCTTACCACTACCTCGATTATATAGCTGTCCACTTTTATCCAATTTGCGGCCTCTGACAACAATACGCCCAGGATCAAATGAGATAAATGGCTCCGCATCTCCTTCCACTCCTTTCACCACAATGGACAGATAAAATGGTTTCCCTTTTAGCGGCCGTCCAATTGATAATTTTGTTGATACTTCGAACGCTACTAGGGACGATCCCAACAACAGCAAAATTAAACATAACAATAAATTTCTAACAATGCTCATTACCAATCCATTTGCTTATCACTCTCGCTAGACTTCCTTCGATGTGATTTATTACTAGTGCTAATATACTTTCTTTGTAACTGGTGGTCCTCTCCCATTATCTGCTTAATTAGGGCCGGAACTGATGTCAACTTACGTTTCCGTCTAATTTGTTGCTCCTTCTCTTCCAAATTTCGCCCTCGACTCTTCGTTGATACCTGCTTCTTTTTCTGTTTTTCGCCTCTGCCTGATGAAGTAGGTTTTCCTAAGCCATCGTTCTTCTTCTCTCTTTTTTGGGCAGACTTACCTCGATTGGAACTTGACTTTTTCTTCCCCTTTCCATTTTTATCGCTATTTTTTTGCTTTTGTTTCTTTGATGATCGTTGCTGCTGTTGAGCGAGACGAGAAGATGCAAGCAAAACATTTTGCGCCATCTGTTGACTGTACTTTCTACTAATTCTCCCACGCAGTAAATGGTAGATTTTTGCACCTGCCAACAGTCTCCCCTCTTTTAAATAAGCACTACCTAAATTAAATAGATAATTAATATCTTCATCAAATGGAGGCCCAATATTCTCTTCAAATAGGATTATTCCTCGCTTCAATTCGCCTGAGCTGACCAAAAGGGAAGCAATTTCGAGGCGTTCATTCCTGGTACTCTCACCATATTTAACCTTATTAAGCAACTCATCTAGACTGCTATTTGCCCACAGAGCGCCATCGAGCATAACAAATAGACCAAGGATAATTCCTACGGCAAAAGACCTGCCTAATTGGAGAATAGACGTTACCGCCAACAATAAAACAGCAAGAGAAGCAAGATAAGTCGAATATACTGGTCGTTGTTGTATATTCTGTTTTTTCAGACCTACTTGATGATTGCTACGAAAGTGATGATGAATACTACGACTAGGTAGACTTTCAGTCGCCCCATACCAGTATTTTACCCCAGCACTACTTTTCGCCCATCGCTGCAACTCTTTTTCATTTAATTTAGAAACAACCTCTTTACCCTTATATTTCTTATATCGTTGCAATATCCCACGTTGATCGCGAATTGGAATTTTTCCGCCTTGAATTGTGCCCATCCCAACAACGGCGACGGCCAAACTTGCTGGTATTATGGGCAATTTAAATAGACGGTTAGTTTCAAGGTCACTGAATAATAGGATGTTTCCTTGTGGGCTATCTTTTTCTGAGGTGTCAATTTTAATTAGCTGAACTGCCTCTTGTAGTGCCATCTCTAAGTTGGAACTCCCACGGGACATATTTAACTGCTCTAGGGCCTTTAGCCGAGAGTCAACTAGATCAATGTCTGATGTGAATGGGAGAAGTAATCTCGCATTGTCTGAAAATAGTAACACTGCAATTTGATGCCCAACGCTCTTTTTGACAAAATGGCGCGCCAAAAATATTGCCCGTCCAAGTCGATTGGGCTTAATATCTTCTACTAGCATACTAGCTGACAGGTCCAAAAGAATAACACTTTTCTGATCCGGAACTTTGTGCTCTACAAATACTCCGCTACCCCTTAGGTCAAACAATGATAATACGAGTAGCCCAAATCCAAACATGTACAACCATGAGGCAGCTAAACCACATCGACTTCGCCGATAAAACCAATAACGACCAACCCACCTAAAAAATTGTCTTTCATAAATAGTACGATATAACCCAAACAATATGAAGAGCAGTAACAGTAGCGGCCACCAGCGTAGATTTTCAAAACTCATAGCGACTCCCTTAGAAGTGAAGTTCGCATAAACTCAACCGCCAACAAAATTAGAACACCCCAGATCAAATAGTATAAATAACGCTCCTTAAAAAGGATACGAGTATGAGCATCAACCTTCCCTCGCTCCATCTGATCAATTGTAAAAAAAACACGAGATAAGGAGCTGGAATCTTGCGCCAAAAAACTTTTCCCTCCAGTTAAAGATGCGACCAGTCCCAATGTTTTAATATCAATGCTTCCACCTGGCAAAATCTGATAGCGTGTACCATATTTACTATTAACAGGTATCCGGGCCTCCTTTTTACCTCCGATTCCAATTGTAAATATTCTAATTCCAGCATTACTGGCCTCTGTCGCTGCCTCACGAGGAGACATGCTACCCATAATACTCACTCCGTCTGTCAGCAAAATCATCGATCGCTTTTTTGCCTGAGAGTGCATCATGCGGGCAACTCCTAGCCCAATAGCATCGCCAATATTTGTTCCCCCCCCTAAAAATCCGGGTTTTACCTGATTGCGAACCGTTCTAGAGATTAAGTCTAGGTCACGAGTAAGCGGCAGGAGTGTAAATGCTTTTTCGGCGTAGACAATAATTCCGATGCGATCTGTTGGATGTAATTTTATAAAGTCCAGAATCTGTTGTTTGGCAACCTCAAGGCGATTTGGCTTAAAGTCCTCTGCCAACATAGAGCGCGAGAGATCAACAACAAACATGATATCATTGGCCTCAACCTGGGATTTGGCATGCCCGATTGATTCCCGGGGGCCGGCTAGAGAGAATGATATTAGTAACCATGCAATCCCCCCGAGCAGGAAAATTACGACTCGTAAGATAGTTGTTGATCGCTTACTTACTGAGCGCTGAGGATAGACAATTTCACTTTTCTTGAATACTCTCCAAAATGATAGACTCCATGCCATCAGAGCAATCACAGCACAAACAGTCAGAAGTGGTGAACTAAAGGTCACTGCCAATCTCCTGTAAGTCCTGGTTTATCTGCTCAATATCATGGTCACTCCACTCTGGGCAATATTGAATCTGGTCAATTCTCTCCATTATCAAATCAAGCTGGCTGCTCTTTTCCGGAAACTGATCTCTCCAAATAGTCTGATTTTGAAAGATCTCCTCTACTTCTTGACGAGACCATGTCGCTTTAATATGAATTGCTGGAGATTGCTCACTCTCCGCTGTTAATAACAACCTCTCCCTGCTCTCTTTTCTAAGTCTGATCACCCAAACAACCAAGCTAACCACAAGCAAGATGAGAGCAAGCCCAAATAGATAATACCATCTCCAACTACTTGCTCTCCATCCACTCTGGTGGAAGTATATTTTTTTTGCCGTTAAGGCACGGGGTCCAAACTTTATATCTCTTAACTTTAACGAGATGTTACCAGCCACACCAGGCAGGGCGATCGTTTTAATTAGGTGGACATCCTGCAAAATAACCACCACTTCCACCGTGACTAGCTCTGGGTTGTTTGATGCTCGACTGATCAATCCAACATCAACAACGAAAAAACCATCTCCCAGCTTGTTACCGGCCAGCGAACTTAGCTTTGTCTCTAATCGTGCTGATACCGGCCACAGGTGAATCCTGGCAGAAAAAATATCACCATTACGAATAATAGTGTTACTCTTGGCCCGATCAGAGCCAAAACCATGGGTCAGAATAGCATTAAGTTGCTGATCAGCGGCAGATAGTGTCAGCCAACTATTAAATAAACAAAACAACAATAGTCTCCACCACCTTCTCATCTACAGCATCTCCTTAACAAATGCCTCTAGGTAGCGTTGATCAATTGGTAAATCTTTAATCCTATGCCTAATTGTGCTCATCTGCTGCTGACGATCCATTAGGGTACGACTCAGTCGTTGTTCACCACTAATTGCGTCCTCAGTATAAAGTAGATAGGGAATATTTGTTGCCGTATCCAAAGGAGAGAGTAGTCGAAAACAGTGCAGGGTTGATCGCACCAAATATCGCTCTAATAGGTCCAAGGGTATTCCACCATTAAAATCAGACAAAATTACAACTTCACGTTTTTTATGTAGATGTCGTGCCAGTGTTGCAAGTTCACCTCGATGGTCGCTCTTAGTACTGTCCACCTTTGAGTTTGCCCGCTCTACTCGCCCCTCACTATCTAATACTCCATTACGCTCCAGTGCTGAAATAAGTGAAATGATCCCTCGCTCTCCAGCCATTTTAGGCAGATTGACCAGCTCCCCGCCCCACAACACCACATGCACAAAATCTCCGGTCTCACTGGATAGTAAATATAGCAAACAGCAAATCTCAATTGCGACCTGTAACTTAGACACTCCCTCGTATCCGGACCTCATTGTCGTTGTTGTATCAATTACAACTACGATCTCAACATTTCGCTCCTCCTCAAATGTCTTCATATATGCAACCTTGGTCTTGGCATATACCTTCCAGTCCAAAAAGCGCACATCATCACCGTGAACATATGGTTGATGATCCTTAAATTGCAATCCTCCACCACGAAAATGTGAACGTAACATACCAATTGAATAAGCATTAGAATTTTTAAACAGTGATGTTTTGATTCTAGCGACGCTCTGTCTGACCTGCTTTATATCCAAGAGTACAACCTCCGTGCTAACTCAGACAACTGACTCAGCAATACGTCGGGCAACATCGCGGCAGTGTATATTATCAATCGTTGCTTCATAACTTAAAATTATTCTATGACCAATAACATCCGCAACCACCCTTAACAGATGGTCCGGTGTAACATAATCACGACCATCCATATATGCCATGAATTTTCCTAGTTGATATAACCAAATAACAGCACGAGGCGAGGCACCTGCCAATATTGCACCATTGAATTCAGAGGGAAACTCTTGATTGGAAGGACGAGTAGCCTGAACTATTTTGACAACAAGGTTCTTAATTTTCTCGTCTACATATATATTTGACACCTCATTTTTTATCTCCTGTAGGTCGTCAGCACTTAAGAGTGCCTCCAACTCACCAACATCGGCTCCTCCCAACTCCAAGATATTTTTTTCCGATTCAAATGATGGGTATTCTACCTTAACCTTCATCATAAATCGGTCCATCTGTGCCTCGGGCAGTGGATATGTACCATCTTGGTCAATTGGATTTTGTGTCGCAAGCACTACGAAGGGACTAGTCAGCTGGTGGGTTTTATCACCGATTGTTACCTGCTTCTCACCCATCGCTTCTAACAGTGCAGATTGCACCTTGGCCGGTGAACGATTAATTTCATCTGCCAATAAAATCTGAGTGAAAATTGGACCGTATTTTGTGATAAATTCCTCTCGCTCCTGGCTAAATATCATTGTGCCAATCAGGTCGGATGGTAGAAGATCGGGTGTGAACTGAATACGTCTAAATGTTAAATCACACAACTTACTCATCACGGAGACACTTCTTGTTTTTCCAAGGCCTGGCATTCCCTCGATAAGTAGATGTCCGCCACAAACTAGTGCCGCCATGATGGAGTCTAACATCTTATCTTGGCCAAAGACCTGTCCTTTAGCTCGATTAAGGGTGGATACCATTTTTTCATGCATTTGGGTCGACATTACGCCTACTCCTTTTATGTTATTTTCGTTTTAGAATAATTGAGTTTAAACCATCTTGGATAAGTTTAACCAACTCCTCTTTTCTATTAATTAATAACTCTTTTGACATTTGCACTAAGCGACTATCAGTCTCGGCATTCGAACCGGAACCGACAAGGTATCTCATTAATCGATAGGGCTCATCATAGTGATAATTTGCTTGGCAATCTATTAATGGCCCAATACATGGCTTAACCGTCACCAGCATGTAGCTTCTGAATGGACTGAGATCAAATCGTGGATCTTCGTTAAGTAGCTTTATCCGTCGTGCGATATTTATTAGTCGCTGACCGTTTTCACTCCAAAACCCATCTTGATTCAGTCGAAGTTGCAATCGATGCAGGTAAGAATATGAGGAAGTAATAATTTTTTTCACTGGTGCAAGCACATCCCCCGCACTCGCCAAAACAGCACGCTCCAAAAGAGTAAACCCATCAGTACCAACCGTTTTATCCAGTAACAGAATTTCCGCCATTCCAAAGAGGTCATTTAACAGCTTCAACACTTGACGGTTCCCCTTATCTAGTAGCTCCATTTTGACAAATTTTACCAGTGGAGCTACGCCATCAATTAAGCTCATTAATTTTTCATCTTTAACCATTACACGAGATAGGTAGGGCCAAAGTTCTATCAGGCGTGGTAGTAGTGAAGCAAATCTAAATGGTAGATTACCCTCCTCATTAAGATAGGTAGAGATGACCAGTAGGTTTGCGGCCACCTCTTCAGCTCTTCTAATTTCCTGGTATCTCAAGCCACCTACCCAGTCAACTGCAAGTTCGTGGAGTAATTTTCCATCTACATCCTTTACCATTAGCAACTTCTCTCCAATTTGTTGTAACAGCTCTTGTCCTCCCTCGACAGTAAAGCTATGGTATAGCATTTGATCTACACGAGAAAATGCCTTGCTATTGATAAATGCCACTAGTTGTTCGCGGCTACGACCAACTCTATCGTGGATTACTCTGGCAATATTGCTTGCCCCTCCCATCAGCGCAATCTCAGTTAAAATTCCTCCATTGTGTCTTAGAAGATCTTCCTTGGGCAACATGACGGGAATGTTATTTACTGTTCTAACTCTTCGTGCTTCAGGAGCAGATGATCTAACAATAAGTCCCAATAACGCCTGCATATAGTTGCCATAACCACCATTGGGCTGTACTTGACCAAATCTGGTGTTTGCCTCCAGCAGGCCATCAAAAGCCTCTCTGGCATTCCTGGCCATCTTAAGTGTATCCTTACGCAGAACCTTCTTACCACAATAGCGCATGGCAACGCAGCGACGTAGCCATTTGCGCTTGTACTCAACCACACTATTATAATCAAAACCTTTGGAGACAGTATTCTGATAATCTGCTCCCATATAGTTATGTTCGAAGCGAATGTCTCTGATCACGACTTCAATCCGCTCCAGTGTTGTCATCGGCTGCTGAGATAAAAGTTTCCGTGTTTGGCGATACTCCACTGTCTGCTGATTGGCCTCTACGCCTCTGTCAGCAAGATCATACAGCATCATGAAGCTTTCACGTAATGTTAACCGGTATGGGCGGTAAACACCGGAGCTAAGTGCAGAGGCAGTATCATCATGCTCAACCGGTATGACAATACCCTTGCCTGGAAGAGTGGCTGTAACAAGATATTCGATTGCACTTTTTTCTGTTGCTCCAAATCTTCTTGTTGCTAACTCCAATGTTTTACCAATCCCCTTTTTAATCCTAGTGAGATTGGGACACACGTCACCGCCAATACGCTGGTTTAAAAATGTTGAACAACTATAAGTACTGCTAGCTGCAAACATACTACCATTCTCAGGCAGAACCTCAATTGCATAACGCTCAAGGAGATATGTAAGGTTGGCAATAAATTCCTGATGAATTGACACGTTCTGTAGATCAAAAGTTTTTGCAATCAAAAAATTACGATGCGCCTCTCCTTGTGGTCCCATATACCCAAAATAATCAACAACCCCTTGGAGAAAATCCTCATACTCGTACAAATATCCGAAACAGCTATCCTCTTTGCACTGAACAGGTTTTCGTCCTCCGGGAGGACGAGCGAACAGCATGAGATGTTCTTTGATTGAGTCAACCAGATATCTTACACCACTCGTCTGCCCAGACACCCAGCGTTGATCAATAATTTTTAGGTTGGCGACAGTATTGCCAATCATCTCTGGGGAAAATAGCCCGAAACGGTCGAATAGATTAGCCGATAGTGTGACTTCATTCTCACCGGTCTCTGTTGTGTGATAGTCCAATGCAATTCTATTCATCCAGATAAACATCTGAGTTAATATATCTAATTGTTTAAGCTTGGAACATGAGAACGGTGGAGTGATAATCGATTGGTAAAGATTAGAGTTTGTAGACGATAAATCGCTAATACAATCTGCAATAGCAGCCGCTTCCTGCTGGGCATCGTGGTCCGGTATAATGATATAGATCGGATCTCCACTATTAGTGTGCCCTGGCTTGGGAACCAACAGATTGGTTCCGTCATTTCGGGGTATAACTCCATTAGTAATAATTGAAATTATCTGCAAAAGACGATCTTCAGTTAGAAATAATTTAAGCTCACTCGATACCTCTGGTGTGGCCAACTGGCCCAACAGATGAGCGACTGCATCAAGAGTTTTTGATTCTGCTCCAGAAGAGAACCAAGCATCACTTAGCAGAGGATGGAGTGATACTAGTTCTTGCAACAGCGATAGCTTGTACTGGGAAACTCCTTTTAATCCCTTGTTCTGGATTAAAGATCTGTCTAATGAATTTAGTAGTTGGAGTTTAGCTTCAGAGGAGAGCGATAGCCAGACTCTCGCTGCAACCTTCAGACTGTCCTGGTTTATATCTAAAACCAAACGTTCTACAATATTTAGAAATGCAGTATAGCTTACAAATGGAAGTGATTTCAAACGCAGAAAGAAGAGAGGGAGAGAATCTGTCGATAACTGATCTGCACGCTCCACCCACTCTGAACCATGAAGTAAAACAGGCTCTGCCAACAAATGGGTAATAAAATCTGTCTTACCGTTATTTTCATCTGTCTCCGCAGAGAGTGCCCTTGAAGCTATCGAGCTGAAGTAGTGTGCAATCTGATAGTGTTGTTCCATCTGTAAGAGAGTCACTGAACTCTTAAGAACGGCGGCCAAATCCAATTGGTGAATAACTTGCTTTCCATTACTTCCACCCGTTACAATTGTTCCGGTATAGTTTCTCAGTACTGGACATCCCTCAGATGCCAAAAGCAACAAACTGCTTTTCTCCATTCCAAATTTAAAAAATGCTGGTTGATCTAACTGATCAAATTTAGTGATAAACTCTGACATCGTCACTCTAAAATCAACGGCCATCTGCTCCACATCATCAAGTTTTCCCCCAACATTACACGGCAGAGGATGTGCAAAACTTTTGGCCAGCAGTTGATAATCCCACAGTGGACGAGTTGTGCCCTCATATGGAAAGCGCATCAGAGAGTTAAAATAGGACTGGGTAAACCCTTGCCCATGGATAAATTCAAATAGCCATGTCTCCTTCTTAGTAGTTGAGGGCGTTGCTAATACCTTAAGCATAAACTGACGTTCATCTGACGTAAGACCTGTTTGCAATTTACTTGCAAGCGAATCCAACAGTCCCAGACGTCGATTTTGATACTCACTATCGTCAATTAGCTGATGAAGACTTAAAACCAGTCGTTCCCCATATTTTAAAGAAAATGCATCTTGGTCAGAATAGAGATGAAACAGTGCTGAAAGAGTTTCTGTATCAAGGTCTAACTCACGGACTAATGCTAACAGCTCATCGTGGGTAATATTTTGATGGTTAATACTACTACACTTGGTTGAGTTCTCACCACTTTTAGCACATGTGATGATATCTGCAATATCTCCCCATAGCTTAGGTTCTACCCACAAGGTCAAATTAGCAAGTAATTTGCCTAATTCGCCTTGAGTATGCAATTTGCGAGTCGCCTTAAAAAGCCGATCTCTTCTCTTGCGATCATCAAAAAAGTGACTGCCAATCGTACCGACAAGATGACTCCAATGCTTAGTATCTAGTTTTACAATACGATCATGGAGTATTGGAAATTTCGTATCCCATCCCAAGCACTCCATAAAGCTGACAATATTTTTATGCTGCCAAAAACCTTTAATATAACTAACTTGTCCACATGCTTCACGTTTATGGATTTTTGAAATATTATCAGAAGGAGGGGAGTTAATTTGAGGAATCTGTTGATCAAAACAAGACCCAATCAATAACAAAAGAACCGCCAACAACCAATGCGGACTACATTTCCGGATCATCCTAATCCATCCCTTGGGCCCTGTTAACCAGGTGTTACTACTCTACTTCTTTGAACCTGTCTCCTTAACTATCTGTAAGGCTTTTTTGGTATTAATTTCAAATTTGCTAAAAAGCAGTTCAAAGGTGGCCCCACTTTTACGACTCTTTTTATTAAACTCTTTGGCACCTTTAATTCTGCTCTCATCCATCTCATTCCAATTGGTGATTTTAAGTTTCTGTGGCAATCCAACTCGCCCTTGAACTACGTATTCAAGCTTGGTTTCAGAGACATTTTGCCTAGCACCAATCTGATTAACCACCTTCACTTTTTCTGTTACTAGCTTGTTATGACTCCATGACTTGTCGCTCATCTGTAAATAAGTTGTCTGAATTCCGAAGGGAGAGAACGACTTGTACTCAAGAAGACGATTATCATTATCGAACTGTAGCCTGATTTTATTGACCTGTTTTAAATTTGTTGGATCTTCACCTGTAATCACAATCCCATTAGAATTAACTTTCTGATCAAGTTGAAAACTACGAAACTGTCCCATAAGTTTTTGAGGAATAACCATCCACAGACGAGATGCAATAATAGTTTTCAGTTCTGTTCGTAATTTTTTGAAGCCACTGGCCAAACCATGAATTTCAATTTTACTACGTCCAGGAAATACCCAGTAAACTTTAAAATATACTTTGTGGACCTTACCCAGATATTTAGAATCACTTAATACCTTGTCCAAACCTTTAATTCTCGCCTCAAAAACAAGATCCTTTAAACCGTAATTTTCTGGATGATACTGCTTAAGATCAAACGCACGAATTACATCTACCGGAGCAGTTGTAGCATATACAGCCGACAAGGATAAAATGATTGAAGTGCTAATTAAAGTACTAAGGAGGAGGACAATCAAACTTTTTGATCTAATTTTCATCAGTGCTAACCTCGAATTAATGTTAAAATTTATGGCATCCAATTCAGCCAATACTACCCTCTATTCTATGCTTACAAGCAGTTACGATCAATTAAATGCAATAATTTCCCTCCAATTTTGAGCTGGTATCGATTGAATATAGTGCGCTTTACGAGGAATTACGGCCCCCCTCTCCCCCTTAACTCCACGTAAATATTTAACTTGAGTATATATGATAGGAACCTCCCCACCACGATATCCGGAGAACTCTGCCAGAATTGCTCCAATCAGACCAAGATAGTCGGTTAATAGCCTAGAAATATTTTGACTACGAATAATCAAGTGTCCACTCCGCTCACCTTCAATATGGAACCAAAAATCATCCCGCTTGGCCCAAGAAATCCTAAGGTGATCATTGCTAGCAGCATCAAGTCCCAATACCATTTTTTCGCCACTTGGAAGAGTAAAACGGTGATAGTTAAACTGAACTCCTCCTCGGCTTGTTTTGTCGGCTGGTTTTTGATCAACCTTCCAATATGGAGAGATGAGCTGCTTTGATAAAAAGTCAGCATGGTCTAGCTTATTTCCAGCCACCTCCCATTTTGCAAAATCATTCTGAGTGGCCACCAGGCGCTGACTAAGCTCCTGCTCAACTCTTCGATATTTTTTAATTATTTGATAAAGATGATCTCTCTTTTGATAAAAACCACTTCCCCTAGTAAATTTTATCTTGATTCCACACAGTGTTACTCTTTCCTGTCCATCTATAATCTCCCCATCAGGTATTTCAAGTGCCTCACCTGCTAATAGCTGCTCGAGCTCCCTCCATGCCGCAACTCTCTGAATATCGGCCTCAATTCTGCCTATCTTGCGCTTAAAAAAAGTGGATTTTCTGCGCATCACCCTGCCTATCGGCTTGGCACTCTTACTCAACGTATCTAATTTTTCAAAATAGTCTATCAGCGTAGCGGAGGACACCTGAGATGAAAGAGGTTTCACCTGATCATTCGCCATCCTTTCGTTACGACGCCCAACCGAGTCAAAAATGTTAAAAATAGTTTTACCAATATTCTCTGAATTATAGAGATCCAAGTCCTCCACACTACTTTTACGCCACGATAGAAATACTTGGCGTATACCTTCTTCGTTATAAAAACAATTGCTAAAATAGCAAACTCTACCGCGCCAAAAGAGTTGAAAGATATTTAACTTCCCCGAGCGCAAGTAGTGAAAGGCAACAATCCGATCACCGGGATCTAACATTATTTTTGTCAGCAGCCCCCCTCTTAGATGTTTGCGAATATACTCTAAATAGCGATCTCGGACACGGTAGAGTGCAGGGGGGGAGCTAGTCTCCCCGTAAAGACCGCCATACTCTCCCCCTCGCCCCAAATAGAGCGTATAGGTATGTCCTATAAAGCGTAAACCTAAGGTGATATAATGGGGTGTACTAAAAGCCTTCTGAATGGGAATACCCTGCTCCACAGATCCCTGGCACTCTATTCTGTCATTAATATCCGCAACAACTGCGGCGAGTTCCTGATAGCTTTGCATAGTAAAAATGTATACCTAAAACCAAAGAATATATAGTCAAGAAATATACTAAATAATATCCTCGCCGATGCGCTTGGAATTAAGCTTAAACTGCTTGTTTCCGATTGGAAGAATCATTGAAAACCAGACCAGAATTGCCTTACCTTTAATATAGCGATGAGGCACCTGCCCCCAGAACCGAGAGTCATAGGAGAAGTCACGGTTATCTCCAAGAACAAAATAATGTCCGTTGGGAACACGCTGCTTCTCATAGTTGACCTTGTAGTAGTTATCATCATCCAATACTACTGCATGACGGTGTTTCCCAGTATTAACTCGAAAAAAATTCAGATTATAACCAGAAAATTTCTCCCCAATATCCCAAGTAACAGCAGATTTAGGAATCAATTCCATCTCAACTTCTATATTATTTACAAAAAGTTTTTTATTTTTGATCTCCACCAAATCCCCAGGCAGACCAACAACTCTCTTAACGTAATTCACTTTGGGATCTCTAGGATACTTAAAAACGATAACATCACCGCGCGCCGGTCCCTCTTTACCAAATATATATATCGGATCAGAGAAAAAATCACTAAACGGTACCTTCCAACCATAGGTGAATTTATTTACTAAAATAAAATCTCCAATCATCAAGGTGGGAATCATCGAGCCAGAAGGTATCCGGAATGGTTCAAAAACGATTGAACGAAAAGCAAGAATAGTAACAACAATCAGGGTGATTTTGGTTAAAAGTCCAAACAACCACTTCTTTCTGCCCTTTCCCTGTTTAGTGATCTCCGGACTGGCCAGAGGAGCTATCTGATTTATATTATCACCCTTGCTCATGCTTATCTATTTGGCGCTTCGATAAATTCATATCTTCTTTAGCCATTTTACCATCTTTTTTTCTCTCCTTTAATGGAGAGACATGCTTATAGTAATACTCAATCAAGTCCTTCGCTACGTAAGCAGAACGAACATACCACTTGTCGATATTAATATTCATCACACAGACAGATATCCCGGCCCCAAATTTCTGATCACGCGGAATTGCGTAAGCGACAAACCAGTCCCTCTTACCATGAGGAGTTCCGCCGGTAAGTGTCCCAGTCTTTCCTCCCACATATAGCTGACGCTTCAATTTCCGACGAAGTTTGGAGAAACTACCTCTGGCGGTTCCAATTTTTACTGTTTGATCCATCATCTTACGAAGTTCATTAGCAACTAGTGGGTCCAGCACTTGCTCCGGTTGACGCTCCTTATTCCAATAACTATCTGATCCACCTGCTTTCGCAGATACATTTGAGATAATTCGAGGAAAACGTAACTCTCCACCATTTGCCACAATCGAAACTAACGATGCAGCATGAACTGGGCTAATGGTCGTTTCTCGATTAAAACCAGAAGCCAACTCTGCTAAGTTATATTGATTTTCTGGCATCATAAAATTAGATGCCGGTAGATTAACGTCGTTCATTAAGTTTTGATTAAAACCAAAATCCATGGCACGATTATAAAGTGCTACTCCATTTAAACTCTTAATTGCAGCCTTACCAAAGATCACATTATTCGAGAAAGCAAAGGCGCGCTCAAATGTCTGATAGCGAGTCCACTTAGTACGAACATTTCTCAATTGATACTTATAAAGGGTTGTCCCCTTTCCACGATAGGAAAAAACTGAGCGACGAGATGTATCAGTACTGCTCAATAACTCAGCAGCAGTAACAATTTTAATCAGGCTAGCAGAGGGATGAGTGCTAGAAAACGGTAGATGATTATTAAAACGATTTCCCTGCCGCTGATAACCGATGGCGGTCAAAATTTCTCCGGTGGCATTATCGATAATAACAACTGCACCATGATCAGGACGATAGCGCTTGAACATCCGCTTGGCCCTCTTGGTTAGACCAGAATGAAAGGTATACTCTATCTCTAGCTGTTGATCGTTGTAATTTAGCTCTGACGGCCATGCGGTCGCCAACTCACTTTGAAAAGATCGATTAATCGACTCATAGATTGTCTGATGACGATCTGCCTGCATTCGACGTAGACGCTCTGCTTCACTTTTGCGGTACCTTGACTCACCAATATTGAAGATTACTACTGCTAACATCAACGATGAAATTACAACCATCCAACGACGACGATATTGAAAAAATTTAACTAGTTTTTGCCCCATGACTATATTTTCCAATGCGATGCGCCTAAGGGTAGAGAGTTAACCTCTAAACCCTTTGCCAATTACAAAAAACTCTTTGCTTGTGCGCCGAGTTGATTCTGGTTTAAGATACTGAAATGAATCAAATTTCTTGCCTTCCTGCTTTAAATATATTTGTGCATCATGTCCATCAAATACCTTGATAACCATATTACCACCCTTTTTCAAGAAAATTGGGAATAGGGTAAAAACTTTCTCTACTAAGTTCAAGCTACGATCCTGATCAACAGAGCGAATACCAGTTGTACTAGGGGCCATATCAGAAAGAACAGTATCAAACTGAGAATCGGCTTCTAGATCTGATAACTGGTCAATAGAGAAGATATCAGCCTGATAAAGAGATAAGTTCTTAAGATGAGCTAATTTCTTATTAACCGGCTGTAGATCTATACCAACAACTCTACCATGCGTTCCTACTACCTCCGTGCTGTATTGAATCCATGAACCGGGGTGATAGCCAAGGTCTAAAACAGCATTACCTTTGGATAATACCCGATATTTTTTGTCGATTTCTTGTAGTTTATAGATACTACGAGCTAAAAAATTCTCCTTTTTAGCCTTTTCATAAAAGTGATCTTTTACTTTAAATTTTCCCATCCTTACCTGCCAGAGTAGCTGATCAGGCCATCTGTTGTAAATCATTACCTACCGCACAAAATTGATCCTGATAGGCGATACTTTTCATCTCCCAGATATTAATCTCATAGCGACGGATTTTACTAATTAGGGTCGACTTACTCACTTCTAGCTCTTTTGCCGTTCGATTAACCTTTCCACCATTACGACTTAGCGCCTGACGCAATAGCTGCTGCTCAAATTGTGCTATCGCATCTTTAAATGAAATTAATGAGAAAGTATCGGCCACCTGATGAGAATTGTTGCCATCAGACCCCATCCACTCTGGTAGGTCACTGGGATGGGCCAGATCTCCTTGAGTTACTGCAACCAGATACTCTGCACAGTGCTTAAGCTCGCGAATATTTCCCGGCCAACGATAGCAACAAAGTTGTTCCCAGCACTTACTATCAACCTCAACCCTCTTCTGATACTGCAGTTCAAAATCTTTTTTCAATTTATTAAATAGAGCTGCAATCCTTTGAGGCTGTTCCCGTAAGGGAATCATACAGTAGTGAAATATGCGTAAGCGGTAGTATAGGTCCTCTCGAAACTCTTGCCGTAAAACCATCTCCTGTAAGTTCCGATTGGTTGCGACGATAATATGACCACTGATCACTCTTTTGGTACAGGAGCCAACCGGATAGTAACTTCCATCCTCTAGGAGCTGAAGTAACATCTTCTGCATTGAAAGAGATAACTCCCCCACTTCATCTAAAAAAAGCGTTCCCGCCCCAACACTCTCTAAATGTCCAACTCTATGCTGGTGGGCACCTGTAAACGCTCCTTTGGCATGACCAAATAGCTCAGACGCCAATAGATCATCAGTCAATGTTGCCAAATTAACTGCAATAAAAGGAGCATCTCTCCTATCCGAGTTGTCATGGATCAGGCGGGCCAGATGACTTTTGCCAGTCCCACTCTCACCAGTGATTAAAATAGTTCCTTTCACTTGAAATAGTCTCTCAATACTCAATCGGTTCTGCATTCTCAGCTCCATTCAGTTGACGGTTTTAACTGCAAACCGTACAAATAACAGTTAAGAGTAGATGAAAACTTTTTTTTTATTTTTTTATGAGATATTTCAAAAATGAAACAACCTATCCAAAGTACCAAACAGCGGGCAACCAAAATCTACCGGATTTTAAATTTAGAGTATCCTAATGCTCATTGTGAACTTGATCATCAAAACCCCTATCAACTACTTGTTGCCACCATACTCTCAGCCCAATGCACAGATGTGCGAGTTAACATGGTCACTCCCGCCCTTTTTAAAAAATACCCCACTTTTAAGCAACTTGCTAGCGCCAAGCCATCTGAGCTGGAGAAGGTCATCCACTCTACCGGGTTCTATCGAAATAAGGCTAAAAATCTGATTAACTGTGCCTTACAAGTTGTCTCTCTCCATCAGGGAGAGGTGCCACGTGAAATGGATCAGCTGATAAAACTGTCCGGAGTTGGTCGAAAAACGGCTAATGTTATTCTAGGAAATGCTTTTAACATTAATCATGGCATCGTCGTTGATACTCATGTCAAACGAATCTCCAATCTCTTAGATCTAACCATGTCGTCAGACCCTAATAAAATAGAACAGGACCTGATTCCCCTCTTTCCCCGTAGCAAATGGACGATGTTAAGCCATCTATTGATCTGGCATGGAAGAAGTATCTGCAACGCCAAGAAGCCTCGCTGCTCCCAATGTGTGTTGGCCAAGCTATGCACAAAGCCCATGGGACAGTAGCTACTATCTGCTACTGAACAGCTATTTTGTGCAACCCTCAAACCCTAGCGAAAAGTGGAGTCAAACATTTTAATTTTATCTGTGATCACTCGGTTAACATATGGGGTTCGATTAAACTCCTCCCACTGATATAAATTAGTCATACGCTTCACCGTAAAATAGCTATCCCCAAATGAATTCAAAGTATTTGGGTCCACCTCTTTGATGGTTATACTTGATACATAGAATGGACCGTCCATTTTTTTCTGGTAGAAGTAACTACCATGCACCGCAATCTCACCCCATTGATTGCCAGCCTCAAGCCTCTTAAATGACTCCACTTTGGCAAGCATCTCATGCTCTACATTTAAAATTGAGCACTCCAACAGGTAGTATCCCGCCTTTTTACTGTCTAATAAAAAACCTAATCTTAAATTGCCAGCACTATCAAGATCGTCCCGCATTTTGTTGGCATATACCACCGGTTGATTCCAAACGTCAAAAGCTTCTGTCAATCGAATTTCACCATCATCCATCTGAACGACAATTTTGGCCCAATAACGGCCATGTAACTCTTTCAATGGTAGAGAGGCTGAATATTGATTAGCCTCTCTCGTTGATCTTTTATAACCAATCGATGCCACCTGTTGTGACTTTGCCAAGTCAAACACATTCGCCCGAATAGATTCTATCTGGCCACACTCATCATGACACTCCACACTTACATATAAATTCATCTGCAGATCGCTTGGTTTGTGATAGATCTTTTTATCCCGCCAACTACGTACAGAGAATCCTGACTCCTCATTATGAAAGATTGAATGATCAACTTTAAAACGTTCCGATAAGGGATCTGAATGTTGGTTGCGATCGGTATAGTCCTGAATCTCATTTGGAAGCCCGGCGGTTTTTTGATATTTTTGCAGAGAGCGTTCAATCCAAACTGGCATCTCTGCCTTTTTTTGTGCAGACAAAACTGGATACTGCTCAACTAACGGTGAACTGATCGATGCTGGAGAACGGCCACCTGCTTTAGACAGACGGTTGGATTGCTTTGCTCCCTGTTTAACCAGGCTAGCATTAGTTGCAACCCCAGCTACAACTTGATTCACCGAGTTCTCATCCTGATCTACTGGAATAACTCCAGCCAACCACCACCCCATGAGTAGTAAGTAAACACCGATAAAGTAGTAACGGTGACTAGGGGGATGTGGTTTCATATTTCATCCACATAATTCTGGGATTATCCAGAAATTCGTTATGAGAGGTAGATTCCAGCCAATGAAAATCGAGCATATAGTCCGGATCCAACTTGAGACAATTGCTATCTGAGTTTAATAATGGGGCAGTCGTCGCACAACCACGAGTAGAGAATGTTGGTAGAACACTATCATTTTGATTGCGTTTGCCCTCAATTGCAAATTGAGTCCAGCTAATTCCCCACTTCGATATAACCATACCAGGTACTCCACCATAGGGAGAACGGTCGGTCGAGTAGATCAGATAAATCGGTACTCCAACAGAAGAGATATAAAAAAATGGATGGTGATTGGTAGCGGTGGTAAGAGATAGTACACATGCTTGAGAGAAATAACCTGCCAACTTGTTAATTAAACCATTAGAGCAGAGAATATCCATAATCGAAGTTCCATGAAAAGCTCCAGTATAGCTATAGAGTGCAAATACCCGACGATAAATTTTGACAAATTCATGTTGTGGGAACTGCCCGACATAACGATGTCCCTTGCCCAAAATATAGGAAACTACCGACACACCATAACTATGTGCTCGAATCACCACAGCACTCCCTAGAGGGCAGTGCTGATCAATTGTCGCTAATATTTTAGGTGCTAATTCAGCAGCCGCTGCTGGAATCTCCTGCTGACTATTCCAATATACCTGTTTATCCCACCTGCCAAAATAGTCCTCATTTTCCACATATTTCTCTGCATTATAACCAGGAATAAATATGTCACATACCTGGCC
Organism: Bdellovibrionales bacterium; assembly: GCA_018646675.1. Taxonomy (GTDB): domain Bacteria; phylum Bdellovibrionota; class Bacteriovoracia; order Bacteriovoracales; family Bacteriovoracaceae; genus JABGUH01. Next base: position 135,558 of record JABGUH010000024.1, on the reverse strand, counting down.
TGCAATTGCCTGGTTTAAAAGGAAAAGCGTAGATGCTAGAAGAAAAACAGGGATAGAATAGAGAAACTTTTTCATTAGATACCACTTGTAAATTTGATTAAACCGACATCGCCCTTAACAAACTTGTCGGTGACAAATGGCATTACTTGAGAAAAACAGTTTGATTAACTAGTAGCAGCGCTCAAATGCCACTATTTTGTCTGAAATGTTGTGCATATGACAATTTACCTCTGAAATAAAACTTGACCAACTCGTTTATCCACATAAGTCAATAAGTTATCCACATTTTCCAGACAAGAGGGTGTTGATTAAATTTTAGGTAGTTACATAAAGTCAAGTTCTGTTTAACGGATATTTATAGAAAATATCAATCCTTAATCCACAAAAATATTCGTGTTATCCACATTTGGCAGCAAATTTGACCTAATTACTCCCAAAGAGAGATCAATATCTTGATTCTACCCTCTAAGTGAGAGTCCAAGAGCGCAATCAGGATGTAGACCAAGTAGATCATATTCCGAGTGGAACGAAGAGGAGCGATACTTTGAAAGATAAACTCCAAGGGAATGAGACTAAAGAGAATTATTGGTAGCAACAGTGCAAATCCTCTTAATGCTAAGTCCGAAACCATCAGCCCTAGCAAGATCATTACAACAATCACGGAGGCCAATTGATAAAATGTAGTATGGTTCAACTTAAACAATCTTACGTGGGGATTTTCCGGCCTTAAGAGTAAAAATGGAACAATCAGTACTCCCACAAATGCTAGGGAAAAAAAGGCTTTGCGCTCAAAAAGTTGGACTAGTTCATCAAAAATTGCTCCACCCCAAATTCCAACTAACTCCTCCGATGAGTAATTTACGAGGAAAGTGATCAGTCCAAGCACTATACCAAACATGGCATAACGAGCGACTTTCACCCGGTACCATCGCCCCTGTCTACCCATAAAAATAAAAAACAAAAACAGCATTTGGACAATCGAGGCAAGATAGTAGTACCACCCCAGTAGTGCTCCCCAGTAACTTATCAACCCTAGGAAGAGACCTGTCCGATAGGTAGAACTCTTCGTTATCCACAAAATAGTCCACCCAAGAGTAAAAAAATAGGTTGTTAATATCGCTGCACCAGGAGATGTCACCAAAATTTTAGGGAATGACCAGGTGGAAATAAGTAGAAAAACACCCAGCAGAGAGAGACGACGAGAGACAAAATACCTCATGATTGCATAGAGTGTGATTAATAAAATCCCCCCTCCCACAAGATAGAGATGGGTTGAAATAGCCAATTTCATCAGATCAGGATAGCGTTTAAAAGGGAAGTAACTAACGGTCAAAAAGCGCCAGAACTGCTCACTAACGACCTCGGTTGGATCAATTAGTAAACGCAGAGAAGCAACACTCTCAAGAGTTGATGGTCTGGGAAAGGATGAAATAAAAAAGAGAACGATTAAAGCAAATAGTGTTTTCTCAAATGAGTCTAGATAACGAAACTCAAAAAAATTGCTTGATACAGACTCTTGAATAATCTTGCCACGTGTAGGCCATGAATAAAATAACCCCATCACTGCCCAGGTGACCCAAAAAGTATTATAGATCCACTTGTCTGGTAGGTAGCTAACAAAATTAAAGTAGAGTATTAATAGCAGCATACCCATATACAATCGATAGATAATACGATCAACTGACGACTGCACTTTAAAATATATTCTAAAGGCGTGATCAACCTCCTTGCCCAACAGAAACCACTGCCCAATCAGAAAAAAGACATAGAGGGACATCGTTACTATTTGAAATCCCATACTCAACTGTAGGGTTTTCTGCATCCAAATAGGAATTAGGATGAATGAAAAGTAGATCAAAATTCTGGAGAAAAACATCTTGGATTTTTCTTTCCAAATAGGTGACCTTTTTTCTAAAGTATTTCGCGCAATATCCGACATAATTAGTAAGAGATTAAGATCTACCCGACTTAATTCTCCTCTACCATTTTTATTGTTTTAGAAGCCGGCCCCATCCGGCTTCTTTAACTTATATACATACCCAAAACACCGTTAAAACTGATGAATATGGTAAACAATACTCCTATTTTAGACGCTTTTCTCTGAATTACTAGTAGTGCTTCTAAAAACTTTGTATCTCCTACACCTTAAATTATCAGCAATTATCCCTCAGAGTCACTGCCAAATGGACCATGCAAGAAGTGCCTGTTGAGGGGGAACAATTGCATCACTCCCCCATTATGATAATCTAGTATAGGCTAGGGGACTAGGATTAACGTGCGGCACAATGAAGTGCCAGACACTACCCAAGCCTAAATAACCGTCACCACAATATTGTTGGGGTGGCCCACGGAGGATTTTTTTTGGGTATCTCTTTTGGTTCGATCAATACAGGATTACCGAAGGATATTGTGCAACAACTAGTTGCTGCTGAACGTATTCCGCTACAAAAAATGGAAGTACGCAAAGCGATGATTAGCGATAAAAAGAAGTTGGTCACCGAACTAACCGGATTAATTGAAGGTATCAAGGGAGATATCAATGCGAACTCTGATGCTAGAGGATTGCGTGAACTAAGAGTTGAAACCAATACTGATATTATTGGTGTTGCACTAGATAAGAACATTGCCCAACCTGGAATTCATCAACTGGAAGTTTTACAACTGGCACAAAAATCAACCGCGATCTCTTCTGGTTTTGCAGATAAGGACGAGAGCTACGTTGGAGTCGGCTTTATTCAGTACACTCTACCCAACGGTGAAACCCGTGATCTATATGTTGACTCTGATAACTCCTCTCTAACGGGGATTGCCAAGCTAATCAATGTGGATCCCGATAACGGAATGAGTGCCAAAGTAATCAATGATGGAAGTGAGTCCGAAACTCCTTGGAAGATAATTATCAGCCTTAATGAAACAGGTGACGTAAATAAGGTTGATTTCCCCTACTTCTATTTTGTTGACGGGGAGTATGACTTTTTTCTGGAAGGCGAACGCCCTGCCCAGGATGCCAAAATAAAAATAGATGGCTTTGAGATTGAGGTTCCCACTAACCAGGTATCTGATCTAATTCCTGGAGTAACAATTGACCTAAAAAAAGCAAGCCCAGGGGAGGAGTTCTCTCTTTCGATCAAAGAAGATAGTGAAGCGATTACCGGCAAGGTGTCCATGGTAATTGAGAAAATCAATGATGTTCTAAGCTTTATTCGAAAACAGAACTCTTTAGATGAGAATACTGATACCAGAAGAACTCTAGGAGGTGAATTAATCCTCCAAACACTAGAGAGTCGCTTCCGCAATGCTGTTTTTCAAGCCGTTAATACCTCAAAGGGAACACGACGTATAAGCGATTTAGGGATCTCCTTCCAGCGTAATGGAACACTAGAGTTGAATGAGGAAAAATTCAACGCCGCTGTTGCTGCCGACTACAAGACCGCAGCAGAAGTTTTAACTGGCAGAATGGATGAAGACGGCCAGAGGTTTCCCGGTTTTATGAGTCATTTAGAGGAAACCATAAATTTTGCACTCCAATATCCAAATGGTCTGCTAATTAGCAAAAAGCAGAACCTTGAGAGCTCTATTCGAGATATCGATCGTCGAATAGAAAATAGAGAACGATTAATTGGTCAAAAAGAGAAAGGTTTAAAAGATAAATTTGCCAGACTTGAAAGCACAATTTCAAGGCTTAAAAACCAAGGTGCTGGATTAGCAGGCTTATCTAAAGGCAATGGGGCTGGTGCAGTAAATCAGCTAGGATAAATTATCTAGGAGGGGGAATTTATGAATTATGGAATGGGAGCATACAAGAAAACATCGCTCCGTACCGCAAGTAAGGAACAGATCCTACTGATGCTCTATCAGGCAGCTATCGCCAGTTGCCGAAAAGCAATTGTCTGTATTGAAGATGACAATATCGCAGGTAAAGGTGAACATATTGCCAAACTGCAAGATATTATTGTCGAGTTATCAAACAGCCTTGACTTTAAGATTGGTGGTGATGTGGCCCAAGAACTGTCCTCACTCTACGACTATTTGCTTCATACGAGCACTCAAGCAAATATTAACAAAGATCCTAAATTGTTAAAGAGCTGTCTAAGTGTGCTGGAGATCCTCTACCAAGGATGGAAAGATGCCATCAAGAGTCTTAAAAGCAGTGAGGCTGAAAATAGTGCTCCTAATGCAAACGTAAACGGTGCTGGGTAACGAGTATGCAAGAAAAGATAATTTACTCCATTCAAAAACATCTAAACTACATGGACTCAGTCTTAATTCTTTCAATGAAAATATTTGAGGCTGCCGAACAAGAAAATGAGTCACGCTTGACGCTTGAATCTAATAATAGAGAACGATTGATCAACATCATTGATCAGATACAAAGCAAGACTGAAATAATGATCAAGGCCCTGCCCTCCTCCTCTTTGGGCCAAGAGTTTATCGATGTCTTAATTCTATGGAGCCAAGAAGTTGCCAACTGGGTAGAAGATGTTGACCAAATTGATCAAAAAATATTGGATAAACTATACACTCTTAAAGAGAGTACTACTAAAGAAATAGCCACTATTTTCAAAAGCAGACAGCAATTTAAGGGCTATAACCTCAACAGTGTTAGAAAGTAGCAAATAGTTGGGCAAAATATCCTAGTAAAAAAGACGGGCAAGAATGTTAATTGACAATAAAGGAGGTTCGTGAGGAAATATACGTAGGGAAGCAACATACACGGACGTATGTTCACCACAGAAGCAAGTTGACCTTAAGGATGAGGTGCCAATGAGTTTACAACTACCATCAATAGATATCTTTGAAATTCGCTCTGCAAAAAATGGACTAGATGTACCGTATATAAACGGTGTTCATCTCCACTCTATCTATAATCCAACTCGCGAAGCGGAGACGCTTGCGAATAATAATCTTGATGTCATCAAAGAAAAGCGCTATGCGCTAGTTTTGGGATTGGGAATGGCATATCATGTTCAAAAAATCATTGATTCCCTGAGCGAATACCACGACCAATATCACGTAATGGTGATCGACCCATGCATTCAGTCATATAAACATTGTGAGAAGATGAACTTGATTGACGAAGAACATGTGACCGTTATGGCGGGAATATCGGTTAAAAATCTCTACCAGAACAGTGCCGTTATCGATTTTTTAATCGCTCAACCATCTGTCATCGCACATCCAGCATCTTTTAATTTATACAATAGCTACTACAAAGACTTTTTATCATATCGAGCACCAACCCAACTGGCGGATGTCGCTCCATTAATTGAAGATCGGGCCATCCAGGATTTTCTGGCCAATGCACCCGCTGACTCCAGTTTAGGTGAGTGGATCACTACGCTGCGCAAGGAAGATAGAGGAATAGAGAGCAAGGAGGCACTACTGCTATTTGCGTTTAATAAAATTGCCTCTTTAGGAAAACTACAAGACGCCTCACTCGAATTATAATAAATGGCGATAAATAAAAAGGAGAGGGAGAGAATGAACATCCTCATTATCAACTTCAGACGTTTTGGAGATATTTTCAGCACTGGACATTTAGTTAAGTCATACCGTGACGCTTACCCTGGGGTAACAGTCTCTATGTTGGTGTACGAAGAATTTGCAGCCGCGGCAAAGATAATCGATGGCATTGAAAATATCTATACGATTGACCGCAAAAAAATTGTCTCCTTAAAGTGCAATCCTATCTTTTCTGATAGCTACGCGCTTAACAGCTTTGCCCAAGACCTCTCGGATGTTGCTGCTACTTGCTGGGACAAAATTGTTAACTGCTCAAATGATGAGGTAAGTAGCCTAATCGCCTCATATCTAATTGATGGAACAGATAAAAAGCAGGTTCACGGCGTCTCTTTTACCCAAAATATGGGAAGTATTTCATCCTGTGATTGGTCTCTGCTATTTAATGATGTTATGACTGGTCTTGAGCACCCAATAATGCACTTTAGTGATTGCCACCACCAGATGTGTGAACTACCCCGAGGTTCTGAAACGAATAAGGTGAAAATTGATCACTCATACCAGCAACAAGTTGAAAGTAACTTAAAAGCTCTTCGCAAGCGTGAATCATCCAAGGAGCTGCCAATTAAACTTATTGGTATCCACCTAAAAAGTGCAGATGAGCGAAAAAATATTCCACTTGAAACTACGATATCTCTAATCGAAGAAATTTTGGATGATCCAACCCTCTACCCGATTATGTTAATCGCTCCTAATCAAGACGAGCGATCCATTGCCAATTTAATTAACCGGTCATTTGATAACAAGCTGGTTGCAATTGAAGCCAGCTTCTCTGCACTAGTTTCCGTACTACACGGATTAGACCTCTTGGTCACCCCCGACACTGCCCCGAAGCATATGGCAGACTTAACCGGCACCCCTGTTGTTGAGATTGTGACGGGGCCAGCACCAATGCGTAAGCAGGGAACCTACCTTTCAGGCAATGTTGTCGTCACAACTAAGCTTGACTGCGCTCCATGTCTAGTGAAAGAACCATGCCAGCATGAGATAACAAACAAGTGCTGCAAGATGATTCAAGCGCAAGATATCATGGCAGCCATCCACAAAGTACTCTCTCCTGGCATGCCAATTCAAGAACAAATTTCAGATGGGGTTACCCTCTATCAATCTGAACTCGACCAATTGGGAATAACCTATCGACCAGTTGCAGGAGCCTTTAATAAAATACGAGAGCTATCTATTATGATGTCACGCCAAATGGTACTGGCAAAAATGAACAAGTCAGAAAGTAATTATCATAATATTGTCCAAACTATTAATGATCCCATGCTAATCAAAAGCTGGATCAGGGCCGAAAAAACTAGTATTACAAAATTATCCAAATCACTATTAAACACTCTGCGTTTTGTGTTCTATGCCCAAAAGAACCACCATCATGTGACAGAGCTTGCCAATGCCACTAATCTGCTGCTGGAATTTGCAGATTATCCTGGGGTTGTTGGAATAATGGGACGAATGCTACAGGGAAAAATTGAGGCTCTTCGAGGGCAACCAATGGAGCAAAATATCAAAGAAATGGAGACACTACTCTACTCCACCAAAAGCGATATCCAATCAACAATTAACTGTCTGCAAAAACTTGATAGCTGCCTGGAACCAGGAATTTCATGTGTGCTTTCTCGTTCATCAACCGTTAATCAAGATGAGATATCATGAACAGTTCATTGGAGATAATAATCGCGCAAGAGCTGGAACAGTTGGCACAAAGTGCTGTCAACGATAAGGGAAACCCGCGCGAACTGCAGCTACTACTACTCAAGGCCCTATTAGAAGAAGAGGGCAAGGTAAAAGCTAAATGATTGCCAAAGATACCATGGAGATGTCCCAAGCCGAGGATGAGCAAACGACTATCAGTGATGATCGTAAGTCGACAATTGCAATAGTACAGCTAACAAGGTTTGGAGATGTAGTACAGACAGCACATGCGGTCCGTGAATTCCGCAATGAGTATCCAGCGATTCGTCTGATTTTAATTGCTCGCAAACGTTTTGCTGCCCCCCTACGCTGGCTGTTAGATACCCTGTTCGATCAGTGTTATTTCCTGGATTTTCACCAGATGATGGACTCCACATCTAATAAAGAGTTATCTCTTGACGAAATTTGTAACAAATTACATGGTTTTGTGAGCAGAATTAATAGTGAAGACATCAATGTTTTACTAAACCTATCATTCTCCAAGTCATCTGGACTGCTGTGTGGACTAATCAATGCCAAAAATAAACTCGGCATGAATAATGATCCTCAAAGCTTGGAACTCCGCATCTCAGATCACTGGAGCCAATTTGTATACTCATCTGTCATGCGCGGTCCACTCTCACCATTCTCGTTAGTAGACATCTATCGTCGTATGATGGGGGGATTCAAACCTGTAGCGACCACAAGTGTCCGCCCAAAAATCGACTATAACCAACAAAAAATAAGTATTGCTATCCACCCATTCGCCTCCGATCCTAAAAAAAGATGGGATGGCAAGAAATGGGTAGAAATAATTTATCAACTGCTAAAAATACATCCTAACCTTGAGATTACAATTGTTGGCAGTCGAGATGAACAATTAGCAGGCGAGGAGATAATAAATGCACCGCTTATAGATAATTACAGCCATCGTATATCTAATATGGCTGGCGAAACAACAATCAAAGAGCTATTTGAATTGATTGCGGCCAGTGATCTCTTTTTAGGTCATGACTCAATGGTTTCCCATGTTGCTGCTTATCAACAGTGCCCAACAATAACAATTGCTCTGGGAACTGTGCGCCCACATGAAACGGCTCCTTTTGGTATTAATAACTACGTGCTAGCTCCAAAAACAAAGTGCTTCCCCTGTTTTCCAAAAGACTCATGTCCACTGTATAAGTGCCATGCAGACATCCCATTTCAAATAGTTCACAGTGTCGTTGATACCTACCTAAAACATGGTGAGATCAATCGCAAATTTCTAGAGGAGAAGTCATCCAGCTTTCACCTAGATGCAGTAAAGTGCTATCAAAGTAAATTCATGGATACAGGAATGTACCAATTAATAGATACGTTAAGAAATGACTTAAGTTTAACGGATTTTTTCCGTCTACTATATCGCATCTCCTGGTTATACTTTTTTACATCTGAAGAGGAGACACATGATATTCCACCCCTCGGAGCGGATGTCGCTAAACAGCTACCTCACTACCGTAAAGGGTTGCAACAACTATTTGAGCTATGTGAATTTGGTAAAAAATACTCTCAATATATCCTAGAGGAGATTAGCTCCCAAACTCCCAATCTGATAAATATAAAAACTCACTCTGCCAAGATTGATGAAATTGACTCGCTCGTTAAGGTATTACATCAATGTTATCCACATCTTGCCCCACTGCTGGACTACTTAGCAGTACAAAAGGGAAATTTACAAGGAAGCAATATAGTTGAACTGACTGAAAGTACATATTTTGTCTACTCAGATTGCTCTGCGGTAAGCAGCCTAATGTATGATCTGGTGCTAAAAAGTGAGAATAAGGTTACGGGTAAACGAAGCATATCTCAACCTGAAGTTTGAGACATAAAAGAGAGGGAAGATTATGACTGTAATCACAATAAATCAAGAACCAGTTACGACTAATAAAAAAGATTGTAACTCTCTGGAAGATCTGGCAAATGACCTTCTAAGTACCTATATCCCAATTGACGATGTTATCACAAAAATAACTGCTGATCAGGTGCCGCTACCAATCGATGAGGACAACTCACTACTAGATGGCCACATTAACCAATACCAAAGTATTGACTTCTCAACGAAGCCATCAATGGAGCTCATCAATGATTCACTTGAGCAGTGTGAACAGTATATCGATGTTATTATTGATAGTATCCATGATGTTTTTAATAGCTATCAATCAAATAAGGTCACTCAAGCAAATCAACGCCTGATAAATGTTATTGATACAATTCAAATGTTTACGACCTTGGTTACCAATATAACAAGATCATTGAAGGAGCAGCAAAAGATTGAAGGCGACACCTACCAACCCATTGTTGAGCTGGAGCTAGCCATGCTGGCCACCTTGAAGGCGCTTGTTCCTGCTCAAGAAAGCCGCGATATTATCATGCTTTGTGACTTGATTGAGTATGAACTTGTCGATAACCTTACACAATGGAAGGAAATCGGCATTCCACTAATACAAAAGATGACCATGACGTAAAGCGGCCCGCCAAGGTGCCCTCTGCCAATAATGCACAAATTAGAGTTTTCTTTCGCCGCCCATATGGCGACATGCGTCGTGATGTGCTTAAGTTGGGACTAACTCGGGAGGCGCGGGAGATTTCAAGAGCCGATCTAGTGATCTCACAGGAGGACGGCACCCTCTCTATAACTGACCAGACTTCTAACAGAGAGATTGCATACCTTCCAGCATCGAACTCAAATCTACCAGCCATTGCTCAAATCCTACGCCAATTTAATCAAACGATGATTGAACTGGCCCACAATCCACGCCCTAAAAGGTTTGAACAGATCTCATCACTTTTGACCTCCATTAGATTGTATCCATCAGTGGCCGCACAAACAAATAATCATCCCACCAGAAAATCTCTATCAACCATTCGAGATGTACATCAACTCTCCTTAAAATCATCCAACTTGGAGCAACTACTAAAAAATATCCTGCAACTGAAACGCTTTAAGCGACATGACACCTGCCAGCTATTAATACATCAAAAAGGACACCACTCATTTATTAGTAACCTATACAATCGGCACGATGGACTAGTCCAAACAAAAGACCAAATCGGAGACTTCCACTCCATCTACAATTTAGTAAAAAAAAGTAAGAGTAAGTATTTTGATCAGACCAGTTTACTGAAAGATACCTTGGGAATTGTTGGTACTTTTTTGGCTAAGGAGTTTCGGCTTGATGGTCACGATGCAATTCTAATCATCTCCCGCAATAGTTTTCTTAAAGATGGACCAGAGGATCAGAGCAACTTCGAACTATTGGCTCAACCAATTGCTCGAATTCTTAACCGAATATTAGAACGTGAGCAACTGGAACGACGTCAAAACCAAATTAGGATGTTGTTAGATGTATACCCACATCCACTAGCAGTCAGCAACGAGGATAACGAAATCCTATATCATAATTCACAATATAAAGGATTTAAATCTCAACGGCTGGAAACAGTGGAGCTGAATCGTGATCATCAACTGCTTTTGCAAATGGATAATCCATCAACCGTTGACTCTGAAATTTACCACCACCACCGAATAACGCTTCTGGGCGAACTCCTTAATACCTTAAGACATGAGCTAAGTAACCCGCTATTTGGGATACAGTTAAACTCGGATATCCTGATCACTGAACATTGTAACCATCCAGATGTAGATATTATAATGGATCTCGCTAAGAGCTGTTGCCGATGCCAGGATATTATCAAAGGCTTTTCAGATCTATACCGAAATGAGAAATCAATTACTCATTTTGATCTCAAAAAAATAATTGAGCAAGTCACAACTCTATGCAAAAGTGAGAGCCGGGAAATAAGAAAAAATATTGTCTACGATTCTACCATCAGCGATGGAGCATTTTTTATCAAATCAAACCCCACCTGGATAACCCAGATAGTATTCAATCTTATTATTAATAGTGCACAGGCAGTTAAAACAAAATCCCAAATATCCCCCTCTGACTCGATACAAATTTCCTGCCGTCAACTTAATAGCAAGGTGATAATCCAAATTTCAGATACTGGGCCAGGGATTGAAAATAATATTCAAAAACAGATATTTGACCCTTTTTTTACCACCAAACCCAAAGGTACCGGACTTGGTCTCTCCATCTGCTATGGATTAGCACTACGATTGGGGGGAGGCATATATTTCTATAATAATCTTGATACTTCCGGAGCAACTTTCGCGTTAATATTACCGTATGAAGATATTAATAATTGAAGATGAAATATTAATCCAAAAATCACTGAAGCGTTTACTGGAAAAACGAGGTGCCGCAGTAGATGTTGCTACTTTTGGGCAGGATGCTATTACAATGATAAACAGTAATAACTACCAACGAATTATTTGTGATCTAATGCTCAAGGATATTAGTGGATTTGATATTATTGAGGAATCCAAAAAAAAATTTAGTCTAGAACAGATAAAAAATATATTTATCATAATAACTGCTTATAGCTCACCTCAAGTAATTGAACGTGCATCTCGCTATAAGTGCAAAATCATTAGCAAACCGTTTGAAGACTTGGAACTTGCCTTGAATATTTTTATGGATAACCAAGGAATGGCATAGATGAAAAAAACAATCAGCAACATTACAATTATTTTAAAACCTATGAAGCTGACACCTTATAAAAAGCGGCTTCCACCATTAGTCAGATGGCTTGCAAAGAGTAACATTACTACTTACTTTTTGGAGAAGGAGTATGAACGACTAGAGAAAATCGACCCCGATCTACTCTCGCTAATAAAGTTTGTTCCCTTAAATGATATTTATGAAAAGTCAGATCTCATTATTACCCTGGGGGGAGACGGCACCCTAATTGGCGTATGTCGCCATGCTATTTTACGCTCGCCGCCTATTTTAGGTGTAAATATGGGGCGGCTTGGATTCATCACAGAATATACTGGTGAAGATTTTTTTTCTGATTATACTAGGTTTTTTACTGGTAATTTTGAAACTACCACACTGCCACTATTTGAGATAACGATCCGCCGTAATGGTGTGGAGAAATTTACTGGAACTTTTTTAAACGATGCTGTCTTCAACAAAAACGATATCTCTAGGATGTTTCCATTGGCCGTCAAGTCACATGATGAGTATATCTACAGACTGTCCGGCGATGGGTTAATCGTCAGCTCTCCCATTGGCTCAACCGCCTACTCCTTGGCTGCAGGCGGCCCTGTAATTCATCCTGATGCCCACTCAATGGTTCTCACTCCAATTTGCCCCCATAGTTTGGGCCATCGCCCGTTGGTAATTCCAGATCTAAATCCGATTAATGTTCAAATTACACAGCGCCAAGAGAATATAGTACTAACCCTTGATGGCCAACAGACTGTTCCGATCTCAAGCCAGGATATTGTCAGCATTAGCAAAAGCGATAAGTACAGTGTAACCCTCGTGAAAAATCCCTCTCGAAGCTACTTTGAGACATTGCGTAGTAAGTTAGTATATGGAAAGACGAGATGTGAATGAGCTAGGAATTAAGAGTAACAAACGCTGCACGATTATTATCAATGTAAAGAAAACTTTTCTCCAGTGGAACATATCCATTATTTAGATATAGACCATTTGTCAAATCCCAACGATCCTTAACATGGCTGTGGCCACAAATAAAAAAGTCACATCCAATCACAGCCACCTCTTTCGACACAGCCTGACGAAATAGCGCCTTCGTGCCTTTCTCCCTGTCCGGACTGGTATAGCGATCATGATTACGAGCCTTGGATTGTCCTGATGCCCACGCTCCGATATCGCTGACTACCTGATATGGCAACACCCTATTTATCAAAAGATTAACTACACTACTTCTAATTACTTGGGTATAAATTTTATAACCAGGATCACCTAAATCTATCTCATCACCATGGGATAGGTAATATTTTTTATCCCAGAAATATTTTTCAACTCCACGGCGACAATAGTGAAATAATTTTTTATTTTTGGATTTAAGCGTTTGTAAAAATAGATTTTCAGCATGAAAATCATGGTTTCCCTCTAGATAATAAATCGTTATGTTTTTATCTAAGAGGTGATCCAGCTCGTGAAAGAAAGCCGCAAAACTAGTTTGATACTCCTGAAACTCTCCTACTAAAAGATCAAAAATATCACCTAAAAAAAACACATTACTACTGCTAGTCACTACCGGATGCTGCATAAATTTCAATAGCAAAGCGTAGTGTTCATCTGCAGCTTCAGCAACATGTATATCTGATATAATTGAAATACCACCCAACTCAGCACCTGCATTTATTGTAAGAACTATTTTTCATTTAATATATTTTATCTAACCTGAATATAACTGGCAATAAACTTGTCCAGAACTCCTAGCTGTCTTTTTTGTAACGAACGAAAGGTAAATGATACACGTACATCTGCAAAGGGGGCAGAATCTAATTGATATGGCTTTAGCTTTAAAACATCAACAACCAATACATCCGCCACTATATTCGACTCTCCAATTTGAATGTGAACATTGCTTAAGTGTGCCCCCGCCTTAAAACTGTGGCGATCCTGTTTTGACAGCAACAAAGAGAATCCATTGGTACCCAAATCATTGCAATTTGTCTTTACTGATGACTTGCTGGTCTCAATAACAACTGAAACAGGGTCATCTGGAACGATGCGAGGTGACTGCCTTCGTTCACGGAACTGATACTCATCTGGCATGGATAGGACCAATTCACCGTCATTATTAAGACCTATTAGCCGAGAAGAGATAAATAAAGCGCATGAGGAGAGATAGACATTTACACGCTCTTGCCCTGTAATAATTTGATTAAGATAATACTCCTGCCCTACAATAGGAGCTAAGCGCATCTCTTTCCGACGACATCGGATACTCTTCAACTGCATTTCACATTTTATTATTCTAGGGCCCAGAGCATACCAAGCAATCGCCACTTCATTGCTGACGACAGCTTCTTGTAATACCTGCTCCATAGCGAAACTATCATCAACGCGACTCATGGCCCTATTCGCTTATCCAATTAATCGCAGTGCGGTATTGGGAAGATTATTTGCTTGAACCAAAGAGGCGACAGCAGCACTCTTAATAACATTTAGTGATGCCAGACGAGCAGTACTCTCAGCAACATCAACATCCTGAATAACTGATCGCGCATTGTCTTGATTTAATATTTGTACTTCTAAATTTGATACTGTTGAGTGCAAACGGGTTTGGACTGATCCAATTCTTGCCCGTAGTCGACTAACCTCCTCAATCGACTCATCTATCTCCTCCATTGAATCTAAGGCACCGTCTATATCACTAATCTCAGAACCGCTAATGCCAATCGCGCTAGTTGTGGCCTCGGCATCATCTGCATCATACTCAATCCTATTTTCATCACCATCAAATGTTCCTACTTGAAAACTTAAAACCCCTCGTCCTGACTCACCATTTAACAGATGGGTCCCATTAAAAACGGTTGACTCTGAGATTCGATCAACCTCGTCCAATAGCTGTTGGTACTCCATATCTAGTAGCTCACGCTCAGCATCAGCGACGGTGTCAGAAGCGGACTGAACCGTTAACTCTCGTAACCTCATTAAGATTGATGATATTTCATTTAGGCCACCCTCAGCAGTTTGAACTAGAGATATACCATCATTAGTATTTCGGGCAGCCTGTTTTAAACCTCTGGTTTGTGACTCCAGTTTACTACCAATCGCCAAGCCGGCAGCATCATCGGTAGACTTGGTGATTCTCCTGCCCGAAGATAGCCGCTCCAACTCGAGCTGGGACTTATCAGATACCCTCTTTAGGTTACGCTGAACTGCTTGAGATGCAATGTTACTGGCAATTTTCAAACTCATCTTAAATGGCTCCTTCTCTTTCATTCATGCTGGGATGAAAGAGCTTGAATATCCGACTTTTTGCCTCGGATACTTTCTTCTCGGCGAACCCTGATAATACTTTAGTGAAATTGTCAGAAACTTTAAAGGGATGTAGCTAAATATAATTTACAAGAATTTTGACCAAATATCTAATCACCAGTTAACCAGTAAAGGGGAGAACAGAGGTCGATTCAACTGCTAACCTCTGTCCCCCTTTGAATTAGATGTTAATCAAGGGATTAAAATATTTCTTACTTTACTGCCAGGTTAATTAAATTAAGCAACTACCCCAAAAGAGCAAGAGCTGATTGGCCGGAAACATTGGCCTGGGCCAGAACAGATGAACTAGCATTAGTCAGCATATTAGTTCTGGTTAGCTCTGCAGTCTGCTTGGCAAAATCGGTATCCTTTATTCTTGATCTTGCAGCGGAGAGGTTTTCTGTTGTAATTTCCAATCCATTAATTGTGGATTGTAACCTGGTTTGAAGTGCACCTAAACTTGAGCGGTTCTGGTTAATTGTATCAATGGCGGTATCAATCACGCCTAAATTTTCTTGCGCTCCCTCTTGTGATCCTACTGAGAGTGATGTTAGACCAAGGGTATCACCCGTCACATCGCTATCGGCAGGATTATAGCCCATGCGATCTTCACTATCTATATTGTGAATACCAACTTGAAATTCCAGCTGATCTCCCTGCCCACTTAATAGTGACTGACCGTTGAATTTGGTAGAAGTGGCAATTCGGTTAACCTCTTCTGATAAGTTTTGAAATTCCATGTCGGTAAAACCACGTTCGGTATCTCCAATTGTATCAGATGAAGCTTGAACCGATAGTTCTCGCAAACGAATTAGAATATTAGAGATCTCATTCAATCCCCCTTCAGCTGTCTGAACCATCGCAATACCATCTCCAGCATTCCGGCCAGCCTGCTTTGAACTTCTAATATCAGCTCGTAACTTTTCACTGATCGCCAAGCCAGCTGAATCATCGCTTGCCTTGTTGATCCGGCTACCAGAAGATAACTTCTCTAATGCTGAATCTTGTTCTAATTTTACTTTGGATAAGTTTCGCTGTGCAATCAGCGACTGTACGTTCGTGTTGATTTGAATACCCATGACTTCACTCCTCTAATTCATTCACCTCCTTGTTAAGTTAAAGATCAACGCCCTTGTTAACCTTAAACCTGACTGAGACCCTTCCCATCAAAGTCTCACTCAAATGTTCGGTTAATCATTACTATACTTGAGAACTTTTTGCGAAAAATACCAATATTTTCAAGCACTTATCCCGACAAGAATTGTCGGGTATTAAGTGTAACTCATTGAGATATTTATTAAACAGGCGACTAATTGTCATCGAATAAATGTTGACTATTTTTGGAAGCGGCTTTGTAACTACTCGCAGTCTACAGGGCCATGCGTCTTAGCCTTCTTTGTTATCTGAGGCATTATCTAATGGATGACATTATTAAAGTTTAAAATTAAAGAGCAGTTTGCAGATTTTCGGGCCCACTTGGATGCCCAAAAAAATGATATACCACCACAGACACAACTATTGATCAATATGATAGTGCAGCTTTGTAAAATCACTTTATAAAAAGCTTGGCGCCGTTATCGCATCGCAATCACCAAAGGAGAGAGGGAGTGTCCATCCCAGAAGAGCGTAGGAAAAAGAAGCAAGGTTGGTCAAACCAAGTCAAAAAATTTATTAGAAAGATTTAGAAAGTACGAAGATGAAGTATTGCGTTTCGCCCGAGATCCAGATGTTCCTTTTACCAATAATCTAGCAGAGCGAGACCTACGGATGGTAAAAGTGAAGCAAAATGTATCAGGATTTTTCCGCTCAGAAGATGGAGCTAAATCATTTTGTCGCATCAGAAGTTGTTTGTTAACGGAGTGGCGTAGAGGAATTCCTCCAATTCAAGCACTAAGTTTAGCTCTTAGTGGACAGATTAATACCGAGTAGTTACGTTTATGAATGGTTACAGTCTTGGGTATTGTCCAACATAGCAACTATCTCGTAGTATTTTAGTCTCGGAGTTACTATAACTCCAGCATGACAATCTAAACCGCAATTCTATTGGGTAAATTAATTTTTGAATTTTCAACTTCACATAAGTCATTTGCATTTTGTAAATTAAGCCAAAATTCAGGAGTTGTTCCTAATGCAGAGGATAGCTTTAGGGCCATTAATGGAGTTATGGATGTTTTATCATTAACGAGACGGTTTATGGCCTTAACTTCAACTCCGATATGATCAGCAAACTGTCTCTGTGTAAGCCCTAAGGGTAGTAGAAACTCTTCCTTTAGCATTTCTCCTGGAGATGTCGGTCTTCTTGTTCTTTTCATAAAAAATTCCTTACTTGTGGTAATTAATAATCTCAACATCTTCAAGTTGATGTTTCTTATTGATTATAAAAATTATCCTCCATTGATCATTAATTCGTATGGAGGCAAATCCTTTGAGGTCACCCTTAAGCCACTCAAATCTATTACCTGGAGGCACCTTAAAGTCATCTATAGTTATCCCATAAATTAATATATCCAACTTTCTTCGAGCGATATCAGCAACAGATCTCCACTTAGCTCGTTTCCCTCTTTTTCCATATATATCAAAGTCTTTGGTCTCTTTATTCCCGTAGCTTATTATTTCCAACTTAGATCCTTCTTAATGGTAGCCCTAGGCAGTATACCACACAAGGGTATACCTGTCAATGGCTTTGAAAGCGATATACTGCTTAATTTCCCAAAAGGGAGCCGGCCAATTTCCTGATAGGGAGCACGCACAGATAATATATCGTCGGTTCTTAAAGCTGAATGAGTATATTTTGCCAAGACATTATTATTGCCATCAGTTTCCACGATTATCTCTGCCCCGTCATAAACAAAATGGCGCTCAAATGATTTACTAGCATTTGTATGGTTAATATTTTTTTTGCTTACTCTGCGTCCAGTAGCATCATATAAATATTCTAAATCCACCGTGGGAGATTATAAGCGTTTTTATGGAAAAGAATTTATTTTTGCACAGTCTGGGATAACTTATGTTAAAGAAATAAGAAAAAAAATCACTATGGTCTGAATGAAAATGAAACGCTTCATTTTTTATAGAAAAGGAAAGAAATCATGGAAATATGAAATTTTACTTGCAAAAAAAACTCATAGGGGAACCATATTTTTTACTAAATTAACTTTTTCCCTGCATTTTTTCTATTAACGAGGTGGTTGAATAGCTGTCTTTAAAACTTAAGCTTCTAACTTCACCACCAGCGGCAATTACAATCTCATGACCAACAATCTGCTTAACACCCCAGTCTCCTCCCTTTACCAGTACCTCCGGGGAGACATCATTAATTAATCGCAGCGGAGTGGGCTCATCAAAGATCTCTACAAAATCAACCACGCGCAGATGCTCTAAAAATGCTTTTCGATCCAACTGGCCGATGATCGGTCGATCACTTCCCTTTAACTCTTGTACGCTACGATCTGAATTTAGCCCCAGAAAGAGCAAATCCCCTAATGCACGGGCCTCAGCTAGATACTCTAAATGGCCCAAGTGAACCAGATCAAAGCACCCATTAGTAAAGACAATTTTCTTATCTTGATTAGTAGCAAGGAAATCAATCGCTGCAGTTGATAGCTGAAGAAAGCTAGTCATCAACTTACCGAACAAGCTTCGTGGTTGATAATTTGCCTTGAAAATCCATTAACAAGGGAAGACCTAAAAGGAAAATTGAGATTAAGCTGACAAGTGACCTTATAAAACTCTGCCCAAGTGAGATGCGACTATTTCCATGCGACAACAGGTAACATCTCATCAACAGCTTTCCTAATGTGCGCCTAGTATCTAAAAAAGTGAAGTAGAACAGATAGAAAATAGAAAGAAATGTTCCGAGATGAAGTAGCACCTCTTCTATTGACAGTATCGAAAGAAGAAAACTAGCAGAGACGCCTACCAGTAGAAAAGATAGCTGTAGTGTAACGACAGTCAGAGTTAATACCGCTACTATGTCAATCCACCATGCCACAAGCTGTTGAAATAGAGCGGCCCTCTTAATCGGGCGGATTTCACCTTTACTAATATGACAACTCTTCTTTTCACTCTCCGCTTGCTGACTATCTAGCTTGGGAGACGTTGAGGAGTTACTCTTCACCACTTGGTCCTGATCCTCGTGATAGAACGCACGTAGACCAAGACGCTGATCTAATAGTGGCTTCTTATTGCCATGATCAAGCTGAGACTCTTCGACTTCTAGCTGTAAGCGATTGTTCTTAACTTGAGTTGCAGCTCCAACTCTTCTGCTGGCACCCATGGATGGACGAATTTGATGAGAATTTTCTCGATTAAAACCCAGCCCTTTAGTCAACGGCTTAAACTGAGGGTCAAAGAGATCCTCTTCCTGCTGCTTAGAAGGTGTATCCCCCAAACGATCGTCCAGTAACTGATCAAAATCTACTCCACTAAAAATTGCTTTTGCTGACTGCAGACCAACTTGATCATCTAAATTATCTTGAACCTGATTGTCGTTTACTTCCATCAAGGATACTCCTTATATTAAGTAGATAGCATCAACTCTCTGCTTAATTCTTTATCTCATAAAAGAGCTATCCTCTCAACTAATTATCTTAAGCTATTTGGCCTTGCAGATAACCAGCAACGACAGAGACCGCAGTCTCACTACGAAGAATTGGCATGTTAAGATTAACAAGCTGTACTTTAGAGTTATCAGCTAACTGCTGTTTTTCGCTAGGAGACTCTCCCCCCTCCGGTCCAATAAACAATAAAATCTGTTCAGATTTACGGTTTAAATCTGGCCGTTTTACTCCTAGCTGATGATCTAAGGTAAAAGTTATAACTGAATCGTAATTTATAAAATAATCCTGAATAAGCTGATCAAAGGAGATCGGATCTAGAATTTCAGGAATATTTGGATTATTCGACTGCAACATCGCACTCTCCACAACCCGCTCAATTCGTGATCGATCAGCAAGTTCTGGCCAGGCAAACTGTGTCGTAACAGGAATAATTCGATTGATACCCACCTCCACCGCGGCCCGGATAGCATCTAGTTGGGCCGGCTTTTTAGGTAACCCTAATGCCAAATCAATTCTCGGGGTTGAGACTTTGACCATCTCGATCTTTTGTAAAGTAATAGAGATATCTCTTTTACTTATGCTTTTAATATCGCCAACAGCTCTTGCACCATCCCCATCCAACAGCACAACCATCTCTCCAATTTTAAGACGTACCACTTTAAGAAGATGAAAAAGCGAGGTGCCGGTTATGTTTATAGTGGCTCCGACAGGTTCTCCTAGCCGCTCTTTTAACTCTGGGTAGTGTATCGCTCTCACCTAAGACTCCTTTGCAAAAGCAGTGCTCCCCACTCTCCACGAATTTTACTATCCACCATTTCAAGCTGACCACTCTTAATATAAGCCTCTTTGACTCCCTCCACTTGTGCCTCAAGCACCCCACTAAGAACTAAAAATCCTCCGGGGGACACCGCTGAAATAATCAGTTCTCGCTCCTCTAACAAAATACTCTCAAGGATATTGGCAAATACTACTTTATAGGGGTGCTCCAACTTAAAACGATCTCTTGCAACCAGACGGTGATTACTAAGGTCCTGTTGAGGAAAGTTAATTAAGATATTCTGCTGACAGTTATCTAGCGCTTCTCGATCTATATCGCAAAAATCCAGATGCAATCCACACATCCCGATTGCCGCAACGCCCAAGATACCTGAACCACAGCCAAAATCGAGGCATGGCTCTCCCGGCTGAAGATGCTGTCGAATCACTTGATCTAAGTAATAAAGACAAAGAGCTGTTGTTTCGTGAGATCCAGTTCCAAAACCCATGCCTGGATTGATATAGATACGGAAGTGATCCACTTCGCGGCCCCGATCCTCCCCCTGCTCCCAAGCAGGAACTACCTCTATTCCAGAGGAGATCTGTAATGCCTTGAAGTTATCTCGAAACCCCTGGTTCCAATCCTGCCAGTCAGACTGTTGACTACTTACCTGCAAATTAGAATGGTTAGAGTTAATATAGTCAGAAAAAATACTGGCGTGTTGAATATGCTGCTCTTGATAGAAGAAAAACTGCAAGCCACTATCTAGAGCAATACCCTGCTGCTCCAACTCTGCGCGCTCAGGTGCGGGCAGATTGACTCCCGCATATGCCCTTTCCCCAAGAACTGCATCTATTTGTGACTCCTTAAGATCAAACTCAACGACCCCCTGGCAGTTATAGTTTTGAGTGGCCAAAGCAATTAGCTGGTCCCAATCAAAACTAGCCGTTGAGTCATTTTTCAACTGCAGTCTAACCACGGTATATTTTTTTGTCATACATTTGGCCTAGTTTAGGTGAGTTTAGATGCGTGATACTTTCTGACATGGGTTGCGTCAATTGTCTAATAAGATTATCTAATGGACAATTAACGCGACCCATGCCAAAAAGTATCACGCAACGTATGACGACAAAGATAAATAAAACAACTCTCTCAATTCAGCCAATTGGCGGGTTAGGCCAGATCGGTTCCAACTCTACGATTTTCTCCACGCCTAACCATCGGGTAATGGTCGACTGTGGTATTCTCTTTCCTCAAGATGACCTATTTGATCTCAACTATTTGATTCCTGACTACTCTTTGTTGGATGAAGTTAGTGATTTAATAATCACCCATGGCCATGAGGATCATATTGGAGCTGTTTTCCATCTGCTCCAAGCCTTCCCCAAGATAAGAGTGTGGGCCCCAGGGTTTGCATCTGTTCTAATTCGTGAGAAATTGGCTTATCGTAATCTCACTCATCCTATTACCATCTACAAACATAACACGATCATTCCATTTGACAATTTTGAGATTCACACCATCCCGGTTAATCACTCTATCCCAGATAGCTATGGACTCATTATCAAAGATACCCAGAATCAACTCTCACTATTTTTTATCTCTGATTTCAAATATGATACTAAATCAAAATTTGAACCTGCAATCAACCTTGAGCGAGTATCATCATTAATGTCTCCAGCGGCCAAGAGACTATTGATGGCCGATAGTACAAATATCTCATCCCAAGAAGCATCTCTATCTGAATCAGACCTAATTCCAGAGTTCACTCGCATCGTATCGCAAAAAGATAAGCGAATTTTTATCACTCTATTCTCATCAAATGTCCAACGGGTGCAAAATATCATCCACTGCTGTCAACAGGCAGGTAGAAGATTGGTGCTAGCAGGCAGATCTCTAAAAAGATATGTCGATGCAGCATATGAGCGCGACCTACTAGAGGGATTCGATGGAATTTACCAGGATTATGATAACACCAAGGCCAGTGATACCAATATTGTTGTACTCGTTGCTGGCTGCCAAGGAGACTTTCGCAGCGCTTTACGCCGAATTGTAACCGGTGGTGATAAAATATTTAAACCATCACCACATGATGTCTTTCTATTTAGCTCTAAGGCAATTCCTGGCAATGAGAAACGTATCTCGATGCTAATCAATCAAATATATCAAGCGGGTGCAGAAGTGATAACGGAAATGGATGCCACCGTTCACGCCTCAGGACACCCATCAAATCAGGATTTACTTTCCCTCTACCAAGCAGTAATGCCAACTGACTTTATTCCAATCCATGGAGAGGTTAGACACCTACATCTTCATCATAGATTTTTCATTCAACACTGCCCTGAATCAACATCTCACCTTATTTACAATTTTGATCAAATAGAGATTGATCAACAATTAAATATCACTATCGATAGAGAACCAGCACCTCCTCAACCAATACTAATTCATGGAAAAGATCTACCGATCGAGCGCACCATGGTTAACCAGCGCAGAAAAATTGCGACCAATGGTGCTATTTTTATCTCTCTGGCCAATCATCAAGGGGCAGTGAATAGCTGGAAGATCAAATCAGATCTAATCGGTCTTCCTCAAGAGATACATGACAAAATAGAATCAATCGAAAGAGTTATTATCAGAGTGGCCCAAGAAGAGAAGAATAAAGATGCAGACAAAAAAGCTGAAACCATTCGAATTGCCGTTAGAAAATTTGTGGCCAATATCACTGGATATAAGCCACAAACCTTTATTCACCTAACTTGATAAACGGATTATTCTACAAGCAGAATTTAATGATTTGAGGGATGATGACCATCACTAGTGCGCCCATCCCGTCGTAGGTAGCTAGGAGCATCAAACTCATCCTCTTCAAAGTTGATAAATCCCAGTTTTTCTGCAATCGACTTCTCTCGTTTGCCACTAGGAGTACTCGCCACTATCTGACGCTCTGGTTTACGCATAGTCGTCGCTTGCTCTTGTTCTACTTCACTCTCATCAGCAGCATTAGAATCTTTTAAAGACTCATAACGACTAGCTGCTTTTTGAATTGACTGAACGAGGGTGGATGTTTTTCCCAGTCTATCAGCAACACTATTCGTGGAGACCGCGGAGTCGTTACACTCCTCTTCTGAAGTGGTGATGCTAGACTCATCATTATCCTCATGCCCATAATCAGAAGAGCTATCAAAATCAAATCCACTATTTGAACTTTGTTGCTCAGTGATCTCAGCTCCTGAATTGGTCATTGGCGCTATCGGTGCAACAGCAGGTGTCATTACACTATTAGTCTCAAGTTTTGCGGTTGCTTGAGGTAAATTTCTACCGGTTGCCCGCTCTAAGCCATGTAAGCCAGTCGCAATTACAGTTACCTTGACGTCATCTTCCATATTATCGTCAATAACTGTTCCAAAAATAATCTCTGCATCTTCATCAGCCGCTTCCATGATTAGGGTAACTGCTGCGTTCGTCTCATGCATTGTAAGATTTTCACTACCGGTAATATTGATAATAATTCCTGTTGCTCCGTCGATAGTAATATCTTCCAACAATGGAGAGCTAATTGCCTCCGCTGCTGCTCTGATCGCCCGGTCATCTCCGCAAGATGTTCCTGTACCCATTAAAGAGAGCCCCTTATTACTCATTACTGTAGCAACATCGGCGAAATCGGCATTAATATGGCCAGTATTATTTATTAAATCAGAGATGCCTTGAACTGCATTTAATAGAACTTCATCTGCCTTCTTAAATGTTTCGATTAGAGATAGATCCTCACCAGCGATATGTAGGAGTTTCTGATTAGGAATAGTGATTAAGGAGTCAACGATCTCCTCTAGGTTCGCTATCCCTTCTGCAGCTTGTCGTGCCCTCTTCTTCCCTTCAAATAGAAATGGTTTGGTCACAACCCCAACCGCCAGAACTCCAAGCTCTTTAGCAAGTTTAGCAATTACTGGAGCAGCTCCCGTCCCGGTTCCTCCTCCCATTCCACCGGTAACGAAGATCATATCAGCTCCCTGAATCACTTCGCTTAACCGCTCATATTCATCAAGCGCCGCTTTCCGTCCAATCTCAGGATTTGCTCCGGCCCCTAGTCCTTTCGTAATCTCCGCTCCCATCTGAATCTTGGTCTCAGCCAGACTAGCATTCAAAGCTTGAGCGTCAGTATTGGCGACAACATAATTAACGCCAGTTAATCCTGATTTAATCATTGTATTAACGGCATTACACCCTCCGCCGCCAACTCCAATTACCAAAATATTTGCTCCTAAACTTGCCTCTAATCCATCTTCAGATATTTCGAACATTAAAATCCTCCCGAATTCATAATTACTTTTAAAAAATTTCCTGAAAAGCCGAGCGTAGCGAGTCTCCCAACTTACGTATCAAATCGCCCTGATCATGAGATCTCTTCTCATCATTTAAATAAATAGCCTCATTTAATGTAGATGTTGCCAACAATCCCAATGCAGTAGAAAATTTTGGATTTTGCATTAGATTCGTCATACCTCCAAAAGGCATTGGATAGCCAATTTTGGTCGGTTTGGTCAGCACATACTCTCCCAGCTCAGTCAGACCACTAATTAATGCTCCACCTCCGGTCAAAATATAACCACCAGTTAGGTCATCAAGTAGTCCGCGCTGTTCAACTATCTCAGCAACAGTGGTAAATAGCTCTTCAGCTCTAGCTCCTAGCACCTCAGCGATCATTCCTAATTGAACTTCACGCTCCTTAGTACCGACCATTCCCTGAATCGTAATATGAGCAGACTGATTTAATTTTTCAGCTAATACACAACCGTGCTGAACCTTAATCCGCTCTGCTTCTCCGTGAGAGACCTTGAGCGCAACCGCCAAATCATTGGTAAAATGATTGCCGCCGACCGGAATTACCTGGGTGTGAACTAGTGATCCACCCTTCCAAACTGCAATATCAGTAGTACCACCACCAATATCAATTAAAACCACACCGGTATCCTTCTCCTCTGATGATAGAACTGCTTCAGAGGAGGCAATTGGCTGTAATGTAACACTGCTGGTATTAATACCGACAGCATCGATTGACTTTAGTAGATTGCTAATTCGAGAGGATGATCCAGTAACAATATGAACCCTTACCTCCAGCCTAGTGCCACACATACCCACAGGATTTTTGATCTCTGTAGTATTGTCCACTCGATACTCTTGAGGAATAACATGTAGTACTTCACGATCGGATGGAATTACAACTGCCTTTGCTGCTTCCAGTACCCGTTCAACATCTTCCTCATCAACCTCTTCACCCCTAATTGCCACCACTCCAGAGCTATTGAAACTATAGATATGATTGCCCGCAATACCTACCGAGGCACTATTAACCTCTACTCCGGCCATCAGGCGAGCTTCATTAAGTGATGATCTAATTGAGTTGACGGTCTTGTCGATGTTAATGACGGTACCTTTTTTCAAACCAGAACTAGCGTGATTTCCAATTCCAATAATCTCTGTTTCGCCATTTTGATCGCAAGATGCGATCAGAGTACAAACCTTAGTAGTGCCAATGTCTAAACCGACAATAATGTTTTTTTTGCTCATGAGAGTCCCTTCTCACCAAACACAGAATCGTTCTGTTGCTCAATACATTATTAGTAACGATACACCGCATCCAGTATATCCTTTATTAAATATTAGGGCTTGTCATTAAACTTGACAACTACTTTTTTGGCATTGGTCAGGTTAATAATTGCAGGGATTTTCTTCTTAGATTCCATATATTTAACAATTTTTTGTAGCTTGCCCAACTTTTCACTCCAATCAGAACTTCCCATAAATATGCTGGATGGATGGCCTGAAAGAGACATAATGATAATCAACTCTTTCTCTTCACTTACGATGACCTCAGCAATTTTCTTACGAAATTTTACATTTAAATCTCGGACTAATTTAGTAATACTGCTCTGAATCTCTGCCTGCATCTCACCAACGGGAAGTGCCAGAAATGGCAGGTCATAATTTAGTTTTTTCTCCCTTCGTAGTAGCTGTTCATAAGTGGGGTCAAATAACTCTCCACTTTCGACTAAAATCGCTTCGTTATATTCACTACTGCCATCTCGATAGACCTGGACCTTCATTAGGGGAGATGGACAGTTAAACTCAAATTGTAGAAAATTTTTAATTGGGTCATATGAAATTTTATAATCAGAAATAAAAAATTTATCCTTTAAATTATCTGAAATAATCATTCTTTTGACATCTTGCAGTCCTCGCGTCTCCTCAAAGACCTTAACTAATTTCAAGGTTAAATTACCAGCAGTACGGGAAGGACAGCTGCCAAAAGTTGTACGATAGTGGACCGGCTTACTCTCCTGGGGAGAGACAGAAGTCATCGCCGGAGAGATCATACCTAGTAAGATTATGATAAAGATGGCCGGCACTAGAAGTTTTACCGACCTAATGTCTAGGCAAATTAACCGAGAGTTGATTTTAAAGCTTAACCTCTTTTTCAAACTCCACACCAAATTGTAGTTTTAGCTCATCTCTAACCATATTAATCAAGGCCATGACATCACGATCCGTCGCCCCATCAACATTTTCAAAGAAATTGCCATGGACCGGACTTACCCGCATTCCATCAAATGTAAGTCCCTTCAGTCCAACTATATCAATATAATGCCCAGCACGACAAGTCTTCTCTTCGACAATATAGTTCTTAAAAATACAACCACAGGTTCGTTTATCTAATGGCTGAGAGGCTCTTCTATTTTGCAGATACTCTTTAATCAGATCTGAAATTTTTGCATCTTCTCCATTATGGATCATTTCAACGGCGTAGATAACATCTCCCTGGGATAAGAATAGGTTTGAACGGTACTCAAAATGTTCGGGCTTCACTTCCAATTCATATAACTCGCCACTACTCTTAACAATATAGACCTTTTTAACTAACGATGCTATCTCCCCTAACGAGGTTCCAGCATTCATACACACCGCTCCCCCCAACGTCGCCGGAATACCAGTAAAGACCTCCCATCCCTTCAGTCCATACTTAATGGCATGAGATGTTAACTGGTTTAACAGTATCGATGCAGGTAGCAGATAACTACTCTGGCACTTGGCCAGAATATCTGAAGCAAGTGGTAGCTCCAATTTTAAATAGAGAGAGTCTGGTTGACTCTTGATGATCTGATTTGCCCCTAACCCCAAAACCGTGTAGGGAGTCTGATGCTTAGTCAAAGCCTCAACACTCTTCTGCAGAGCGGGCAGCGATTTTACGATTAGTAGGTCACCACGCGCTTTAAGCTTAAATGTCGAATAGCTGGTCAGATCAACCTGCTCCCCAAACTCAACATCGGTGATGGATGAAAATATGCTACTAAGCTCCACCACTCCACCTTTCTACTGCCTCTTTTCCTCTTAGGCCTATCGATCCGGCCCCAAGGGTTACCAAAATTACCCGATCACTTTGCTCCAATTCACTGGCAATTAACTTATCAAGGTCATCTAATCCCTCTAAACAGTTTACAAAATGGGGGTGAATTCGATTCAGATCAAGTGCCAACCGCTCTGAATTTATACCACTAATCACCGGCTCACTGGCCGCATAAATTGGCGAGATATAAAGTTTATCAGCATGGTTAAAGCAGTGAAAAAACTTATCCCAACAATCCCTAGTTCTGGTGTAGCGATGTGGCTCAAAAACCACCACAACAGTCGCCTCACCTTTTACTGCAGCAATTGCCTCTAAAGTGCTGCTTATGGCGGTTGGATGGTGGGCATAGTCATCAATCACGTCTAGACGATCATCGCTATAAATTCGCTGAAATCTGCGCCCCACGCCAGCAAATTTAGATAGAGCATTCGAAATTTGATCGAACCCTAGTCCCATTTTGTGCGAAAGGGCGATTGCTCCCATCGCATTTAAAATATTATGCTCTCCTGGAAGATTAAGTGTTGCTGCTCCAACTTTTTTACCATCGAAATGTATTTCGAAAGTTGTCTCTCCTAAATAAGAATTTATAATTTTTGCCATATAGTCTGGAGTCTGACCATCAACAGTACCTATGCCAAAAGTTATATACTGCTTTTTAATACTGTGACGCATTCCCATCAATCGTGAATCATGGATATTAAGGGCACAATAACCATAAAATGGAACCCTATTAGCAAATCGGATAAACGCCTCCTCCAACTTACTCTCACTACCATAGTGATCCAAGTGGTCGTTATCAATATTGGTGATAACAGACATAATGGGGTTTAATAGCAAAAAAGATCCATCTGATTCATCTGCCTCGGCAATCAAATATTCACCTTTGCCAACCTTGGCGTGCCCTTTCAGATTGGAGACAATTCCACCAATAATATATGTTGGATCTAGCTGACTCTCCTGAAAAATTGTGGCCAGAATACTAGTGGTCGTGGTCTTGCCGTGGGTACCTGCAATCGCCAACCCCTTTTTTAAACGCATTAACTCTGCCAACATCTCCGCCCGACGCATTAGTGGAAGGCTTTTCTGTTGAGCAGCGACCAATTCAGGATTATCATCCTTTATCGCTGAGCTATAGGTAACAACAGTGGCTTCACCAATATTCTCCTTGGCGTGTCCAATATGCACCTCCGCTCCCAAGGATATCAAGCGCTCAACGTTGGCTGAACGTGAATTATCTGATCCCTGCACCCTAAAACCAAGAGAGAGTAAAATTTCGGCAATACCACTCATGCCGATTCCCCCAATACCAATAAAGTGTACTCTTACATTTTTACTTCTTGTAAACATTCCTCATCCTTTCGGTTTGCCTTAATGGCTGACAATATCAATCCAATTGCAAAAAAGTTACTAATTAGTGATGATCCCCCATAACTGATAAATGGCAGATTCATACCCTTAGTAGGCAACAACCCCAGCACTACTCCCATATTAAGTACCGCCTGTAACCCTAATAAAAATATTATTGAGACCACCGTCAGGTAACGTTTTCTCTTCTCAAGCTTAATGGCCAATTTCAATCCAAAAAATATTAACGATGCAAACAGAAGTACCACAAATAGCACCCCGATAAATCCTAACTCCTCTCCCACAACACTAAAAATGAAATCATTATGTGCCTCAGGAAGATAGAAAAGCTTTTCATGACTGTTGCCAATTCCCTTACCCAGGAAGGAACCATTGGCAAATGCTAAATATGATTGAATTATCTGAAATCCAGATGTTTTTGAGTTTTTCCAGGGGTCTAAAAATGTCAGAATTCGTTGTACTCGGTATGGCTTCATCACCAAAACGGTAATAGCAATCACCACCCCGACTGCAAAAGAGCTATAAAAGTATCTCTTGGGAAAAGATGACATCAAACACGTAAAGGAGATCAGCAAAAAGCAGATACTAAATGTCCCAAAATCAGGTTGCAAGGTAAGAACCAACAAGGGGGCCACCAATATCAGTCCATGGCGAATTCGTTGCATAACATTTAAAGCATTAAACTGTTCAAAATAGCAGAGAGCAGCAAGTAAAAGAGTATATTTTATCGGCTCCGCAGGCTGAATGGTAATTCCTCCGAATGTAATCCAGCGAAATGCCCCCTTTGCCCCTAGCCCAATTCCTGGCAAAAGAGTAAGAACCAACAAAAGAGTAACTGCAATATTAAGGTGATATGCATATTTATACCAAAAATTAAATCTGGTCTGCCCCACGATCCAAGCCAAAATGGACCCGCCAAAAGCAAAAGATAGCTGACGAACAAAAAAGTAGGAGGAGCTGCCATAGAGATCTTTGGCATAAAGATAACTAGAGGAGTAGACCATCATGACACCCATCAAAATAATGACTGCCAAATTAATCAGAAAATACCTGACACCTCTGTCGATTTCGCTAGATGACACTTCCATTTGTTCATCCGAGTATTATCTCTAACGCCCCAAGCGTTAAAGCTGATAGACCAATTTTTTAAAATAGTTTCCACGCTCTTCATAGTCGCGAAAAAAATCTGCACTAGAGTTACCAGGGGAGAGTAAAATAATATCACCAGTTCGCGATTTTTGATATGCCAACAAGATGGACTCCTCAAACGATCCAACAATATAAGCTTGTGGGTGATTTCCCAAAGCACGATTCATCCGCTCCTTGCTCTCTCCCACTAGAACCAGAACCCTGACCGCCTTAATCATATCATCAACATAGCTCTCAAACTGAACCTCCTCATCATCCTTTCCGCCAGCAATCAGGATAATAGGGCTCTTAAATGAGCTAATCGATTTGATCAGTTCATCCATTGTTTCCGCTTTGGAATCATTATAAAAACAGACACCATTCTTTTCCATTAGATACTCTAAACGGTGTGGTATCCCAGGAAAGCGCTCAACACAAGTTTGGATAGATTGATCTGATACGTTCAATGCTTTACATGCTGTAACTGCGGCCAGCAAATTTTCGCGGTTATTTAAACCCACCAACCGCATCTTTGCGACCTTAAACTCAGAATGGTAATTAATGTTGCAATTAATTCTGCGGCCATGAAAATGAGTTCCCTGTACCTCATTCATCACCCCAAGGCTGTGAAATGATTTACGTGAATACCAATAGGTACTACATGGAACATTACGAAAGAAAGCATTGTTGGCCAACTTATCAAAATTAACAATTAGGGTATCCTTGGGCGTTAGCGATTTAATTATGCTAATTTTGGTCTCCAGATAATCACCGATCGATTCAAAGTGCTCCTCGGGATAACCGCTACCTAAATTAGTAAAAACGACCACTTTGGGATGAAAATCTTCCAGACTTCTCATCTGTAGGGCCGAAACCTCGACCACAACCCAGTCAATCTCATTCTGATTTGGCAGATTACAGTACTCAATAAATGGAGTATTTGATGTCCCGCCAACAAAGGTCGACTTCCCTTCCAGCTTCAGCGTAAAACCGATCATATGTGAAACGGTAGTTCGACCATATGTTCCACAAACGGCAATTACTGGTTTATCGCATAATTTGTTCGCTAGGGTAAATTCACTATAAACCTCACGTCCCTTCTCCCTGGCCAGACAGAGTTGTGACAATTTAGGATTCACTGCAGAAGAATAGACAATAATATCGGCATCCAGAAAATCATCATCCACATGTTCACCAAATATCATTTTAGTGACTGCTGGAATTCTCTTTAACTTTTTAACGACTCGGTTTAGATCAAAAATCGGCTTAATATCTGTGACTCGAATATCACAATTTAACTTGCTGAAAAAATTAATCAGCGCAAATCCAGTTTTGCCTACACCGACAATTAAGATTTTCTTTCCGTTAAATTGTTCCATTCACATCTCCCGCTCATCCGCTTGTCGCTTAAAGCCAAAATTTTACTAACACTATCTGATCTTCAATGTCGCCAATGACAAAATCGCTAAAAAAATACTAATAATCCAAAAACGAACAATCACTTTAGGCTCTGGCCATCCTGATAACTCAAAATGATGATGGATGGGAGCCATTTTAAAAATACGTTTTTTTCTCATTTTATAGGATGCAACCTGTAAAATAACAGAGCAAGCCTCCACTACAAAGATCCCGCCAATCAAGATAAAAAGGAACTCATTCTTGGTGATGACAGCGATAACGCCTAAAATCCCTCCTAAAGAGAGTGATCCCACATCTCCCATAAAGATCTGAGCAGGATAGGAGTTATACCAAAGAAAACCCACTCCGGCTCCGACCATGGCAGCGGCCCAGACAGCAAGCTCACCAGCACTCTCAATGTATGGAATGAAAAGATAGCCCGCGATCTCTTTGTGACCTGCAACATATGCCAATACTGCGAGGGTGGCAGCGCTGGTGATGATTGGGCCAATCGCCAAACCATCTAGGCCATCAGTCAGATTCACGGCATTACTTGAACCAACAATAACAATGGCAATAAATAGAGGATAAACTACCGCCCCTAAGTCGAAAACGGGGCCTTTAATAAATGGTAGGTAGATCTGCGTATCTATTACCTGATAATGAATCAAAAAGTGACCCACCAGCAAAGCAGTTAAAAATTGCCACAAAAGCTTACCTTTAGCGGAAATACCTGCAGTATTATTCTGCTTAATTTTTAGATAGTCATCCAAAAATCCCAATGAAAAATAGGAGCATGCGACTACCATCGCTGCCAAAAATGGCAAAGAGACAAAATTACCACAAATTACCAACGCAACACCAATCGTGCCTAGAATAAAGACTCCTCCCATCGTAGGAGTTCCCGCCTTTTTAAAGTGCTCTTTAGGTCCATCATCTCTAATTATCTGACCAAACTGCTTACGCTTCATAAAATTAATAAAATATCTTCCCCAAACAATGGATAGAGCAGTCGCAATCAGAAAAGAGATAGTGGCCCTAAATGTTATATACCTGAAAATATTAAAAGCCATTAGATCTGGATCAGAAAGGCTTAGAGGATAGAGCAAGTGGTACAGCATAAAAACACCATTAGTTTGCAGTATTATTAACGGTGCAAAAACCGCAGTTTACCCTCTAGTTTATATCTATTAACGACTCAAGTTGTAAAGAACGACTTCCCTTTATAATGATATAGTTAGGGCCACAAATGACCTTATGCCAAGATGCAGCAAGTTCCTTGACAGAGCTATAAATATGGGCACCATCTCCAAATCCCTGCTGATAATCTGGGGCAAAGCGACCAACAAAGATCGCAAGCCCTACCCCTAACGAGGATAACAGCTCACCGATCTGCCGATGGAAATTTGGTGCTCCCTCTCCGAGTTCATTCATATCTCCTAAAACAGCTCCAATTTTATCCATCTCAACCCCTTTTTGTTGGCAGTGAGTCACAAATGAGCGCAGGGCAATCTCCATTGAGGCTGGGTTAGCATTATAAGCATCTAGAAAGTAGTGTCTCTGATCCCGCTCAATCCAACTTGAGCGATTTACAGTTGGCTTAAAATCACTGGCCGCTTGGACTAAATGCTCCAATTTATCTGGAAAGATGGTTACCGCCATAAGAAAAGTTGCTGCTAAATTTTTAAAATTGTGTTCACCAATAATGTGCTCATTTTCTAGTTTTACCACCACTCCGTCTGGTAAATTTAGCATAACTTGCTGCTGATCACTGCCAAGGGTGACTCTGACCTCTCCATTTTGCTCCCCCCATGATCGACAACCAGCAAAAGGGGATAACTTCTTTAAGAAAGGATCATCACCACAAGTAATAAAAGGCATCTCACCTCTTTTCTCCCTAACATAATGATAAAGAGTACTCTTCTCTTTAAATATATTCTCTTCACTATGAAAAAACTCCAAATGAGCGTTGCCAATGTTAGTAATCAGTCCTCCATCAGGCATAGCGATGTTGCATAATAGCTCTATCTCACCTGGATGGTTGGTTCCCAGCTCAATCACCAGATAGCGATGATCCAAAGTCAGTCCGAAAATTGTCAGCGGAACACCAATATGATTATTAAAATTTCCATCAGTAGCATGTAGTTGATCTCCAACTACCGATTGCAGGAAATTTCGTAGCATATTCTTATAGGTGGTCTTACCATTCGAGCCAGTAATCGCCAGCACCTTGCCGCCGGCACTCTTTTTCCAATTTTTCAAATGAGCATGTGCCAATTGTTGCAGAAATTTGAGACTATCCTCAACAATAATAAAGCAGCAATCTGGATATTGCAGTGTAAAGCCTTCAACTATCTCACTACGCCCTATTGCGTTCTGACAAACGATCACCTGCGCTCCGCCATCGGCAACTGCCGCAATAAAATTGAAGGCGTCAAAGCTCTCTCCAACCAGCGCAACAAACATTCCTCCAGGAACAACTGCTCGTGAATCTGTAAAAAGTTCTAAATTACCAACCGGAAGAGTACCAAAAATTTTTGTGGCCAATCTCTCATGTTGAATTATTTGTGGGCAAACCATATCAACTCCCCTCTCCCTGCTTTTGATTAAATTTTTTAACCACCTCAAAATCACTAAACTGAAATTTCTCACCTGCAATCTCTTGGTACTGCTCATGGCCCTTGCCGGCGATCAACAACAACTCTTGGGGTCGTAGACGGCCAAGTGCATCTATAATGCTATTAGTTCGATCAACTTCAACAAAAACTGAGTCCCTCTGGGAGTCAATCTGACAAATAATCTCATCAATAATGCTCTGGGGGTCCTCAGATCGAGGATTATCAGAGGTAATGTAGACTCGATCAGCAAGGCGGATGGCAACCTCCCCCATCAATGGCCGCTTGGTGCGATCTCGGTCACCTCCACAGCCAAATAGTACCGAGAGCGGTCGTTCGGGAAACCCCTCTCGAATGGCGGCCAAAACTCTCTCCAGAGCTTCTGGAGTGTGAGCATAGTCAATTACCACCAGAGCATCACCCACTTTCATTGTAGAAAAGCGGCCATCAGGGGTCTTTAGCCGTTCTAAATCAAACGGGGCTACCTGTCCCCACAACTCTTGATTAATCTGTAACGCTAGCTCCAAATTGCTACGATTATAATCAGGTCTGAAGAAAAGAGGAATCTCACCAAAGCCCCACTGCTCTAAAGTTCGACAGAGTTGTACTCGCTCAAAACAACTTTTGACTCTCTTGATCAGCTCTTTTTCAGCTGCAGGTAATAATAGTGATCGATCCGCTTTTAAAGCATGGGTGGCAATCATCAACTTAGCATCAAAGTAGGCATTCATTGTTTTATGATAGTCCAGATGGTCTTGTGAAAAACTAGTCCACATGGCCCCATCTAACTGCAGATCAAACACACGCTGCTGTACCAGGGCGTGGCTACTTAACTCAAAAAAAAGCACTTCGTAGCTATTCTGATAGCGATGGATGAATTTACGCAAATCAATATAAGAGGGCGTGGTATTACCAAAATTACCCTCAACCTGAATAGCATTCGCAAACATTCCGATTGTTCCTGCACAGATTGCCGCATGACCCAGATTATTGCTAATTTGCTCTGCTAAACTAACAACCGTGGTTTTACCGTTGGTACCAGTCACGCCCACCAATTTCATCTTATGATTATTGCAATAGAAGAGGTCTGCGACTGCCTGTTGTGCCAGTAAAAAACCATCCTCGGAAACTTGGATTACATTACCGCACTCCTCATCTTGGGACCAGGCACCAGTAATTATCAACAATCCAAAATTTGAACTCTCAATCCTCTGTTTTAACAGCTCTAGTGCGCGCTCCCCATTAGTAAGACGGTAGAAGACGACCTGAGATGATGACGACTGCTGCAAATGTAATGTTACATCTGTGATTGTAGAGCTCTCAATGGCACTACTCCATAAGGCCCAAGGTTTAAGCAGTTTTACAATCTGCTCTGTTGTTATTTGCGGTGATTTATCATTTAAGCGATCCACTAATAATCCTTCTCTCTAAATGGTTAATAAGTATAATTGTTCCGAATTGGAACAATTAATCGTATTGTGGAGTCTGAAACTTAAGATGTACGTTGCTCTGCTTACCTCTGCGACTAAACGCTTTGGGTCGTTGGGAAGCCACTACTCCAAAACCTTTGGTACTTACGGTAAGTCCTGTTTTTACCGCTAATCTCTGCGCTGAACTCTTATCCAAACCAACAAAATTAGGTACTGCTTTCTTACCAATAATTCTAGCTGATGAGTGTTGCACCTGAACGGTATCAACTGTATCTCGAACTCTCTTTCTTCCCTTCCCAACGGCCAACGAGATAAAGTTTTTATCTTTATACAACAAATACTGAGCTATTTTTCTAAATACCGGAGCGGCACTAACATTGCCGTAGTAACCTTTCCCCTTAGGATTATCTAAATAGACATAAATGATAAAGGGAGAGTCAACATTGACAGGAAAACCGATAAAACTGGGAACATAGCCGGAATATCCACCATCGTTATCTGGTCGCTGAGCAGTGCCAGTCTTACCTGCAATAACAAAGTATGGTATGCGAGCATTGCCGCCAGTTCCCTTCTCTACCGCGTCGATCAACATTGAGACTGTTTTTTTCGTCGTATCACGTGAAAAAATACGCGTTCTCTCAATTTTCTCTCCGCTTTTGCGCTTTATAATTGTCGGCTTGATATAGTATCCATCATTCACAATGGCACTATAGGCTGCCAACATCTGCATTCCGGTGACAGCGACTCCCTGACCAAAACTAATGTTGCTTAAACTAAGAGGAGAGATATTTTCACTATTCGTAAATATTCCTCGCGATTCTCCTGGCAGTTCAACACCCGTTTTTTTACCAATTCTGAGCATATCTAAGCTTCTTTTCAATTTGGGATATGTTAGATCAAAAGCTATTTTAGTCACACCGACATTTGAGCTGAATTGTAAAATCTCTCGTAGTGAGAGCCACTCAAACTTTTTATCCCCCATCGCCTCTTTGATAATATGATTTTCCACCTTAAGGCGACCCCGCTCACAATAATAGTTGGTATCTGGCTGAGCAATTTTACTCTCTAATGCAGCAGCGATAGTGAAGGTTTTAAAAGTAGATCCAGGCTCAAAAGGATCGGTAACAAATGATAGTTTCCGATTCTCTGCTTTGGATTGTTTGACTATATTGGGGTCATATGTTGGGTAGTTGGCCATTGCTAGAATCTCTCCATTGCGAGCATCAATGATGCCAACCCCTCCCTTTTCAGCTTTATGACCCAGTACTGCCGCCTTCAAATGTTTCTCCGCAACTGCCTGTAGATCCTTATCAATACTTAAGAAAATATCTTCACTCTCGCCGCCAGGGGATGATTTAGACTCAAATTTCAGGGCGCGCCCTTTGGCATCTTGGATATATTTCCAAATTTTAGGCTTGCCGCGCAGCTTTTGGTCAAAAAGATACTCCACTCCTGCTAATCCAATATTATCTACCCCAACAAAGCCTAGTGCTTGAGAGAGAAGTTCGTGATTAGGGTAAATTCTCTTTGGTACCGCCTCTAAATAGACCCCGTCCAGCTGTTTAATCCTTTGCACTTGATCATCATTCAAAGATATTTTTCGAGCGATCCAAGTATAGCGCTTACGCCCCTTAACTTTGGCCATAATCTGACGGTAGTTTAAATGGCGGATAATTTTGGCCAATTTCCGATAGACCCTCTTCTTATTCTTGATATTTTTGGGAATAGTAAAGACAGAGAAAGTTTTAATATTGATCGCGAGTGATGAGCCATTGCGATCATAGATATTTCCTCGATTAGGATATATCTTACTGATACGAAAAAACTGGGATTTAGAATATGCGATTAGATCATCTTTGTTGAGCACTTGAATATAAAAGGCTTTGCTCACCACCACCGACAGGACAACCACAAAACAGATAAATATTATATTGACTTGTCTCTTTCTATCTTCCATTGATCTCTATAATAGTAATAACCAATTTTCCTAATCGGTTAGGGTATAACAATAATCTGTTTCTGCTCCGCCTCTTTTAATCCATGCTTTTTTGCCATTCGGTGAAGGTTTTTAACTGATAACAGCTTCGCCCTTTTGGCTTGAAGCTCCTTATTCATTACTTGTGCCTTCTCAATATCTTTTTTAACTGAGATTACCTGATATCCAGTCTCGACACTCTTCATCCGAAAAAGGACAAATAGAATCCCTAAAATAGAACAAACTAGAATAATGGGAAATCCCTGTGAGCTAAAAAATATCTGTCGGATTCGCTTCAACTGCGAATTCTCTCTCTTTGTCGCAACTCTTTTACGCACCATTTGAGACTCCTTCTCTTCTCTCCAACACTCTAAGTTTAGCACTTCTGGAACGAGAATTCTCCTTAATTTCCTCCTCGGTGGGAATCTGCGGTTTTTTTGTTAGAATGGTATAGGCAGATCCCTTCGGAGCAAGCTCTTTGAAAGCCCTTTTAACAATCCTATCTTCCAATGAGTGAAAGCTGATAATTGCTAACCGACCACCTGGCCCAAGCAGTGGAAGAAGGGTGGGAATTACTAGCTTTAGATGTTCTAACTCTCCATTAACCACAATCCTTAAAGCTTGAAATATTCTGGTTGCAGGATGAGTCTTGCCATGACGAAAACGCTTAGGATAAGCATGAAATGCAATATTTTCCAACTGTTTAGTGGTTGTAATCGGAGTGCGACTGCGCTCTTCTACTATCTGCTGAGCAATTCTCCTAGCATATCGCTCCTCACCATACTGCTGAAAAATAGAGATTAGCTCCTCCTCTGCTAAAGTGTTAATCAACTCCTGAGCAGTGGGAATCTCTGTATTATCGCAATCCATACGCATATCTAAATCACTATCATAGCGAAAGGAAAACCCACGCTCACCGCTATCGAACTGATGACTGGAGACCCCAAGATCCATTAAGATTCCTTGAAACCCTTGAGGTGCAATCTCCAGCGGGGCCAGTGTGGAGGTATAATAGGTTGAAAATTCTGAGAAATTCATGTCTAGTAGCTGTAATCTGGGAGTATAACGTTCCACGGTTTTCTGGCCATTAGCAATAGCTTCTGGATCCTGATCTATGGCAATGACATTACATGTTTGACTACCGTCTAAAAATGCAGTGCTGTGCCCGCCGCCGCCAAAGGTTAAATCTAAAAACCAGCCATCACGATTTTGGCCGTCATTGGTCAAATATTGAAGAGATTCCTGCTTTAAAACAGAGTAGTGTATAGAATATTCCGGCCGCAAACTCATCAATGACGATCTCTTCTCTATTTAACAAACAGATGACCATGGTACATACTCCGAGGGACTATTCATAGGTGATTTTACCCTCTTACTTGACTAATTCACTGATGATACATAATAATTATTATTAAAGGAATTACATGGAGTTATTAAATCATCTCACCAAACGATTAAAGCCAACTGCCAGCTCTTACCGCTCTCACTGTCAGCAATCTGCAGAAATTTTTGGCAATGCTGTGAAAACTTCAAGCAAGGAATTCCTACATGAGGGCATTGATCTGATCAAAAAACCCACCGGATATAGAGCACTACAGTTCATCTTAGACAGTGCAGGATCATCCGTCTGGGCCGGGCACTCTGGGGTAAAATTCCTTGCAACCCTTGCTGGCAATAAAGGTCACCCGGATGTGGAAAAGTTAGACTCCACCCATCACTATATCTTGAACAAAGTAATCTGCGGTAAACCACTTGATCCCAATACAATCCCACCTCAACATATCTTTGGCGCTATCTACAACGAACTAAAATATGCTCATCACCATCGGGATTACCAGTCTTTTCTGGAGTGTCCAGCTATTACCCCCACTATTGTATTGATCTCTGGGGTCTTTAATGAATTTTTCAAAACTGCTGCCTTTGAACGGGGTACTGGACATCTGGCCCGCAAATATGGTTTTGAGTATATTGCTCCTCGCGTCCATGGTGCCAAGGGTATCTCATATAACCAGCAGCTCTTAGCTGACCAACTATATGACTATATTAGGCTTAATCCTGGTAAAAAATTATGGCTCATTGCCTATTCGAAGGGAGGAGTTGATGCCCTACACTTCCTAAAAAAGAATAGAGAATTTGCCAATCAGCATATTTGTGGGTTCTCCAGCATTGCGGCTCCAATTCTAGGCACAAATCATCTAGATCACCGCTTTATCAGACTTGCTAATAAGGTTCACCGTTACAAGGATACTTCCGTCTATCAAAGCCTAGATAAGAGATTTGACCTGTTGGCCAAGGAGTTTCAACAGGCATTTAGTAAGCGATATCAAGGGAACTGGTTCAAGCGTAACCATACCAAGCTACCTCAAAAGATGTTCTACACATCTATTGCCCTTCAAGCAGAGTGGCATGAGAGTCATATCTGGATGATGTTAGCAAAATTGCTCTTTCCCTGTCGCAGCGTCAATGATGGAATTGTAGATGTACTCCACGCTCAATTTCCAGCATATTTTAAGGCGACAAATTTAGGCGTTGTCAATGGACACCATCTGATTGGAGCACGTTCAACCTTCTACAGCCAAGAGGCTCTGATTGAGGCGCATATTATCTTTATGCACTATATGAAAATGATCTAAACAAGCCCCTAATTCAAATGATATGGGTCAACATCGATCTTAACACTAATACTATAATGGTGCTTAAAGTTATCTTTCAAGCTTACTAAAATATCGTGCAATTGCTTAATGTTGCTACTTTTAATCATAATCGCCCAAGTAAACTTATTAACTCTCTTCTCAATCAGTCCTGGCCGAGGCCCTAAAACTTCAACCGATTCGAAATTACTCTGCGCTAACTGGCGTAGAACATTACTTGCTTGTAAGCTCTCATTTTGAGCTTTCGATTGGAATTTCGAAGTGAAGTAGATCATCACCACTCGTTTAAAAGGGGGACAGTCACACAGGCGACGAATTTTTAACTCCTGTTGGTAAAATCCATCAAAAGAGTGTTGTCGAACATGGGTAAAAATTTGATTATCGGGATCAAGAGTTAGAACTCTCACTTCGCTACTTTTCATAAAGCGGCCAGACCTTCCACCTACCTGAGTCAGTAATTGATAAGCACTCTCCCCGGCCCGAAAATCAGGAAAATTGAGTTGAGAGTCAATACCCAATATAATGACTAAATTTACCCGTTGAAAATTATGGCCCTTGGACAGCATCTGGGTCCCAACTAATATATCTATCTCTTTGCGATGAAACCTACCTAGCTGCTCTTTTAGACGGTTAAATGATCTTATTTCATCACGATCAAAGCGATCCACCACATGATCTACAAACAGATCGCGTAGCAGTAACTCTACTCTTTCAGTACCAAATCCCTTCTGATAGAGCTTTAGATTTTGACACTCAGGGCAGATCTCTGGCAGGCGATCATGGTAGTCGCAGTGCTGACAGCTAACACTTCCCCGTTTTTTAAAGTATTTTAAGTTAACGGAACAGTTCGGACACTTAAAGGTAAAACCACAACTACTACATTGGATATGGCCGGCAAACCCAAGCCGGTTAATAAAGACCAATACCTGCTCATCCTTATTAAGTGCTTGTTTAATTTTTTCAATACTCTCTTGATCAAATGGCCAGATATCAACTCCATCCATTTTTTTGGCTGCTGACTTCATATCGACAAAATGGATCGTTGGCAGTTCGGCTGGGCCGGCTCGCTCAGCAATAGCGTGGTAGTGGCATCCCTTAATATTCGCTTTAGTAAAACGATAGTAGGTATCGAGGGATGGAGTAGCAGACCCCAGTAAGATTGGAATTGATAACATGCTGGCCCGCTTAATTGCCACATCTCTAGCATTATATGCGCAGCGATCCTCCTGCTTGAAAGATTGGTCATGCTCCTCATCGATCACAATCAAACCCAGGTTGGGAATAGGTAAAAAGACAGAACTTCGCACACCTATCACCACCATTGGCTGCGGGTCAGCCATCAATTTCTTCCAAAGGATAAATTTTTCAGAAGCGCTAATGCTACTATTGTAGGTATAAATCTCTGCATCAACATGACGAGAAAAAATCTCAACAAATTGTGGAGTTAGATTGATCTCTGGAAGAAGAAATAGAGCGGAATGGCCGCGCTCAACCACCATTTTGATCAACAAGAGGTAGATCAAAGTTTTCCCACTACCAGTTACTCCATGAATAAGAGACTGGCTAAAACCATCAAATAGCAGGGGCGTGGTGGCATCAACAATCTCTCTCTGTCGGTCGGTCAAAGTGAAATCTAAACTGGCACCTTGGCCAATTATGGGAGATAGCTTACGCGGTCGCTTTAATATTTTAGGAATCGTATCAAAAATCAGCTGGCCCAAACTATATTGATAATAACTTGTCATCCATCCAAAAAGACTCAGTAGATGCTGATTGATTTTTATCTCATCAGTTAGCCCACCAGAGATCTCCTTAATTTTTTCCGGTGAGAAGTCCAGCTCAATTTGCTCCAAGGGAATATCCACTTCCAGCACACACCCTTTCTCTTTCCTCCGACCTAAGGGAACCTCGATTAGATCTCCACGATCAAACCGAGGTTCATCACGACTTTGGCGGTAAAAAAGAATAGAGTCATTTAAAGGACAGTTGACAGCTACTTTGCAGTATAGATCCTTCGCCATAGTTAGATCACATCAATAGATAAAATTTAGCAGTCTGAAAGATGGTGGGGGCGGCGCTGCCTGGCCACTCTCTTTTCTCCCTGTCTGCAATTTAGAAAGTATTTTATTATAACCATCAACTCTCTGGTTGAAGCTTCTCTTCCTATCTTCAAAGTTACTATATTTAATGATTTTAACTATGTAACCCGTTCCATCATCTAACTCAATCCGAATATTTTGGGGGAGAGAGTGAACACCATTATAAAGCACATACTCACCACAGTAGATGACATATCGTTTGGCCCCAAATTGAGTATGTAACATCTGTAGTCGATGGCTATGATTAAAAAACAGGGCCATCGTCTTCTCTAATGAAAGTTGCCAAAAGAAATCACCATTTTGTTGAACAAGCTTTATCCGATCACTGGAACGATACATCGCAGAACTTAAAATCTCCTGAATCAAAGTCTTCTCTTCTACCTCCTCTGGGGCCATCGGTGACACCAGCTCATCTTTTAAGTATTTATCCTCTTTAATTGAGGTTAAATACTCTTTGTAACGCTGATATAACTTTACCTTCTCTTCATTCATAACTTCTCTGTTTTCCAGGAAGTCCAGATTATACATCTTAAATAATCTAGAGAGAGGCTTGGACTCATTTAAGGCAAACATCATAACTAGTGAGTAGAACAGATTCGTATTATCTCGCTCCTCTTTGGCCAATTTTCTTCCAAAATTTTTATACTTCTTTATCTGCAACAGCTCTGAAGAGTTCATCTCGGCCCCAGAGTACTCTGCTTGCAGCAACTTCGTCCTTCCGTTCGCCATCTGACGAAAGTGTAACTTTATATATCGCTTCTCATCCACCGGCACTTCAGACGGAGTAGTTGCAGGAAGTTCAAGTAATTGCAGGGGCTTAGGGCTATCATTAAGCTCATCTTCATCTAGCGGAGCAGTAGATTCTGAAGCTTTAGGTTGAAGCGTATTTAGACTCTCTATCTCAAAGGCAATAATACTAGTCTCTCCGATCAACTCTGCATTATCACCATTACGAAATAGCCCCTCGATTGTCGGCCGAGCCGCCATACCACTATTCATCCCAAGCAAGGTGAAAATCAAAACGATCCCTTGTACCAAAAACATAATCCCTCTCTTTTAAACTATAACCTTTTAATTTAATGACAGCCTTCCGGCTTTTTCCTATACTTTAATAGATATTGTCACTGGGTATAACGATGGTAAACACGCATAACGAAAAAACATACTCTTTATTCAATCTTTTTGCACCTATTGTGCTTCTACTTTCCATTGGTGCGTTAACTGCTCCCAATTGCGTAAAAGCTGATTTTGTCCCGTTTGAAACCACCCGAATCAAATCTACTGCCGGTACCGGAATCGCCTCCCTGTTGGTAGATGAAGCTTCATCTCTAAACCCCGCCTCACTAGGATTCTTTAATATCTCGTCTCTCTACGTCCAAAAGACTAAAGAGAGCTTTAGTCGTTATCACACCTCGAGCATTAATCCCAGTAGTGATGAATCTGACCTCACTGGATTGATAATATCCGATGCCAAGGGTCGGCTAAAGGGCTCCTTTAGCTATCATCGTCAAG
Source organism: Bdellovibrionales bacterium (assembly GCA_018646675.1). GTDB lineage: Bacteria > Bdellovibrionota > Bacteriovoracia > Bacteriovoracales > Bacteriovoracaceae > JABGUH01. The sequence goes on along the minus strand of JABGUH010000024.1, from coordinate 91,563 downwards.
ATGACCAACAAAATTCACGTCAACGGTATGGAATTAGTGTCGCTGCTGCAGGGGGAGAGCAGTCCTCAATGGGCTTCTCCTATTTGCACTATAAAGATCATCTCCAGAGTAGCGATGGATCATATTATAAAGAAGATTTCCATCTACTGGTTTTTGGAATTACCCACGCCTTGAATCGTAGTTTTACCATCGGTACAGTTGTTATTGATCCAACTAAGCAGCGAGCCGGGGAGACTCGTGCCATAGTTGGTGTCCAGTATACTTTTCGAAATTTTATCTATCTGATGGCAGATTTGGGATCTGATTATAATCGTACCCTCTCGGAAACAGTACTCTACCGAGCGGCTGCCCAATTCAAAATTTTTAGTGATTTCTATTTAAGGTTTGGCGCGTCGAATGATCGTGGTAAACGGATAAAAAGCAGTGGCATTGGCATCGGATGGGTTCAACCCCGACTGGTTATTAATATCTCAATTAAAAACAGTCAACAGGACCGATCTATAGTATTAGATCAAAAGAGAGTAGATTTAAAAGAGAGTTCATTCTCACTTTCTTATCACTTTTAATTGGGGGTTAAGTACAGCGTATGGCTCAAGAAAAAGAAGGGTTAGCTCCACTCCACAAGGATGTAATTCGCCGGTTTCAGAACCGTCTTAAAGTTCTACGAAATGCTCAAAGCTGTTCTCAGGCAGGCAAAATTGCTAATGCCGTAGAAAATTATAAGAGATACTTAGGCGCAGTTGCAGCATTTCATCGAACCAAGGAGAGCCTTTTAGCACCAGGGGTTTTTGACCCACAAAGAGATATTCCTGAGATGTTGCTGATTAGCCAAGTGTACTGGGATTTAGCAAAAATCTACAGCTGCAACCCCAATATGGGAGATGAGGTAAAAAGGGGTTTAGGTAAATTTACTGAGTTCTCAATGGGCAAGAAGTTTCAATATTTAAATGCAGAGATGTTACGCAAGTTTATTAAGAAGCAGTGTCGAAACCATAAAAAACTATTTGAAGATGCCTATACTACTATGCGAGTTAAATCAAAAAAGTGTTATATCGCTACCTACTGTTATGGTGCTTCACATCCAAACCTAGATCTACTACGTAATTTCAAGCTTGAACTTGAACAAACAAATAGGGGAATTATTCTAATCGAGACTTATTATCGAATATCCCCACATATTGTTAACTATTGCGAGCAGCATCCTCGTCTAGGAAGACTACTTTCGACATATCTCTTTAAGCCAGCAATTAAAATCGCCTCCATGTTTATCCGACGCCGTTTACGCTAATAATGCCACTCTCAATCACCAAAAAATTAATTCTAAAAGAGTGGTTCCGATTTTTTATTCTATCCTTTATCTTTCTCTTATTAATATTAACTGTTGCTAAGCTAATCACCGGTTTTTTACGCAGCAATGTTGATCACATTGAAGTTCTGATTAACTATCTGATTGAGATGCCGACATCTTTTAGCCGTATTCTTCCAATATCTTGTTTAGTTGCCTCACTTTTCAGTATAAATAAACTCAAGACACGAAATGAACTAACCGCTATTTTTGCCTCTGGTTTCTCACGTAAAAATTATCTAATTACCATTTTTCAAGCATCGCTGATCGTTGCATTAATCAGTCTCCTCAATAGCTCCTATCTCGACCCATTTGTTAAAAAACACCGTTTCTCTCTATTGCCTGATGGGGCAAGTAAGTTTCGAAATCTAAAAAATGTTGGCTTAAAGGCAAGCACTATCGGGAGCGGTCGCATGTGGTTCAAAAGCCATGACTACTTTTTCTCCTTTGCAGCCTTTGACCGTATCAATAACCGCATCCAAAATATATCACTCTACTATACCTCCGCTAACGACAACCAATACTCCTCCCAAAAAATTATCCACGCGAAAAGTGCTGATCACCTAAAAGATAGAACCTGGAAATTTAATGGTGCAACAATACTATCTGGCTTGAATAAAGAGCAATTCCCTGCGGTTTCACGCCAAAAAGAGCTAATCGTTAAAATGGGCGAGACTCCTGATGACTTTGTTCAGGTGGAAGCAGATATCACTACGCTGCCCACACCTAAATTAATTGACTATGTTTTGAAACTAAAGGCATCCAATATCAACACTGCAAGTTATGAGGTTCTCCTCTACGACAAGGCAGTTAACGCTCTCGTCTGTATCCTATTCGCGCTGCTGGCCGCATCGCCAATTTATCGTCCAAACCGCCGAGGAACATCATTTGGATTTAATCTCTCCGTAGTCTTTATCTTCTCCATTCTCTATTGGCTGGTCTACTCCTACACAATGGAGCTGGGCAAAAATAGCAAATTAGATCCTCTAATCGCCTCCTTTAGTGTTCCGATCATCTTTGCCCTCTACATCGCCTTTACCCTATTTCAACACCGCAAAATTCGCTAAAAATAGAGACTGATTCTACCGGCCCCCGCCCTTTGTTGTGCAGAGCGCGTGCGGTCTCCGACATCCAGTTAAAACCTTATCCATACTATTAGTTTATTCCTGACTGTGATATATAACTCTGCTTATGGTATAAAACCAACAAACAGAACCAAAGGATCTACTGCTTGGATAGTAACTTTCTGACCAACTACCAATTTGGCACCAGTGGCGGTAATAATTTAGATATTATTCGCTACCCTGATCGACGACTGGCCCTCCGCTCTGTGCCAGTAGAGATATTCGATCAAGATTTACATACTCTATGTCAAGATATGCTCTACACAATGTATGATGCTCCAGGAATTGGTTTAGCAGCGGCTCAAGTTGGCAAAAACATTAGAGTGATTGTTATTGATGCTCACTACTCTCGAAATGAAGTTACCAACGCCAATGGTGAGGAAGAACTTCGACTTTCAGACTTCAATCCCCAAGTTCTAATCAATCCAGTTATTACTGCTAAAGAGGAGACGGTCATTCATGAGGAGGGGTGTTTAAGTCTGCCCGGCATCTATGAACAGGTCACTCGCAGTAAAATAATAACCGTCGAGTACCATGATATGTTTGGCAACCAGAAGAGTTCAACTGAAGAGGACCTCTCATCTATCTGCATTCAACATGAGATCGACCACTTGGATGGTAAAGTCTTTTTAGATCACATAAGCCTACTAAAGCGAAGTTTTTATAAAAAGAAACTACTCAAAGAGAAAAAGAAGAGAAAAACAGAAGATTAATAAGTTGTCAGGAAGTTAAATGAAACCGTTAAACACCATTTTTTGTGGTACCCCCGACTTTGCACTCCCCTCCTTGGAGCTACTGGCCAACCATCCCGCAATTAATCTTAAAATGATTATAACAATGCCAGATAGACGATCCGGTCGTGGAAAACAGCTTGTTCCTCCTCCTGTTGCCACCTTTGCAAAAGAGAATAAACTGCCCCTACTACAGACAGAGAATTTAAACCATGAACAGCAGTTAATCAGTGATCTGCAACAAGATCCATGTGATCTGATTATCGTCCTAGCTTTTGCCCAATTTTTAGGTAGTAAACTACTTGACTTGCCGAAAGTAGGCTGCTTCAACATTCACACCTCACTGCTCCCCAAGTATCGAGGAGCTGCTCCCATCCAATATGCAATTTTAAATAATGATAAGATAACCGGGGTCTCCATCCAGAAAATGGTTAAGAAGATGGACGCTGGTGATATTGCCTGCACAGACCAACTTGCAATCGCAGCGAATGAAACAGGAGGACAGCTCTACACTAGACTTAAATTTCAAGCGGCACTAACCCTAAACCGTTTCTTAGATGAACAGTTATACGGCCAAGTAAACTATATTGCTCAAGATGAGAATGATGCTACCTATGCCCCTTCTATCTCCAAAGAGCAGGGCCGTCTTCACTTTGCAAGTAGCCGCTGCCAAGATGTACTAAATCAAATACGAGCATTTACTCCCAGGCCAGGAACCTTCTGTTTCTTAAATGGAGAACGCTTAAAGGTCTTTGCTGCGGCCAAAACTGCTGAAAAGGTAAAAGAGGGTGAACTTGATACTAGCTTTAACTCTCTACTGGTTGGAACCTGTGATGGTGCCTTGCGGTTAACTTCTGTTCAACTGGCCGGTAAGAAAAGATGCAGTGACCAAGAGTTACTTAATGGATTTTCCAATCGCAGTAGTAATAATAAATTGGAGATCAGCTAATGATACGAATTGCCCCTAGTATACTCTCCTGCGACTTTATGTCGATTAAAGAGGATCTAGCTCACTTTGCGAAATGTGAAAATATCTGGTTTCATCTTGACGTCATGGATGGGCATTTTGTCCCCAATTTAACCTTTGGCGGCCCAATTATCCGTCAATTAGCAACCATTACTCAAATTCCATTAGATGTTCACCTGATGGTGGCCAACCCACTTTTTCATATTGAGATAATGAAGGATTTTGGTATCCACCATATTACCTTTCACTTGGAAGCTGCCACAGAAGAGGAGAGTATAAAAATTATCTCTTTGGCGAAAAAACTTTACCCTTCAGTCGGAGTCTCAATTAAACCCAAAACACCATTAGCTCAACTCTCCGCTCGAATAATTAAGATGATCGATCTGCTCCTTGTTATGTCCGTCGAACCAGGATTTGGTGGTCAAAAATTTATTCCAGAAACCTATCAACGTCTAAATGAAATTCAACAACTAAAAGTAAAATACAATCCTACTATGCAGTTGCAAGTTGATGGTGGGGTTAGTGAGCAAAACAGTGGTGAGCTAATCTCCCATGGCGTCCAAAATCTAGTAGCAGGTTCCTATATTTTTAAGGAGAAGGCTTGTAACTATATTGCTCAAGTCGAAAGTCTACGCAGCAGTCAGTAGCAAAAATTAATTTGAACGGAGTAACAATATGAGTAAAATTTTACTAAATGGTTGCGATCTGGACATCAAGACACTCTATCTGGTTGCCACCGCTGCTGAGGGTGAGTGCCTAGTTGAAATTGCCCCCTCAGCACTGAGCAAAATGGAGTCATCCCGTCGGATGGTGTTTGATATCGTTAAAACTGGAAAAGCTGTCTACGGTATTAATACTGGTTTTGGAGCTCTCTCTAACTGTCATATAAAAAGTGAGGATCTAAGCCAGCTACAGCTTAATCTAATTCGCTCTCACTGCGCAGGAGTTGGCACTCCCTTCTCCCTCAATATTACAAGAGCTATTATGCTTTTAAGGGCCAACTGTCTGGCCAGAGGGAACTCCGGAGTTGATCCCAGTATTGTAAAACTTTTACTCCGCTTTATTAACCACCACATTACACCGGTTGTACCTCAGAAGGGCTCCGTCGGTGCCTCAGGTGATCTCGCTCCATTGGCCCATATTGCACTGGCCCTGATTGGTGAGGGAGAGGTAAATTTTAATGGCAAACTAGTTGGTTCCGACTTTGCCATTGAGTCTATCGGCCAAAAGCCCGCTCAGCTAGGACCCAAAGATGGACTGGCCTTAATAAATGGTACTGCTGTAATGGGTGCCCTGGGTGCAATGGCAGTGATTGAAGCAGAACACCTGATGAAGCTAGCAGATATTGCCGCCGCGATGACATTAGAAGCAGTTCAAGGAACCTCTAAAGCTTATCATGCAGGAATTAGCGAGTTAAAACCTCACCCTGGACAGATTGCTAGTGCAAAAAATATGAGATCCTTGATCGCAGGTTCTAAAATAAATGGATCACATCAGGATTGTCATCGAGTACAGGATCCCTACTCACTACGTTGTATTCCCCAAGTACATGGAGCTTGTCGCCAGACGATTGCACATGCCAAAGAGGTTATTACTACTGAGCTAAATTCCGTCACCGACAATCCACTGATTTTTGTTGAGGAGCAAGAGGTTATCTCTGGTGGAAATTTTCATGGAGAGGCTTTAGCTTTGGCAATGGACTATATGGCGATGGGAGTTTCTGAGTTAGGCAATATCTCGGAACGCCGAATAGAAAAGATGATGAATCCAACCTTCTCGGAACTGCCAGCTTTTCTAACTAAGGGATCTGGATTAAACAGCGGATTGATGATTGCCCACGTTACTGCCGCCGCTCTGGCTTCCGAGAATAAACTGCTCTGCCATCCAGCTTCTGTTGATTCTATCCCCACCTCTACTGATAAAGAGGATCATGTCTCGATGGGTGTTACTGCTGGCCGTAAGCTGCATGAGGTGATTGATAATGTGAAAAATGAGTTGGCAATTGAGCTACTTTGCAATACTCAAGGAATTGATCTGCGCCGCCCTTTGACTAGCTCAAATGCCCTTGAGGCACTACATGCTAAAATTCGTCAGCACGTCAACCCGATCGAAAATGATCGCATATTCCACAAGGATATCAACAATATCGTTAAATTAATCAACAGTAGAGAGTTGGTTATTGCAGTGGAAAAAGTAACCGGAGAGATCCAATGACTAATACACCATCTATCCCCCTGCCACCCACCGGTGGTAAACTAACCTGTAAGGGCTGGCACCAAGAAGCAGCCTATCGCTGCTTACTTAATAATCTTCATCCAGATGTAGCTGAGGATCGAGACAATCTAATTGTCTACGGTGGAAATGGCCAAGCGGCCCGTAACCACCAAGCTCTTCATGATATTTTAACAACTCTCAAAACACTGGAAAATAATCAAACCCTTTTAATCCAGTCGGGAAAGCCGGTGGGTGTTATTCCCTCCCACCCTCATGGGCCAAGAGGATTAATTGCCAACTCCAACCTTGTTCCTCACTGGGGAGACTGGGAGCATTTTAACCAGCTAAAAGCAGAAGGGTTAATGATGTATGGCCAGATGACTGCTGGTTCCTGGATCTATATTGGCTCGCAGGGAATACTGCAAGGTACCTATGAAACTTTTATGGCCGCAGCAGAAAAACATTATGGCACTGGCCAAAATCTAAAAGGAAAGATCGTCCTCTCCGCAGGATTAGGCGGAATGGGAGGGGCCCAACCTCTTGCGGTTAAAATGGCAGGAGGAGTTTTTGTCGGTTGCGATGTTGACCCGGCAAGAATCAACAAGAGACTTCAGACTAAATATCTCGATCAAGCAGTCGGCTCCTTTGAACATGCCATTGCAGATGCGATCGCTGCCCGCGACCGAGGTGAAGCGATCTCGATTGGAGTTACTGGCAATGCTGCCGACTTCTTTGAGGCAGTTCTTGCTTCAGATTTAAATCCTGAGATAGTTACAGATCAGACCTCTGCTCATGATCCATTGGTTGGTTACATTCCACGCAATATGACTTTAAAAGAGGCAAGTGATCTTCGCAGTAAAGATGCAAAAAAATATATTGAACTAAGCTACCAAACGATGGGTGATCATGTGCAAGCGATGCTCGCCTTCCAAAAACGCGGTGCCCATGTCTTTGACTATGGCAATAATCTCCGCGAGGGGGCAAAACGGGCCGGAGTAGAGAATGCTTTTGATTTCCCAGGTTTCGTGCCCGCCTATATTAGGCCACTCTTTTGTCAAGGCTCTGGCCCTTTTCGCTGGATTGCCCTCTCTGGTGATCCTAGCGATATTCACACCACAGACCAGGAGCTAAAAAAACTTTTTCCCCATAATACTAAACTGCACAACTGGTTGGACAAAGCTAATCAGATGGTTGCCTTCCAAGGGCTTCCATCACGAATTTGCTGGCTCAAATATGGAGAGCGGGAAAAAGCAGGACTACTATTTAATCGCTTGGTGAGAGAGCGCCGAGTTTCTGCTCCAATTGTAATTGGACGAGATCACTTGGATTGTGGATCTGTGGCATCTCCCAACCGGGAGACAGAGTCAATGAAGGATGGAACCGATGCTGTTAGCGACTGGCCACTGCTTAATTTAATGATTAATACCATGAACGGTGCCTCTTGGACTAGTTTCCACCATGGAGGTGGCGTCGGCATTGGGTTTTCCCAACATGCAGGAATGGTAATCGTCGCCGATGGTAGCACTGATATGGATAACCGACTTAGGAGAGTACTAAACGCCGATCCTGGCATGGGAATTATCCGCCATGTGGATGCGGGTTATTCAATCGCCGTTGAAGCCGGAAAAACTAGTAATCTTCAATTCCCCTCACTCAAGGAGTAGTGAATGACGATCACCGCACTTCGTAATTTCTCTGAAATTGTCACCATGAAGGGTGCATATATTAAAGATGGACGTAATATCACTCCGGAAGATCTCTCTATTATTTATAATGCCTCAATTATTGTCGATGAAAAAGAGATACTCTGGGTCGGAGAGGATTGCACTTTTCCGGAAGAGCATAAATCAATCTCTTCACAATCCTACCATGGAAAAACTTTAACTCCAGGACTGGTAGATTGCCACACCCATCTGGTTTTTGGAGGTGATCGCTCTCATGAGTACTCCATGCGCCTTAATGGTGCAGACTATCAAGAGATTGCCAGTAGTGGTGGTGGAATCTTGGCCACGATGAAAGCTACAAATGAAAGCAGTAAAGAGAAACTACTGGAGGTATCAAAAGAGAGGGTTAATAATATTATCGCTCGTGGCGTAAAGACGTTGGAAATTAAAAGCGGTTATGGACTAAACTTTGAACAGGAACTTGAGTTGTCACAACTGATTGGAGAGCTTAAGGAGTATTTCTCTGGTCAGATTACTATTTGCAATACCTTCCTTGCTGCACATGCGGTGCCTAAAGAGTTCAATTCGTCACATCATTATATGCAGCAGGTGGTAATCCCCCTATTAAAAGAGTTAGCTCCGAAGAAGATAATTGATGCGGTAGATATCTTTCATGAAGATGGTTTTTTTGATAGTGAAGATGTTACCCAGCTCTTTGAACTAGCACAGGGATTAAATATTGACTGCAAAAGCCATGCAGATGAATTTAAGGATAATCAGGGTGCAGCTTTGGCAGTCAAATTCAAAGCACTCTCCTGCGATCATCTACTATGTACCAGCCAAAATGGGATTGACCTACTGGCCAAATCTGATACCGTGGCCACTCTGCTTCCTGGTACTGGCTTTTTTCTTGGTAAACCCCAGGCTAATGCCAGAGCATTCCTTGATGCAGGAGTTAAGGTAGCGATTGCCTCTGACTATAATCCCGGCTCCTGTCATTGCGATAATGTATTACTAATGGCCGCGATGGCAGCACCAACATACAAAATGAATATTGGTGAACTATGGTGCGCTATTACTCTAAATGCAGCTCATGCCCTAGGATTGAAAGAGCGAGGGGCAATAATTCCTGGGCTAACCCCCAGTTTTACTATGTTTGATGCCAAAAGCTGTGACTTGATTACCTACCACTGGGGAAAAATTTAGACTACAAAGTACCATTATGAAACTGTAGCACCGCACTCTCAATGCTGGTATCCACTCCAGTCTTAACCTGAACACCAGTTTTTTGCAGCTCAACCATAATCGAACTTGAGACTCGATTAGTAATAATTAAATCTATCATGTTTTCTGATAAAAACTGGGCCAGCAGAACTGATCCACCTTCCGACTGCCCATAGATAGGATTATTAAAAACTTCATACTGATTACGATCCAGCTCTAGGCGAACAATAAATTGAGCCACCTCTAAATTGGCGGCAATTGGAGCACCAGGATAGGTATAGTCCGAAGGCATCGCAATAAAATTTATACTCTGGTAATCTATGACATGCATTGGATGTTTGGCCACCAAAGCACCTTGACGGTAGAGTGCTAACGCATCTGATGAACTACCAAAAACCCCACTATAAATGCGAACACCTTTTCGCATCAATTGAGCGCGATCACCCTGATCTATATGGCCAACAATCACATTGCCAATCCGTTTGTCTAGAATCCAACCCGCGACCTCTCCATTAGTCATTCCCTGGAAAGGATTTTTTAGTATCGATAGCTTTCCAGTGTCGAGGGTGTAGATCTGCATATACCTAGCATCGATCAAAGTATTGGCAATCGTTGGGTTGCTGGCCTTGCTGGTAACCATAATCCCCACTCGGTTTATTTGACTGCCGAGAGTAAATTTTTTGTAGGTGAATTTAATATTTTTGCTACGTCTTTTGTGACGTAGAATCTTTAAATTGATCCGGTCACCATCAATGGATTTTGCAAACCCACGAGCAATATCAGTGCGATTGTAAACATTCTTTCCATTAAACTGAGTTATAATATCTCCTGCGATCAAACCAATACTCTCGGCATATGATCCCACCTCAATATTATTAACTAAAACACCACTCTTAATTGGAAGGTTATATCTACCTGCAATATGGGGATCGATGGAAACCAAATAAGCACCAAAACCAGACATATCAAAATTGTGATTTGTCGGTCTGGCCATCTCCGGTTGAGCATCATTCTGAAATTCTGTTTGAAAATCGAGTTGGCCTAAATTATCTAAAACCTCAAATGTGAAGACTGCAATCAACACCATCGCCAAAATAGCTTTTAGTGCCTTAGGGCTAAAAGGAATTTTAGACGAGCGAATAATTTTCGATCTATTTTTAGCCTCTTGGCCAAAAAGAAATAGTGGTCGCAGATGAATTCCAATATAGCTTCCGGCCAGTGCAAAGATAATCCAAAACCAACCATGCAGACTACCGGAGGCAATTCCACTAAAGAAGGCTCCAATATTACATCCATAAGCAAGATGAGCGCCATACCCCATCAACACTCCTCCCACCATAGATGAAAGTATCAAGTGACGAGGAACCTTCCAGGTAATGGAAAATTTTTGCGCTGCACCTGCCGTTAGCAGTGCCCCTAAAATTATCCCCATATTCATCACTGAGGTAATATCAGTGAAGATACTCTCCTGTAGAGCTAGCTGTCGTTCAGGAGTGGCCCATGACTGCCACTGCTCTACCCCTAAACCCAGAGCATAAAACAACTTCCCACCCCACAAACTATATCCACTAACCACTCCCCAAGGGCGTCCAGCTAAGTAAAGGGTTAAAAAGTTAAGTAATGCTAAGGCGATTGCTCCATAAGCCAAAGGCCAGTAGCCTGCCAAAAGGCGATCTCGAAGTGGTTTGTCACTTCTAAAACCGATAGTGGAAATCGGGCCGCGATGTTGGCGCTTTTCAAAATCACCTACCCATATCCAAATTATTCCTAATGCAACGATGGTTCCCACTAGTGCCGGGAACCATCCAAAAGTATCAATCAGTGATATTGGTGGTAGTGCTGGCAGAGAGTGCCAAAAATCAAGATGTGCGATGCCTAATAGCGCTCCAAGGATCATAAAAACCAAGGTTATCGCCATACGAGCAGAGCCCTCTCCCAGATGGATCAAAGTACCACAGGAGCAACTTCCACCTAGCTGCATACCAATTCCAAACAAGAAAGAACCAATGATTACTGAGATACCTGCCGGAGCAATATTTCCAACCACTGCTCCACCGAATAAGTTGCCGCTATCTAGAACTGGAAAAAAGAGGATCGCTGCCAATCCCAGCATAAAAAGAATAGCGCGAAAACCTGCCGTCGCCCCATTTTGTAGCATGGAGGCAAAGGAGCCAGTAAATCCAAAATGAGCATAGTAGAGGACAAAGCCCAATGCTATACCCGTTAGAAATAGAAGTGACTGGTGACCAGACGCTAAGTAACTGATAACAACAGAGAACATAACCAGAATTAATCCGGCGAGAATCATCTCCTTGTTAATTTTATCTGTGGCAGCGGGAGACTTCTCCGACGCACTCATACCAAAACCTCTATTACATAATTATGCTTTTAAACTACTTGTGGATAGCATCTTTCCCTAAGTAAAACAAATAGAGAGTAAAAATTAGGTGCCAGCTCACCAAACATTTCAACGGCAACCAATACGCGGCGCGCAATGGGGGTTTCTGACCTTTCGACGGTACTACTCACCTTACTGTCTATAAGTTGGATTTTGCTGCAAAAGAGTTGTCTCTAGCTACTGATCCCGCTTTAAATATTTCAAAAATTCGCTATCTGAGGAGAGCAAAAATTTTGCCTTACCGGTTAGTGATTTTTTATATGCTTCCATCGAACGCATAAACTGATAGAAGCTAGGGTCTTTATTTAAAGCATTTGCGTAGATAGAGATCGACATTGCCTGGAGTTTTCCTCGAATACTCTGAGCCTTTCGGTAGGCCTTAGACTCAATCTCTTTGAGATCTTTGGTTAAACGGCCCTCAATTTTTGCCTTCTCTCCCTGTCCAATCGAGCGAATTTTTTGGGCTATTCGTTGACGTTCAGAGATCATCCGCTCATAAACCTTCTTCTCAACACTGCTCTCGTAGGAGATACGACGTAACTGAACATCAATTAGCTTGATCCCAAATGCCTCCAACTCGTTATCAGCACTGCTGGCGATAATCACACTTAGCTGCTCTCGGCCGGTCTGAATGGCTTCTATTTCACCTGTTATCTCCTCTTCCAGTACATTACCGCCTTTGAGCTTAATCTTTTTCTGATTATCCTTGCGCGCCTTGATCATATCAACGATCAAATTTGAATTCCTAACCGCCTCTACCAAATTGTGGTTTGATATTACATCCCGAGTTGCGGCATCTAGAATCGCATCCAAGCGCGCTTTAGCACCACGCTCATTTTGTACTGTTTGAATAAATTTTAGGGCGTCAACAATCTTCCAACGTGCGGTGGTATCAACCTTAATATATTTCTTATCCTTGGTGGGGATTTGATTGGGAAATCCATCCCAAGACAGAATTCGCTTATCTACATAGCGAAGATCCTGAACAAAGGGCTTTTTAAAGTGTAAGCCCGCTTTAGTGATTGGCTTTCCTACCGGGCGTCCAAATTGAGTAATTACAACTTGACGTCCCTCCGGTACGACAAAGACGATCCCCTTGGCCAGCATGCCCAGAGCAATGACAATAATGATAATTAGTGTTCCGCGATTATTTTTCATATCGGCCCCTACTGCTTCGTTGTGCTGTTGCCAGAGTTGGATTGAAAAATGGGCAGCAGCCCCTTAATTTTTGAGTCAACAATGGTTAGGTTATTAAGTTTGGAGTAGATTCCCTCCAGTGTTTCTAGATAGATTCTCTTGCGAGTAATCTGTGGTGCCTTACGATACTCAGTGAGAATTGCTAGGAATTTTTCCGCATCACCATAAGCACGATTAACCACTGCTTTGCCAATTCCCTCTGCCTCAGAGATTAACTTGTTCGCCTTGCCTCTCGCCTCGGGAATAATCTTGTTATATGCCTCTTCCGCCTGGTTAATCACCTTCTCCTGTTCCTGCTTTGCCTCATTAACTTCATTGAAAGATGCCTTAACCACATCGGGTGGATTTACATCCTGAAGTTTAACCGTGACCACACGAATACCAAGGTCATAGCGATCCAAAACCTCTTGAATTAACTCTTGAGCCTTAGAACCGATCTCGACCCGACCAGTAGTTAAAACTTCCGTCACAGAACGGTCTCCCACTACTCGGCGCATAATTGACTCGGAAACGTCTCGAATATTACGCTCCGGAGAGCTGGTTTGAAAAAGAAATTTATAGGGATCAGCTATCTGAAACTGGACGACCCACTCAACAATTGCGACATTTAAGTCACCAGTCAACATTAGGGACTCATCATCAAAGTTAGTATTCGAGTAGGATGAGCGTCGGCGCGCCGAATTTTTAGTCCGAAAGCCAAATTCTGCCTGATGTACTCGCTTGGTACGTACCTTTATTACTTTGTCCACTCCCATCGGAACCTTAAAATGTAGCCCTGGAGGATTGGTGTCAAGATAACGTCCAAAACGTAGTACCACCGCCTCTTCGTCTGGCTGAACAGTATAAAAGCTCGAAAAAATACCAATTGCCACCACGATTATCAACACAATCACGGCCGCAAATTTTCCGTTACGCTTGAATTCCATCTTGAAACGATTCATATCGTTAATAAAATCATTTGGATCATTGTACTGTCGCATAATTTACCTCTACTCTAGCTCCATCATTATTACACCTTTCTCAAGGATCTCTCCCACTTTGACATGAATTGTCTTTATTATGCCGCTGGCGGGAGCCTTGATCTCATTTTCCATCTTCATCGCTTCAATAACTATCACTGTATCACCTTGCTCAACTTGGTCACCAACCGCGACCTCCAGCTTCACTACTTTACCTGGCATTTTAGTATGAAGCTCTCCTTCACTACAGCCACCAAGCCCCGATGGCTTATAGCCACGATAGAGATCATAAACATGATCTACATTCAATAGACGATTTGGTAGATTTTGGCGAGCAATCTTCTTCCATTTTACTCCATCCAAAGATGAATAGTAACTCCCTGCCAACTGACGGATAAATACCTGCTGCCGATGCTTAACGGTTGCATCGTTGCCAACCATGACAAAACCAAATTCCAACATCTCAGAAGAGTGACGGGTTGTACATGCCAGATCAACCACATGCTCGGTTCCATCACTACTGATCAAATAAGTACGCATTATTTACAGCCTCAGGCTAAAGGCCTCAATACAGGCCAGTTGTTGATAAATATTTAAAAAATCCACCTCTGTATTAATCAGCTGCTCCGGCTTCTCTTCTGCAATAAAATTAGTCGAATATTCACCCGCAGCAAACTTCGGGTGATCCATAATGACAAGATGGAGAGGAATATTATTTTTCAAACCCTCCAACAAAATACCATTTAGTGCCGCCTTCATCTTACGAATTGCTACTTGACGAGTGATCCCCTTAACCACCAATTTCCCCACCATGGGATCAAAATCAGGTGTTACCTCTAATCCCTTAAATAGGGCATTATCAAAACGTGTTCCTTGGGGAAATGATGTCTCAAACCCAGTCACTTTGCCGGGAGCAGGAGCGTAGGTCACAGGATCTTCAGCACAGATTCGACACTCAATAGCGTGTCCTGATCGGGTGATCCACTCCTGTGACGGTATTCCCAAATTCTCTTTCAACGCAATCTGAATCATACAGACAATTAGGTCAATTCCCGTTATCTCCTCTGTAATCGTATGCTCCACTTGAATCCTAGTGTTCATCTCTAGAAAGTAGAAGGCACGATCTTCGCCCATGATAAATTCAACGGTTCCAGCGGAGTCATAACCTACCGCCTGTGCCAACCGTAGTGCTTCACTACAAATTTTCTGGCGAAGTTCTTCATCCTCTCCGACAAAAGGGGATGGAGCCTCTTCAATTATTTTTTGATGACGTCTTTGAACAGAGCACTCACGCTCGAAAAAGTGAAACGAGTTACCATTGCCATCCAGCAAAACCTGGACTTCAATATGACGAGGGTTCATAATATATTTTTCAACCAAGACCCCGTCATTACCAAAAGCGGCTGCCGCTTCTCGCTTAACTACCTCAAAATATTTATTGATCTCACTCTCATTGCGACAGACACGCATTCCTCGACCACCACCACCGGCGACTGCCTTAAGTAAAACCGGATAACCGATCTCGATCGCAATCTGTAGTGCCTCTGCAGGAGTTTCAATCTCTCCGACTGAACCAGGAATTACTGGAAGTCCTGCCTCCTCCGCAATTTTTTTAGAAACTGCCTTATCTCCCATTTTGCGGATTGCATCTGCATGGGGACCAATAAAGATAATTCCATTATTAATCAACTGCTCAGCAAAATGAGCATTCTCCGCTAAAAAACCATAGCCGGGGTGCACTGCATCTATGTTATTCTCTTTCGCAATAGAGATGATCTGATCAACATTCAGATAGGTCTCGCCGTGGCCGCTCCCTTTCAGATTAACCCACTCCTGACAGTAACCTAGATGTTTGGCATGTAGCTCATTATCAGTCCAAAGACCAACTGAAGTGTGGCCTAGCTCATTAACCGCACGGGCGATCCTAATTGCAATTTCACCGCGATTGGCAATTAATATTCTTTTTGCCTGACTCATAACTGAATATTCCCATGCTTGCGAGGAGGTCGCTCCACCTTCTTGTTTACCAATACTTTTATATACTCATAGATGCGGTGGCGAGTCTCCTCGGGAAAGATAACACTGTCGACATAACCTAGCTGAGCTGCTTGATAGGGTGTGGAGAATTTTTCTTGGTAGTCATTTACCAGTTCACTCTTTTTACGATCATATTCCTCACCACTTAAGCCAGCTAACTCCTTTCGAAAAACAATATTTACTGCACCTTCAGCTCCCATTACTGCAATCTCTGCAGTTGGGTATGCCAAATTAACATCAGCACGAATATGCTTAGAAGCCATTACATCATAAGCACCGCCATACGCCTTGCGAGTAATTAGTGTTACGAGGGGGATGGTGGCTTCAGAGTATGCATAGAGCAACTTAGATCCATGTTTAATAATTCCACCATACTCCTGGTGAGTCCCAGGAAGAAAACCGGGAACATCAACTAGTGTCAATACCGGAATATCAAAGGCATCACAGAAGCGAACAAAGCGAGCCGCTTTACAAGATGAATCAATATCTAAAACTCCTGCCAATACTGCTGGCTGGTTAGCAACAATTCCTAATTTAATTCCACCGATAGAACCAAAGCCACAGATAATATTTTGAGCATAGTCTTTGTGAACTTCCAGAAAGTGTGTATCATCAACGATATCTGAGATAATCTCCTTCATATCATAAGGTTTTTTAGGGTTTGCTGGCACCAACTCTTTAAGCTTATTATTTTCACGATCAACTGGATCAATCGTATCTTTCATAGTTGGAGCTGTGTAGTTTGCAGTAGGTAGAAAGACTAAAAGTTCACGTACTCGTTCAAAACATTCATCTTCATTAGCGCAATTAAAATGAGCCACCCCAGATTTTTCATTATGAGTAGCAGCTCCACCCAACTCATCTTTTGTTACCTCTTCATGAGTTACCGTTTTAATAACATCTGGGCCAGTAACAAACATGTAGGATGTTTTATCTACCATGAAAATAAAATCAGTGATCGAAGGCGAATAGACGGCACCGCCAGCACATGGCCCCATAATCAAAGAGATCTGAGGTATAACTCCTGAAGCCTTGACGTTACGATAGAAGATCTCGGCATAACCAGCAAGGGAAGCAACCCCCTCTTGAATTCTAGCACCACCTGAGTCATTGATTCCAATAACTGGAATTCTGTTCTCTAAAGCAAAATCCATAATCTTGCAGATTTTTTTAGCATGGGATTCTCCAAGCGCCCCCCCCCAACAAGTAAAATCTTGCGAGAAAATTGCCACGCGCTGACCATTAATATCTGCAATTCCAGTAATGACACCATCACCGTAGTAACGACTATTTTCCATTCCAAATTGATGACAGCGATGAACTACAAAGCGGTCAAACTCAATAAATGTTCCTGGATCAACTAAACGCTCAACTCTCTCGCGAGCGGAATATTTACCCTGAGCGTGTTGTTTGGCAACTCGTGCCTCACCACCACCATCAAGTGACTTCTGTTTTAACTCTGTCAGTAGCTGTCGCCGCTGCTCCATAGTTGTAGTATCGGACATTCAATCCCTCCCAAAAGGGTGCATTGTAGTCCGCTATAGACAAGAGATCAAACAATAAAGGTAACTGCTCAAACTTCACCTTATCTTTTGAATCAGGCTGTGTCGTCTCTCCCGACTTGACCCAACTCTAAGGCAAATTGAGAATAGCGGCCATTGCTATCCCCATAAATACTAGGTATGAGTAGTTATCAACAAAGAAGAGATAATTGCGCCGAGCGCAATTACTCGTTAGCTGCCTTTTTACGTTTATCCAGTCCGTACTTATCAACCTTCATTATCAAACCAGCACGACTAATTCCCAGCTCCTTAGATAGTTTGGATTTATTAAAGTTGCAACGCTTTAGCCCCTCTTTGATCATCAGGGCCTCTAGCTCCTCTAGCGCAACTTTCAAGCTACCGTTCATCCGAATACCAGTATTGGATACTGCAGGTGAAGTACCGTGATCTAAGATGCGAGCACTCAAAAGGTCTGGAGTAACGCTCTTATCATCCCCGGCCAAAATCACCAGTCGCTCAATCTCATTTTCCAGTTCACGCACGTTGCCAGGCCATGGATAGTCCAACATCTTCTCCATGCATTTTTTAGAGATATTCTTAGGAGGCATTCCCGCCTCAGCACATCGCTTATCAATAAAGTGTTGCGCTAGCAGCGCAATATCAGAGGTTCGCTCTCTCAATGTTGGGATTTTAATATTGATTACATTAATTCGATAGTAGAGGTCCTCTCTGAACTCTCCACTAATCATCATCTCTTTTAGATTTTTATTAGTTGCGGCGACAATTCTAACATCGGATGTCCTTGATGATGTGGCACCGACCGGGATAAAAGTTCCCTCCTGCAATACTCGCAACAGCTTAACCTGCATGGTTGGTGAGGTATCCCCGATCTCATCCAAAAATAGTGTACCACCATTTGCCATCTCGAAAAAACCTTTCTTATCCTTGATGGCCCCGGTAAATGCCCCTTTGACATGACCAAAAAGTTCAGAATCCAGCAGGTTATCATTAAAGGCAGAGCAGTTAACCGCCATAAAAACTTCATCCTTGCGATGGGAGTTAAAGTGAACTGCCTTAGCGACCAACTCCTTTCCGGTACCATT
The DNA here is from genome assembly GCA_018646675.1 of Bdellovibrionales bacterium. Taxonomy (GTDB): domain Bacteria; phylum Bdellovibrionota; class Bacteriovoracia; order Bacteriovoracales; family Bacteriovoracaceae; genus JABGUH01. The sequence continues at coordinate 73,098 of JABGUH010000024.1, read as the reverse complement.
ATCCCCCTGAATTAGAACTGATGCCTCTGAGTTAGAGACCTTCTCTAACATATGGTAAATTCCCTGCATCAGCTTAGATTTACCAATCATAGCGTGATAACGATATTTATTACCAAGCTCAGAGTTTAAATCTAAAATACGCTCCTCCCGTTTACTTATCTCAGTATAGAAAGTCACTATTTCATCTGCCACTAGGGCAACCATCTCTTTGAGATACTCTTTCTCTACCGAGGTCAATCGCTTCAAACTACTTAGTGCTAGATCTGCATCACCTTCACTAAGTCCATGTTCAACCATCTTCTTTTTGGTTTCAGCGATCTCTTGGTCAGTAGTTGACTCCCCAATTAGCGGGTAAGCTACCACTGTCCCTAAATACTCACCCTCATACTGAACTTGACTGGCCATCCCCTTGATATGTCCAAAATAGGAGTCAAAAAGGTAGCTGTCTTGTTCACTATTTTCAGCGAACCAATCCATCGCCTTTTCACAGTCACCACCTAGATATTCATGCCCATAGTCTAAATTCATAAAAACCTTGAAATAGGTATTTTTGAACTTATGATCACGACTTAAATGTTCACTACAAATTTTATTATGATTGTCAGCAAAGACTAACTCCACTCCAAACCACTTAAAAAGTGTATTCTCAAGGCGATTAATCACATGTAGTTCACTTATCTCTTTCCAATTAATCATAATTAAAACTCCCGTATGAGCTTAAACTAAAACTTAGAACAGTCTGTATGATTAATCGGCAGTCGCTTGAGAGAACTTGACGTAAAATCTGACACCAGTGAATAAAAAAGAGTCAATAATTGGGACCAAGGTGCTATAAAGCTAACACTAAATTGTTTATATTTAGTTAGATTTAATCCCTAGATAAGTGGATATCTCATCGAAATAACGTTGTTCCTGCCATGTTTGTGGTCCGGTATACTTGGCCAATAGTGATAGTCCAGAACCAAAAAGGTAGGTCTCAGGCACTTTAGAAGTCCCAAAAATTGGCATCGACTCACCCTTGGTGTCCAAGACCACTGAAGCATTTCTGGGTAGAACAATTTTATGCTTCTTGATAAATTTTTTGACACTTTTTTTGGTATCACTAACCGCCAACAGGATAAATTTGACTCCCTTATCCTGAAACTTAACTGCAAGCTTTATAAAGGAGGGAAGTTCTGCCTCACACGGAGCACACCATGTCCCCCAAAAATGAATTACCACTCCCTTACTAGAATTCTGCATTAAACTTTCAGAGCTAATTGTTCGACCTGAATCTACCTCGATCCCCTGCCAAGATGGCATCTGCTCGATTATATGATTCTCAGTATGGTCATGTAGATAGGATTGTTGGGAAATTTGATACTCACTGTATCCAACGGTCAGAACCCCAATCAGAATAATAACTGTGATCTTTAAGGACGAATTCAAACGAAAGCGTAGGTACTAATCGACAAGGGCAATATAGCTCATCTTGGCATTATCACCAACACGGCCATCAGCCAACTTTAAGACCCGAGTATATCCACCTTTGCGATCCACATACTTGGGGCCAACCTCAGTAAACAATTTAGCAACAGCCTGCTTGTCAGCCAGCTTTTGAGATGCTCTTCGACGGTTTGCTACCGAGTCAACTTTGGCCAAAGTAATTAGCTTTTCAACATATGGTCGAATGGCCATACACTTGGCGTGAGTACTTTTGATTTTACCGTGGGTAATTATCGCTGTCGCTAGATTTCTCATTAGAGAAATACGATGAGAAGGACTAACGTTCAGTTTATATCTATGTTTATTATGTCGCATTACTTTACTCTCCTAAAAGCCTACGTCCTCTACTAAGTAAGAGGTGTCTCTTCAGCGGCCCCCTGACTCTCCTGAATCTCTTTCATTACACTATCTACTTTCATTCCCAAGCCTAATCCCATGGTAGAAAGTATCTCTTTTATCTCATTTAGTGATTTACGACCAAAGTTTTTAGTCCTAAGCATTTCACCTTCAGTCTTGGATACCAGTTCATAGATAAATTTAATGTTGGCATTCTGCAAGCAGTTGGCAGAGCGAACTGAAAGCTCCAATTCAGATACTGGCTTTAATAGTGCTGCATTAGCAGTAGAGGTAGAGGTCGAAGGCTTCGCCTTCTCAATTCTCGCAATCTCCTCTTCATCTTCAAAATTCAAAAAGACCATAAACTGATCGCGTAAAATTTTTGCAGAGTAGGCAACCGCATCAGCAGGCTCAATGCCTGAGTTGGTCCAGACCTCTAGTGTCAATTTATCAAAATCGGTTCTCTTACCTACCCGACTATTGGTAACAGAGTAGTTAACACGACGAATAGGTGAAAAGAGGGTGTCGAGATAGATCCAGCCAACCGGAAGATCAAAAAGATCTTTATTCTCTACCGCAGGAATAAATCCCTTACCACGAGCAACCTTTAGTTCCATTCGCAATGATCCATTGGAGGAGATGTTAGCAATGACATGATCGGGGTTTAATACACGCAAATTATTCCCAACCGCAATGTCAGAGGCAAGAACTGGTCCCTCTCCACTCTTATCTAAATGAACAACGATATCTTCATTATTACTCAAGGTAAATTGCACCTCTTTCAAATTAAGAACGATTTCAGAAACCTCTTCTTTGATATTTTCAATGGTATCAAATTCATGACTAACGCCATCAATTCTAATCGCAACAATCCCTGCTCCTTGCAAAGATGAGAGAAGAACACGACGTAGCGAGTTACCAAGCGTCTGGCCATAGCCACGCTCCAAAGGTTTCGCTACAAATTTTCCATAACTCCCCTTTTGAGAGTCGGCATCTGTCTCTAAGGCGATAGGCTTAATCAAATTTGTCCAGTTTTTAGCTGTAAATGTATTATTCATTCAGGTAGCTCCAACTTATGAAAGATTACTTACTATAAAGTTCAATAATGAGACGCTCTTCAATCTGAGAAGTAATATCTTCTCTCTTGGGTAGATCCATGAGAGTCGCCTTGAAGTTATTGCGGTCGACATCTAACCATGCAGGAACCTCACGAATACTATTAGCTTCTAATGCGCCAGAAAGTTTACTAACACTCTTAGATTTTGTTCTCAGCTCAACAACATCACTTTTACTCAGCTTCATTGATGGTACGTTTGATCTACGACCATTAACTAGGAAGTGATAGTGCTTAACCAGTTGACGTGCCTCTTTCCGAGATGCTGCAAAACCGATGCGGTAAACAACATTATCCAAGCGACGCTCCAGTAATGAGAGCATATTTTCACCAGCAACACCTTTCATACTGGTCGCATGATCGAACAGGTTACGCATTGGTTTCTCGCCTAGTCCGTAAAGACGCTTTAGCTTCTGCTTTTCACGTAGCTGAATACCATAATCAGAGATTTTATGACGTCTTTGGCCATGGTCTCCTGGGGGATATGGTCTACGCTCAATCGAACACTTATCAGAATAACAACGTGCCCCTTTTAAAAAGAGCTTCTCGCCTTCACGACGACATTGCTTACATACGGAACCTATATATCTGGCCATAATTTTATCCTACTCCTAAAAACCAACTTCAAATTAAACTTCTCTTTATACTCTCTTTATACTCTATACTCTTCTGCGCTTGGGTGCCCGACATCCATTGTGAGGAATGGGACTGGTATCAGCAACTGAAGTTATTTTCAAGCCAACGCCCGCTAATGCCCGAACAGCATTCTCTCTTCCAGAGCCCGGTCCTTTAACTTTAACACTGACTGTAGTTACCCCATGCTCCATCGCTAGCTTTGCCGCTTCTGCTGCTGCAGTTTGTGCCGCAAAAGGAGTAGACTTCTTAGATCCTCTAAATCCAAGTTGTCCTGCACTGGCCCATGAGATGGCATCTCCCTTCTCATCAGTAAAGGTCACAATCGTATTGTTAAAGGATGCCTGAACATGACAGATCCCTACCGCAATATTCTTTTTTACTTTTTTCTTTTTTACTTTTTTTACCATCGTTACTCACCCAATCTATAGAATTACTTCAATGATTTAATTGATTTCTTACCTGCGATTGCCACTGCCTTACCTTTACGGGTACGTGCATTGGTTGAAGTTCGCTGTCCACGTACTGGTAAACCTTGACGATGACGAACCCCTCGATAACATCCCAGGTCTTTTAGACGCTTAATATTTAAGCCGATTTCACGTCGCAAATCACCTTCAACAGTAAAATCTGCTTCTAAAATCTTTCTGATCTGTTGAACCTCTTCCTCTGTGATATCATTAGAGTTACGGTCTTGCTCAATTCCGGTTCTCTCTAATACCTGATGTGCCACCTTGGGACCAACACCATACAGATAGGTCAAAGCGACTCTCATAACTTTATTTCTGGGAATATCAACACCTAAAATTCTTGCCATAAAATACTCCTAACCTTGCCGCTGCTTATGTTTGGGGTTGGTCTTGCAAATGACACGAATCACTCCGCGTCTTTTAACAACTTTACAATCTTTGCACATCACCTTAACCGATGCTCTTACCTTCATTTTCAACTCCTAAACGTAGCTACTTATTCTTGCTACGATAAGTTATCCTGCCCTTCTTTAAATCATATCTACTAATCTCAACCAACACTTTATCGCCAGGCAGAATTTTGATAAAGTGCATTCTCATTCTTCCACTAATATGAGCAATAATCTCATGCCCATTAGGCAGTTTCACTCTAAACTTTGTATTTGGTAGAAGTTCTAAAACTTCCCCTTCAACCTCAATAACTTCGTTATTGCTCATCTAGTCAATTCCACCCATCAGCTGTGACCTGTATATATAAAGTGCACCAACAATGCAACCTATTACTTAGTACTTAACCTGCCCTATCCTAGCAACTTCTCGACTGCAGCAAAGACCTGATCCGGGTGATCATCGGCCACTACCCTTTTTAGAATTCCACGTTCATCATAGTATTTAACCAGAGGATCAATCGTAGATGTAAATACCTCCATCCGGTTTTTCACCACACTCTCAGTATCATCTTTACGCTGCTGTAAATCCCCGCCACACTTGTCACAACTGTTTGTTTTCTGTGGAGGGGTACTTAATAAATTGTAAATCTCGCCACAACTTGAACAGGAGCGACGGTTAATTAGCCGCTTAGTCAATTTTTCAAGATCAATCTCTAGGTAGAGTGCGGTAGTGGGGAAATCCTTTACCACCTGATCATCTAACATCTTCGCCTGATCAAGATTACGAGGAAAACCATCAAAAATATACTGCTTGCTTGCTAAATCACAGTTAGCGACCAATAGCTCTAAAACCGTCTGGTCATCAACTAGTCTGCCTTGCTGCATCGTGTCTGAAACTCGCTCTCCAAGCTCACTCTCTTTAGCCATCTCAGCACGTAGCAATTCGCCCGTTGAGATATGTGACAAACCAAAAGCTTCAACTAGCTTGGCAGCCTGTGTTCCCTTGCCTGAACCAGGAGCACCCAATAATATCACATTGTGTGCCATCAGAATCTCCTATTCGAGCCGCTATATTTCCCTTTTGCCTTGTACGCAGTTTGGTACTGCTCAGCATAGAGAAAAGATTGAACATTCATCATTACCCGAATTGAAACACTGACCAAAATCAACATTGCAGTTCCCCCAAACCGAGTTTGGGTTCCTGTAATCATTGTTGGCAAAATACAGACAACAACCAAAAATAGTGCTCCAAAAAAGGAGAGTCTAAAAAGGATGAAATCTAAGTGCTCTTTGGTCTTAGCACCGGGACGGATACCTGGAACAAAAGCGCTGTTTTTTTGCAACATCTCGCTTATCTTCTTGGTCTTAAACTGGATTGGCGCGTAGAAAAAGGTCATGTAGACAATTAGGGCCGCAAAAACAATGTTAAACAGCAACTGCCCTGGGTAGAGAGATTGCTGAATAGTATCCAGATAAGGCTTAAGTGGGTTCTCATTAGAGACAAAGCTAGCAAAGGTGGCTGGAGCAGCCAACAGAGACGATGCCAAGATGGGAGGCATAACTCCACCGGTATCAACTCTAACGGGCAGAGTTTGAGTTCCACCATATACCCGATTATGAACCACCTTCTTGGCATATTGCACCGGAACACTTCTAAATGATTTTTCAATATAGGCAACAACATAGAAGGCTGCGACAATAACCAAAAAGATTAGTAGAATATCAAATCCCTGTAGTTCGCCACTACGGTACAGAGTAAGCTTCTGAATAATCTCTGAAGGTAGCTCAACTGCGATACCAGCAAAAATGATCAGTGAGACACCATTCTCTAAGCCATATTCAGTAATTCTCTCTCCTAGCCACAGTAAAAACATGGTACCAGCAGTAAGAGTAATCATTGAGGTAATGCGAAATAGCATACCGGGATCTGGAATAACGGGAATTCCACCAGGGCTTTTAATATTTTCAAAGACTGCCGCCATACCGTAACCCTGTACCGAACAGAGAATGACTGTAGCATAACGAGTCCATTTTTGAATTTTCTTGTGCCCCTCTGCATCTTCCTGTAATTCTTGAATCTGAGGAATTACCTCACCCAATAGGCTAAAAATAATGGATGTTGTAATATAGGGCATGATCCCTAGCGCTAGAACTGAGAAACGCTTGAATGCACCACCACTGAAAGTGTTGATTAAATCAAAAATCCCACCACCAGAATCTGAGAAATATGCCTGTATGGCAGCGGCGTTGACCCCTGGAACGGGTACCTGAGCGGCCATCCGATAGACCACTAAAAGCAGGAAGGTAAATAGTACTTTACGCTTAAGTTCCTCCAGCTTTCCGTGTGCAAACATTCTTAGTTGCCCTCTCTGACTTCAATCTTACCACCAGCTTGCTCAATCGCAGCTAGAGCGGTTTTTGAAAATTTATCAATATTAATAAAAGTGAGAGGCTTCTCAAGCTTGCCGTTATTTAACACCTTAATCGGACGACGCTTATTGATTCCAGTCAGCAACCCTTTCTTGATTAGACTTTCGCGGGTTACTTCCTCTCCATCAAATTTACTGGACAGGTCAGAGAGAGCGATAACTGCATGCTCAATTTTAAAAGGCATATTTTTGAATCCACGCTTAGGAATTCTCATGTACAGTGGCATTGCCCCGCCTTCAAATCCGGTACGAACTCCACCGCCACTTCTGGCTTTTTGTCCTTTGTGGCCTTTCCCTGCTTGGCAACCCTGTCCAGACCCCTGGCCTCGACCAAGTCGCTTGGTATTCCGATGTGCACCTTTCGGGCTTTTTAGGTTATTTAGTTTCAACATGATATCTACCCCTACTCCTTGATCTCTAGCATATGGATAACTTTCTTGATCATACCTCTTACGGCAGGAGTATTCTCTAGTGTGCGAACTGCTCCGATTTTTCGAAGTCCCAATCCTCGTACATTAGCCTTCTGGCCTTTAGTACAAGAGATGGTGCTCTTCTTGAGTTTTACTGTAATTTTATCACTGGCCATCATACACCTCTTAACAACTACTTTAAACGAATTCTGGCAACGTCTTTGCCTCTCAGCTCAGCAATTCTCTCCGGAGAACGCAGTGACCTAAGTGCCATAAAAGTAGCCTTAACAATATTATGAGGGTTATTCCCTCGTAGTGATTTGGTTAGAACATTTCTAATGCCAACCAGTTCCAAAATAGATCGACAAGCACCTGCAGCCTTAATACCAGTACCATCTGCAGCAGGCTTAAACATCACCTTGCCGGCATCAAATTCACCTACGATCTGATGAGGGATTGTTCCCTTATCAATTGCAACATGAATCATATTGTTTTTGGCTGTCTGGGTAGCTTTGCGAATTGCCTCTGGTACCTCTTTTGCTTTACCAAGGCCATATCCCACATTTCCCTTTTTGTCTCCAACTACCATCAAGGCAGAGAAGGAGAAGCGACGGCCACCCTTAACAACCTTAGCAACACGGTTGACGGCAACGACACGCTCTTCTAACTCTGGATCTGAACTTCCTTCACCTATTCTGGGGCGAGCTGGTTTACGATCTCGATTATGTGGTTTTCTGGCAGGAGCAGCAGCCTTAGGAGTCTCTGCAACAGGACTCTTTGGTACGCTACTCTCACTCTCTTTCGCTACTTCTTCTTTTTTTACTGTTTCATCAGTCATTATCTAAGCCCTGTCTTAAACGTTAACTCCATTTTTTCTTATTGAATCGGCTAAAGATGCCAGAACACCGGTATACCTTAGTCCGTTACGATCAAAAAGCACCTGTCCTATCTTTCGGTTTTTAAGCTCCTGTGCAACCTGCTCTCCCATAATTTTAGCTCCGGGGACATTGCAAGCTGTACCAGCTACCGCCTTCTTACCAAAGGTATGCATGGAAAAAAGCGTGTTGGAAGCACTGTCGTCAATCACCTGTACTGATAGATGTTTGTTACTCTTATAGACACTCAAGCGTGGGCACTCAGAGCTACCTTCGATCTTGCTCCGAATACTCAGCTTACGGCGTACTAAACGCTTACGTGCCGGCTGCTTAATTTTTTCATAACTCTTTCGCATCGTTATTAACTCCTCTGGGGTGAATTATCCAGCTTTGGCCCCAGTTTTACCTGCTTTTCTAATGATTCTCTCTTCCTTGTACTTGATACCTTTGCCTTTATATGGCTCTGGTGGTCTAAAAGATCTAATTTTAGCTGCCGTCATTCCAAGTAGCTCTTTATTACAGCCAGTAAGATTGATCGTATTGGCTGCTACTTTGGCACTTACTCCGACTGGGAGTTTATAGTGGATCGGATGAGAGTAACCGAGGCTAAGCTCCAATGTATCACCCTTAACTACCGCCTTGTAACCAACGCCATTATACTCCAGTACACGAGTAAACCCAGCGGAGGTCCCAATAACCATATTATTAATTACTGAACGAGTCGTTCCCCAAAGACTTCTGGCAAGCCTTGACTCGCCGTTAGGGGTGACTAGAACTTTACCATCGCTCATCTCAATTTTTACATGATCGGTAAACGTATACTCTAAATTTCCATTAGGCCCTTTGACTGTTACCTTGGCGCCGTCGATTTTAACATCAACTTTCTCGGGTACAACTACGGGCTCTCTGCCTACTCTTGACATCGCTATCTCCTACCAAACCTTACAGAGTACCTCACCACCAATATGATTTTTCTTGGCAGTGCGGGATGACATTATTCCATGAGAAGTTGAAAGGATTGAAACACCCAATCCACTCAATACTCTTGGGATTGCATCATAACCATAATATTTTCTCAAGCTAGGCTTAGATACTCGCTGCAAACCAACAATCGTGTCCTGCTTCAATAGCACTTTTAGACGAATATCGTTTTTAGCCTTAACAATAACTTTAAAGGAGCGAATATATCCCTCCTCCTTTAAAATTTTACAAATTCCAGCTTTCACTTTGCTTGCAGGAAATTCCACACGGTCCTGTCCAGCATGTAGAGCATTGCGAACTCTGGTCAGCATATCAGCAATGGGATCGGTCATCATAATATCTATCTCCTAAATTCTTACTTACCAGCTTGACTTCGTAATGCCTGGAATCATCCCTTGAAGCGACAATGTTCTGAAGCAGATACGACATAATTTAAACATACGCATGAAACTTCTAGAGCGCCCACAGATCTCACAACGATTTTTCTGACGAACACTAAATTTAGGCTTTCTCTTTGAAGCTACAACTTTTGCTAGTCTTGCCATTTACATCCTTCCTGTTTATCAAATTATAACTAAACTTAAGTTAGTCCTGTTTTTTATCTTTTTTAAAGGGCATTCCAAACTGAGTTAACAGCTCACGTCCCTCTTCATTATTATTAGCTGTAGTGGTAATTGAGATACTCAAACCACGAATTTTATCAATTTTGTCATAATTAATTTCAGGAAACATAATCTGCTCTTTCAACCCAATTGAGTAGTTTCCTCTTCCGTCAAAGCTTTTAGGGGAGATGCCGCGAAAGTCACGAACTCGAGGCAGAGAGACTGAGATGAAGCGATCCAGAAATTCGTACATTCGCTTGCCACGCAAGGTTACGTAAGAACCAATTGCTTGACCCTCTCTAAGCTTAAAAGCAGCAACAGATTTTTTTGCTTTGGCAATCACTGCCTTCTGTCCTGAAATCTGAGTCAGATCATTACGCATGAACTCAAGGGTTTTACTGGTTTGAAGAGCATCGCGAGAGCATGTATTAATTACGATTTTCTCAATCCGTGGAGCCATGTTGACATTTTTATAGCCAAACTTTTCCACCAAGTTCTTTCTAATCTCTTTGTCATATAACTCTTTTAATCTTGCCATCTTTAGGGCCCCTATCTAACTTATTTACTCAATAACCGACTTACAGCTAACTGCAACTCTTACCTTCTTGCCATCACGACTCTCAATTCTTACTCTGGTCGCCTTTTTAGTTTCAGGACTTATTAAAGCCACATTACTTCTGTGTACCGGACACTCTTTATCGACAATTCCACCGGTTGGATTTTCCTGAGTGGGTTTGATGGTTTTTTTAACCATGTTTACCCCTTTCACTACTACCCGAGAGCTCTTCTTTAAAAGAGAGGTAACCTCTCCCTCTTTTCCCTTATCACTGCCGGCTAAAATAATCACTTTGTCGCCAATCTTTAACTTCTGCATAACTTAATTCCTCACTTAATTAGTGCTGCTATTGCCTATTTACAGGACCTCTGGTGCCAAAGAGCAAATCTTGACGAAGTTTTTATTCCTTAGCTCTCTTGCTACTGGTCCAAAAACTCTGGTGCCCAACATTTCATTTCCTGGCCCGAGAAGAACGATACTATTCTTATCAAATTGAATATATGATCCATCTTCGCGACGAATTGGATATGCAGTTCTAACAATTACCGCCTTTTTAAGGTCGCCTTTTTTTACCTTGCCACTGGGTAAGGCCTGCTTAATGGAGACAACAATTATATCCCCAATGCCTGCAGACATACGCTTGGAGCCACCAAGGACTTTTATACATTGGACAATTTTTGCCCCTGAGTTATCTGCTACATCTAACTTCGACTGCATCTGTATCATTTCCAGACTCCTACATTTTTCGTTCTAACCAGTAACTATCCAGCCGAGCGAGCACCCCTTTTGATCGGGGCCAATAACTTATTTAATTGCCATTAACTCCCACTTCTTACTTTTGGAGTAGGGCCGGGACTCAATAATAGTAACTTTGTCTCCCAGCTTGGCTTTATTTTCTGCATCATGAGCATGGTACTTTTTCGACTCATGAATATATTTGCTGTACTTCGCATGCTTGAAGTGTCGTACAACTTTAACGGTGATCGTCTTATCCATTTTGTCGCTAACAACTTCACCCAGTAGCTTTCTTTTTACACTTAGTTTTGCATTTTCTGTCATAATCTACTCTCTATCCCAACCTACACGTTAGTTGTCGTCTGCCCATTAGCAGTCGACTTGGTTGAAGTTGCATTTTTAACGGTTAAAAGTCGTGCAATATCCTTCTTTAAATCCTTAATTTGGTGTGGCTTCTCAACTCCAGAAGTTTTTTTGAGCATTCTTACTCTAAATAGCTCATTCCGCAGATCATCCACTTTGGATTCAATTAGCTTGGCATCCCACTCTTTTATTTCACTTAACTTAAGCATCACACACCTCTTTTCTAAATATCTCTCTACACTGATCCATTCAGCCGCTTGGCCAAAGCCTGTGTTGCTTCCTTGGTCACAATCTTAGTCTTAACGGTCAACTTGTATTGAGCCAATCTTAAGGCTTGATAGCTGGTCTCTTCCTCGACACCACCAATTTCAAAAAGTATTCGTCCTGGTCTAACTACCGCTACCCACTGATCTGGTGCTCCCTTACCTTTACCCATTCTTACTTCAGCCGGCTTCTTGGTTAGGGATTTGTCTGGAAAAATTTTAATCCAAACCTTACCACCTCTTTTCGCGTGACGAGTAATTGCAATTCTAGCCGCCTCAATTTGGCGATTTGTAACAAACCCTCTAGTTGTTGCCTGTAATCCATACTCACCTAAATTGATTACATTGCCACGAGAAGCCCTGCCACGCATCTTGCCTTTTTGCGTCTTCCGCCACTTTACTTTCTTTGGACTTAACATATTTTCCCTCTACCTAAATAAGTTTCTACTTATATACGTCACCTTTATAGACCCAGACCTTAACACCAATCTTGCCATAAACGGTCTGTGCTTCTGCGGTATTGTAATCCACATCTGCTCTTAATGTGTGAAGTGGAACCTTACGCTCTGAGTATCCCTCCGAACGAGCCATCTCAGCGCCACCTAGTCGGCCAGCCGTTCTAACTCTGATTCCCTTTACACCAGCTCTAAGTGCTGACTGCATCACCTTTTTCATCGCTCGCCTAAATGCAATCCGCTTTTCAAGCTGAGATGCAATATTCTCTGCAATCAGCTTGGCATCAGCATCAGGCTTTTTTACTTCTGCAATATTGAAGATTAGCGCACTGGTCACCAATTTTTTAAGATCCAGGCGAATCTTCTCAATTCCCACTCCCTTCTTGCCAATAGCAACCCCTGGTCTGGCAGTATAAACAGTGACATTTACCTGGTCAGAGGTCCGAGATATCTCGGTCTTGGCAACGGATGCATTTTTCATGTTTTTTTCAACATAACGACGAATTGCTAGATCCTCATGCAGAATCTTTGCATATCCATCCTTGGCATACCAATTTGATTGCCAAGTTTTGATGTATCCAAGTCTAAAACCATAAGGGTGTACTTTTTGTCCCATAACTGATCCTTAAGCCTCTTTGAGTTCAACAGTGATATGACTAGTCCGTTTACGAATTCTAAACGCTCGTCCCTGTGCCCGTGGCTGAATACGTTTCAGCGTTGGCCCCTCATCCACCATTACAGTATTTATAATAAGATTATCCATATCATATCTTTCAGAGTCATTGGCAATCGCCAACCCGCTGTTAATCAGCTTGGTCAAAGCGATTGATATCTCTTTCTTCTCATTAAAGCGAAGAATCTTTAGTGCTTCTGAAGCTTTGCGCCTACGAATTAGGTCACATACCTTACGCACCTTGGTTGCCGAAACTCCAAATCTATTATTTTTTACTAGAATGCTCATGCATTACTCCTAAACAGCCTAAGGCGTTTTACTTCTTCCTCACCTTTTTATCCGCACCATGCCCATAATAAGTTCGAGTTCGGGCAAACTCTCCAAGCTTGTGACCAATCATATTGTCTGTCACATAAACTGGAATAAACTTACGTCCATTATGAACAGCAAAGGTCAGTCCGATAAATTCTGGAATAATGGTCGACCTTCTTGACCAAGTTTTGATTACCTTTCCTGCTCGGCTCTTCTCATCTGTTAACACTAATGCCTTCTTTAAAAGATGGTCATCAACGAAAGGGCCTTTTTTAAGTGAACGAGTCATATACTATCTCCTACTTCTTTCTTCTTTTTACGATAAATTGATCTGTACGTCGGTTCTTCCTAGTACGATAACCCTTAGTTGGCATTCCCCAAGGAGATACCGGGTGACGTCCACCTGAAGTTCGCCCCTCGCCGCCACCGTGTGGGTGATCGACTGGATTCATGACAACACCTCTAACCGTCGGGCGGAATCCGCGATAACGATTATTTCCGGCCTTACCGATTACAACCTTGTTATGATCTAAATTTCCAACCTGACCAATTGTCGCTCGACACTCGGTACGAACCTTCCGTAATTCACCTGAAGGCAGCCGCAGAAGGATTGATCCTCCCTCTTTTGCCATTAGTTGTGCATAAGCTCCAGCTGACCTTGCTAACTGCCCACCCGCTCCAGGGTGCAGCTCAACATTATGAACTAGAGTACCTACCGGAATATCTTTGAGTAGTTTGGAGTTTCCAACTTTAATGTCTGCATCCGCAGAGGAGACAACCTTATCCCCTTCCTTAAGTCCTAAGGGAGCCAGGATGTATGACTTATAACCATCAGCATATGCTAGCAGTGCCAGATTGCAACTACGATTCGGATCGTAGGTGATTCCCTGAACTGTTGCGGGAATTTCCAGACGATTACGCTTAAAGTCTACAATACGATATCTTCTTTTTACACCACCACCACGATGACGAACAGTGATTCTGCCTTCTGAGTTTCGTCCAGCAACTGATTTTTTCGATGCAATCATCGACTTAAGTGGCTTCAACCCCTTAGTAAGATCAGCTGACGAAATTACCGACATCCGACGTCTTGAAGGTGTGGTTGGTTTGAATTTTTTAATTCCCATATCAAAAACCTTTCGTTATTTAGTGCAGATTCCTGTTCATTCCTATAACTAGAACCTTATACTCCTTTAAAAAACTCTATCTTCTGCTCTTTCTCTAGTTGAACAAAAGCAACCTTGGTCTTTCCGGTCTTAAACACATTACGACCAGTACGCTTCGGCTTGCCTGGCGCAATAGAGGTTTTTACATTTAGTACCTTGACATTATAAAGCGTCTCGACCGCATTCTTTATCTGATACTTATTTGCAGAACGAGCTACTTGAAACCCGTAACGGTTATATTTTTCCACTATCTCACTGGCTTTCTCAGTAATCAGTGGTGCCAAAAGAATGTCCTGAACATTTGCCATAACTTACACCATTCTATTTAAAAGGGTTTCCAGTGCTGCCTTCTCAATTACTAAATTTTCAAATTTAACACTTTCATAAACGCTAAATCCATCCACTTCCAGCCCCTTGGCGTTACGCAAATTGCGAACAGCCCTTAGAGCAGGCGATTGTCCATCTTTAGTCACAACCAAGGCTGGTAATAATCCTCTACTATCTAGTAGGCTGAACATCTCTTTTGTCTTGCCGCTAGACTTCAGCTCTTCAATAACTGTCAACTTGCCCGCCTGTAGTTTATCTGCCACCACAGACTGAATTGCCCGAAGAACCATCTTCTTATTTAACTTTTGAGAAAAATCTCTCGGAGTAGGTCCAAAGGCGACTCCACCACCAACCATTAATGGTGAACGGGAAGATCCTTGACGAGCACGACCAGTTCCTTTTTGCTTAAAAGGTTTAGCACCACCGCCGTTAGTCGCGGCACGGTTTTTAGTTGAAGCATTCCCCTGGCGACGATTGGCCAAAGTTGCTTTAACTACCTGGTGAACAGCGGAAGTACTAATTACTTCTGGAGTTAGTGCCACTTCAGAGGCAAGTTTGCCGCTACTTTCAAATTTTTCATTTAGAACTACTATTTCTGTCATCTCATTCACCCTTTAGAGCGTAAAAACTTATTTCTTAACTGACTTGGAGATTAGTACAACACCATTTTTTGCACCCGGCACAGATCCTCTAATCAGGATGTAACCCTTATCTTCATTAATCTCCGCAACTTTCAAATTTTGAATAGTATTATTTTTGCAGCCCATATGGCCTGGCATCTTTTTACCCTTGAAAACACGTCCCGGGCTAGTGTGTTGTCCAACTGAGCCACCGGTACGATGAAAACCAGAACCGTGAGTTGCGGGACCACCACTGAATCCATGTCGCTTCATGACCCCTTGGAAACCTTTACCTTTAGTTACCCCAGAAACATCAACATGAGTATCGCTTGGGAACTGCTCATACCCTAACTCTTTACCCAAGTTCTCCCCATCTGCATCTGATAACTTCAGTTCTGCAAAGCGAGTAAGATTTTTCTCTATCCCCGCACTGGCAAGATGTCCCTTAACTGGCTTCGTTACCAGTTTCTCTCTTTTCTCTCCATAGGCGAGCTGATAGGCGGAGTATCCATCCTTTTCAACTGTCTTCACTTGTGAAATAAAATTGGAGATTAACTTGATCACGGTAACGGGAATATGCTTTCCGTCTTGATCAAAAATTCTGGTCATTCCAGCTTTTACACCGTAGAAACTCGGCAAGGAGACTCTATTTTCTTGTCCCATCAATCCTCCACAGCATCACCCTGAATTTATCATGTAGGGATGCATACATGGTTTAACCGTCTATTATCAACTTATTCAGTCACACGTCCGGTTTTAATCTTTGTCTATAAAACTTAATGTCTATTTTCTGACTAACTCTACCCAAGGTAAAATTAGTATTTTATCTCTACATCAACCCCAGAAGAGAGATCTAACTTCATCAAACTATCAATCGTTTGCTGAGTTGGATCGAGGATATCAACTAACCTCTTATGGGTTCTCATCTCAAACTGCTCCCGCGACTTTTTATCTTTGTGTGGAGAACGCAACACTGTGAATTTATTGATCTCTGTTGGCAGAGGAATGGGACCAGCCACTCTTGCCCCAGTATCCCTGGCGGTCTGGACGATCTCAACAACAGAAGAGTCGAGAATTTTGTGATCATACGCTCGTAATTTTATCCTAAGTCGGGTTGCCTTCATCTATTTCCTCTTTAAATACAAGACTGAACTCATGTATCTATTGCCTAGCGAACTATTTGTCAAGGGACAAAAGAAATTTTATCGGATAGCGGAAGCGAAGGCAGGATCGAGATCAGGAGCAGGGTCAGGTTTCTGTCTCACCAACTCTCGCGTAAATATTTTTTATTGTCTCGCGCTCGACTAATAATCTACTGGCACCTTAGACTCTTTAAAGATAGATCCCTCTCTTCTCCAAGATTCCCTTCGCTTTACCATGAGATACTCCCTCATGTTTCAAAAACTGCATTGAGAAGCTGGCCCGCCCCTGAGTTTTCGATCTCAGGTCAGTACTATAACCAAACATCTCGGAAAGTGGCACTTCAGCCCGAATCGCCTCCTTACCACTCTTTGGCTCCATCCCGATTATCTTGCCACCTTTCATATTTAGATCAGCGATGACATCTCCAGTATAGTCTCCAGGACAGATAACCTCTAAGGCCATAACTGGTGTCATTAGTACCAGACCAGCTTCCACCGAAGCCTCCTTAAAGGCAGATGCGGCAGCAATTTTATATGCTACCTCAGATAGCTCTTCATCTTTGTTTTGTCCAACTCCAACCAACGTAACATCAACGTTAATCATCGGGTATCCGGCCATCGCACCAGCCATCGAGCCGTCTATAATACTCTCTTCAATGCCATCAACAATTTCTGCTGGCAGCTCATCTTTTTTCAAGCTTGAAGAGAATGTGACTGGGCCATCTTCTTTAGAGGGAGAGACCTTGACTTTGCAACAAGCAAAGTGACTCTTGCCACCAAGCTCTCGGTCAAAGGTATACTCCTTTGCTGCTTGGGATGAGATGGTCTCGCGATAGGAGACTTGAGGCTGACCAACATTAAGCGCCACTTTAAACTCACGGTTAAGTCGATCTACAATAATCTCCAGATGTAATTCACCCATGCCATAGATTAGTAACTGTCCTGTTTCAGTATTGTTAATAAAATAGAATGATGGGTCCTCTTTTTTTAACTGCTCAAGAGAGGTAAGCATTCTATCTTCATCACCACTCGTTTTGGGCTCAATCGCCACTGAGATGACAGACTCGGGAAACTCCATCAGATCATAGATAATAGGTTTATGCTCAGTACAGAGCGTCTCACCAGTTGTGGTCTCCTTCAGGCCTGCAACTGCAATGATATCCCCCGCACTAGCGGTAGGTAGCTCACGCCTTTTATTAGCATGCATCTGTAATATTTTTCCAATCCGCTCACGCTTCTGCTGTAAAGGGTTGTAGATTGTCTGACCACTCTTAAGGGTACCAGAATAGATTCTAAGATAGGTTAAATTACCCACGAAGGGATCACTGGTTATTTTAAATGCCAGAGCACTAAACATATCATCAGCGGATGGTTTGCGACTATCTTGATCAAACTCCTGCTCATCTCCCTGCCGTTTAGACTTTTTGGCTTTTTTTCCTTTTTTAGGAGCAACGCCATTAATCTCCCCTCGATCTAGAGGAGATGGTAGGTAGTCAACAATTGCATCCAGTAGTGGTTGAACGCCCTTATTTTTAAAAGCAGATCCACATAACACGGGAACAAACTGACTGGCCAAAACCGTCTTTCTGATAACACTTTTTAATAGTAAAACTTCAATTTTGTCCCCATTGAGATAGCTCTCGGCTAGCTCATCATCAAGATCGGCCAATGCTTCAATTAACTCCTCTCTGGCATGCTCTGCTTCATCTTTAAGTTCAGCCGGAATCTCTGAGACTGTAAAATCCTCACCTTGATCGTCATCACTCCAGATTAGTGCTTTCATAGTGAGGAGATCCACCACTCCTGAAAAATCACTCTCATTACCAATTGGAAGTTGGATTAGGCAGGCATTTTTATTAAGCTTTTGGTTAATCTCCTCAACGCCACAATGGAGATCAGCTCCAACTCGATCCATTTTATTAATGAAGGCGATGCGGGGGACTTTGTACTGATCAGCTTGTGCCCAAACTGTCTCCGATTGTGGTTCAACACCTGAAACAGCATCAAACACCCCGACAGCTCCATCGAGAACTCTTAACGCCCTCTCAACTTCTACTGTGAAATCTACATGGCCGGGAGTATCGATAATATTAATCGAACGCTTATTCCAAGGGCAGGTCGTAGCAGCAGAGGTAATAGTAATTCCTCGCTCTTGCTCCTGCACCATCCAATCCATGGTGGCCGCACCATCATGAACCTCACCAATTTTATGATTTATACCTGAATAAAAGAGAATGCGCTCGGTGGTAGTTGTTTTGCCAGCATCAATATGAGCGATGATCCCAATGTTACGAATGGAATCAACGGATAAGACCGCCATCTACAATTACCCCATTAGGATAGAGGTGAAATAAAGTGTAATTAACTACCAACGTAGATGGGCAAAAGCTTTGTTGGCTTCAGCCATCTTGTAGACATCTTCGCGCTTCTTGACAGAAGCACCACGCCCAGCAGCAGCATCTAAAATTTCATCTGCTAACTTGGTTATCATTGTCTTGCCACCGCGCTTGCTAGAATATTCACACAACCAACGAAGTGCCAATGACTGGCGACGGACAGTTCTAACTTCAACTGGAATCTGATAAGTTGCTCCACCAATTCGACGAGACTTCACTTCAACCGCTGGTTTAACGTTACTTAGTGCCTTCTTGAAAACTTTCAAGGGCTCTTCTCCGCTCTTCTGCTCAACAATATCAAGTGCACCGTAGAAGATTTTCTCTGAGATAGATTTCTTCCCCCCCTTCATCATTAGGTTGATAAACTTAGTCACAACCACATCCTGATACCGGGGATCGGGTAAAACTTCTCTAACTTCAGCTCTATGCTTCCTACTCATAACAAATATCTCCTCAACTACTTCTTAGGTCTCTTACAGCCGTACTTGGATCGCCCTTGACCACGATTATCTACACCAGTGGTATCAAGTGTTCCACGAATTGTATGGTAACGAACACCAGGAAGATCTTTAACTCTTCCGCCTCTAATCATTACAATGGAGTGTTCCTGCAAACTGTGCCCCTCTCCACCAATGTATGATGTTACTTCAAATCCGTTAGTTAGCTTGACTCGACAGACTTTTCTCATCGCAGAGTTCGGCTTTTTTGGAGTAGTCGTATAGACTCTGACGCAAACCCCACGTTTTTGGGGACATGATTGCAAGGCAGGGGACTTTGTTTTAGTATACTTATCAACTCGTCCCTTACGAATTAACTGGTTAATCGTCGGCATCTTCTCTCCACTCCTTCAAACTTCTAACAGCTTAACAATTTAATATATAGCTTGGAGGTATTTAGCATGGCCCCAAGCCTTCGACAAGTATTTAGCATAAAAGTAACAACTCTTATCATATTGTTAGTGAAGCAGCATCCTCTTCATCTTCCACATGATGCTCCATGTCACCCTCGGCTAATGCTTCAAAATCCCGATATTGAGGAATTCCTGTACCAGCAGGTATCAATTTCCCCATAATTACGTTCTCTTTTAGCCCTCGCAATGAGTCACGCTTACCTTCCAAGGTGGCTTGAGTTAAGACCTTAGTCGTCTCTTGAAAAGAAGCTGCTGAAATAAAAGATTCCGTGGTTAGAGAAGCCTTGGTGATGCCAAGTAGTAGTGGACGTGTCTGAATTGGCTCAAGATCATCCTCTCTAAGCCTCTCATTAAGCTCCAACATCTCGCCCTTGGTAATTGTGTCTCCTATTACCATGGATGAATCACCGCCACTAACAATCTCCACCTTCTTCAACATCTGGCTAACAATTACCTCTACGTGCTTATCATCAATATTAACACCTTGCAGACGATAGACCTCTTGGATCTCATCAATGATATAATTGGCGAGAGCTTTTACGCCCAGTACCCTTAAAATATCATGCGGATCGCTAGCACCGTCCATAATCGGATCGCCCTCTCGGACATAGTCCCCCTCATTTACAATCACATAGCGCCCCTTAGGAACTTTGTAAACTTTGGGCTCTCCCTCCTGAGGATTGATAATAATCTTACGGCTACCTCGAACCTCAGCACCAAATTCAACGGTTCCAGCCACATCTGCAATCTGAGCAGCGTTAGACGGCTTTCTCGCTTCGAAAAGTTCCGCAACACGAGGTAGACCACCGGTGATATCTTTTGTCTTTGTTGTCTCCCTCTGAATTTTAACAATGGGATCGCCAATGCCTATCTGATCATTGACCTCGACAACAATATTAGATCCAACGGGAAGTCGATAGCTAGCAACTCGCTTTGTAGTTCCTGGAATAACGATTGGCTTGTCATCTTTATCGACAATTACCACCCGTGGCTGTAGTGAGGTATCCTTTGACTCAGTAATTACTCGGTGAGTAAGTCCTGTGATCGCATCCACCTGCTCACCAACAGTACTACCAACAACTAAGTCCTCAAACTTTACCCGACCAGCAACTTCTGTCAGAATTGGAATTGAGAACGGGTCCCATTCTAGGATTCTATCACCAACCTTGACACTATCTCCCTCATCGAAGAAGAGTCTTGCTCCATAGGTCGCTGGATAGCGCTCTTTTTCGATACCCTGGGCATCTTTAACTAGCACTTCACCAACTTTGTTCATTACAATCAAGATATTCTCAGATCCACGAGCAACAACAACATTTTCAAAGACAATTTTACCAGAAGTTCTGACCTCACTCTTATTTACCTGAGCGCCTGCTGTTGCTGTTCCTCCAACGTGAAAGGTACGCATGGTTAGCTGAGTTCCCGGTTCACCAATCGATTGTGCAGCAATAATACCAACGGCCTCACCGATGCTAACCAACTTCCCTCTGGCCAAGTCACGCCCAAAACAGTGAGCACAAAAGCCGTGTCGTTCAAGGCAGGTTAGCACTGAGCGAACCTTAATCATATCAACACCATGCTCAATCATAACTGGAATATCATATTCAGTTAGAAGGTGGTTACGAGGAAAGAGATCCTTTCCATCATTTCCAATAATTGCTTGCGCTGTCACACGTCCCATTGCACGATCACTAACGTGCTCAATAATCTCACCAGCTTCAATTCGAGAAGTAAGAGCAATGCCGTCAGTTGAACCACAATCAACGTTACGAATAATGCCATCTTGAGCAACATCCACCAATCTTCTAGTTAGATATCCAGAGTTGGCAGTTTTAAGTGCTGTATCAGCAAGACCTTTACGGGCACCGTGAGTAGAAGCAAAATACTGTAACACCGAAAGTCCTTCTCTAAAGTTCGAAGTAATCGGTGTCTCAATAATCTCACCTGATGGCTTGGCCATCAAGCCTCTCATTCCAGCCAACTGTCTCATCTGAGTAGTAGAACCTCGGGCACCAGAGTCAGCCATCATAAAAACAGAGTTAAAAGATGGAGCGACCACCTTCTCTCCTTTTTGTTTTCCCCTAAATTCTTGAGTAGATAAGCCCTCGATCATGACCTTGGATAGCTTCTCATTAGTTTGTGCCCATACGTCAACAATCTTATTGTATCGTTCGCCGTTGGTAATCGCACCTTCGTTGTACTCTTCGCTAACTGCATCCACTTCATTATAAGCTTTCTGTAGAATCCCCTCTTTCTCAGCAGGGATGGTCATATCGTGAATATTAATCGAGATACCAGCACGGGTGGCGTAGTCATACCCCAACTTCATGATGGCATCAGCGAGCAGTACGGTATCTTTCTCCGTTCCTTGCTGACAAGCCTTGTTGATCAAAGCTCCCAGCGCCTTTTTGTTCAAGGTCTGGTTAATATCCTCATACTTTAGACAGTCTGGAATTACATCGAAGACAAAAGTACGACCAACCGATGTCTCATGCAATACCCCATTAATTCGAACTTTAATTGGCGCTTGCAGGTGGATATTACCGGTATGATAAGCAAACTGTGCCTCTTCTTTGGAGGCAAACACTTTACCATAACCAGGAGCAAAGGGACGTAAGCGAGACATATAATATAGTCCCAGTACAATATCCTGAGTTGGAACAATTGTTGGTGTTCCATCTTTCGGTGAGAGAATATTGTTAGTAGACATAGCAAGTACTCTACACTCGACCTGTGCCTCCAGTGACAGAGGAACATGCACCGCCATCTGATCACCATCAAAGTCAGCGTTAAAGGCCGTACAGACTAATGGGTGCAGTTGAATTGCCCGCCCCTCAATCAAGACTGGCTCAAAAGCTTGGATACCTAGCCGGTGAAGTGTTGGCGCCCGATTTAACAGAACCGGATGCTCCATTACCACCTCTTCTAAAATATCCCACACCTCTTGCTTCTGCTGATCAACCATCCGCTTAGCAACTTTAATAGTAGTACAGTGACCTTTATCAATTAACTTATTATAAATAAATGGCTTAAAAAGTTCTAGTGCCATCAATTTAGGCAATCCACATTGATGCAGACGCAGTTTGGGACCAACAACAATTACGGAACGACCGGAATAATCCACTCGCTTCCCAAGAAGGTTTTGACGAAAACGGCCCTGCTTTCCTTTTAACATATCAGATAGAGAGCGCAACGGACGCTTGTTAGCACCCGTAAAGACCTTCCCACGACGTCCATTATCAAAGAGAGCATCGACTGCTTCTTGCAACATTCGTTTCTCATTACGAATGATAATCTCAGGAGCATTAAGCTCCTTTAAACGCTTCAAGCGATTATTACGGTTAATTACTCGACGGTAGAGATCATTAAGATCAGAGGTTGCAAAACGTCCCGCCTCTAGAGGAACCAATGGTCGTAGATCAGGTGGCAAGATGGGAATAACATCCATCATGAACCAGTCACACTTATTATCAGACCTCAATAAAGATTCAATTACTTTCAAACGCTTGATGAGTTTCGTTCGTGCCATCTCAGCAGTAACAGTCTCTAAATCTCGCCGAAGCTCCTTATTTTCAAGATCTAAGTCAATTTTTTTCAGCAGCTTTTTAACAATCTCGCCACCCATTCCAACTTCGAAATCAATATTGGCTTCCTTAAGCTCTAAATACTGCTGCTCAGAAATTACCCGCCCAATGTCCAATCCGCCATCTTGAGCATGAGTTGCCGATTCAACAACAATATAGGACTCATAGTAGAGAACTTTCTCTAACTCTTTTAAGGATAGATTCAGCATCGCTCCCAAACGAGAGGGAAGTGAGCGTAAAAACCAGATGTGTGCCACGGGGGTTGCCAACTCTATATGGCCACAGCGTTCACGCCGTACTTTAGAAAGAGTTACCTCAACGCCGCATTTTTCACAAACAACGCCACGATGTTTCATCCGCTTGTACTTACCACAGATACACTCATAGTCTTTAACCGGGCCAAAAATCTTGGCACAAAAGAGTCCATCTCTTTCAGGTTTAAACGTACGATAGTTAATCGTTTCCGGTTTCTTAACCTCTCCAAAAGACCACTCTCTAATGGTGTCGGGAGAAGCCATCCTGATAGAAACGGACTCTACGCTGACAGGATCTTTTGGTTTATCAAAAAAGTTTAGTAGGTCTTTCATCTAACTTCGGCCCCCTGAAATTATAAAGTGGTAATTACTTCGGCTTCTTCTTCACTGCTCTCGTCTAGCTTTACATCTAGACAGAGTGCTTGCAGCTCATGAATTAGAACATTGAATGACTCTGGTAAGCCTGGCTCTAGCACCTGCTCACCTTTAACAATCGACTCGTACATTCTAGTTCTACCGATGATATCATCTGACTTGACGGTCAAAAACTCTTGGAGCGTATATGCTGCCCCATAAGCTTCAAGTGCCCAAACTTCCATCTCTCCTAATCGCTGACCACCAAACTGTGCTTTACCACCCAGTGGTTGCTGAGTAACCAGAGAGTAGGGACCAGTAGATCTTGCATGGATTTTCTCATCTACCAGGTGGTGCAACTTCAACATATACATAGCACCAACGGTAACATCTTCGGAGAAGACATCTCCATTAATTCCATTAAAGAGTGTCGTCTTACCACTTCGATCTAAATCTGCCAGTTCTAACATATCCTCAATGTCGGTCTCCGTCGCACCATCAAAAACGCTGGTGGAGAAACGAACTCCGGTGGAAAGTTGGTTGGCAACCTCTTTGACTTGGCGGTCAGTAGCTTTTTGCAACCACTGCTTTACTCGATCTTCCTTATAGATGGCGTAGATAAAATCTTTCAACTCATCCACCTTGCATCGCGCCTCAATCATTTCGGAAATTTTCTCACCTAGGCCCCATCCGGCCCATCCAAGGTGCAGCTCAAGTAGCTGGCCAATATTCATTCTAGATGGAACACCTAGTGGATTTAGAACGATCTCAACAGGAGTTCCGTCAGCTAAAAATGGCATATCCTCTTGAGGAAGAATATTCGAAATAACACCTTTGTTGCCATGGCGTCCCGCCATTTTATCACCGGTCTGCAACTTACGCTTAATCGCCACGTAGATACTAACCTTCTTGATTACTCCCGGAGGTAATTCATCACCACGGTGGAGCTTGGCAATTTCATCATTGGCATGAGTTCTTACACGGCTAATTCTGTTTCTGACATCTGCAAAGTACTCACCTAGCTTTTCTTCCAGAGAGACTTCCAGTGGTAGATAACCAATTAACTCAAATGGAATCGAAGCAAGCACTTCTCCTGTAATCTCGGTACTCTTGGCCAATAGCTCTGTTGATCCATCCTCAGAAACTAGGACATCACTAATTTTGACTCCCTTTAACATCTTGGCAATCTTCTGTATTGATGAAGCCTGAATCGCCTTAATCTCAATCCGCTCATCCCGGCGAATTAGATTACTTTCATGATCAATAATCTCTTTGGAGCGTGAGTCGAGTTCAACCCCCTCTCGTGTATAGATTCTCGCATCAATGATTGTTCCATAAACAGATGATGGAACTCGAAGAGAGGTATCTTTTACATCCCCCGCCTTATCACCAAAGATCGCCTTTAACAGTTTTTCTTCAGGTGATAGTTGTGTCTCGCCTTTAGGAGTAATCTTGCCAACTAAAACATCTCCGGGTTTAACAATTGCACCGACACGAATGATTCCAGCTTCATCTAAATCCTTGAGTGCTTCCTCACTAATGTTAGGAATATCGCGAGTAATCTCCTCTTTTCCTAGCTTAGTATCACGTGCTTCAATATCGAAACACTCAATATGGACAGAGGTAAAAACATCTTGAGTTAGAAGATCCTCATTAATTAGAATCGAGTCCTCATAGTTGTAACCACTCCATGGCATAAATGCCACTAGTACGTTCTGTCCAACGGCAATATCGCCGTTATGAGTTGCCGGTCCATCAGCAATAACCATCCCCTTAGTTACTCGGTCACCCTCTTTTACAAGAGCACGTTGGTTATTACAGGTGTTCTGATTAGTACGCTGATACTTAATCAGCTTATGAATATCAACTCCGGACTCACCCTCTGCAAAACTATCTCGTTGAATAACAATACGGGTTGAGTCTACAAAAATAACCCGGCCATTGTGTTTGGCGATAACAATTGCTCCAGAGTCACGGGCAACAACACGTTCAACACCAGTTCCAACAATCGGAGCATCAGTCTTAACAACTGGAACTGCCTGGCGCATCATATTCGATCCCATCAAAGCCCGGTTCGCATCATCATGCTCTAAAAATGGAATCAATGAGGTAGCGATTGATACCATCTGTGATGGAGAGACATCCATTAGGTCAACTTCATCTGCTGCTGCCATGGCAAACTCACCCTGCCTTCTGGCAGTAATGTGCTCACCGTGGATTTTACCATTCTTGATATAGTGGTTAGAGATCTGAGCGATAACTTTTCCCTCTTCTTCAAAGGCAGAAAAATATTTCACATCTTTTTCTAGGATACCCTTGTCATTTACCACCTGATAAGGGGTCTCGATAAATCCATACTCTGATACCTTGGCATAGGTTGCCAAGGAGGTGATCAAACCAATATTTGGTCCTTCTGGAGTCTCAACCGGACACATCCTTCCGTAGTGGGTACTATGAACATCTCGCACCTCAAAGCCAGCTCGTTCACGAGTTAGCCCCCCAGGTCCTAATGCTGAAAGACGACGTTTGTGAGTAACCTCGGAGAGTGGATTGGTCTGATCCATAAATTGGGATAACTGAGATGATCCGAAGAACTCTTTAATCGCAGCCGCTACTGGCTTTTGATTAACTAGATCATAGGGCATCATGGTCTCAACCTCTTGAATTGCCATCCGCTCCTTTACTGCACGTTCCATCCGGACTAAACCAACGCGAAATTGATTCTCTAATAGTTCACCAACTGCACGAACTCGACGATTACCTAAATGATCAATATCATCAACTCGCCCTTTTCCATTATTTAGATCAACCAAATATTGCAGCGTCTTCCAAATATCATCATGAGTAAGCACCGTATTTTCAACTGGTACACTCATTCCAAATTTGTAATTGATTTTCATCCGTCCTACTTTAGACAGATCATAACGTTCCTCATTGAAGAAGAGATTGCGAAAAAGAGTTTCAACTGCTTCCAGTGTTGGCGGCTCTCCAGGACGAAGACGCTCAAAAATTCTAATCAGAGCATCCTCTTGGGAGTCCGTCTTATCAAGCAAAAGAGTATTTCTAACCTGATCACTAAAGTTGACTTGGTCAATATAGAGAATATTGAATTTTGTGAAACCAGCAGCGATCATCTCTTTAATCTTGCCTTCACTTAACGCCTCATTGGCCAGACAGATAACTTCGCCAGTTGACTGATCAAAGATATCATCAACAACAACTCTGCCCTCAAGATCCTCAAGGGTGGCAGGCAGGCACTTAAGTTTTACCTCATGCAACTTACGAATAGATGATTTTGTAAATTTAAGGCCCGACTTAACTATTACCTTGCCTTTAGAGTCAACCACATCACGAATAGCTCGAGTGCCTAATAGTAGATTTAGATCAAGGGTTCGGGTTACATGTCCCCCCTTCTTGATATCAATCTGCTCTAGCTGATAGAATTTTTTCAAGATATCCGATGTGGAGTATCCCATTGCCTTAAGTACAACTGTGGCATGAATTTTTCTCTTACGATCAATTCGGGCAAAGAGAAGATTTTTATGATCAAACTCAAAGTCAAGCCACGAACCGCGATGAGGAATGATTCTTGCAGAGTATAACAACTTGCCACTGGAGTGGGTTTTTCCACTATCATGTTCAAATACGATACCGGGAGAGCGGTGAAGTTGTGAAACAATGACTCTCTCTGTGCCGTTGTAGACAAATGATCCAGTTTTGGCCATTAGGGGGATATTTCCTAAATAGACCTCTTGCTCTTTAATAGATGAGACTGTTCTCTGCTCTTGGCCATCCTTATCAACATTAACCTCATAGAAGACCATACGTACCACTACTTTAAGTGGCGACTCGTAGGAGAGACTACGCTGTCGACACTCTTTAATAGTGTACTTAGGCTCCTCTAAATTATAGCTGACATACTCCAAAGAGATTGTCTTATTAAAATCGAAGATAGGAAAGACTGAGCGGAAAACTGCTTCAAGTCCCTTCACCTCCCGCTTAGACGGGGGGAGATCCATTTGCAGAAATTCATCATATGACTTTACCTGCAACTTCATTAGAGATGGAGTATCATATACGGTAGTAATTTTAGAAAACTGCTTACGATACCACTCATTAGGTGAAAAAATCTGAGTCATTAGAGATCTCCTCGAGACATAAACGAAAAACC
This sequence comes from Bdellovibrionales bacterium, assembly GCA_018646675.1. Lineage (GTDB taxonomy): Bacteria > Bdellovibrionota > Bacteriovoracia > Bacteriovoracales > Bacteriovoracaceae > JABGUH01. Next base: position 45,093 of record JABGUH010000024.1, on the reverse strand, counting down.
CTTAAAACCTTATGCTTTAAAAAGCGCAAGAAGGCACAAATTGATGGTACTATCCATCAACTTGCGCCCATAATTAACTTTAATTTAGATCCGAACCATCAAGCCGCTACTTAAGCTCAACTTTCGCGCCAGCAGCTTCCAGCTTTTTCTTGATCTCTTCAGCTTCAGCTTTATCGACCTCTTCTTTCACGTTTTTAGGACATCCTTCAACCAGATCTTTAGCCTCTTTCAAGCCAAGTCCTGTAATCGCACGAACTTCCTTAATAACATTGATCTTTTTCGCTCCAAAATCAGCAAGAACAACGGTGAACTCAGTCTGTTCCGCTTGAGCTTCCGCGGCAACACCAGCACCAGCAACAGCAACAGGAGCAGCAGAGACACCAAATTTCTCTTCTAACTCTTTTACCAAGTTTGCTAAATCTAAAACAGACATGCCGGAAACATGCTCAATCAATTGTTCATTTGTGATACTCATTGTTCTCTCCCTCTTAGCTTATCTTAAACTTTTATACAGTCTAACTCGTACATTAATTATAATTAACGGCTGCTACTCTTTGGCTGCCTCTTCTGTTTTCTCTTCTGGTTTTTCTTCTGTCTCGGCCACTACCTCGCCGCCGCCGCGCTCCTCATTTATAGCGTGAAGCACTCGGACAAACGCAGATACTGGGGCATTGAAAGTTGCCAGCAATGTTGCCAACATCTGATCCTTGCCAGGTAGAGTAGCAAGCTCTTTCAGCTCGGCACTATTTAGTGACTTCCCCTCAAGAATACCAGCAACCAGCTCAACCTCTTTCAGCTCTTTTCCAGCTTCGTGCAAGGCTTTCGCCACTGCTGCTACATCATCAAAGGCAAACGCCAAAGCGTTAGTTCCCTTCAAATCAGAAAGCATCTGCTCACAGTCAGTACCCTGACTAGCACGCTTATAGAGGGTGTTACGAGTAACAACTACTGCGCCACCAGCCTCTCTGACCTCTTTTCTAATCTTAACTGCACTGTTTGCAGTGATCCCAATCATATTAGTTAGATAGACCGCTTGTGCTCTATCTAACTTATCCTTGAGAGCAGCAACAATTCCCTCTTTGTCTGAACGGCTTAGCATATCTCACCTCATAACCTAATAAATCAACCCATCTCTACGGGTCTTACGTAGTTTTCGTTATTTGCTCACCAATGAAACAACTTCTTGAGTATCAAGCCTGATACCTGGCCCCATAGTTGTACATATGGTTAAACTTTTTAAATAAGTGCCTTTGGCACTAGTTGGCTTCGCTTTGATAATCGCAGACAGGATGGCGATAAAATTATCCTTGATTCGTGTATCTTCAAAGGAGCGTTTTCCGATTGGCACATGGATAATACCCTTTTTCTCTGTCCGATACTCAACCTTTCCAGCCTTCTGCTCAGTTACAGCTTTTGCAACATCTGGAGTAACAGTTCCTAGCTTGGGATTTGGCATCAAGCCACGAGGTCCAAGAATACGTCCTAAGCGCCCTAGCTTGCCCATCATATCGGGACTAGCGATTACTCGGTCAAAATCCATCCAGCCACCCTGAATTTTTTGAACTAAGTCATCACTACCAACAAAATCGGCTCCCGCCTCCTCTGCTGCTTTAATTTTATCTCCAGAAGTGATTACACAGACCTTAATCTCCTTGCCTGTTCCCCCTGGCATCGCCAATGCACCACGGATCATTTGATCAGCGTGCCTCGGGTCAACACCAAGACGAAAAACCAACTCAACGGTTTCGTCAAATTTGGCATATGACACTTCTTTCGTCAGTGTGATCGCTTCATCTAGTAAATAACGCTTGGATTTGTCTACCTTGGCAATAGCTTCCAGATGCTTCTTCGAATGTTTTTTCACCTCTAATCTCCTCGGTACAAACGACTAATAAAGTCTCCCGTAAAAAAAATCAGCAGGCCTAAGCTAAAATTTCTTTTTTAGCTGCCCGCAACTAATACTCCAGTTTAAGTCCCATTGATCTAACTGAACCTTCAATAATTCTCATCCCAGCTTCAGGAGTGGCCGCAGTTAGGTCGACCTCTTTATCTTTTACAATCTCTTCTACAACATTTTTAGGAACAGTACCGCCAACCTCATGACCTGGCTTAGAAGACCCTTTAGGAAGCTTTAACTTATCCTTTAGAAGATAGGAAGCTGGAGGAGTTTTGGTAACAAAGCTGAACGAGCGATCCGTATAAACGGTTATGATTGTAGGCAGCAGAACCCCCGCCGTTTTTTGAGTTTTCGCATTAAATGCTTTGCAAAACTCCATAATATTTACACCACGTTGACCTAAGGCCGGTCCAATCGGAGGTGAGGGGTTAGCCTTTCCACCTGCTATTTGGAGTTTGATAAATCCACTAACTTTCTTCCCCATGACCCTGTCCTCTCTTTAACAACAAACTATAATCTATTAAACTTTAAAACTATCTTATGATACTTTCTCTACCTGAGAGACATCCAACTCAACTGGAGTCGGTCGCCCAAAGATAGAGACATTAATTTTCACTTTTCCTTTCTCATTAATGGACTCCACAGTACCCACAAAAGAGGCAAATGGTCCCTCAGTAACCTTAACTGTTTCACCCTCACTGAAGCTGATTGCAGTACGCGTTTTCTTGCCCCCGCCCTCAAACTGATTGATCATATACTCGACTTCACTCTCAGACATCGGCATAGGATGATCAGAATTTCCTCCAACAAAACCAGTTATTTTATCGGTATCCCTTACGGTGTGCCAAGTCTCATCATTCATAATCATCTTAACTAGCACATAACCGGGGAAAAATTTCTTCTTAATCGTACGCTTTTTACCATTTACATTGGTAATTACAGACTCTTCAGGAACAATTATTTCTGCAAAAAACTCAGTCAATTTAAAGTTAACCACGCGCTCCTGTAGCGAGCGACGAACCTTGTTTTCTTGGCCAGTCATAGTCTTGGCAACAAACCACTTAAAATCAGGGGTGTCTCCCTTAGCTAAAACTCTCGGCTCACCATCTTCTGCTTCACACTCACCATTTGTCGAAGCATCTTTCGATTCAGTGCTACTATTTTGCTCCGCTCCAGTCTCAGTTGCAGAAACCTCCTGATCACTTGGAGCCTTTTCAACTACACTGTCACTACCATCACTTACCATTTTTAAATATCCTTAAAGCCCAAGATTTACCAAATCTCTCATTAATAGATAAATGCCAACAACTTCCTGAAGATAAAATCTACCAAAACCAATATGCCACTAACGATGGAGATACCAATCACAATTCCAATCGTCAACTTGACAACGGAGTCTTTGTCTGGCCAAACCACCTTAGTTAACTGTCCATAGACCTCTTTAAAATAGTTCATCGAGTTCTTATTACGACTAATAAACATAAAGGAGACAAATCCAATTAGAATCCCCAATCCCTGAGTTAATCCTAGAAAGTAATCGATTCTAGCTTCTAAATCAAACCACTCGCCTAGTTGACCAACAAAGCGGATAACAACAAAGCCAGCCAAAATGCTGCAAAGAGCGATAAAAGCGTTAATCCACTTTTTCTCATCTTCAGCTCGAATTATACTCATAGTAACCTCAACACACTAACTCACCCCACACTTAAGGATGGTAAACAACCCATTATAGTCATAGTGAATGCTCTATATGCAGTAAAAAAACCTAATTGTCTAGTATATAGTGTCAACCTATCAACTTAACTAAAACTTCATGGGAAATCAATGTGTTATCGGAGTTACAGATCAGGCATTAAAGATTTGTCCGAGATCATGAAAAAGGGGGACACAGTCCCCCCTTTAGCTTATTAGTTAATAATCATAACGTAGAAATTACTGATGCTCACGGAAGAAGATATCGATAACTACCCCCTTAGAGGTACTCTTTCCTCGTCGGTAATCAAAACTACTCTTTCCAATGGCAGTCGCACGATCAGCATAGCTTCTCTGAAAGTTATGATTATATCGCAAATCAATTTTAGTTACTCCCAAAGAGCTCAATGAGTGGAGCTCCCCCTTGGAAGAGCGACTATTGCTATCCTTATCCTTCCACAGCACTAGATCCTTCCAAACCTTATCCCTCTTGTCGATCTGGTAATCTCCGTTACTGTCATGCATACTAAGGGCGCTAAATCCATTTTGAAAATACTTCTCATCACCAAACAGCTGATTTGCACGATAGATTCCTTTACTACGATTCTTACTATCCAGCTTGGCCAAAAAATATCCTTGATGGTTTTTCTCTACCCAAAAGGTCATTCCTCCACCCCGTTTGGCACGCATTAACTTGCTACTACCGGTAAATGCCGGTCGAGCGCTGCTAAAAAAGAACATTAATGGGGAGTGATAACCACCACAAAAACCGTCTTGTCCTGGGTAAGTTACATCTAACGAGATCTCAACAGAGTAAGCACCGTTACTAGCTTGCCCCTCACTATACGTAAGATTTGTATGCTTAGTACCCCCTCCCATCTTGCCGGTTGAACCATAATATGATCTCGCCGCCCTGGCGCCACCAGCAAATGTCTGATAACTAAACGCGGTCAGTGAGACACCACTCGCACCGTCCCGATCTCTCCTGGTTCGGTTAAGAACAAAGCCTACGGCATCTGCAATGATATTCCCAGTAGAGCAATCGGCTGGGGTATAACTATAGTCAGCAGGAGAGGGGGACTCAACATTTACCTCAGATAATTTACCACTATAAATTCCACAACTTTCACTATTACTGCCTCCAGAATAACTTTTGGTCAGCATTCCTGGAAACTTGATGATAAAGACCTTATCCAGCTCCTCAGCTGAGATATAGAGATAGATAATCCCTTCGTCAGAGAGTGGGTTGCTAGTTGAGCGATTATTTGTACCATAACAGCTGGCCCTAACCGTAATTTTACCCGGCAGACCTGATGGCGCATTAGACTGGATCAGAGAGTCACCACTACCACTACCGACCGGTAGTACGGAGGTCTGGGCGAACAGAGTGAATGTAACTATCAGCATACTTACGCTTGCAACAATCCTCCATTTTGATAAAGTTTTCATACTACACCTCCTAATGTTTTAAAGCAGTATCTACTATTCTGTTGGTTGAACTTCCTGAACCCTGTCCAAAACTTTATAGAATCTGCTACTCATACTAACAATAGTATCACTCAAGTCATTTCTGGCAAAACTAATCCAACGTACTCTAGTGGCAATTAGCTGCTCTCGCCCCTCAACAATACGGTAAACTCTTAGGCCCGGTTCAGACTTACGGGGAGAGGCTCTTAACTCATAACGTACTAATTCCACAGGGGAAACTAGCACATTGGCAAAGGCTCCCTGCACTGGCAGACAACCTAAATATTGGTTTAAATTTGCTATATTTGAAACACTACAGCGCAAAGTAGATGGAGGCTGACAGGAGAACTCCTGCTGCCCACAAAAGTTGTCAGGTACAGTGGTATTTTGGTCAATTTTGATTAAAAAAGCGTACTCTCGATCCTCAATTCGGGTTAAAGCCTTGAATTTAAGGTGATGATCAGCTTCCCAGATGGTAGCAAGCTCATCTTCCATCTTGCCTCTGACTAGAGTACCAGCAGAGTTAGATATTGACACTGGATTAACAAAAAATGCTCTTTTACCTTCAAAAACACCATCACCATCACCATCGAATAGACTGTTATCTGTTTTTAATATGTAGAAATAATCACCTGCACTCTGTAAAACAACTACGACGCTAAAATCAGCTTCTTCTTTTCCATAGCTCTTCCAAAAATTATCAATTGAGGCTGGTGGATTATCACCAATAACATCAAATTCATCCTCGATTAAAAAATCAAATGATGGACCGGCATGAAGCAGATCTTTAATGACAACTTTGCGTAAGAGAGCATTATCTTCAATTAGAGCAGAGTTAATATGCAAGTTTTTCATCTGTTTAGTGATGATTGTTGAAAGATGAGCTGTTCCCATAACAACAACAATGCTTATTGCCATAGTGACAACCAACTCTATCAAGGTAAAGGCTTCACTCTTTTTCAACACTGATTTAATAAAAGCTGATTTACATCTCACGTCCTACTCCCCAGTTATTGCATTTAAAATGCGAGCTCTGGTCCACTCGGGATGTGTAATCAAAATTGTCACTTTATATAAGCCACGAAAACCAGTTACTGGTTTAACAATAAACCCATAACGTCCACGGGGACAACTGCCATCAAAATTACTGGCTGAGCATTCGACCACGGGATAGACTGCCCCTCCCTTACTCCAAGCCATCGGCAATTTGTTACTGTTTTTCCAGTCCGTCAAAATGGTAATCCCGGCATCGTCAGTTTGATCCACCTGAAGAAATGGCCCACGCACGACCAGACTATTAAGTATCTCTGAAACGATATTATGACCGGTCGAAATCTCTTGCATGTCGTCGAATTGTCCATTCCACATCTCGACACCATTAAATACTCCCCAGCTTATTACTCCCAGAAGAGAGATCCCCACCATTAACTCGATCATTGAAAAACCGGATCGCCCCCTCATTACCAATACCTCTCGTTTAAAACAGTAAACCAGAAATTAAAAGAACGACTTCCGGGCTTGCAAGTGGTGCCGGTGGAGGCAGCACCAATCAAGCCGCATAGTGGATCAAATGTAGTCCAGCGAAAAGGATCTGCCTTTTGTAAGAAAAAAGCGGGATCACACCTTAGCATGTCAGAACGTTCAGACGAACTTATATCTGCCCGCCAAAGAGGAGTTGTGGGATTGACCTTACAAGATGCACTTCCGGCAGACAGAAAACCATTCCCGGTAAGATCTAACTTTGCGCGTGCATCTGGGTGAAAAATATTCATCCACTTTATTTCACTGGTTGATTCGTTGGTCAGTTTGTCTACTACAAATGAGCCAATCATACTTAGCGGAGTCACACGATTTTCAATAATCAGATGGCGGCAAATTAAAAATCCCATCACATGCGTGGCTGTCGATTTAACTACACAGCGATCCATAATGGACAGGGAGTGAAAGGTATCCTGATTGCCACTGCTAAAATCCTGCGCATTTGCTAGTTCTGTAGTGGTATCATAATAATTAGCATAGGTGGCGGCATCAATTGCAGGGTCAGGATAGAACTGCCCTAGTTTTGCACCATCGGGAGTTTTATCCTTCCACACATTATTATAGTTCCATGACGTGTGAGCGGTGCTGGCATAACTGATATTGTAACTCTCTGTTGTCGCTGTCGCATCTGTGGTTGTGGCCGTCCCGTCACAAACAGTGTAATCCCAAAAATCGGGCTTCTCCTTTAGCTGATCCCACTCTTCATTTAGTAGCGTTGGTACATTATTTTCAACATCTGTCCAATCATAACTAGCATCAACAGCATTATTTAATAGTAGATTTCCAGAAATAATTTTTAGTGGTGGGGCCGCTTTGGGCGAAATAATAGTTACGCCGGGGGGGAGATCAGATCGTGTGTCATCCCCGGTAGCTGGATCGGTTAGAAAGTTATGGGCATTAATCTTAAAGTTACCATTATCAATAACCCAGTGTGCTGTGTTGATAGAGTCCACCTTATACTTTAACTCGACAACGCTTTTACTATAGTTGTCACCCCCTTTGTGTAGATTAACCTCAACATTTGGCACGACCACTGGATTATACTCCGTTCTCTCCGGTGTAGGAGTACATGCTGGAGTAACTCCGGGCCCTGGTAGCGGCGCAGGACAGATGACAGCGGGAATAACAACCTTTTGAACCCAGTGGCCATTTTTTTTCTCAATATTAGACCCAACTTGCGGTACTACAACTGCCGCATCCGGCAGGGAGATTATTTGGGGGTAATCAGTAGCCAACTGCACCTTGTGACTACCAACCACTAACTCTGCCATTCCCGTTGCGCCACCTTTGGCCACATTGACAAATTCGTTCTGTTTACTCAGTCCCAATAAGAGTTGGTCCGAGCTTAAACGCTTAATAAGCAGCTGACTGTTATTAGTCAGTGCGATATCATATTTACGGTTTTGATAGTCAATACACCTTTCCATTCGCTCGGTATCTATAACAGCAGCGTTATGAGCAAAGATATTCTCAAGAGCATGCTCATATTTCCCCATATACATCCCCCGCTTAAAGCCAGTGAATCCTGGGTACTGTGATAGATAGGTTAGATGATTAATATCTGTATCTACGATATAATTGTCATCGTCTAGATCGCCCCCCTGTTTTAAATTACCATTAAGTATCACTGGTGCCATAAACTGAATATCATCAGCACCATTTTGCCTTGGGATAACGATGTTTCCATTAACCATTACCGGTGAAAGAAAAAGCATCGGACTTTTTATTACATTATACTTAGCAGCTTGAACGATCCCATCACCACCTCCAGTCGGACCACTTGATCCAGCAGGAGGAATAATCAGATTCCTGGCCAAAGTCAGAGCAAATTGATTTACCTGACGCGGGTAATAGATAAGATGTCCACTGGCATGGGCCAGCTCTTCGTCATTCTTACCAATTAGTGTCGCCGTAATCTTTACCAATACTTCAGAGGTTGCACCCTCAAGGCTACTCTTGTACTGATATTGAATCTTCTCACCTCTTTGTCCGTCAGCTCCCGAATCAAACACTACAAACAGAGGATGACTTGCATTTATATTACTTTTTTTAACTATAAACTCATATTCAGTATTCCCGATAAACTCATTTGTACTGAAATAATTAACCAACTCAGGAAGCGCAACACCATTTTCACCGTAAAGCGTTTTTAAATCATTACTAGCATTATTTTTAAGCAGAAGGCGCTCTAGGCTGTTTTCATCTGTAATCAATATATTGGTCGGGTCGATTAATCCGGTACTCGGCTTAATATGAATTCTCTCTTTGAGTACATAATATCCATAAGCCATCACTCCCCGCATAACACTCTTATAAGCTTCAACCTTTTTATTTTGAGTTAAACGTCGTTTTATATCAGACACGCGATTAGAAAAAAATAGGATCGAACCTGCCATTGCCACGCCAATTACCATTAGCTGTAGAACAACTGCCCCACGACAACAGCCAAGAGTTCTCTTCTCCACAGTCCGCCTCCAAAAAATGCAGCAGGTTAGATTTACTGACGCGTAAATAGCATCCAGTGAAAATTATAGGCCCCAATATAATTATTAGCTACCAATTTCAGATAATTACCAATCATTATCGCCCGGAAGAAACCCCGGAACGTTCTAGTCATGTATAGTACTCACCAAAAGGTGCCACGCTCTTTTTGGTAGCGCAGGTGCGTCAAAATATCACACACAACAATATCGCCACAGATATTCACTGTTCCTAAAGATCGCGATCTTAAATACAGCAATAATTAGGGAGTCGAACCGTAAATCTGGATGAAAAAAATGGCGGGCGCACTAGGACTTGAACCCAGAACCTACTGATTTGGAATCAGCCGCTCTACCAATTGGAGCTATACACCCGGGTAGAAAAAAAGAGGGCCCTACTAATGAAAAAAGAGAGGGCCCTTTAAATAGAATAAAAAAATAATTAATCAATAATTTCGGAAACTGTCCCAGCACCAATTGTGCGGCCACCCTCACGAATTGCAAAACGTAACCCTTTTTCCATGGCAATCGGTGTGATCAACTCAGCTTCAAAAGAGGTGTTATCACCCGGCATAACCATCTCTACACCATCTGCCAACTTAACTGCACCAGTCACGTCTGTTGTTCTAAAATAGAACTGAGGACGATACCCAGGGAAAATTGGAGTGTGGCGTCCGCCTTCGTCCTTACTTAGGATATAGACTTCGCACTTAAATTTCTTATGTGGATTAACAGTACCTGGCTTGATCATACACTGACCACGCTCAACCTCTTCTCGCTTAACACCACGAAGTAGAAGCCCAACATTATCACCTGCCCGACCTTCGTCAAGTAGCTTACGGAACATTTCAACACCAGTTACTGTCGTCTTGGAAGTTTCTTTGATACCAATAATCTCGACTTCCTCACCAACCTTAACAATTCCACGCTCAACACGACCGGTAACAACAGTTCCCCGTCCAGAGATAGAGAAAACGTCCTCTACTGGCATTAAGAAATCTTTATCAACATCACGCTCAGGAGTTGGGATATAGGCATCAACCTCTTCCATCAACTTCAAGATACTCTCTTTACCTATTTTATCATCACGCTTTTCCATTGCAGCCAAAGCAGATCCGGCAACGATTGGAATATCATCTCCAGGAAAGTCATAAGATGAAAGTAGCTCTCTTAGCTCCATCTCAACTAACTCAAGTAGCTCTTCATCATCAACTTGATCAACCTTGTTTAGGTAGACAACCATGGCAGGAACACCAACTTGGCGAGCTAGTAGGATGTGCTCACGAGTCTGAGGCATTGGGCCATCAGCTGCGCTACAAACCAAAATTGCTCCATCCATCTGGGCAGCACCTGTGATCATGTTCTTTACATAGTCAGCGTGGCCGGGACAATCAACGTGAGCATAGTGACGATTTGCTGTTTGATACTCAACGTGAGCGGTATTAATGGTAATACCACGTGCCTTCTCTTCTGGGGCAGAGTCAATCTCTTCAAAAGATTTTACATCACCACCAATCTGCTCTGAAAGCGTCATGGTAATAGCTGCCGTTAAAGTAGTTTTTCCATGGTCAACGTGACCAATGGTCCCGATATTTACGTGGGGTTTACTGCGATCAAATTTTTCCTTGGCCATGAGATACTCCTCTTTACTCAAAAAACACTATTATTAGATAGACAATTTATAAAACCAAATATTTCACTACTCTATAATCTACAGATCGGTCAACATTATAGGCGTTGTTTCAGAAAGCAAGTATCGCTCCAAATCGCGCCACTGACAACCTAAAATCCATCTGATCGTGGCCCTAACGCCAAAAGATGGAGCTCACGCCGAGATTTGAACTCGGGACCTCTCCCTTACCAAGGGAGTGCTCTACCCCTGAGCCACGTGAGCAATAACCAGAAGAATCTAGCTTCCCTCGATCAAACAATGGAGCGGGCGACAAGGTTCGAACTTGCGACATCAACCTTGGAAGGGTTGCACTCTACCAACTGAGTTACGCCCGCTTATTAATGGTGGCGAGAGATGGATTCGAACCATCGAAGGCTGAGCCAACAGATTTACAGTCTGCCCCCTTTGACCGCTCGGGAACCTCGCCAGCATGTAATATTAGTGAATTAAAGAGCAATCTCACTAAAAAATTTCAGCAAAATGGAGCTGGCTATAGGAGTTGAACCTACGACCTGCGGTTTACAAAACCGCTGCTCTACCAACTGAGCTAAGCCAGCTTACACCTTAAAAACACCAGAGAATTTTATAAACAGTTGTCACCCTTAAAGCAAGAACTATTTTTTAAGGAATTAGGCGATACTAGCTAGAAAAACCGCTCCATTGCGATGGCCGATGCCACCGAGACATTTAGGGAGTTGATGCCGCCTTTACTATGCAAGGATACCATCTTTGGTAATATGCGTCTAACCGCATGAGAGAGCCCTAAATCCTCCGACCCCAAGACCAAACAACAAGATCCCCCGCTCCATTGAAGCTGAGCAGCATACTCTCCCTCTTCAGCAAAACCAATAATCGAAATATCCTTGCTACGCAACTTACTTAAAAATCGGGGCAGGCTGGAGCATTGCACAAATGCGACATGCTCTAAAGCTCCAGATGATATGCGACTAAATGTGGGGGTCAATCCAAAGCTACCCTTGATGGTCGTAACTAGGAAATCAGCACCATAAAAGGCCATCGTACGCATAATTGCTGCCGCATTGTGGGCATCAGTTACTCGATCTAACACCACTATTTTTACAGCCCTCTCTTTTTGCTCATCCAGTGCGACAAAAATATCAGTTGGGGACTTAATAGGGGTTGGAGAGGTTACTAAAATCAGATTAGAGGGGATTCGTTTAAATTTGTATCCATCGGACTCCATTAACTGCCGGGCCATGTCTTGCAAGTGGTGGGCGGTGGCGACCTTAATTGGCAGCTCTGGCATATTGATACTCTGAGAGTTCAATAACTTTTTTAAAGTGGCCAGACTCTCACTAGTTGCAATCAATTCACGGTGATGGCGCCGACCATTTTGTAAAGCCTCTGCCACGCTATGCAATCCAATAATTAACTCTTGCTCTTTTTGATTACTCTCCACGAAGTTCTCCCAGTAGACGCTTAATCGTAGGAAGTAACTCTTTTGGACTAACCTCTAAACTTTGTCCACTCTTACGTTGACGTAACTCTAACTTGCCACTCTCTTTGTAGTCTCGCTCTCCAAGGACTAGTCTTAGAGGCAGTCCCAATAGATCCGCATCCTTAAACTTCATACCTGGCCCAGCCTTACGGTCATCAAACAATACCTCCACTCCAGCATCAACCAACTGTTGATAGATCTCTACTCCCAGCTGATTAATCTCATCTGACTTTGAGATAAGAGCAAAATAGAGATGGTAGGGAGCAATTTCAACTGGCCAAATAATTCCATGTTGATCATGATTTTGCTCAATTGCTGCGGCCATGGTTCTGCCCACTCCCAGCCCATAACACCCCATATAGGGATTAACTGCCTTTCCTTGCTGATTTAAAACAGTCACTCCCATCGACTCGGTATACTTCTGCCCCAACTCAAAGATGTGGCCAACCTCCACACCACAGATCTCCTCAACTGAATGATCACAACTATCACAACGGTCGCTGGACCTTGCCAAACGTAGGTCAGCCCACTGGCCCTCTCCATCACGTGTTGGAACATATCCTCGAAAGTGATAATCTACTTGATTTGCCCCAACGACGTAGCTGACATCCTTTTCTATAGCGATATCAAAAATAACTCGTAAACGACTCTGGGCAGACTCTGGCAGTTGGGCCGGCCCAATATAGCCTTTATGAAGCCCCAACGCCTCAATCGCCCCATCACTTAATGGAGCAATGTGATCTCCACCGAGTAGCGCCTTAAGCTTTATTTCGTTTAGCTCATCATCTCCCAAGAGTAGCAACAAGGCGATCTCTTCTGTTGCATCTGCTCCTGTCCCACTAACTGATGAGTAGAGTAGTGATTTTAAGGAACACTCAGGCTTAATCTTAAGATACTCCCCCACTGCTTCGATAGTCTGACGTCCGGGGGTTGATACTAACTCTAACTCTTGCTGAGATTGATCAAACTCAACATTTGATCTCTTGCTCTTTGCCTTCTCGATATTGGCAGCATAACCGCAAGAGGTACAGCGGATCACTCGATCCTCTCCTGAGTTGGCCAAGACCTGAAACTCGTGTGTTTTGGCATCTCCATCAACCATGGTGCCACCATCTGCTTCTACCACAATAAACTCCAAACCCAGAGAGTTGAATATCCTCTCATAAGCCTGATAGATCTCCTGATAGGTCTCCCTTAATGAGTCAGGGTCAATATGAAAACTGTATGCATCTTTCATATTAAATTCACGGGCCCGCATCACTCCATAGCGTGGACGAATCTCGTCACGAAACTTAGTCCGAATTTGATAGAGTGTAACTGGTAACTGTTTATAAGAGCGTACCGTTTTACTAAACAGAGCAACTATTGGCTCTTCACAGGTCGGACTAATACAGAATTCACGACCACTACGATCTGTTAGTCGCAACATCTCATTACCAAAGGTTGCCCAACGTCCAGACTGCTTCCACAACTCTGCGGATGTTACTACTGGTAGAGTAAGCTCGTAACAGTCAATCCGGTTTAACTCTCGCCGTACCACCTGCTCAATTTTCTGTAATACCCGTAATCCCATAGGAAGATCACTATACAAGCCAGTTGCACTACGGTGGATTAACCCCGCCCGTAACATTAGTTGGTGAGAGGGAACGACTGCATCATTAGGTACCTCTTTATAGGTCTGCCAAAAACCTTTTGTTAGCTTCACTTAGACTTACTCCTTTAAACTCTCCCAAATATAAAATTAAGAGATGTTGCTTAACAGGTGTTGCAATGCTGTCTGCCGAATACGGGCATCATCATTACCAATCGCCATGGAAAAAGCCCGACGAGTTCCGACAAAGATCGCCATCTTTTTGGCCCTAGTCAAGGCGGTATAAATTAAATTTCGATAGAGCATCTTATAGTGCTGAGTCATAACGGGGATTATCACTACGTCAAACTCACTCCCTTGAGATTTATGGATGGTAATAGCGTAAGCCAACTCAATTTCGGAAAGATCCTCTCTTTGATAACATATATCCTTATGGCCACGATCATCCTTATATCTAATTACTGCGTTAAAATCGCTGCTATCAATCTCTAGAATTGTCCCAATATCACCATTGAACACCCCTAGATCGTAGTTATTACGCCGATGAATCACCCGATCATGCTCTCTAAAAAGCTTCTCTCCCACTACCAGCTCACGTCTACCAAGACCGGCGGGATTAATTAATTTCTGCACTAAGCGGTTAAGATTATGGGTTCCCAGTGATCCTCTGATCATAGGAGAGAGAATCTGTAGCTCTAAACCTTGCCCTAGATATTTAGGAATTGACTCTGCGTAGAGTTTCTCAACCATCTGAGTAGCACTCAAGCCAAAGTTGATTGATGACCAGGGATGGACCTTTTTTAGTACTGCTTTTAGCTCCTCCACTTCATTTTCAACATTGAGTAGCTGCTCTAAATTTACATGATCGTATTTAGCTGGAATTTTTAAAGCACGCAGCTCACTTTTTGATTGGTCACTAGAGTCTAATTCACCCAAAAAGAGATGCCCCTCATGATCTACCTCCACGACCTCTCTGCGATCATCCCGCTCTACCACTCCCTGCACACTCTCTTGCTGCAGACGCTCCAAAGCGCTTTTGGCCCTGACAATAAACTGGCACTGCTCCACCGTTATCTCGTCGGAGTCAACGAAGAGACAATCTCGACCGTCACTAAACATGGATGGATGGCGAATAGGAGAACCCACCTTTGGCACCTCACCACGGTTGATCTGGTGGGCAAAGGTGATAATTGAAGACTGGGCCGCCTGACGAAAAATCTGAGTTAAACAGCAACAAGGAACTCTCTTTGAGGCGATCATATCCTTCAAAACATTACCCGCCCCCACCGAGGGTAGTTGATCCGCATCTCCCACCAAAAGTAGTTGGCAATTAGGGGCCACGGCGGATAGCAATGAGGCACTTAGTGAAATATCAAGCATAGAGCACTCATCAACAACGATAAAGTCTGCCTCCAATGGATTATCACGACTTTTCTCAAAACCACCACTCGCCGGTTTCCAAACTAAAAGTCGATGGATAGTTTGAGCATCGATCCCAATAACCTCTCCCATGCGTTGGGCCGCTCTTCCTGTGGGTGCGGCCAGCAGTATCCGCTTTCTCATCGCAAGCAGCAGTTTAACCAACGTTTTGGTAGTAGTGGTCTTACCACAACCGGGACCGCCGGTTAAAATAGAGACCGGGTAGGTGACAATCTCCTGAACTGACCTCTTCTGCTCTGCACTCAGTGTTACTGCCTCTTGTTCACAATAACGATCCAACCAATCTACTACCCGCTCTGTATCTATTACTATTGGCTCTTTAATCTTCTGTTGAATCCACTCAAAGCAGAACTGCTCATCCCGATAGAGAGTTTTGGAGTAGTAGCACTTCTCCTCACCACCAGCGGCTAATGGTAACATGCGAATAAAAAGCTCACGCTCCTGCTCTAACTGATTTAGGGTCTCATCACTTTTCTCAGCAATACTAAGCTTTAGTAACTGATCTACTTCGTCTAAGATCTGATCCCGGCGCAGATAGCAGTGGCCCTGTTCACGAGCGGCAGTCAAAATATGCCGGATGGCGGCCGCCAACCGCAAAGGAGACTCTGGGGCAAACCCTAGAGCCAATGCCACCTTGTCAGCAGAGAAAAAACCAACGCCATAGAAATCTTGGGCCAAACGATAAGGATTCTCTCCAACAATAGAGATCGCCTCCTCCCCATACTGTTTATAAATTTTAACTGCAAAAAGAGTACTGATCCCATGTTCCTGCAAAAAGATCATCACCTTACGAATTTCACGATGTTCCTGCCAGGCTGCCGAGATAGTAGTCAATTTTCTGGCCGCAATACCAGGCACCTCCATCAACCGCTGAATATTCTCTTCAAAGATGTCCAAAGTGGTATCACCAAAGTACTTGACGATCTTCTTAGCAGTCTTGGGACCAACTCCACCAATTAGCCCTGATCCCAAATACTTCTCCAGAGCTGCGACAGTGGCCGGACGGCGCTCTACTACACGATCTGCTTTAAACTGACGGCCAAACTTAGGATGGACTATCCACTGGCCAAAAAAATCTACCGTGGCACCAGCAAAAACCTTGCACTGATGAACAGTGACTGCCACGACCTGCTCGGGGTAGTCAAAGGGGGCAACCTTCAGTACCGACCACCCATTCTCTTCATTGTGGTAGGTAACACGGCTGACAATTCCGGAGAGTTTCTCTTCTATTACGTTTTGATTCATCTTTATTAATATTATCTTAAAATATAAAAGTAGTTAGTGATAGAGAGATCCAGTAGCAAAAGAGAGCTCTAAGGACTCCACTGCCTCTTTTTGCAATACTGTTGCAGGAACAATTTTATACGCCTGAGGAGTATCAAGCAGTTTGCGACAGAGTAGATTGTGGAGATTGTGACCTGATTTATAGGTAGTAACCCTACCCGCAATTTCATGGCCTAATAGACTTAGATCGCCAATGGTATCCAAAATTTTATGACGAACAAACTCATCCCGATAGCGCAAACCTTCTGGATTTACCACATTAAAGTCATCCAATACTATAGCATTGGCCAAAGAGCCCCCCTTAATTAGCCCTTTGCGCTTTAGCATATCGACCTCCTTTAAAAACCCAAAAGTACGAGCCCGGCCAATATCATTGATAAAGTTCTCACAATGGAACTCAAATTTTAGGTTTTGCTGCTTAATTTTGGGATGAGCAAAGATAATGGTGGAGTCAACAATCAAACGAGGTGCCGGTGTAAATTCCGCCCACTTGTCATCTACTTCAACTCTAACCGGCTCCAAAATTACTAGAAAATTTCTTGGTTGGTGGAGAGCTGATACCCCAACTTCCCGCAGTAAAAATACAAAGGAGGCACCAGAACCATCCATAATGGGAATCTCTGGCCCATCAATTTCACAGTAAACGTTGTTTACACCAAGCCCATAAAAGACGGCCAAGAGGTGCTCTACCGTATGGATGGCCGACACGCCACTCCCCAAAGAGGTATTATTCTCAGTCGTCCCCACTGTTCTAGCGTCAGCTTTTACTACCGGTGAATCCGGTAGATCGACCCGCTTGAAAGTAATTCCACTATTTACTGGAGCAGGATTTAAGGTCAGCGTTACCTTTTTACCGGAGTGAATACCAATTCCGGTAACAGATACTTTTTTGGAGATGGTTCGCTGATAAATCATGAGTGATTCTTAACTAAGCTCCCAAACGGTAATGTGGCCCATATGGCGCAACATAAAATTTTAACTGATCTATTTTACTCTGTCATTATAAACCCCAGACCGGCAAAAGTTGTCAATTGACCTGCAATAATTTCTAGTTGGTGTAACCTTATAAATAATGAATATTTGGTATGAAAGTGATTATGATCTTGGTGAGTTAAATGCACTTTGCCGGCAAAGTGCGATCGAAAACTGTGGCATTATAGTAACCAAGATTGGTCAGGACTACCTCGAAGGAACCATGCCAGTAGATCAACGCACTATCCAGCCCTTTGGTGTATTACACGGTGGTGCCACGGCGCTGCTAGCAGAATCACTTGGCAGCATTGCTGCTAATCTTTGCATCGACCACACTGTATTTCGAGCAATCGGTCAGAGTATTCAGACCAATCATCTACTACCAGCATTTAAGGATTACGTTATTGGGATTGCCTCTCCACTTCACTTAGGACGACGATCCCACCTGTGGAGAATTGAGATCTATCTACCAGATCGTAAACGGATCATCTCTAGCTCCACTCTAACTCTGGCAATTCTTCCCCAAAAAGAGCTAACTAAACCAAAGTAAATGGAGATATTATGAAAAAGCTAATTTTTGCACTTCTAATGAGTTCTTCACTCTTTATCCCAGCTCTTCATGCTGTAGAGAGTGACTCTACAGATAAAAGTACCGAGCAAAAAGCTGAACCGCCAAAAAGTAGTAAGTCCGAAGGCACAAAGGAAAACAAAGAGCAGAAACCAGAGGAGGTCGGTGCTGAGGATACCGACCAAAGGTATGACTATCTATCCTACTCATATGCCCAAAAAGAGAATGAAGCGATTACTGTTGTGGCCGGCTGGGAGATTGAGTTTGAGGATACCTCATTCCAACAACTTCAATTTCATAAAAGCTTTGATAATATGGCCGCAGGCTTAGGAGTCGACTTCTCGAATGAGTCCAAAAAAGCGATGCGATTTAGTGGTCTGTTGGGATTCGATGACTACATGTTAATGGTGGAGCAAGCACAAATCAGTGGAAGCATAACCAAGGACAAAGTCAAAAACGGTCTGGGAAAATTTGAAAATAATAAATACCTAGATATGAAATTTATGACCCAAAAGGGTGATGGAGCTGTCGGAGTGCAGCTATATAGTTATGAGCGACCATCTGTAATGCGAGAAAACGGTATTGTCTACTTCGATCCCAAGGCGGAGATGACCTTTATCGCATTTGGAATTGAATATGACACGGTCAAAAAGAAGATGCTGAAAGGTAAAAAAATGCCGATGCTCGATTGGTACTTTTACAATACCACTATGATGGGCTATGGCAGTATGGAGTTAAGTGATCAGACGAGAAATGGCAGCTACGCTCTGGCCAAGCCAACAACCACCAACTTCGCAGGATTTGGATTAAATGGTGAATATGAGCTCGGTATTGTCTTTGCTGGAAAAATGTTTGGTCTGCAAGTGGTAGGTAAAGTGGGTTATAACTACCAGATCGAAGGACCAATTATGTTTACCACTGATTCATTTAGTAACAGTGATGATGTGGAACCAACTGAGCAGTTGGTCAATCAGGGTGTCAACCTAACTTTGGCCGCAAGTTTTTAGACCATAAGTTTAGTGGCCACACCCGCCGCTGCTACATCCTCCTCCCTGGCCATCGCCAGGTTCACCCTGCCCAGGCAGAGCCGATGGACAACAGCTGGCCCTTCTTAAGCTCCGGCCGTAACGGGTCCATAGCCTCCACCCAAGATAGGTGAAGGCAATTGCAACAATAATGATAACCACTGCTAACTCCACATTAATTCCCTCGGAAATGTCAAAATAGCAGATTCATAAATACTGCCGCTACAAATGCAAGTAGGGTATAAGCAATCATAGTAAATGCACCCCAGGCGATTGAGCCGGTCTCCTTAGAGATCATAACAACCGTTACAAAACAGGGGGAATAGAGGATGGTAAAGACAATCAATGCCAGTGCCACCCCGGTGTTCCAACTTGGATCACGGGCCAAACGCGCACCAAGAGAGCCACCACCGGCTTCTTCTGTGCTATCAACCTCGACCTCTCCAATAGAGTAAGCTGTTCCTAGCGCGGAGACCACAATCTCTTTGGCAGCAATACCACCGATAATGGCAATATTGGTTCTCCAATCAAATCCCGCGTACTTGGTCACAGGCTCCATAAAGGTTCCAATTTTTCCTGCATAGGAATTTTTAAGCGCTGCTTGTCCCTCTCGGTTTTCTATCTCTACTAGCTTCTTTTTAAGTTCCAGCGCAGTCGGGGATATCTTCTCAGCGTCACTTGAAGTCTCACTAATGACCTCTGCTGAATACCCACTTTGGACATTACTTTTTTGCAACTCAAATGGAGCACTCTGCTCGGGAGTAAACTGGGGAAAGGTCATCATCACCCATAGCAGAATTGAGACCGCCAGAATAATTGTTCCCGCTTTCTTAACATACATCCAGGTGCGCTCACCAGAGTGAAGCAAAAGCCCTTTTAGGGTTGGAAAACGATAAGGGGGAAGCTCCATGATAAAACTGGAGCTACTGCCTTTAACAATTGTACTGCCTAAGCCCTTAGCAATCACTAACGCCGCCATCCAACTAGCAACCGTAACACACATTAAAAGTAGACTGCGATCACCAGGAAAGAAGGCAGAGATCAGTAAAGCGAAAACAGGAAGCTTCGCACCACAAACCATAAAAGGTGAGGTTAGAATGGTCAACAGACGCTCCTTCTCACCCTTAATCGTTCGAGCTGCCATCACACCTGGAACCGCACACCCACCGGCAATTCCCCCAGAAACGATATAGGGAAGTACCGAGCTTCCCTGCAGACCGAAGGCGCGAAAGAGACGATCCAACATATAAGCAATTCTTGCCATATAGCCGGAGTCCTCCAAAATTGCGATTCCAAAAAACATAAATGCAATTAGAGGTGCAAAACCTAACACTCCACCGACGCCTCCGATAATTCCATCAATCATTAGTGATTTTAATAAGCCATCAGCTATTGCACCATCTATACCAGTGGACATCCACTCAAACAGTGTCTCAAGCCAGAGAACCGGGTACTCGCTGGCCCAAAAGGTAAACTGATATGATGTGTAGAGAATTGCCAATAAAAAGACTGGCCCCACTAGACGTTGAGTTAATACCTTGTCGATCATATCTGAAACAAAAACTCGATCGATCCCCTCATGTTGGCGAGTGATGACCCCTCTAAGCAGGGAGGAGACAATACCGTAACGCTGATCTGTAACCACCCCTTCTGGGTTTGTTCCGTGTGTAGCTCCAAAGTGGCTTGACAATTTTTTGGTAATATCCAACAACTTTTGGTGAATCTCACCGGACTCATGTAAGCCCATCTCTAATACCTGGGGATCACTCTCGATATATTTCAGCGCAACCCATTTGGGATGGTGATGCTTGGTTAGAAACTGTGCCTCTTTAATCATCTTCACTGCATCTTCCAGCGCAATATCTATATCCTCACCATAAGTGAAATTTTCAATGTTGACCGCTTTGCCTGTGGGTTTTGCAGTTATAACAGCGTTAAGAAGATCCTCTTTGCCATCACCTTTTCTGGCGACCGTCTTAACAACTGGAATCCCAAGCTTCTTGGCAAGCTCCTTCTCATTAATAAATATTCCTCGCTGTTCTGCAACGTCTACCATATTAAGTGCCATAATGACTGGCACTCCTAACTCCAAAATTTGAACTGTTAGATAAAGATTACGCTCCAAGTTGGAAGCATCTACTACCTGAACAATCAATTCTGGCTTAGCATCAATAATATAGTCTCTAGCAACCTTCTCCTCCAACGAGTATGGAGTCAAAGAGTAGGTTCCAGGCAGGTCAACCATACTAATGACTGTTCCATTGAAATTAATATCTGCCTCTTTCTTTTCAACGGTGACACCGGCATAGTTACCAACATGGTAGTTGGTTCCGGCAATAGCATTAAACAGCGTTGTCTTACCCGCATTGGGATTACCTGCAACTGCAATATTCATTTTCATAATAGGACTCACCTTGGTTAAGTTAAAATCTTATCTACTTATTAAAAAAGTTGAAATAATTAGGCTGATGGATTTACAAAGATGTAGCTTGCTTCATCGTCACGTAGGGTAAGTACCATATCTTTTACTTTAATTGCCACTGGATCGAAGAGAGGAGCCTCACCGACCATCTTAATCTCTACTCCGGGAACAATCCCTAAATCACGAATTCGTCTACTTAACTCATTTTGAGCATTGATCTTGGTAATAACTCCCTTCTGGTCTTTAATCATTTTCCGTAGTGTAATCTCCATTTAAACTCCCCTCTCTATTAAAATATTAGACAAATTAATCAGATTATATTGATAAAATAGACAACCTTAATATTAGTACTAATTCTCTATATGTTGGCGTATTATGAGATATTGTCGCATTATGGAGGATATATGTCAAGGATACAAACAAAGATTAACTAAATCCCAGCAATCGTCCTACCTGATAGATGCAAAAGGAAGTTACCCAAGCCAGAGTAAGACTGTGGAAAACTGAAAAAATAAAGAGGTTCCATCTACCAAATTCATGTTTGATAGCAGTAGCAGTCGCCATACACGGCATATAGATCAAAATAAAAACCATAAATGAGATAGCCGAAAGTGGAGTAAAAGTCTGTCGCACAAAGACACGCAACCCACTAATACTTCTCTCCTTATAGGCTGTCTTGTCAGTAATATATGCCATCGCCGCAAAATTATATCCAACCTCTTTAACTGCCAGCAAAAAGCCTCTCCCTGCAAATAGTGCTGTCTGCTTCAAAGATGGAGCGACCTTGGGTGCAGATGCTTCAGTGATGGTTTTCTGCTCTCCACCATTAATAATCTCCATGGTTCCAATTACTACCTCTTTGGCCATCACCCCAGTTATAATACTAGAAGCAGCCTGCCAACTGCCAAAGCCTAATGGTTTGAAAACAGGCGCAATTGCTGCAGAGATCTCCCCTAGAACAGAGTGTCTTTGATCTTTCACTCCTAGCGGAAGATGTAGGGCAAACCAGACGATGATAGAGGCAGCCAAAATCAAGGTTCCAGCCTTAATCACAAAGTGCCGTACCTTCTCCCAGGTATGAATGAGCAGATCTCGTAAGGATGGTATACGATAAGGGGGCAGCTCTAAGATTGTTGCGCTCGGCGCCTCTTTAAATATAAATTTTCTAAATATAATTCCCAACAAAATAGAGAGCAACATCCCAAAACTATAGAGACCCCAAAGCATCGTCCCGGCATAATCCTGGAAAAAAACACCGATCATTAGAGCGTAGATGGGAAGGCGGGCCCCACAAGACATTAACGGTATCAAAAGAGTGGTTAACTTACGCTCTGTTTTGCTCGCTAATCCCCGGGTGGCATAGATTGACGGTACGTTACAGCCAAACCCTAAAAGCAAGGGGATAAAAGAGTTTCCGTGGAGACCGATACTGTGCATCGCCCGATCCATAATGAAAGCAGCTCGGGCCATCAATCCAGAACTCTCCATAATTGAGATAAAAAACATTAAAGTAGCAATAATCGGTAAAAAGATGGCAACAAACCCAACTCCATTGACAATACCTTCTGAAATCAGTGACGTCATCAGAGCGGAGGCTCCCATGGAGTCTGACCAATAGATCGCCCACTCGCGAATAGGTCCAATACGAAGTGAGTCAAGCCAGTTAACAAATGGAATGGAAATATCAAAGGTGAGCGTAAACATAACCCACATGGAATAGAGAAACAGTGGCACTGAGAAAAAGCGATGTAATACGATATCATCTACTCTCTCACTAAAGTCACGTCTTTTTAAGGTGGGCTTGGCCAACACCTCCCGTACAATCCCTGTGGCCAGCGAGTGACGACTATCTTGAACCAACTGCTTGATTGAAGTGTTATGGATCTCCTCCAAGTGCAGTAGCTCTGGAGTTGAGATAATTTCAGACAGATTAATCGGAACAATTTTCTGCACCATGGGATCTTCTTCTAATAACTTTATTGCTAGCCAACGTATCGGGTATTTTTTAACTAGGTGGGAGTGATTACAGTTAATGACATCCTCTACCGAGCGGATATAGGTCTCTACTGATGGCCGATAGGTAAGTTTCTTGGGGCGGTGGTAGTCGGGGTCAGAGGTTCCCTCGCTAATCTCTTTTTTTAGTTGGAATAGGGGTGATTTTCCTACTGCTGTAGTTGTAACAACTTTAACCCCAAACATCTCCTGCAATAGCTCAACATCAACAGAGTGGCCCTTTTTGGTTAGCTCGTCATACATGTTAAGAACAATAACCATTGGTAGGCCCAGCTCCAGCAGCTGAAGGGTCAATAGTAAACTGCCCTCTAGGTTTGTAGTATCTATAACATTAACAATTAAGTCCGGTCGCTGGTTGACGACAAAGTCACGTACAATCACTTGCTTAGGACTCTCGGGAGACAAATTACTAGTGCCTGGAAGATCAACTACTCGATAGAAGCGCCCTAGGTACTCTAGCTGTACCTCACTCTTACCGACGGTCACTCCAGGCCAATTGGCAACGGAAAGGTGTGAGTTAGTAATACTATTAACCAGGCTCGACTTTCCAGAGTTGGGCGCACCTACCACGGCAACGACCTTGCGCTGAGCCTGGAAATTCTTACCATCTGCTGAGGGATTGTTGCGTCGAATAACTCCAATGCTCTCCGCCTCATTTCGACGTAAAGTAATGGAGCAATCTTTTACCGCCACTTGAATTGGGTCTCCAAAAGGGGCAACCTGCTTAACCTCTAGCTCTTCACCAACAATTAACCCCATATCCATCAGGCGTTGCTTGAGTTCGAAATCCCCTTCAATATAGCAAATTTGCGCCCGCTCTCCCGAGCTAAGCGACTCCAGTGTTGCCATTGATCCCCCATCAAAAGATAATAAACTAGCCTATACTACCACAGGTCATGCGACTTTGTCGCAAAATCTCACTGGAGTCAATAATCATTTTCAAAAGAAAATATCATATGTGGAGTATGGAAAAGTGCATATTGCTTGATGTATAAATGGTCCTTAGGTTTAGGTGAGATCTGTGACTTCTTGCAATCTCAGATAGGTAATATATTAGATATGTTAGATGTAGATCCTAAAGTTGAGGAGTTATATGCTTCGATCTGCAGAAAATCATCTCCTATATAGTTATTTTTTATAATTAACCATCTAATTTCATGAGAAACACCTAGAGACTAAAAATAGTATTGCCCCCTTTACTCTCTATAATTCTATTTGTTATATATTTAACAGCTTTTTTTAATATCTCATAGTGAGGAATCCATGATCAAGCTGATTATTTTCTGTCTACTATTTTCTATAACGACTACTCAATTACTTGCAAATGAACACGCTGAATTTGAAAAGAGTTTGCTATCTATCTGGGTTACAACATTGAAAGAGTATGAGAGCACGCAAAATGAGTACCAGTTTATGCAAAGAAGAGGCACTCCCATTATCTTTTTAAATGAAGAAAATCCAAAAATGAGCGGACTAATGGCCCTATATGAGGACGAGACCATCTATGTTAACAGAACTACCCTGCTAGATATGGTACAAGAGTTAAAGAGAAGGGGCGGTGCTATGGATGAAGAGATCCCTGAAGTAATTGCCCTAAAAACAGTATCTTTTATCGGCCACGAACTAGTCCATGGAATTAACAGTGAGAAACTAGAGCAAGCGGGGGTCTTTTATCCCGGCGGTCTGCAAGAAGATGAAGTTGTCGCCTATCAAAAACAGTTAGAGATCTTTAAAGAGGTGGAGTATTACAATAGTCTTTTGTACCTTGGGATTTTTGGACTTGAACTTGAATTTGCTGACGATACTTATCGAGATCTGAAATCGTCCCATCGCCAAGGGCTTAGTGGCATGCAAAATTTTGTAATCGGTCGGGGCTATGGTTCTGGATCAATATTAGATTTAGATGAATTTGAAGAGAGACTAAACTATAATATTGAGGTGATCACCAAAAGTATAAGTAAAGTTCAAAACCTTATCGCAAAACTCGAGGCTTCTGATAATGTCACAACACCTGAAACACAAGAACGGTTGCAACTACTGTATGAGACAAAGAGCCGTTTTGTAGCAAAGCTTGAGCTATTCAAACCTCAACTAACTTTAATTCGAGATCCAATCAAATCAAAAATCCTACGAGAGTATTATGTGGCAAGATTGCTTGAACAGGGGTTTGACCTGTAAACAGCTACGATAAAACTTTTTCCGTGCTCTATTAATTATTAATCTTTAGCTCATCTAAAAATAAGTAAAAACTATCCAAAGTATTGTTGACAATTAACTCTGGTGGGAAGTTAACTTCCTCTAAAAGATCTATTGCCGCCGAAAAATTCCCCACCTCACTGGCCATATGCGCATCACTGCCAACAGCAATACGTCCTCCGCATGCGTGAACCTTTTGCAGCATCAATTTTATTAAAGGGGCCAGATGTTTTTTATGCTCTAGGTTGGAGTTGTTAACCTCTAAGGCGATGCCGCGATTAGTACACTCACGGATAACTGTATCCATATTAAGGGGCAGATCACTAGATATCGGGTGGGTCAAAATATTAAACTGGGGACGATCTCCCTCGTTAATTGCATTTAACAATATCTCTGTATTATGCTCCTCATTATCAATAGCAGAGAAAAGATGTGGAAACTGGTGGACACCAGCGATTGTCAAATCAAAGAGATTATTAAAATCTCTATAGAATGGGGAGACCCAAGGTGAGTGATCAAGGATATTCAACTCAACACTTTTAAAAACACCTACACCACAATCTTTGGGTGCAGAGTATCTAGTACAAAATACATGAAAGTATGCTTCATCTGGTGCATGAATCACCATTCCATCCTGCTCACAATGAAGTGATGGATGATGATCCGAAAGAGCAAACGCTGAAAGCCCTACCTTTTGGGCAGAGATTAACATCTCACCAATGCTACTTAGTGCATGGTGACTAGCAAGGGAATGACAGTGGGTGTCTACTTCCAGTTTGTATCTATTCATAGAGTTATACATATTATTTTTTGATAAATATGTACAGATACCATTAAACCCCGTGCAGTGACCTGCGATGAAGTTGCCGGAGCGAGAGTTAAATCTGTGTGCAAAATATAAAGAAATGGTCGGAGCGAGATCGGCTCCCCCCAACTATTTAATAATCCTAACTTATTTCTTAATCATGTTACCAAAAGTTACCTAATAGTCACGAATCATTCCCAAACAGGGCGATTACGTTGCCTTCAGTCGCTTTTGGAAGTGCGTAACCAAGCTTTTCTGTTGTTCCGATTTTAATATCTACACCCGAGAGTCTCAAATACTCATCAGTGGTAGACATTTTGCGGTGTCCCACAATCGACATCACTTTTACTAGGGGTACTCCTTGTGACAGGAGGTTCGTAATAAAAGTTGCTCGCAGATCGTGAAACTTAACAGGTGTAACTCCTATCGACTTACAAAAGTCGGCCAGTACAGCAGCTTGATCTCCATTTCTCCACTCTCTGAGTCTGGGTAAGACAAGATCATCAAAGATCACCTCCCTTGCTCTAGCGTGGTTAACGGAGGGTTTAAGCACATCCTTAAAAGGCCCAAGTTGTTTAAGTTCAACGAGGAGCATTTTCAGCTCACCACTAATAGGAACCACTCGGTTACGATTGCTTTTGGTGTGATGTAGACCATCTTTAGAAGTCCATTGTTTTGAAACTGAAATTAAACCAGTTTCAAGATCAATATCTTTCCAAGTGAGCGCATACATTTCTCCACTTCGCATTCCCGTTAAAAGGGCAAAAGCGTAGTGATAGTAGAAACGATGATTACACTCATTGGCCTGCTGTAACAAAATTTCTGCTTCATTGGAGTTAAGCACTTTTTTAATTGCCACAGGAACCTTTACTCTAATTCCCTTTGCAGGGTTTCGATTAACAATTCCTTCTTCGAGGGCCAGCTCAAAAATACGCAAAACCTTTTTATAAGTTTTTTGTCTAATGTGTGCTGAACCACGATTTCCAATAAAGTTGAAAATAAGATCGTAAACATCATTTTTAGTAAATGATGTCATATCTTTTTCACACCAAGTTTGAGGAAGCCACTTGCGAAGGTCGCCGTCATAACCCATAACGGTTCCCATCTTTAAGGTCATCCTCATTCTGTTGATACATTCTAAGTGCCAGCTTTGCCACGTCCAAGTTTTTGTCTCATTGGCCTTCAAGCGAAGTTCATTAATTAAATCAACTTCAATCTCTTTTGCCTTTCTAATAGAAGTAATACCTCGACGACGTTTACCAACTTGTTTACCGTCACGATTTCTTCCTTTAACAAAAACTTCGTACAAAACTTTGCTACCTGCTTGATATTTATTAATCATCTTTAATCTCCTTTGTTTAAAAGAAGATCACGCAGGTCACTTATCTTGAATCTCAGTCTTCTACCAAGTTTAAAAGCCTCAATCTTTCCTCGACACACCATAATGCGAATTGCATTTGGTGTTGTACTTAAAAATCTTGCTGCTTCCTTGGTAGAAAGCCATTCATCCCATATTCGAATTTCAAAGAGCATTGCTGAATTATCAGCGTTCATTGTATTGGTCATACCATTCCTTTATTTTTAATTCCATTAACTTTTAAAGCTCAGGTAGAAAATTGTTAAAAATCAAAGTCGATTCCACGGTTTATCTCTTTTTTGGGAGTGCGATTTTTTGACTTATCTAGTGCAATTTTTCTCTTTTTAAGCTTCTCTTCTCGAATTTCAAATAAAGCTTTTAATTCTTGACCGAACTCATTACCTTCAACTGATCTCCTCGACTCATGTTTGGAAGAACTCTCTCCTTGAAATTTTCCCACTTCTCCGCTTTCTCTTCGGTGTCCCAGTACCACATCAAAGTTTTGTTCAAGCCAATCTTTGTATTTTGGTATCCTTGATCTGCCCAGAGAGAAAATCTTTTGTAGATAATTGGACTTAGCAGTCCCACGCAAATTACGATTATGATCATCCTTTGCCTCAAAAAATTGATGCTCTTGTTCTGATTTTCTGACAGGCTGTTCAAACTGCTCAAAACACTTTTTTCTATTTGATTGGTATCGCAGCTCATGTTCGAAATGCTCTTTGCGAGATGATGATTTTTGATTCCGACTTTTTCTTCCAAGTCGTTGGTGAATTTCTTGGATAGCTTGTCCAATTCGACTTGAGCTTTGGCCATTGTTTCTTTCATATTTAGTATGTGATTGTTGCACTCTTGCTGCACGAGCTTCTCTTGTAGCTCTAATAACTCTTTCGCTCTCTTTGTCATATCCATAATTTATTCCTTTTCGTTTTAGACCACCCCAAGTAAAGCCTTTGCCTAGATCAGAGCCTTTCATTAGCTCACCGTCTAAGGCAAAACTTATCCCTGAGATATGTCCTGTTTTTTTAGATATATTGGCCATAACCCCAACCCCTTGTGACTCAAGTTTATCTATAAAACTTGTCATGGACTGTTTTTCCAGTGTGGCATCACCAATAATTTTTTGTAGTTTCATTTTTGTACTTGGGTTTCTTTCTCTTAATGCTTTTCGCAGTTCACCAGACGTAGGTGCTCCAATACCGACCTCACGACTATTTTTTACTTGCTCAAGACCATGCGCTTTTTCAAATCCACGAATAAGCTTTTCACTGCGCTTGTAATCTTGACTATCGCTAACCACAGTTCCATCAAGCCTTATTCGAGATGCTATAATATGGATGTGTTGATGTTCAGTATCAGTATGCTTTACCGCTATAAACTGAGAACCTGAAAATCCCATTCCTTTCATGTACTTGTCGCTAACTTCTTGCCATTTTTTATCACTAAGGGTTTCTCCCTCTGGCAAAGCGAGACTAGCGTGATAAACACATTTATTAAGCTTTGGACGTAACTTTCTTGATTGTCCAAACTCACGGGACAAATCATCAATTGTTTCACCCAGCATATTTGAATGTATCAACTCCGCACCTTCTTTTGATAACACATAAGAAATTGTTCCCCTAAATCCAGAACCTTTAACTTGTTTGGCTATCAATCTTGGCCCCAACAACATTAAGTCCAATATTCTTCACAAGCTCTTTTAGCTCAATGAAAAAATCTTTATCTAATACTAGGAAGGTTCCTGAATTAAGTTGTCGCATTAGCTGATTGAGATTGTTTCCAATTCTACAAAGCTCTTGATACGTTTTGCGATTCACTTCTGCGACGGCTTGCGGAGGCATTCGTCGCTGTAGAGCTGATCGTCTAATAAACTCACTTAAGCTAATATTGAATTTTGCTGAAACTGCTTTGACAAAGTTTTGTTCTAAAGCTGTGAATCTCACAGGGATGACTTTGTCTCGAATGTCTTTTTTTACTTTCTTTGAAAATTGGCGCACGAATACACTCCTCTGTTAGGGCACATGCTCGTTTGTGGTCGTCGTATGTGGTTTAGTTAATAAAAAAGCCTCGAAAGACCCCGATAAAATGTGTTTGTCCGAACTGTCGGTCACGCATCTTGATCGTTTTTATTGAAAACCAGCAATACTAGAATCTTAGGGCGCTTTTTAGTTTTGACTTGTGTCCGCTACCCCGGTCAGTGTTACTTTAATTTCAAAAATTAAGAGTTTTCATTTTTCTTTCTTTCCTCCTCATCTGCTCCGCAAAGGGCGCAGGAGGAAAGGATGAAGAAATCAACACTCAAAAAATATTTTAAACTAACTGGCCGGTTACTCGGTCAGCTCCTTCTTAGGCTGCTCTTAAAAGAGCTTCTTGGGGCTTGCCTCCAAGAATAACTTGCAAACGAAGTGAGCTAAGTTCTCGTAAAACGGCGTAGTCGGTTTACATGGCTCGCTCCCATAATTAAAAGACAAACCAACGAACCCATATAAAGCAAATACAATGCCAAAAAATAAAAACAGATAACTAAGCGAAATAAAACCAAATATAGAAACTGACGAAAATTCGTCACAAAAAATAAATCTCAAAAATGACGACGTTTCGTCGCAAAATAAAATAAAGTGAATTAATTTAAATACTTAGTGACTGACGAGATTTTATCACTTTTGAGACAGGATCTTGGATTGTTGTTATTAAACTAGAAAAAAAGTAAATAATTTTAAATGTTTAACAGTCAAAATCCTTTTCTCATTTTTGAGAATAGAGGTGACGAGATTTCGTCATAACAAATTATAAGTAAGAAGTTTCTTAACATTAAAATTTTTGCTCAGGTTTCTCTAGGCCAAGAGACTTCGCAAACATTCCTCTCTCTGTTTTAATTATTTCAACTTGAAGTTTCTGGCCAACTTCAAGAACATCAAAGCTTAGCCCATCTATATAGGAAGTGTCTTCTGAAAAGAAAATATCACTAAAATTAGAGACTGCTAAAAATCCGTAACAAAGCTCGTCATTAATCTTGATTATCTCTCCAACTTATTTCATCTATAACTCATAAATCTCAATATAATCTAATTTTCTTTTTCTCTCAGCCCAGGATGGAAGAGCAATATCTAATAACTGGAAAAACCTCTTGCTATGGGAATGTTCTTTTAAATGGCAAAGTTCGTGAATGATCACGTAGTCAATGCAATCCAAAGGAGCCGTAATCAATTCCGGATTAAGAAAAATCAATCCATCCTGAGTGCAACTTCCCCAGCGTTTTCTCATCTTTCTTAATTTAATATAAGGAGCAGAATTAACTCCAATCTTTTCAACAAATTGCATACAATATATTAATCGGTTACTAAAAATTGACTCCGCTTCAAGTTTGAGCCATTCTTTTAAGAGGCTCTCAATAATATCAGGGGTATCTCCCTTACAAGAATGGACTTCAATTATATTTTTCCTCAGAAGAACTTTATCCGAATCTGATCCAACAACTTTTAAACGATACTGTTTTCCAAGATGCCTAAAAGCTTCACCAGTAATATACTTTCTTGAAGGGATAGTTGGTGGATAAGAGGCTATTTCTTGTTTTTGCCTTAGAATCCAACTGGCTCTTTTCTTTATAACCTCTTCAATTTTATATAAAGAAGCTGCAAGCGGTGCATTTACAGAAACCTCTCCACTTGGCTCAACAGTAATCCCCAATGTCTTTCGATCACTTCGTGATAAGCGATAATTGATTTTACTTTTTCCGAACTCCACAGATTGTTCAAGCATAAGATCAATTTCCTTCTCTTCTTTTGGCAATCATTATGATCTGCTCCAGAATTGAGTCTATTTGATCATAATCTAGCTCTAGTTCAAATCGTCCCTTAATACTGAAAAGGTGATCCTCCATTTCGTTAAACATTTGATTAACAATATCCTGCTTTCTAGGCCAATCTCTAATTTTATGCTTTGTAATAATCTCATCAAAACGAATAGCAATATCGGCTACGATCTCACTAGGGTCATCACCCAAGTTTCCTGTGCTTGGTAAGGCTTGATTAATAACTCCAAAGTAGGCTTTCTGAGTATCTTTACCTTTTAGTTTATCAGGGATTTCACTTTTAGCTTCACCACGAAGTTCACCCAGAGCTTCACGCATCTTTTTTAAGTATTCATTATCTGAAAGTCTTTTTGCCCTATGTTCAGCAATAGCCTCGCTAATCATTTCAGACAGTTTTTTATAAAGAGCAGGGTCTTCATCCATCTTTTCGTTAATAGTTCTTTTCATTCGAGAAGCAATCGTATCGGCTTTTGCAGCATCTCCAATAATCTCACTTAGCTCTTTCTCAAATTCATCCTCAGCAAAAATATCTACTTGCTCAATAATTATCTTAACTTCTTCAGCTCCAATATGCTTATTGACAACATTTCTTATTTGTTTCTCATAAGACGAATAATCAACTGTTTCCCCATATCTCTGTTTAACCGCTGACCTTAAATTTAAAAACATTTTCAGATCATCTTTATATAGTTTCTTTTTGACTTCATCGACCTCATCTTGAAATCTTGCGTTTCCAAGAGCCAATTGCAATGTTTGTCCAAATAGTTTCAGAGCATCATAAAAATTCTTTCTTATATCTTCTGGAGCTAAGTGCCTTTGCATTGATTCAATATCATTTTTATTTTCAACTTCATTAAAAACTGACCAAACATTACTATGCCTTTGGGACAATAGAGCTATTTCTTCATTGGAATTGGTCAAAGTGCCTTTAACATCTTCTTTATCGAAGCCTTCTTTTTCAAGAGCAGCGTATGTATCAATGGCATCACTTATCTCCCCAAAAATTCCACGGTAGTCAATAACAAGGCCATGATCCTTACCTTCAAAAACTCGGTTTACTCTGGCTATCGCCTGTAGAATATTATGCTCCTTTAATCTCTTATCAATATATAAAACAGCATTTCTAGGGGCATCAAAACCAGTAAGAAGCTTGTCTACAACGATTAGAATTTCGGGTTTTTCTGAGTGTTTAAATGATTTTACAACACCCTCAACATATTTCTTCTCACTTCCGTACTTACTCAACATTGCTTTCCAAAATTGTTGAACTTCTGGAACATTAGACTCGTCTATATCAGTATGATCTTCACGAGTATCAGGGGCAGAAATAACAACCTCTGAATTTACATCACCAAAGTCTTTAAAGTATTTTTGATATCGAATGGCATTCTCTTTACTTGAAACAGCTAGTTGTCCTTTTTTTCCTGTTCCTTTGAAATTTTCTTTAAAATGGATTCCTATATCAAAGGCAACTTCAGCAATTCGTTGTTCTGACTTTAATAATTCTTCTTCGCGTTTAAACTTCTTTTTTAAATCTACTTTTTGCTTATCAGTAAGGTCTTCGGTAATGCGATCGAACCATTTATCAATTTTTTCTTTATCTCCTCTTAGTTCACTCATTCTGCCTTCATAAACAAGAGGCCTAACAGCTCCATCTTTAACTGCTTGATTCATAGTATATTTATGAATAAATCCACCAAACTTGTTTGCTGTAGATTTTTCCTTTTTAAGAAGAGGAGTTCCTGTAAAACCAATATAACAAGCTTTAGGAAAAATATTGGTCATTTTAGCGTGTGCAACACCATACTGAGAGCGATGAGATTCATCCACGAGGACGAAAATATTGTGGCTTTCATCTTTAATTTTTCTTTTCTTACTGGCCGACTCAAATTTATCAATAATTGTAGTAATTATATTGGCCTTATTGTGAACAATTAAATCTATTAAATGTTCTCCACTTCGTGCTTTATCTACAGATTTTCCACAAGCCAAGAATGTTTTATAAATTTGATCGTCTAAATCAACACGGTCAGTAACTAATACTATCTTTGGGTTATTAATCTGTGAATGCAGTGCCAAAGCTTTTGCCAACATTACCATCGTAAGAGACTTTCCTGAGCCTGTTGTATGCCAAATCACACCACCTTGCCTTCTTGAATCACCTTTAATATCTGTAACTCTATTCAAAGTTGCTTTGATTGCAAAATATTGTTGATAACGACATATTTTTTTAACTTTATTATCAAAAACGATAAATTGATAAATTAATTCTAAAAGACGCTCTTTAGACAAGAGGCTAAGAATCGCATGATCTTGTGGTGAAGGTAGTCTGTCTCCTGAATCCCACATCGTTTGCATATAGTCTTGTTCTTCTTGATCTCGTTCAGAAAAAATTTTATCTTTTATATCAGTTGGAAGAGGAATATTTATAATAGATTTTAAACATTCCTCTTGTTTTTCAGAATCTTCTTCTTTCCAAGTTGCCCAAAAATCAAGAGGTGTTCCCGTTGTTCCATATGAGGCTTTATTTTGGCAAACTGACATTAACACTTGAGAAAAGGTAAACAAGTCTGGGATTTCGTCAGATTTTTGATTTCTTAGGTTTTGAGATATTCCTTGGTCTAGAGCATCCCTTAGATCAGGTCTTTTACATTCAATTACTACCAGAGGAAGGCCATTAACAAATAAAACAATATCTGGTCTTCTTGTTTGGTTGCTGTGTCGTCTTTCTACTACAAACTCATCTGTTACATGAAAAACATTATTTTCTGGATTTTTCCAGTCGATATACTGAATTGAAAAACTCTTAGTGTGACCATTAATAGTTTGCTCAAGGCTTTTCCCAAGAGTTAGCAAATCATAAATCTGTTCATTTGTGTTGATCAAGCTATCAAAAGGGATGTGGGCAATTGCTTGAACTGCTTTTTGAATATTTCCTTCACTAAATGAATGTTTTCCACCTCTAAAATGAATAGAGTTAATCTTTCTCAATTGTTCAGTTAATGTTTTTTCAAGTATGGCCTTATTTAGTTTTCCGTCTCGTTCATTATTAGCTTCTGTTGGAGTTAAATATTTGTATCCAATATTATGCAATAGATGCAATGCTGGTATTAATGATGATAAGTCTTCTTTGTATTGCGATGTCGCCATAATTTATCCTAAATCATTTTTCTTTTTGTTTTTTCCTATCAACTAAATCTTTTATTAAAACAACTTCTCCCTCTATGCCCATAAGCTTGAGTTCGTTCATAATTCTTTGCAGGCTTATTCGAGAAAAGATGGGGAGGTTATCTGACTTTTTCACCTTATCTTTTGCTGTGATAATTCCAAAAATGACCTTAAATTTATTATTATCTATTGGAGCCTTGAAATTCACATCAGGTAGCAAGGCCTTAAGCTTATCTCTAGAAGTGCCATCCATTCTTAATAATTTAATAGAATTTGCACCTTGATTAAATAAATGACTTAATGAAGATGATCTAGTTGAAATTTTAATGTGTATTAAAATTGCTCTGTCGTTTTCTACTGTATAAAGGTCACAGGGTTCAATATTCCCTTTAGGTGCTATATTCGTCTTGTCTAAGCACACTACAGAGCTGCTGTTATCATTAGCAACCTTTTCATTATAATCATCTTCACGTTTTTGATCACAATCAGAAAGAAGGCCATAGTCAGCAAAGACAGGGTCTAAAGAGGTCTTTAGCTGCTTAATATAGTCGGTTTCAACGCGATACCATTCACCTTCGCACATATGATAATGTTCATTATCTTCATCGCCGTTATCAATCTCACAATCAAACAAAAGACACTTGTAGATAGGATAACTTTTTATGGTATTATCATTTTCATCTTTTAAGTTTAACTTGTGAGCTTTTAATTTTTTAACATCAACTTCAGTTACTTCTTTTTCTTGAAGGTACTCTCTGTAGTTTGCAATATAAATATCATCAAACTTTAAATTAGTGCGTCCTTCTCCACTATAGATTGTATAAGAAGGTTCTTGGTGATCCAATATGTCAGGAACTGTTAACACTAAATCTATTGAATTATCAGTAAAAGCATTAAGTAGCTTTCCATTAAGTGTTTCTATTAAAGTCGGGTCTTTCACTGGTGAGATATTCTGAATATCAGGAAAAGATTCTTTATAATCTTCTTTATTGTATATCTCTAAGACTCGACTACAAAGATCACTAATTTCTCTCGCAGTAACTTTTGAAGTGATTCGTAGGTTATTTGCTCCAGTAATGTTAGAGAGGATTCCTTGATATTCTGTTTTAACAGCCCCTGTAAGCTTCTTAATAATAGATTCATCGTTATTAATATCAAAGAATGTAAGATTTGACGCCGTTGGACTTTGGATTCTTTCTCTCTTGGCATTTTCTGGCTGAAATATATCAGTTGATTTAATCTTTTCCGGATCCAGCGCATTCAATGTTGTTATAAGGCCAAAATCATACTCATAGCTTTCATCTTTCAAAAAGTGATAGGTATGGCCAAATGTAATGGCAAAACATCTTTCGCCAATAGGTAAGAATACAATTGCACCCTTTAAAACTTGTCTCAGATTTTGGGATACTCCCCAGTAGGCTTTCCACCACGGCTGAGAAGGGGACTTGTCTAGAACATAAAGAGTTGCACCTTCTGGCAATTGAGAAGCATCAGCAGGATCACCTAAAGAATGATCAGTCTTCAATGCATTACCAGCATTAAATCCTTCTTTAAGTAAATAAATACAAAATGTTCTACTTTTTGCCATATTTCCCTTTTAGATTTTGACTCTTTTCTTACCACTAAGAAGCTGTTGCATAAGACCTTTCTTTTGCTTTTTCAATACATCGATTTCTTCCTCTAATAGTTCAATTTCTCTTTGCATACTAAAGAGAAACTCTGATATCTTCTCTTGCTCTTGTAGAGATGGAAAAAATATTACTGCCTTTTTTATAGACTCAAGTCCTAATCCAAAACGAGTAGCCCCATTGGCCAGAGAAAAGAAGTAATGCTGATAAGATTTTAAATGCAAAACGAGGTGTAAATAAGAACCTAGTAAAACGTTTTTCTGAGTTCTTAATATAGCTAAGTGATAACCACAGAGAACATTCTTAAAAGTACCTTTTATATATGCAGGTATTGCGATGTCGTCTGGTTTTTCTGAATCCTTCGTAATAATTACATCATCATCAATAAGATGAAACTTTTTGATTGCCGCATCTTTTGCAGTAGCCTTCATGAAATCCATTTCTGGCGTAACAATGTCATTATTATATATATCCATATAATTACAAAGTCTGACTGGCCTCTCTCCAGCTACCGTTTTTTTATCAACATTACTCATAAGTATTTCTGTGCATCCATGTAAATGCAAAACCTTCCAGTCGGAAGGTATTTTCCCTGTTCCTCTAATTGGTTCTTTAGAGTATTTTTTTGTTGAGAATTGTTCCAAGCGAACTTTTCCTGTTAAGAGTTTTTGCATTAATTCTTTCTTTCGCTTCTTTTTGAAGTCTAATAAACGTTCTATTTTTTCAATTGCTTTGTCCCAAGTATTGATAATGCTAGAAATCTTTATTTGTTCTGGTAAGGAGGGGTGAGGCAACCTGAGTTTTTTAAAATAAGGCAAGCCTATCGTTTTAATCGTTGAGCCAACTGCTATCCTTTCAAATTCTTGTTTTAACATTTGAAGCCAGTAATAAAGGTACATGTTATCCAAAATACCTTTTTCAGAACATTCCCATGCGATAAAGTGCTGACTTACAGCCATATTTTCAGCCATTATTGCACTTTTACCAACACCAGCATCTCGAGATAGAAGAACTGTTCCTTTTTTATGCAATACTGCTGACGAATTATTTATGCCAAGTTGAGATATTTCTTTGTCAGTATTATGAATATAAACATTATCTAACTTATTTGAGTCAGAAAGAGATATCCATTTAATTCCACCATTCCAATAACTCGGAGTTTTTTTATTTGGAGTATGCCCACTGCCTCTATTGCAAACTTTATCAAGTAAGCTTAATTCCCAACCTTTTGGAAGATCAATTTTATCAGGCCTCATAACCAAGCTCCTGAAGATATCCAGCCATCTCTTTTTGAACTCTAGCTAAATCATTTTCCAAATCTTTAATTTCTTTTTGAACAGCATTGATGTCTATTTCTTCCTCTTCTTCAAAGGTATCAACATAGCGGGGTATGTTTAGGTTATAGTCATTCTCTTGAATTTCTTCTATGGTTGCCAAGTGCGCATACTTATCAACACAATCTCTTGCTTTATAAACATCAATAATCTTTTTAATATCTTGATCTCTAAGGAAGTCTTGATTTTTCCCATCTAAAAACTCACGACTAGCATCAATGAAAAGAGTTTTATCATCGGACTTATTCTTCTTAAAAATAAGAATTGCGGCTGGAATACCTGTCCCATAAAAAAGGTTCGATGGAAGACCAATAACAGCATCTAGTAAATTGTCATCTATAAGCTGCTTTCTAATTTTGCCTTCACTTGATCCTCTAAATAGAACACCATGAGGAACAACAACACCAACACGGCCAGAATCCTCTGTTATTGTTTCAACCATATGGGAAATAAATGCGTAGTCGCCCTTAGTTTTTGGGGGCAAGCCTCTGTGAAACCTATTATATGCATCAGCACCAGCTTCTTCATATCCCCATTTATCAAGAGAGAAAGGAGGGTTAGCAACGACAACTTCAAACTTCATTGTTATATCATCCTCAATTAGCTTAGGGCTTCTTATTGTATCTCCCCATTCGATACGAGCATTATCCATACCATGCAAAAACATATTCATTTTTGCTAAGGCCCAAGTAGAGCCTGTAATTTCTTGTCCATAGAGAGAAAAGTCTTTTGAATCTTCATTTCTGATAATTTGATAAGCACACTTCATTAAAAGAGATGCTGAACCACAAGCAGGGTCACAAATTCTCTCTCCAGCTTTAGGTTCAACCAATTCGGCTATTAATTCTGATACTTGGGGTGGTGTAAAAAATTCACCGGCTTTCTTTCCAGCCCCTGCTGCAAACTTAGCAATTAGGTACTCATAAGCATTGCCAATAATATCGAGATTCCCAACTTTACTAGGCCTTAGATCAAGTCTCTTGTCATTGAAGTCTTCTAATAAGTGTTTAAGGCGTGCGTTCCTATCTTTTGTTTGTCCAAGATTCGCTTCAGAGTTAAAATCAATGTTTCTAAAAATACCTTCAAGCTTCTTTTTGTTTGAAGCTTCAATTTTCTCTAATGCTATATTTATTAGCTCACCAATATTGCTTTCATTTCTTTGATCGTAAAGATCATCAAAGGAACACTCTTTTGGTAAGACAAACCTTTCCCTCTCAAGCCTTCTTCTTATTCTTTCTTCATCGCCTTTGTATTGTTCTTCTAACTCTTCGTACTTTTCTTTCCAAACATCAGAGATGTACTTAACGAAAAGCATAACGAGAATATAATCTTTATATTGAGAAGCATCGACGACACCTCTAAATGTGTCGCAAGCTTTCCAGAGTATTGCATTAATTTCACCTTGATTTATTTTAGTAGTCATTATTTTTTCTCCTCAATCTTTTTGCTTAACTTTTCAAACTCTTCTTCATCTTGAACATTTGCCTGTTCAATAAGTTTTTGATTGTATTTGTCGTATTCATTTAAAGCTAATTCCTTAGCAACCTTGGCACTGACCTTTCCTGCATTATCTAAAACTTCTCTGTCATTAAATTGTAAAAATGCATCAAGTTTCTCT
Source organism: Bdellovibrionales bacterium (assembly GCA_018646675.1). Lineage (GTDB taxonomy): Bacteria > Bdellovibrionota > Bacteriovoracia > Bacteriovoracales > Bacteriovoracaceae > JABGUH01. The sequence continues at coordinate 5,655 of JABGUH010000024.1, read as the reverse complement.
TTCCAATCTTTCATATATACAGGTAGCTGTCTTGATGCCTGATCTTCCGCATAATCAAGATACATAGTTACAATTCTATTAAGAGTTTTGATTTCATCTTCAGACAGGTAGTTTTTAGCAACAACAACATCAATCTTACGAACACGTTCGCCTTTCCAAGAAGTAAGACCCATGTTTTCTTTGTCAGCGTCAGCTCTAACACTTATAAGCTCTGCTGCTGTATGGCCATGACTTGCCCAGTGAAGCTTATTTTGCACAGTCGCAAAAAAATCTTGAGAAATTTCTGCACTTGAATCATAGTCTGCTGAAAGTGAATAAATATCTGTGATCTTTTTATAAAATCTTTTCTCAGAAGCCCGTATATCTCTAATGCGTTCAAGTAATTCATCAAAGAAATCGTCTCCTAAGTTTTGCCCTTGCTTAAGACGTTCATCATCCATAGTGAAACCTTTCACTAGATATTCGTTAAGCCTCTCAGTGGCCCACTTCCGAAAATGAACTCCTCTATGAGAACGAACCCTATACCCGATCGCAATGATCATTTCGAGATTATAGTGCTTTACCTGCCTCTCAACCTCTCTTTTGGCCTCGTGTCGAACTTGTAAGTAATCCTTACAAGTTGAAATTTCCTCTAACTCACCATCCTCATAAATAGATTTAATGTGCATGGTGATATTCTGAGAGCTTGTTTGATACAGGTCGGCAAGCATTGCCTGTGAAAGCCAGACAGTGTTGTTTTCAAGTTTAACATTTATCTTCGTTTTTCCATCTTCAAGGTTGTAGATAATGATGCCTGAATTATTGTTCTCTTCACTCATTTGCTTAGTCCTCTATTTTGTTGTCGAGAATTTGCTCAACAAGTTGGCTTCTTTTTAAAAGAAGAGTTTGTGTTATTTTTTTCTCTTCTATAATTAAGTTGTTAATTTTAACGATACGCTTTTGCTCTTCGATTGAAGGAACCTCTATAACCAACTCCTCCAGGGATGCCTTGGAGACATGAGTTACAGCGGTTCCTGCAGCCTCTCTTCTGAAGTAGGCTTGTGCTCTTTTGTGATTTATGTACCAAGAAACATATTCGGGAATTACTGATTCATTTTTTGTTCTAAGAATTAAGAACTGTGGGGCAGCCGCAATATTTTCTAAAGCCTTTTCGATACAAACTGAAAAGAACTTGGAGCCTCTACCAACAAAAAGAACATCACCTTTTGTAAGGTAGTCAGGCTCTTTCTTACCTTGAAATTTAATTGAAATAAGGCCTTCGTAATCAATGCCTTCTAGGGAATCAACATTTTTCATTTGAAGGAGCTTCAGGTCTCCTTCATCTTTCTTGACCTGCTCTATTCGACCTCGAATAGAGTAGCCTGCTTTTATATCTATTATTTCTCTCAGTTTCATATTTAATAAACCCACTAGCGTTAATCGCTTTGATGCATTTATTCTAACACAAAACAGTATTCATGTCAATGCTTATTCTGCATCAATCCGATTGATGCAGCCGGATTACTCTTAACTACCTATAATTACATAATTAATGATAATTGAGTTGGGCTAAAGGTCATGTCTTCAGTTACTGCTAAACATTCATCTAAGGCCATAGAAGCCAAATCATTCAAACTAAAAAAGTCTATGGCTACTTTATCTTCTTCTCTAATCAATCCCCAGAATACGAAATCATTATCAAGCTTTTCAGCTTCAACTATGTACCAAGATTTGTCTCTCTTGTTATGATCAAGTTTGATTTTTGCTACTTTCTTTTCAAGTTTTATTTTTTCTGTTTCATAAAGTTTCGGAACATTGTCTTCTATTTTTCTTGTAATCAAATTCATTAGGCCTCCTAATTTACCAAAGTCCAATCAATGCAAGTACGATGACAAGTTCGAGTCTTTTAACTGATTGTTTTCTTTCGGACTTTGAATGACAATGAAACAGAATCATCGTGTCAATTCGTTAATTTTGTGCCATTAGTTAATAAATAATAAAAATTTGAGAAGTGAATTTGATGGATAACCGAGTTAATGAAATTCAAGAAGAATTAGCCAGTCTAAACGAAAGACGAAAAGACCTTTTAAAGGAGCTAAAATCTCTCCAAGTACTCCACAAGCCTGAAAGAATACTTGGTTTGCCCTTAGACAATGTTTTTCCAAACTCAAAGGAAGGCCGTGTTGACATTTTTCTTAGATTGTTTCGTTGCCGTGAAGACATTTACCCGCATTACTGGGAAAGCCCTAAGACAGGTAAAAAAGGATATTCGCCTGTCTGCATGAATGACTGGGTGCCACAGGTCTGTAAAAAACCTAAAATTAAGTGTGGAGATTGTCCCAATCAAGCTTTTGCACCATTAAATGAAGGAGTGGCCACAAATCATCTTCAGGGAAGAGAAATTATTGGCACATATGCCATTAGAAGAAATAATAAATGTATTTTTTTAGCAGCAGACTTTGATAAATCATCATGGCAGAAAGATGTTATGGCCTTTAAGGAAGCTGCCAAAACAATTGGTGTAGAGACTGCGATTGAGATATCGCGCTCAGGAAATGGTGCACATGCTTGGATTTTCTTTTCAGGAGAGATACCAGCTCATCAAGCAAGGCAATTGGGATCATTAATTTTAAGTTTATCATCCCTACAAAGACCGTCTCTGTCACTGGCAAGTTATGACCGATTCTTTCCAAATCAAGACGTAATCCCGAAAGGTGGCTTTGGAAATCTTATTGCCCTCCCGTTACAGAGAATCGCTCGCAATAGTGGAAACAGTCTATTCATAAATGATTCATTTGAACCAATTGAAGATCAGTGGGAGTTTCTAACGAATGTTAAAAGGCTCTCTTGTGATGATGTTGACTTTATATTAGCAAGAAATCTCCCACAATCTACGATTCTAAAGATGGAACATGATGACTTTGAATTATCCTGTGCCGAAGCTGTTATGGATATTATCGTTAGAAAAACAAAAGAAGATAGCTTTGACGATACCATTGAAATAGAGCTTAAAGACCAGCTCTACATTGAAACTAAAAATTTACCATCAAAGGTATTCTCATCATTAAAACGATCAGCGACTTTTGCAAATCCAGAATTTTTTAAACTTCAACGAATGAGATTCTCTACTTGGAAAACCCCACGTTATATTTTTAGTGGAGATATGGAAGGAGATAAGCTTATTTTACCTCGTGGAAACTTAGATTTTTGTAATGAGCTTGCTGAAGAAATCGGTGCAGAAATCACAATCTATGACCAAAGACCCAAGTTTAAACGCAAACGAATTAAATTTATTGGAGAACTTAGAAAAGATCAGAAAAAAGCAGTCAAAGAAATGGCTAAACATGACTTTGGAGTCTTGGTTGCTCCGCCGGGTGTGGGAAAAACAGTTATGGGTTGCTACATGATTGCCAAAAGAAAACTACCAACACTTATCCTCGTTCACAGAAAACCACTAATGGAGCAATGGGTAGAACGCATAAGCGAGTTTCTTGATGTCGATCCAAAAGAAATTGGCAGTTACGGTGGTACGAAGAAAAAGCCTAAAGGGAAAATTGACGTAGCCATGTTACAAACATTAGGTAAACTTGAAGATTCGCCTGAGTTTCTATCACAGTATGGTCAAATTATCATAGATGAGTGTCATCACATTCCTGCGGTTTCATTTGAGCAAGTTCTTAAAAAAATTCCAGCAAAATACTTTCTTGGATTAACAGCGACTCCTGTTCGCAAAGATGGCCTTCAAGCAATTTTACATATGCAATGTGGCCCAATACGTTATGAAATGGAGGAGTACGGCGCCAAGGATTTAATAAAAAAGGCTATTATCAAAGAAACTACGTTTAAACTAATTCAAGAGAATAGTGAACAAGTACCTATCCATGAGATTTGGAACGAGCTTATAAAGAGTCCTGAAAGGCTTGAGATGATAGCTACTGACTTGAAGTCATGTATTGCTGAAGGGGCTTGTCCATTATTGGTTTCTGACCGCAAAGAACACTTAAGTCTAATTTCCCAAAGCATATCTCCATCTGTTAAACAAAAAGCTAAAGAGATACTTCTTGTCGGAGATATGGGGAAAAAAGCAAGAAAAGAAGCTTTTGACCAAATTGATGACTGTGTCAGAGAACACGCTCCATTTTATATTCTTTCCACAGGCTCTCTTATCGGTGAGGGCGTAGATATCCCTATGTTAGATAGACTCATCCTTGCCATGCCAATCTCTTTTAAAGGGCGCCTGAAGCAGTATGTGGGCCGAATTCATCGCCCCTACGAAGGAAAGAAAGAAGTCTTCATCTACGACTACCTTGATCCGGGAATGGGCCTCACAATTTCAATGTTAAAAAAAAGATTAAGTGCCTACAGGGAAATGGAATATAAAATTGAATCTACTGCCGGCAGCAAGGTTGATCAACTTCTTTACCAGAGAGATATGTTCTCAAATTTTAATAAGCTGTAATTTGATTTTTTATTTTATGACAAGCTGCTTGAATTATAATAGTTTTAACAGGGCTGGAAAGGGAACGAAATGATTTTATCGATTGATCTAAAAAATGAAGAGCATAAAAATTGGTTTTTGAGAGCAATGGCCCTCATTATAACAGTTCTATGTGTTGTTACGCTTCATCATGTAGGCGAGCCCAGGCCACTTCATATTTCAATCCCAAGAGGAATTGGAAATTCTCTAATTCTAAACGCGGCACTTTGGGTATCCTCATTCACAATTGTGAGAGTGAAGTTCAGATATCTTATAGCGCTTCTTATACTTATTTCAGGATTAGGAGTTTTTATTGCATCCCCTTTCGGTTGGACCCTCGCTTCAATACTTCTCATTTTTCATTTATGGCTGGTCTATGATCTTATAAACAGGAAATCTGTATGAGACCTGATTTGCTGATGATAGAAGCTAGAGACGAAGCCTATCAGTACTTTGATAAAAATATAAGGAGCCTCACAAAAGATTCCGAGGGGAAGGTTGATCCTAAAGCTTTAGGGCTTACAGATAATGATGTAGATGCCTTCAGACATGCCTATGTGAGTGGAGTATTCACCCAAGTTTACAATGAAGAAGCCGCAGATATTTTTGGTCGAATTAATGAATATTCTCCTTTGTCTTGGTATTCAGACTCTAAAAATCCCGGATCACTTAATATGGATCTTTGGAATAATAGTATAGGTCGAAAATATGGGCAAAAGGTTAAAAATAGGAAAGAGCTTCTTAAAAAAATTCATGAGGCTTTAAGAAACGGTGAGTTAATCGTTGAGCCTAAAGATAATCGAAAATACGAAGGCAAAACTTCTAACTCTTTAAATAAAAGCAAGCCTGTTATTGTTTTAAAAGAAGGTGAAAAAGGGCGTAATGAAGTCTTTTTTGACTTAATCAAAAACATCATGCTCTCAAGGGAAGAGTTTGTAGCGAGTATTGAAAGTGGAGATTATCCAGCCTACTCGGTGAAAATAATTAATGGGCTGCCAACACCAGTATCTAAGCCTGACGGTAGAGAGACAAATAATCTAAGTTAACCTTGTGTTACCAAAAAAGGGCTGTTCACACTTGATGGTGTTTTCACCGCGTCAATCTAAAAAAAATAAGGGCATAAGAAATCAACCGGTTAGAATTGTAATAACGACAAAACAGTTTTAACTAGGAGACTCTTATGCCCAACAAGAAGCTTA
>JABGUH010000010.1 GCA_018646675.1 Bdellovibrionales bacterium | reverse complement strand
TTTTTACTCGATCTTTTAGACAAATAAGGTTACTGTTTTTCATAGTGGCGTGTCTCCTTGGTTGATTGTTGTTGGCGTGATAATTCAACCAGATACGCCGCTTTTTTTCAACTCTCTAAACACCACTTTTGGTTATAACTCTTAGATTAAAGCAAGCGGAGCAAACTTCAGTTGCTGACCATTTAAGATACTGGAATTATGAAATAACATAATTAACCGACCAGAAAAGTTCTCACTTTTCCAACCGACAACTATTGTTGGCAGTCTATTTACAGATAGTTAGAACCACTTTTAGACCTGTTTTATTGTACTCAAGATGTTCTGTATAATAGTCGAATAGATGTTGGAGATCCTTGCTAATACTCTTAAGCATTGGAGTACATTTGAGATGAAGTGCAAATTGATCCTGAACATAAGCTACAAACAAATCAACCTGCTATTTACTCTTTTGTTAATGACATCGATCCTTTCACCATCTATTTCCTGGGCCGCAACTACAGCTAAAAAAGTTGCCAAAGTTATTATTATGCGAGGGAGTGTACAAAAAAGTAGTCTCAGTGAGAAAGGTGCGGCCAGTAGTAAAATTTCAAGAGGGATGTGGCTGAATGAAGGGGATGTAGTGAAGACTGCCTCACGTAGTTTTGCCAAGCTACTATTTGTTGATAAATCTCAAATAAATGTTGGACCTAACTCCCAAATGGCAATTACCAGTTTTCCCAAGAAGAAGGCGGGAATTATCTCACTGCTGCAGGGAGAATTAAGAGCGAAGGTAAGCAAAAACTATATGCAAATTAAGGATAAGAACAAGAGTAAGCTCTTTATCAAAACAAAGACTGCGGCCCTGGGAGTCCGAGGTACGGACTTCCAAGTTATCTTTAATCTAAGCAATAAAGTAACCTCACTAGTGACATTTGAAGGACGTGTGGCGATGGCCAAGATTAGTGAAAATCTTTCTCGTCACCAATTACGCAGCCAAAAAATACTTGAGAAACTGGTCTCCAGTAAAGCGGCAGTTATTGTCAAGCAGGGCCAGTTTTCTGGGGTCTCCCCGGTGCAAAAAAGAGTAACCATACCGGTTAAAATCTCACCTGCACAGCTGGAGACATTAAAGAGCAGTGAGAAAATCTACAACTCTCCGACAAGTTCAAACTCAAAGCAACCAGGTGCCTCTAAGCAGGTTCGACCAGATAGAGTCCAAAAAAGAGGGCAGGTGGCATTTCGTAACCCAATTCCTCCCGGGATGAAGACAAAAATGTTTGCCAACGCAGGTACAGATGAGTTGGAAAAAGAGTTTAAAAAGAATATCGGCCATCAGCGCACCAATGATATAGCGCTAGCAGTAACTCAATCCACAAAAGATACCCCACCTCCTGAAGGCTTTGTTGATCACCGTACTGGAGCAGTTGCCCCTCCTGCAGGAGGTTTTATTGATCTAAAGACGGCCCTCTATATTCCACCACCTCCAGGCAGTAATTTTGACGCTAATACGGGAGTATATGTTCCACCACCAAACTTTGGTACCTTTGACCGAGTTAGTGGCGACTACCTTCCTCCTGAAGGCTTTGAACTTAGAGAGAACGGTGACTTTATTGTTAAGATGGAACTTGATCCTGAAAGAAAACACCAACCAGATCATCGGTCAGCTCATCGCCCAGAAGGGAGAGAGGCGACAATGATTGCAGAGGATATGAATAATTATGAGGAGAGACGAGGCCCAGATGAGATCAATCATGATGAAAGAGTGCCCCGGCCAGAAGAGATGAATTATGATGGGAGAGTACCAAGCTCAGATGATCACCATATGGAGATGCCAGCTCTTACTCTGAACAATACCTTTAATCTTACTGAAAAAATTGATGCTGAAAAGTTGGACTACCAATTCCAACAATCAGAGTGGGCCCAAACCACCACTGGCGAATTTAGTAATGATAGTACAATCAATATGGACCCCTCCCGTCAGGACAAGATATTTAAAGTTAGAACAATTGCCTCAGAGGAAGATAGGATAGATCATGAGGGAGAAGAAGATAGTAATTTTGACGACGATAATGCTCTAACTCAAAAATATATTGATGAAGAGACTGAAAAAGTTGAAGATAATGTACACCACACGCAAGACGAGGGCACTGCCCAAGCCGAGACGAACCAAAGGCGTACCAAAGTCACTTTTCAGATTAAAGAGAATTGAGTAGCTGTTTTAGATGACTAAACACCTAGCTACTGCCACCTCCATTCTAATTCTGCTAGTAACTAACAATCTCTTGGCCCAAGAAAACTCTCCTCCCTCGAACAAGCTATTCGCCACTCTTAAATTCAACAAACTCCTAATTACCCAACAAAGTGTTAAGAACCGCCCCTGGCCTAAAATTACCGTCTACAGTAAGTTAAAGGCCACTCCTCAGCAGGCGATGGCCATCTTCTCTGCCTATGATCAACAGAAACTGTTTGTACTGGACACAATAGAATCAACTCCGATCAAGGAGCTGGCCCCCGATCATGTAATTGTACGCTACAAAAGCAAGATGCCCTGGCCTTTAAAGGATGTTGCCTACACTAATGGTCACATTTTAACTCAGAAAAGCAGTGGTTATCAGCTGACATGGTACCAGGTAGAGTCAGAGAGCACTAAACATCTGGCGGGCTCCATGCAACTTTTCTCATGGCAGCAAGAGACTATTATGGTCTATCAAAACCTGGCCCACCCCGACTCTCTTTTTGCCAAGCTGCTGAAACCGGTAATGGTGAACAAAGTGGAAAAGAGTATTCGTGCCATCATCAAATATATAGAGGAAAAGAGCTTAAAAGATCCCATCTACGTCCAACAGCTTGTGAACAAAATGGAGCAAATCTTATCCGGCAAGAGTGTCTATTTCAAAAATAAAAAAATGGTTAGGCCCAAAAAAACTATTGGCCCCTGACACTCTTTTCTAAAAAGAGGCGATCCGATTTGACAAATTCAGCAAGATAGGAAGTCAAAAGTTGATAAAAACTAACTTTGCATATCTCTTGAACACTAGCAGTAAATATTGGTATCCAAAGATCAACATGCTGTTCAAAAAAATCAAGCTGTAACTGTAGTTTTTGAGGGTCATTCTCTCCTGAGGCCAGGAAACAGAGATATTCTAACTCAAGGGCCAAGTGATCTGGAGCTTCATGAACATCAACTTCAATCTCAGACTTATTATAGAAGTCCAACACCAATAAAGTACTCTCCGTCATCACCTGTCTCTTCTGGTCAATATGAATTGAGGCGTAAGGGGATACCATACTATCTGACGGGCCAATAAATGTTTTAGAAAAACCGACTTGAAGATCACTCAATGGGATTGAATCAAATCCATCCAAAAGTTTGCGCGATAACTCTTCCAAGAGATCATCTAACTTCCCAGACCAGTGGGAAAGGTTAACCAGCAGCTCTCTGGTCTCCACCTCTGGGTAGTAGTAAAGTGCAGAGAGCAATCGATAGACGATTGCTCTCTGGTAAAAATAACTCTCTTGTCCCTCTGAATTAGGCATTATCACCATAGTTCCTGATGTAGTGGACCTTAGGACGTGTACCCTTGTGAGGCTTAAGAACCCTTGACTTGTACTTCTGCAAGAGTCTAGAAGCTTCACTGTTTGAATCATTTAAATCACCAAAGACTCTGGCCCCTGCAGGGCAAGAGGTTACGCAGTGAGGCTGTTGTCCCTGCTTGGTCTTATGATCACAAAAAGTACATTTCTCAACAATTCCCTTATCCCGTACCGCTTGATAGGTCTTACCCCGATCAGGGTTGACATGTGGTAACTCTTGTTTGGTTAGTCTTTGAATCTCTCTTCCTGACGATGTACACCCAGCAACTAACTCCTTAGTACTCTCCCACTTCGCAGTCGGCTTTCTTGAGTTGTAGTGAATCACACCATAGGGGTCAGCTAGCACACAGCTCTGACAACCAATACATGATTCAGCACTATGAAGTACAAAACCATCCTCATCCACATACATCGACTGAGTTGGACAAACTCTAACACACGGAGGATCCTCACAGTGATTACACAGGGTGGGAATATGCTCATATTGAACCTCAGGGAAGACTCCAGTCGTCTCGGTGTAGTGACTGCCCCAGCTAATACCATCTGCCGTATTATTCTCTGTCTTACACGCAAGATCGCATCCACCACAGCCGACACACTTTCTTAGATCGATCACCATTCCATATTTCTTTTTCATCGATTACTCCTTACACCTTCTGAATGTTAACTCTAGTCAATCCACCATGTCGAGCAGTAGATCCACTAAAGCGGTCATAATCACATGGCAGCAGATGGTTATTACTTCCACCTTTTGGCACTTTCTTAGCAAAATCAGCGGAAGCGATTCTTCCGTAATTCCAGTGTCCTTGACCATAACACTTTATGACGGTACCAGGGCGAACCCCTTCCCAAACTTTAACAGTACATTCGAGATGGCCAGTAGGAGAAGTAATCCTAATTTTGTCACCATTCTCTAAGCCATACTTACTAGCTGTTATCGGATTAATCTTAGCAACATCAGCATTGATCACATCACCTGGATCAACATCTTTCAGCTCATAGTACCATGGGACGTTTTGTGAGCGACCTTCACGATTAAGTCGAGAACGATGCTCATTAAAAATTAGAGGATACTTACCAGGATCACCCCAGCGATAGGCAGGCTCATGGTGTGGTATAAACGCATACTCACCCTGACCAGTATACTTACAGGTCTTCATGATATCATCAACATTAGTATGATGTTTTTCTGCGTGAGCTTTAAGGTTCTTTTTAAGCGTCTCAGAATAGAACTCGAATTTCTTAGTCTTTGTCTTAAATTTTCCACCCCAATGTTTTTTATACTTATATCTCTTGGTATTCCAAACACCTAGTCGCTTGAACTCATTCCACCCGTGGATATGGTCACCTTTTGCAGCACCCTTTGTTCCATCCCATAATGGTTTGGTGTAGAACTTCAGTGCAGACTCAGTGAACTCCAGTGAGGTTTCTGGAACCTTGCCAGTCTCTGGATCTTTAAACTCTGCCTGATAATACTCTAGCAGATTCTTAAATCCCTTCTTGGCAAGGGACTGAGCAAGCATAAATGAGACTTCAGACTCATCCATTTTGACATCCCATAAAGGCTTAACAACTCTCTGCTGTAGACCGGCATAGGAGTGTAGATTCTGCTTACCTTTGATATAAGCATTCTTTTCAAACATAGAGAAAGCTGCTGGTAGAACAATATCAGCAAAATGGGTCATCTCAGCGATATTAGTTGTGATGTGGGCAAAGAAAGGAACTTTAGTTAAAGCTCTATCCCAACGGTCCGCACCAGCACATGAGAAGTTGAAGTTATTCCAGTAGCCAATGATAACTTTCACGTCATAGGGCTTGCCTTGCAAAATAGCATCGGCGGTATTGTTAGTTACAACTCCCTTACCAGGCTTTTTCTTCATCGCTGGAAAATCTTTAAATCCTCGCTGATCAATCTTTTTGGCCTTAGAGTGTTTTTTTGCAACATCATCCTGATATGGCTTAAAGCTTGGAGTTTTACTGACTGGTGGCTTTCCACCTTGAACAACTCCACCCTTGTGGTCAATTGATCCGACCAAGCCATTTAGAGCATGGGCCGCCATTGAAGAGTAGCCGCCTCTAACTTGCATGCTGGCACCAGGGGATACCCAAGAGATAGCGTAAGGAGCTGCTTTGGCAAAGCCCATTGCAACCTCTCTAATCTGCTCGGCAGGGATTCCACAAATGGGCGCTGCCCACTCAGGTGTTCTCTTCATCACTTCCAAGTTCCACCACTTAACTACACCATGGCTTTCAACTTCATTAAACATGGACTCATCTATCTCATGCTTCATGGCAAAATGGTTTTGACCATCTTTAAAATCACCAACGAACTCTTTAGACCATAACCCTTCAGTTAGAATAACATGGGCCATCGCAAGAGCAAGTGCTCCATCCTCTCCAGGGATTACCGGTAGCCACTTTTTACCTTTGGCGGCAGTCGCAGACAATCTTGGGTCCACTGTTACTAAGGTAGCATTATCTACCACATGTCCCCAGATACTCATGGCATGTGGTACCTGGCGATTTGAGGCAACAGGATCAGCTCCCCAACAGATAACGTATTTTGTATGCTCAAGATCAAAATCGTTATAACCCCAGTAACCCTCAGTATAGAATGAACCAAATTTCTCCGCTTCGGCACAGATAGCGGAGTGAGAGATGCCATTTGGTGACCCAAAAATTTTGGGAACCGCACCATAAAGAAGGTCTCGCATGTAAGAGTAGCGCCCTCTTAAGAGAACAAATTTTTCACTTTCACTATTTTGTCTCAATTCGAGCATCTTGTCTGCAATAGTATCAATCGCCTCTTCCCAGGTAATCGGTACAAATTTTGGATCCTCTTCCCGCCCCTTTTTGGGATTGGTTCTCTTCATTGGAGTTTTCACTCGATCTGGATCATACATCTGCTGAATTGCCAAATGAGGTCTTGGGCAGATCTGACCATGATTTGCCTTGGAGTGAGGATTCCCTCTCACCTTAGTAACTCTTCCTTCAACAACATAGGCTTGTACCGGACACCATGTAGTACAACCTTGGCAAACGGTAGAGATCCACTCGCCTTGTGCCACACTCTTCATCTTCCCTTTGGCATGGGCCAAATTAGAAACCAAAGTGGTTCCAGGAGCAACTGCTGCAACTGCAGCGGTTGCGGAACTGATTTGTAAAAATTTTCGTCTATCAACTTTCATATAACTCTCCTAACCTTGAAACTAAAGTTGCCCAACACCGATAACCAATGCTTTCAATGCAAAAACTCCAACAAAGACAGCGATTCCTGCAATTATTGCTGTATTCCTGGAGAGATACTTTTTTCCTGCCAAAATCTCACGCAACATCATAACACCTGGTAGGAACATTCCAATCAGGTGAATGACCAAGATCCAGATTAGCTGACAGTTGCCGCTAATGAATTGATGTGCCAACTGCTGCTCTTCACCACCAACAAATAGAGCGTATCTCCAGAAGAAGACGGTAACGAACTGAACAACCAATAGGGAAAGAAAGAATAATGGAAAATCTAACTCCTTATCTTTCTCTTTACGCTCACCACAGCAGTGATCTAAAATAGTCACTAAGAAATAGCCGGAAGTTAAAGAGCCGACCATAAACATAACTGGAACTAGACCATCCCATGCAACTCTACCGGTGGCAGTTAACAGTAGTCCGTGATAAAAACCGACCAACAAAGCGCCCACACTTCCAACCACCATAAGTGCTTTAGGTACTTCAAAAATCTGTCCCATCTTTGCTTTAAACGCTAGATATAGGGAGATAATGATAAATGCCCCCTGTAAGAGGGTTCCCCAAGAGAGAATGGATGTAGAATTGATCATAAACGGTGCTGAGAACATCGCCCTAGTTGGTTGACCAATTTCAAGCAACAAAAAGATAATTCCGATTATCATCAAAATCGGTGTAACCATAACTCCATGCCGAACCAAATTAGCGTGAAGTGATCCCCTGTAAAAATACAAGAAACTGGCAAACAAAAAGGCACCAATCCCTGCCCCTCCAAGAAAGAGGTCGAGAACAACTCTAAGATCCCAAGGTGAAAACATCTAATCCCTCCTATTGTAATATTATGTTAACAAATATCTTAACAACAACTTACTATCAAGGAATCACTTAAGTGTGTCGAGTGATAATTGAGAATATATTGCAGAAATTGTCAGGGATTAACCCTTCCCAAATGATACTTTTTTGTAACGATTAAACTAACTGTCGCAGATCAGCTTTATCCATGTTCTACAATATGTTTTGCTGCTAAATTGCATCACACACCATCCGCGGAGTAATCATCTCCAAACAACGCATACTTTCACACGTTGAAAGAGGGCAGTAATGGTAAGTGGTAGTTCGACATTCTAAATTGTGTTGATAAAAATATGGATGCTGTTGATGATCATAGGGGTGCCACTCTCTAGGAGGCTCTGGCCCAAAAAGTGTAATCGTGCGAACTCCTAAAGCGCAAGCCAGATGCTTTAGCCCAGTATCATTTCCAATGTAACAAGCGGCCCCGACTAGTCTGGCAGGAAGTTCGCTTAATGACACCTGAAGAAACTGACAGCTCTTATCCAACCCTAACTGCACTAACTCTTTTTTTATCTGAAGATCATCAGTAGAGCTGGAGATCGGAATAACTATTTTTTGCTGACAGTTGTTACTAATCAGTAGTTGAACCAAAGAGACAAAATTTTTCAATGGCCACATTTTAGTCGCACGAGTTGCCACCACTCCTAAAATAATTGTACCCTGATTACTGTTTGCTCCTCTCACTCCGATCACCGGAGAATACTCTAAAAATCTACCCACCTCCTGATCCCCACTCCCCCAAAAAGAGAAAAAGCCATCAATGTCTCGTTGGATTAACTCTTTGTGCTCACCCTGATCTAACACTGGAGAGTTACCAGCACTCAAATGATGATTGTGGTAGGTATATTTACAGTCCCGGTGAATAAATGAGTAGAGACCAAAAAATTTCCCACCTCGACCAGCCTGATGCATCTCATGGATAGAGAGCGGCCCTAATGAGCGCAGATAACGCCACAGTTTGACCATACCACTAAGGGTGTTCCAATCCACACCATAAATTTCTATCTGAAAAGAGTTTAGCTGAACCTGCTCAAACAGTGGAGCAACCCAAGCAGGAACCAAGTAGGTAATCTTGGCATCAGGATAGAGAGCACAAGCATACTGTACCCCTCCTAGTCCCATGATGGCATCACCGAGTGCTCGATTTTTAACTAATATAAAGTGTTGACTCAACTTAGCTGCTCCCCAGAGCTGACCAACTGATAGTAGTACAGGTAGCGCTTAGACATCTGAATATGATCAAAGTGAGTATTGGCATAACTACAAATTTCTTGGGGATCACTGGCGTAATCATAATCTTTAATCAACTCTAAAAGTTCCTCCTCGTTATCAGCAAAACCGCCAATGGCGGGAGTTGCCCCCTGCTGCCCTAATACCTCCGGCACCGAACCACGAGAGAGTGCAAAAACAGGAGTACCACTAAAAAGTGCCTCAATCATTACCAGTCCAAAAGGCTCATCCCAAAGAATAGGAAAGAGCAGGCCCTTGGCACCGGCCAGTAGCTCAAACTTCTGCTGGTCATCCAAGTGGCCAAGATACCTAACGGCGGAAGTTAAGGATAGCCCTCGCCCCCCCCCTATCCACAGAGGGGTCATTAGTTGCTTGGCCAAACGCTTGGCCCCTTTCGCCCCCTTTCGCCGCAGAGAGACACGTCCTAAAAAGGAGAAGTAGTTTCGTTCGAACAACTTCAGCGACGAGCAAGGAATCTGCGAACCAATAAGTCCATTATAGACATATGAGTTACGACCATGGCGTTTAGCATGGTCACTACTAACAAAGATCGAGTTAAGTGGCAGCCTCCCCAAATCTTCCGACTCCCCCAAATTGCCATGAATAGTGCAAACATAGGGACAGGGTAGATCTAACTGATCAAGAGCAATTGCTAAGTTAAAATGAAGTAGGTCAGCATCCTTGGGAATTAGTGCTTTAAAGGAAATCCCATCACACGCCTTACTGCCTAACTGCTCTAAATTAATAAAGTTAACACCACTTAGAGTGTAATCTCCCGGTAAAGAGAGAAGAGTCACCTTATGCCCAAGAGTCAATAACCCTTGGGCCAAAGCAACAATCACGCGCTCAGTGCCACCATAGAGCTTCACCGGCACTGGCTCAAATTGAACAATTACCACATGCATAAAGTGATAATACTATAAGTTAGAGGGATTTTGGCAGCTAAAAGTTGGCAGATATGAACAAATCAATAAACTAGCTGTACTCGATATCTACCTGATATTACTTATAAGGTAAAGTTGTCTTAGCTGAATATGTGAGCGGTGCTAAAATGGGTCAACATAACAATGTGGAGGTTACCACTTAAGTATAAACTATTGATGGTAATCCACCGAAAAGATTAATGGATGAGAACAATGAGAGTTATCTGTCTATTGATATTGACAGCATTTATGCTGATCGCCGCCTCCTGTAAGCAACAGGGCCGCACCTCCTCAAGATCCAACGCTGTGGTCTCCAATACTAGTTCTACTTTAAATATTGGTCACGGACGAGTACTTGCCAGTAACCCAGTTATCCTAAGTGGCAGCACGACCCTAGATCCCCTCAATCTAAATCGCAACCAGCTACTAACCAACACTCAAAACTTTATTACTAATTCACAGTTTCTAATTGGAAGTTGTCAGGGGATTAGCAGCTGCTATACGGCAAAGGCAGATCAGGGTGCCAGCCTACTAAACTCGGTAGATGATCGCTGGGGCTTTGAGGCCAATAGTTCTGAGTTTCTGCAAGTACACACTTTCTACCATGTGAATAAAGCGGTGGAACATTTCCATAGTAACCTAAAAGAGATTCTTGCCAAGGCACAACCGTCAGTTGACCCTGCTCTACACTATCAAACAGCGATTCCCCAAAATCTGTTTAAAACCGATGGCAATGGTAATACCACTAACTACTCTCACTGGGCCGGTACTAAAGAGCTACTAGTATTCTCTGGCTGTAATATGGAAGATAACGCCTACTTCTCCCCGGCCAACTTCTCGCTATGCTTTGGTAAAAACTCGGCCAACAACCTTCACTTTGCGGAGGATCCATCGGTCATCTATCATGAGCTTGGCCATACTTTTGCCTATATTATGCTTAATCTTCGTAATACTGACGCTGGTCTGGCCAAGCAGGCTAACCTGGGTTATTTAGGCTATGATGATGCTGGGGCCATCGGAGAGGGTGTTGCTGACTATCTAAGCTATATGATCACTCAACGTACCCATGTCGGTGAGTGGGCAATGGGTTTCTACGACGGCTCACGACCGTTATCTGAAGATGATCCAATCCATGCTGCCAACATCTCTACCGCCGATGACCAACGCTTGGCTTACCCCCAATACCTCTCCTACGATCCAAATTTTCCGACTGAGCCGCTTGAAGATATTCATTATGATGGGCAAATTGCTTCTCACTATTTAGTGGCGCTAACTGAGCAACTAATGTCTAGCTGCTCTCAGACCCAGACCCAAGCGATCTCAAATATGCTCTATCTGCTTGCTGAGACCTTCGGCTATCTGGGTGATCTTACCACTTATGGGAACGACTATATTGCAGGCCAAGCTCTAACCAACTCTACTAGTATGGTTAATCTAGATGGAGATAATATTGATAATGCGGCCCTCTGGTTGCGTGCGGCCAATCCGATCAACTTCCGCACCTTCTTTCAAACTCTCGCCCGTTATACCTACCTGATCTTTAACACTAACTCTCAATGTAATGGAGGAGCACTATCTAAAGATACTATTGAGCAGCTACTCGATAACTACGGACTACTACTATTTGATGATTACAACTTAGATGGCAATGATGCAACCAATGGCCATCTAACAAGGTTGGCTGTGACTGCTGCCAATCGAGTCAAAACGGAGCGTACCACAAAAGAGCTACTATCTCTCGATCCATCGAACAATGCTACTACCGCTTATATTTTTGATAAACGCTCAGATATCTTAACAATTATTGAAGGGATGCAGGCTTCAGGTCAGGTAACCAGTAAATCAATTTCATCCCAAATTGAGTCTGACTTACGCTACAACAATGGGAATGGCTCAATTAGCCCAGGAGAGATAGTGGGTGTTGCACTTAATTTATACAATAACTCCAACATTACCATGGCCGGAGTTCAAGTACTGGCCAACGATTGGGATCACTTTGATGGAACTGAACCCTGTAATAACTTTTCTGACAACTTTCCACTCAGCTCTGCTGGTGCAGCACTCTCAAGCAGCCTTGACCCGGCAACTGCTACATCGGGAACATGCCCCTATATCACTCAGGATAATGGTCAGACCGGTAGCGAAATTGCTCCTGTCTGTATGTTAGAGCTGAGCGAAGATGGTAATACCATCTGGAGTTCTCAAAGTGGCTTGATCGATCAGATTGGTTTGGATTCTGCAAGCTGTCTAGGTGGTATTTCTAGTACCAACGACTGCTTCATCCGTTTTATCCCAGGAGCAGAGATATCTACTTACTCTAAATTATCTCCCCACTCCAATTGGCCGACCTCTCTCTCTACTAGTAGTGGTATCCCTACCTTTG
Organism: Bdellovibrionales bacterium; assembly: GCA_018646675.1. Classification (GTDB taxonomy): domain Bacteria; phylum Bdellovibrionota; class Bacteriovoracia; order Bacteriovoracales; family Bacteriovoracaceae; genus JABGUH01. Next base: position 79,875 of record JABGUH010000010.1, on the reverse strand, counting down.
AAAGTCATGGTCTACTCTTTATGGAGGTAAGCCCTTGGATACCTCCTGGGACCTCATTTCGTTGTCGCGTACGTACCCGCTTTACTAACTGTAATGACTGCTTCACCGACTCGACTCAAGGTAACGATGACTTTTTAGATTATGAGTATAGCGGCGGTGATCCGTTTAAGATTATTCACTTCTCATTTACGGTGATTGATTAGAGGATAAGCTATTTTTAAGCATTCAGGAATTTTCATACAAACATTTTTCAAATTCGTGTGATCTTTTGTCAAATCCTCGATAGTGCTCGGTGCAAAAATCTTTCTTTTAAACATCGATGACATTTCAAAGGATTCTTTAGTCTTATTCGCTCATGGATTTAATGCTTCATGAGTATGAGCACTCACTACTTCTCAATTTTTTAATATGAATAATATACATCAACACAGCCAACACGTGGCAAAAAAGGCACCAGACCCCGATACTTATTACTTACTCATATCGTTTGTTTAACATACGAAAATAACGTTATTTTGAGGAGAGAACAGAGGAAAGAGAAGTGCCAATATATCAAATTATTAATTGGGGACAATATTACCCATTTTCGAAGAGAATTTATCTATTTTATCAAGGCCAGAACTAAAGATTAGTTACAGGTGAAATTCGCATTATGCTAAATCAATCTGTTCCTGCTCCCGTTTGTTGACTCTCCCCCTCTCCACCATGTACCCTAGTTAGTAGTGAAAAACATAAAGCTACCACTCATCATCTTGACCTTTTTACTCCCCATCCTAGGAGTGCTCTACTACTATTTAAATTTTGATCAACTACCGGCAGATCATGGCAACTGGGAGACCATTTATAAAAATCCACAAGGGGAGATTGTCTCCCACCTTTCAACACCTCAAGAGTTAAAGGCCAATAATCTGCCTGCCGTTACCACCAGTAAACCAGTATCAACTTTCAAAACGTCTGAATGGAAAAAGAGACTGGGGGTCACACTTCTACGTTTCCAAAAACCTGAAACAAAAGTCATAATTAAAATAATTAAGATGGTTGACTCACCAGCTAAAGATCAACTCGGCAGATACTACCAAGTAGTTATTAACTACCAACTAGCAGATGGAGGCCGTAGCTCGTTCTCCGCAATAGTAAGTGAGAGCAGTGGACAGGTAGTAAAAAGTTGGAACCGCACTATCAATGAAGATTATGGCAAAAAAAACAGACAGAGGCTTACTCCGACAGGAACCCTCTAGCCAATCCTCTTCTCATACAGACGATAACGCTTATAAGGAGTAGCACCCATCATCTCCAGCGGTTTGATCATCGCAAGATTCTCTTCTAAAATCCAGCTCATCTCAACTTCTTTATAGCCCTTTTTAACTACCGCTTGATGGGCACGTTGATAGAGGAGTGGTGCCAACCCAGTAGCTCGATACTCCTGCTTTATCCCCATGGTGATTACTCGTACCCGATTGATATACTTTTTGGCCCTTAGAAGTTTAAAAATTCCAAAGGGTAATAATTTGCCATTGGGAATTTTGGCAAACACCTGATGATAATCAGGCAGCGTGACAATAAATCCTACCTCTTGTCCATCCATCATGGCAAAGATCACCAACTCCGGATCTACTACTGATTTTAGATCATTAGCGATATGGCGAAACTCCTTGGCCGAGACTGGAATGAAACCCCAGTTTTTCTCCCAAGCGCTGTTATAAATCTCCATCATTTTATCAACTTCACTATCCCAATTGCTCTTGACCGCACAGCGATAGCTAACACTGTTTGAACGTTCTGCTCGCTGAGCAATCCTGACAATTAGCGGGCTCATGGGAACATTCAACGGAAGATGATAGGCTAAAAGATCCATAATCTTACCAGTACCAAAACTCTCAATCCACTCTCCATAACGAGCAGGGTTGTAGGTCATCATAATTTGTGGAGGATCAGAGTGGCCCTTAACCAAAGTTCCAATCTCATAGTTAGTTGAGGGATTGCATGGGCCACGCATACTCTCCATTCCCTCTGCCAACAAAAAGCTCTCAGCACAACTCAGCAGTTCTAGTGCTGCCAACTGATCGGCTGCCTCAAAGAAACCAAAAAATCCGCACTTCTCATCATAGGTACGATTATGGACATGGTTGACCACCGCCATAATCCGTCCCACCATTTCGCCATCACGCTCTAGCAGCCAGCTCTTTTGATAAGCCTCTTCCCAGAAAGGATGTTTTGGAGAGAGTAACTCTTTAACCGCAATTTTTAACGGAGGGACCCAAGTTGAATCATCAGCGTAGATTTTCCAAGGTAGATTGATAAACTCCATTTGTCGCTTCTTGCAGTCGACAGGAATTAGTTGTTCGTCGGACATGATTTGGCCTTAGTAAATGAATTATTGAGAAAGACTTTGAAGAGTAAACTTACTCTTCACCTTGGCAAATACGTCTAGTACTCGCTCTAGCTCACTCCGTTTATGAGTTGCCATATAGCTAGTGCGAATCAAAGACTCATCTTTCGGCACTGCCGGTGAGATGACCGGAGTGGCAAAAACACCCTGCTCAGCAAGATAGTTAGTAATCTCCATCGATCTTAACTCATCCCCAATAAAGATCGGAAGAATTGGAGTATTCGAGTCATAACAGTAGAATCCTAACTGTTTAAATCCCTGTCGCATAAAGGCGACATTATCCCAGAGAGACTGAATAATTGATGGATCACTCATTAAAAGATCTAAGACCGCAGAGACGGTCGCTACTGCAGTGGGAGGTGGTGCGGCCGAGAAAATAAAGGATCTGGCCGAGTGACGAATATAGTTGATCGCATCTTCACTGCCAGAGACAAATCCACCAATTGAGGCAAATGACTTGGAAAAAGTGCCCATGGTAAAATCGATCTGATCAGCTAGGCCAAAGTGATTCAAAGTTCCTTTTCCACTTTCACCTAATACCCCGAGTCCGTGAGCATCATCAATATAGATCATCGCCCCATATTTTTTTGCCAAACGATTGATCTCGGGAAGATTCACCACATCACCAGTCATGGAGAAGACCCCATCAGCAACAATTAGACAGTGGTTAAAACGTCCAACATTATCACTTAGTACCTGCTCTAGAGACTCCATATTATTATGGCGATACTTAAAGGTTGCTCCCAGGTTCAGCCGCGCCGCATCTAGAATTGAGGCGTGGTTTTCCGAATCAAAAATCATACAGTCGCGAGGCCCGGTAATAACTGAGAGGGCCCCCAGATTTACCTGCATACCAGTAGAGAAGAGCAAAGCGCTCTGATGGCCAACAAAGCGGGCCAATCTCTCTTCTAGCTCTTGATGAATTTCTAAATTACCATTTAACACTCTGGAGCCAGTACACCCTGTACCGTAGCGCTCAATCGCTTTGATCGCCGCCTCTTGGACATATGGGTGATGAGTCATCCCCAGATAGTTATTAGAGCCAATCATAATCTGCTGCTGCCCATTAACCGTTACACTGGAGGCTTGTGATGACTGAATGGCACGAAAAAACGGGTAGAGACCAGCTCGTTTTAGCTGGTCGGTCTTCGTGATAACTGGTTTACTACAATATTTTGGAGTCAAGTCAATATTTCCTATTATTTAAAATAGTTAGACTTAGTCTATATCAAATTTTAAAACTGGCCGATCCTACTCGTCATGACCTAAATCGTCAACTATGTAGGTAGGTAATACAGTTTAAATAAACAAAAGCTAGGTGGGGTGACTTATTCCATTTTTTAGGGCATAAATCCCTATCCAACCAATATTTAAGGAGTAATCCATGGATAAGATCCCCAACAAAGTCTATCTAGCTGACTACACGCCTGCACCTTTTACAATCGATCGCACCGACTTAGTCTTCGAACTGGCCGATCATCAAACAAAAGTAACCTCAACCCTGAAAATGAGACGTATTGTCAAAGATATAACCAGCCTCACTCTCCAAGGAGAGAAGATGGAGCTCCAATCGATCGAACTAGATGGTGTGCCACTGAGTGAGCAACGCTACCAGATCACCGCCAACAACCTAACCATCGACGATCTTCCGGAGTGCTTTGAGCTAACGACCCAGGTGTTGATTGATCCCAAGTCTAACCAAGCCCTTGAGGGCCTGTATAAATCAGGGCCTATTTTCTGTACCCAAAATGAACCGGAAGGATTTCGCAAGATCACCTACTATTTAGATCGCTCAGATGTGATGGCAAAATTCTCTACTAAAATTATTGCTGATCAAAAGCTCTACCCCACCCTACTCTCTAACGGAAATCTTGTGGAACAGGGGGTGCTAGAAGATGGTCAGCACTGGGCACGCTGGGAGGACCCATTCCCCAAGCCATCCTATCTCTATGCACTAGTGGCCGGTAAGCTGGATCAATTAAGTGACAAGTTCATTACTACCAGTGGCAGAGAGATCGACCTACGTATCTACTGTGACCCAGGTAATATTGAGAAGTGCCACCACGCGATGCAATCGCTAAAGCGCTCCATGGCTTGGGACGAAGAGCAGTTTGGGCGAGAATACGATTTAGATATCTACATGATTGTTGCGGTTGACTCCTTTAATATGGGAGCGATGGAGAACAAAGGGCTAAATATCTTTAACTCTGCCTATGTGATGGCAGATCAGAAGAGTGCAACCGACAATGACTTTATGGGAATTGAGGGAGTTGTTGGCCACGAGTATTTTCACAATTGGACTGGGAATCGCATTACCTGTCGAGACTGGTTCCAGTTAACTTTAAAAGAGGGGCTAACTGTCTTTCGAGATCAGCAATTTTCTGGTCAGATGAACTCTACTGTTGTTCAGCGAATCAACGATGTCCGCCGACTAAAGCGCGCCCAGTTTCCCGAGGATGCTGGCCCCACCGCACATCCAATTAAGCCAAAATCCTTTATTGAGATCAACAACTTCTACACTGCCACCATCTATGAGAAAGGGGCTGAAGTGATTCGTATGCTACATACCTTTGTCGGGGCCAAACGTTTTCGGCGAGGGATGGATCGCTACTTTGAGCTTTTTGACGGCCAAGCAGTCTGTACTGAAGACTTTACCATGGCGATTAGTGAGGGAGCGAGATGGGAGCTAGAGCATTTTGAACGCTGGTATGACCAAACTGGCACCCCCACAGTCAAGGTAACACTCACTCACAATCCTGAGACTGCATCAGTGCAACTAACCATTAAGCAGACTCTACCTGACACTCCCGAGGGGAAGAAGCAGGAGCAACCGCTCTTCTTTCCATTTAAGATTGGTCTAATTGCTACTGATGGCAGCGAATACCCACTAGTCATACCAACTTCAAATGCCGAGCAGCCTCAACTGAATCGCGGAATTATCTATATCCGCCAATTGGAGGAGCAGTTTAACTTAACGGGTATTAAAGAACGCCCTACTCTCTCTCTCAACCGAGGCTTCTCTGCTCCGGTCAAGGTGGAGTATGAGTATAGTGATCAGGAGATCTATCGCTTGATGACCAGTGATAGTGACTCATTTAATCAGTGGGAAGCTGCGGAACAGGCTGCGAAACGAATTATTCTAAGCTATGTCCAGGGAGGACAGGAGAAGCTAGTCGTTCCCCCTGAATATCTAGATGCCTATCGCACAATTATCTTGAATAACAAACTAGATATGGCAATCAAAGCCTACACTCTAACCATTCCCGGTTCTGACATTCTGCTGGCCGACCAAAATCCAATCGACATCGATCGGACAATTAGTGGCCGAGATCAGTTGCAACGAGTAATCTCTTTAGAGCTACAAACAGAGATGTTGAAGCTTTATCAAGAGCTATCGACTAACCAAGAGTTCTCTCTGACCCCTCTCTCTGTCGGAAGGCGAGCACTTAAAAATTTACTACTCGGACAACTGGTGGCCGCCGAAGATCCAGCCATGTTGCAACTAGCATTTGAGCAGTTCAGCTCCGCGACTAATATGACTGATCAGTTCTATGGAATGACACTGCTAACACAGTTTTCTGGTCAGCTAACCAATCAGGCGATCAACCAGTTTCTCGCACAGTGGAAAGATGAGACACTGGTAGTTCAAAAGTGGTTTGGGGCCCAGGCACTTTCCGCTGCGGCTGGAACCTTGGATCGTGTGATCGAGCTGGAAAAAATGGAGCTGTTTGATATTAAGGTTCCCAACCTATTACGTGCCCTAGTGGGCTCCTTTGCTGCCAATGTACGCCACTTCCATGCACGAGATGGATCAGGTTACCACTATCTGGCCGATAAGATAATTGAGATCGATGCACTCAATCCTTCAATGGCATCTGCATTAATTGGCCGCTTTAAATGGTATAAAAAATTAGATAGTATTCGCCAAAAAGCGATTAAAACAGAGCTACTGAGAATAAAAAAGAGGCCACTATCAAATAACGCCTACGAAATTATCGACAAGATACTCACCTGTTAATCAAAGCGAAGGAAGCAAGATAGTATGCGGATTGGATTTGATGGTAAGAGAATTTGTTGTAATCAACGTGGACTAGGTAACTATGGCCGCAATCTAGTTGACTCTCTTACTATTACCCACCCCGAACTGGAGTGTACCCTCTTCTCTCCTCAACGAGCGGGCCCTGCACTTCAACAGTGGGAGAGCTCTTTTTTGGCCCAACCAAATCATCACCTAGTTACACCGACCGGAGCTTGGGCCCTTTGGGGTAGCGGGTGGAGAACAATTAAACCAGCATCTTTGGCAGCGAAAGATCAGCTAGATATTTACCATGGTCTAAGCCATGAACTTCCCTGGGGAATCTCACAAAGCGGAATTAAAAGTGTGGTTACTATCCATGATCTGCTCTACCTGCGACTTCCACAGCACTACTCCCTAATTGACCGAACGGTCTACCACCAAAAGGTCCTATATAGCTGTCGTCATGCTGATCAGATTGTTGCCATTGGACAGCAGACCAAGCAGGACTTGATCCAACTGCTAGCGGTGCCACCAGAGCGAATTGAGGTCATCTATCAAAGCTGTCACCCAGACTTCTACCATCAACTACCCCAACAAGATTTACAGCGCATTAGCGCCAAGTACCAACTACCTAATGAGTACCTTCTCTACGTGGGGGCGATAACCCCGGCAAAAAATATTGCGGCAATAATCCATGCGCTATCCCTGCTACCTAGCTCAATAGAGCTTCCGCTGGTAATTGTTGGCCACCCAACAAGCTATCAACTACAGCTAGAGCAGTTGATCCAGCAACTAAACCTGAAAAAGCGGGTAATATTTCTGACCATACCGCAAAAAGATCTACCGGCAATTTATCAGCTGGCGACTCTCTTTACCTTCCCCTCACTGTTTGAAGGTTTTGGTATCCCAATTATCGAGGCCCTCTTCTCTGGAACTCCTGTCCTCACTACCCAAGAGCCAGTTTTCACCGAAGCGGGGGGTAATTGCTCTCTCTATGTTAACCCTAATGACTATCAGGCAATCGCCAACGGGATAGTTCAAATTATTGAAGATCAGGATTTACAGCAACAGATGAGTGTGGCGGGGCGAGAGCATGCAGAGCGCTTTCATTACCTCTTAACGGCCCAACATATGTTTGAGTTGTATCAGCGAATAGTTAACTCTTAGCGATCGGTCATTAGTGCCAAGTTGTTAAGTCCCAAGCGCTTAAACAGGGCCAACAACTTGACGACCCGACTATATTTAACCTCACGGTCAACTCGTAACTCACTAAGTGTGCTTTTATCTGTAATTTTATCTAAGCTTTGCTCCAACTCTGTAAAGGAGAGCTGCTTACCATTTAAGGCCAGACTATTATCACTTAGTTCAACAATTATTGATTGCTGCTTTTGGACCTTCTCCATTTGCATCTTTTCTGTTTTAGGAAGATTGAGCATTAAGGCCAGCTCCTCCTTCTTAAAAACAGTAGAAACCATAAAGAAGATCAATAACAAAAAGACCACATCAATCAAAGAGGTTAGATCTGGAGCAACACTTTCTCTACTACGTCGACGACTCATCGTTTATCCACTTATAAAATTTTAGAGAGTAAACTCTTTTCAATATTACTTTCTAAGCGATCCAACATGCCAATTAGATAGTTGTGCCCAATATAGTGAGGGATAGCAACAACTAGCCCTCCAACCGTAGTGATCAACGCCATAGAGATGCCACGAGCAAATGCCGATGGATTTGAGAGACCGGACTGGGACATTACTTGGAAAGCAATTAACACCCCCAGGACTGTTCCTAGTAGGCCCAACAAAGGAGAGATGGCCGCAATAATTTTAACGGTATTCAGTCCTCGCTCGATCGAACTGATATATTGTAACAGCTCTCCTCGTGCCAATTCCAGTAAGGTGCTCTGCTCCGCCTTAGGCACTAGAGCATTGAGTTTCTGCTGGAGAGAGCTGGCCACTTCATCACAGCGCTTGCGCTCAGAGAAGAAGAGCAAAAATTTGGTTAACATGATGGCAAAGCCAATCATATTTAGGGCCAGCAGGATATACATTACTGCTCCCCCCTGCTCAATATAGTTCCAAATCTGCATTAAATTCTCCTCTTCAGGTTACTATCAATAGTTTGTAGGTTTTAGTATGCCCCATGGAGTAGAGATCGCTAAGTAAAAAATGTTATAGGTTTTTACTCAAGAACACTCGGTGCCAAACGAGTAAATAAATTTTTTACCAACTGCTGCTCAAAATGAGAACGCTCCACTCGATAATCTAGCAACTCTTCCAGTGAGAGCATTACGTTGGGATCCATCCCACAGGGCCTAATTCCCCCAAACGCCATCTCATCCTGATAGATGCTAATTGCCACCCCATGGTAGGTGATCCACTTTTTTACTGCAATGCCAATCGAGGCAATCTTGCGATTATTGACCCAAACTCCGGTGCTCTTCTCATCTCCGTAAGCCTCTACTTGAAAGTAGGCCAAAGTATCTACTACCGCCCCCTCTAACTGCCGAAGGTAGCGGTAGATATCATTTCCCCTAATACGTAGATCAAGAATGGGGTAGGCGACAACTTGACTAGGCCCATGATAGGTCGCCCTTCCGCCCCGCGAAACTTGATAAATGTCTCCACTCCAACCGGCCAGATCCTCCTGTTGGGAGGCACGCCCTAATGTGACGACCGGAGGGTGGTGGCAGATGACAAGTCGCTCTGCCCTCTCTCCCTCAGTCAAGACTTGAGATAACAACTCAAGCTGGCGCTTCTGCCCCACTAAGTAGTCGATCAACTGCCAGTTTTCTAGCTGCACCCTATCTCCATATCCAATAGTACATTTAGCTTACTCTACTTAAGACGTCCTTTTACAAATAACTCTCCGGCCCGATAGGAGCTACGAACTAAAGGCCCCGCAGCGACAAATTTAAATCCCATCGAGAGCGCTTGCTGCTCCCAGTAGCCAAATTGCTCCTGCTCTAGATAGTGGTGAACGGGATAGTGGCGAGAAGACGGGGCCAAGTACTGTCCGAATGTCACCATCTGGCAGGAAGCCTGCAGTAGATCATCTAATGTCTGCTGTACCTCATGCTCCTGCTCTCCCATCCCCAACATCAAAGAGGTTTTGGTTAGAGTGGAAGCGGATTGTCGGTGGACCTCCGCCAACAGATTCAAAGAGGCTTGATAGCTCCCCCTTGGATCTCGAACCTGAGATGTTAAACGCTTAACTGTCTCTATATTATGAGCAAAAACGATGGGGCCAGCGGCCAGTATCTGCGCCACTAAGTCGTTTCGTCCCATAAAATCTGGAGTTAAAACTTCCACTAAAACTTCAGAATTAATCTGCTTAATGGCATGGATAGTGGCAGAAAACTGTCCTGCCCCAAGATCTAGCAAGTCATCTCGATCGACACTAGTTAAAACAACATACTCTAAACCCATCTGAGCGACACTCTGTGCAACTCGCTGCGGCTCTTGATTATCTATCGCCCCCATGGGATTTCCTGTTTTGACTGCACAAAAACGGCAGTGGCGAGTACAAGTATCCCCTAATAACATAAAGGTCGCACACTTCTGACTAAAGCATTGATGAATATTGGGACAGTTAGCTTGTTGACAAACGGTAACCATCTTTTGAGCTGCAAGCAGCTCGATGGTAGCGTCCCGCTCTCGACTATTCGAGAGTCTGATTTTTGGTCTTCCCACTATCTTGATCCTAACTGGTCGGTAGCATCTCACTTAGATTAAGCTCCGATGAGGAGTTGGATACTAGGGTGGTAATGTCAAGTAGTAGCATCATCGAGTCACTCTGTCTGGCGACGCCAATAACATAGCTATCATGCCCACTAGTAGATATAGTTGGAGCGGCCCCAATTTGACTTTGCTCAAAGGTAAGTACTTCAGTAACAGAATCAACTACTACCCCGATATCACCATCATCGCCAATTATAATGATGATACAGGTCTCTTTAGACGACTCCTTTTCAACCATGGAAAATTTCAAGCGTAAATCAATCACCGGAATAACAGCTCCTCTTAGATCAATCACACCTTTAATAAAGGGGGGAGTATGAGGTAGAGTGGTTATCTGATCTTCCTGAATAATTTCCCTGACAGAAGAGATCGGAATACCAAACTGTTGTGTATCTAAAGTGAAGGTCATATACTGCCCTTCTGAAGCAACCACTATTTTCTCTTGATTCATTCACTTACTCCTTGCTTACCAACTAACCTGCATTAGATTATATGCGAAATCAAACAAACACCAATAGCTTACCTGTAAATGAGTAAATGGGGCAAGTTGTTGTTTGTCAATCGACGTCATGTTAGAATTCCCCCTAAGACGATGATTCTAAAGATAAATAACGTGCTGTTTTAGTGGTGTATATAGGGCAAAGATGCTTAAGACAAAACACTCTTTTTACTATATTCTGGTAATGAGTATTCTTGTTATACGCACCGCGTATAGTGCCACTCCTCTAGAAGATATCTACCGAAGCTATAAAGCTGGATCCTATCAAAAGACAGTCAATCTGTTAAATGCTCTAAAGCCCAAAGCCTACCCCCTTGCCACCACTGAGTACTGGCTCGGACTATCCCACGCCCGACTACAAGATTTTGCCACCGCTATTCCTCATTTTAAACAGGCGATCAAGGTGGGGGGCCCTCAGGCTGATATCCACTATGAACTAGGCCAAGCACTCTATGCCATGAACGAGCTGGCCAGTGCCGTTAGTAGCTTTAAAAAATCAATCCAAAAGAAGTATAAAACAACAGCCTCCCTCTACTATGTCGCCCATATCTCTCAGATATTAGAAAAACATAGCGATGCCAAAAAATACTATACCAAGCTTTATAAGTATAAGGGTGTCGACAAACGAATGAAACAGGTAGCGCTGTTCCAACTAGGAGAAGTCTTTGTTGCCCTGGCGGCAAAGAAAAATCAGCAACGCAAATTGATTAAAAAGTATGTTCTCCCCCTGTTGGATAAAGCAGTTACAATTGATCCTTCTTCTATTGTTAGCAAGGACATAAGAAAACGTAAAAAAGAGTTAATGGCCCATCACCAGCTTGACCCATATCTAATGCGCAATGGTGAACAGCTCTCTAAGAAAAATTACCATCTCCTGCTCACAGAAACCATCAAATACGATACTAACTCCACCCTATCTACTGATGATCCCAGCAAGCAGGCTACAAAGGAGCAGACGACCATCTTTGAGACTATGGCCAACGCTGACTACCGTTTTTTACTATTTAAACGAATAGCTCTCACCCCCAGTTTATTGCTAACCCACTCTTACTATGGGAACCGCCAAAGTGCCGATGTCTATACCAATGACAGCTACTCCATCACTTCGACAGTAAGAAGTAAGCTCTTCCATCATCTATTTAAGCGCCAAGCTAATTTTCTACTAGATGCCAGTTATACATACAGTGCCCGTGACTGGACGGCGACCAAGAAAGTTGAATACTATGATCGAGCGACAACTATTACGATTGGAGAGAAGATCAAGTACTTTTCATGGGGAGATAGTAGCTTAAAGTTCAAACTAAAAATGGCCACTGGCCACCAGTCATCGATTGATAAGAGCAGTTATGCTCTCAGCCTCACTCAAGTTGTCATTATGCCATGGGGACATTTAGGAGTAGGGATAGTATCGATTGATGATCTACAGTATACAAATGATAGTAATAGTGACAACCGAACCTATCTGAGCCGATTTGACTACATTGGCCCTAATTTATGGGGTAGCAAATATAGTATAAATGGTAGTCTGACCGCCATCTGGCTTGACACAAAAGAACAGAAGGCCAGTCGAGGAGTTGAATTCAGCTATACTCCTGGAGTAAAGCTCTCTTATCAGGTTAAAAAGAGTGTCGGTCTCTCTTTGAGCTATGAATATACCAGTAATAGTTCAAAGCAGAGTGACTACACCTATACTAAATATGTAACAGCGGTGGAGTTAAGTGCTAACTTCTAAACTATCCACTAGCTGTAACGTTCAAGGAGCATAATCTATGCTTACTAAATTTATTCGTGTTATTGGCTTAATAGTAATTGTTCTCTTCTGTGCTATCAGCATCTTTATCTCCTTGGCCGAGCGAGATCTATCTGATCCCTACTTACGTGAATTACTCTCCTATCCATCTTTTTTTGAGGATCGATTTTTTGACCAAAGAATGAAGCTGACAATGAACCCTGATAAGATGGAAGATCGCTTAGTGTTGGCCAAAATCGATGATCAAACCTTAGCTAAAGTGGGACGCTGGCCATTTACCCGTCTACGTTGGGCAGAGTTTATCCGTAAGATGAATGATTATGGTGCGAAGGTATTGGCCTTTGATGTCTTTTTCTTCGAGCCGGAGGAGGTATGTAATCAGATCTCCCCCGATCAACATTTTGCTGCTGCCATTCGTGAATTCCAGCAAAAACCGGGTAATCGTATCATCCTCCCCTACTCAGTCAGCGACAACAACGACCCTAGTAGTAACTTTGCTGAAATTCCAGAGGTAATGTTTGATTTTATTTTAAATACTCAACAAGCAGAGGGGATCAATCTCAAACGAAGTTTTATCGGTAAAAACGTCTTCCCGATCCCAGTTCTATATAATACCTCTGCCGGCCTTGCTCATATTGAGGCGACAGATGATGCTGATGGTATCTTTCGCCACTATCCGGTGGTCAGTAATGTTGACGAACTTTACTTCCCCTCTTTCTCCCTGATGGCCTACCAGGCTTTTACTGGCAACAAGATTATTTTGGAGATGATCCATGAAGGGAACTATGTTTTAGATAATGGACAAAACTCCAAACTCTTTTTGAATTATAAGGGGGAGAGCAAAGTTCGCTGGATGGGTAAGCGTAGACAATACCCCGAGGTAAGCGTCTACGATATACTGCAAGCTGCAACTGATGATCCTGAAATGATCAAAGTATTTAAAGACAAGGTCGTCTTTATTGGTTCCACCGCCTTTGGGGCCCACGACTTGCGCCACACTCCTGTAGACGCCATGTTACCGGGAATCTTCTTTCATATTAATATGACTAACATGCTGCTTGATAGCTATTTTTATAAGTCACCTGCCGACTCCACCATGATCTCCTGGATCATTCTACTGGGGGGAACCTTTTTAATTATTATCATTCAACTCTTTGGTCATGCTATTTGGGACCTGCTGGCACTAGTAACAATAGTTGGAGGGTTATTCTATTTTGACACCTATCTGCTAACTCCCATGGGATATGAGATAAAACTATTCTTCTGTCTTCTCTCAATTATCTCCTGTTACTCCTGGAGCACCCTGCTTAATTTCTATTTGGCCTCAAAGGATAAAAACTTTCTAAAAAGTGCCTTTGGTAGCTATATATCACCTGAACTGATTGATGATATGTATCGAAGTGGTGTCCCCCCTAAGTTGGGAGGCGAGTCCGGAATTCTATCCGCCTACTTTACGGACATTCAAGGATTCTCTAGCTTCTCTGAAAAACTATCTGCAACACAGTTAGTAGAGTTACTTAACGAATACTTAACAGTGATGACAGATATTTTACTGGAGGATAAGGGGACACTCGACAAATACGAAGGCGATGCCATTATCGCTTTCTTCGGTGCGCCAATGCCAGTTCCCACTCATGCGACCAATGCCTGTCGAGTTGCAATCGATATGCAAAATGCTCTAATAGAGCTACGAAAGAAGTGGGTAAGTGAGGGCGATAAGTGGCCTAAGATTGTTCATCAGATGCGAATGAGAATTGGAATTAACAGCGGCGAAATTGTCACCGGTAATATGGGGTCGCGGGATCGAATGAACTATACGATGATGGGGGATGCAGTAAACTTAGCGGCCCGTTTGGAGAGTGCCGCCAAACAGTATGGCATCTACTCCATGATTTCTGATGCTACTCGCCAGATGGCGGGAGATAGTTTTGTCGTTCGCAAGTTAGATATAATCCAGGTAGTTGGTAAAAATGAACCTGTTACTACCTATGAATTAATTGGAGTAGTCGGAAAAACCCAGCAGGTTGACTTGGATCTTGTCGAGCACTTTCATCAAGGCTTGGAACACTACTATCAACAGAAGTGGGAGCAAGCGATGGAGCAATTTGGCCTCGCACTAACTCTTGAGCATCAAAGGGACCCACAAGGGAAGGAGCAGGGGAAAATTAATCCCTCAGCACTATATCTAGAGCGTTGTGAACAGTTTAAACAACAACCACCACCAACTGATTGGGATGGGGTATACAGATTGACTTCGAAATAGAGAGTGTTGTTGTTCTCTCTGGAATGGGAACAGGAACAGATTGATTTAGCAGGATATGCGAGGTCAACAAATACAACGAAAAAAAAATATTTTAGAATTTTAGAACTTAATTAAAACAGGAGTCAATCCTCTGATCAACCTCTTTGCGGCCGGCACCATCTACCAAAGACATCTCAATAGTAAGAAGGTCCTTACACTGCTCCATCATCTTCTTCTCACCGAAGCTTAGATTTTTACCACCCTTAAGTAACAGCAATGAACGCAAGACATCAGCAATCTCCAAGATGGAGCCAGTCTTGATTTTATTCATATATTCACGATAACGGCGATTCCAAGTTGAGTTATCTAACTTCACATCATGATTAGATAGCAGTTGGTAGACATCATCTACATCATTTGCAGAGACCAACTCCCGTATCCCATTAATGCTATCGGTAGGTACCATAATTGTTAAACCGTTAGAGATGACTTTAACAATGTAGAAGAGTTTTTTCTCGGTACCAACGTCCCGCTCCTCAATATTGCTAATTTGACCAACTCCATGGCCCGGACATACCGCATACTCTCCAATGTTAAACATACTTATCCTCCCCCCTCAGACCATCACTATCCTTTAGGTTTGATCGCAAGAGTTGACTAATATAATACTTACCTGTTTTACCGCAAAGCATCATTGAACTCAACTCAACATGTAATCTTTATATTGTAGGTAAATCGCGGTATCATTTACTCAAATTATGATTAAGCCAGCTGTAAGTGACATAAACTACCAAATTTATAGAGATATCTCCTCTCCACTACGAGGTATACTCTCAATTCCCCACTCCGGAGAGGAGATTCCTGATCGCTTTTACCACCACTTAACAGATGATATGGCGGCGTTAATGACGGATGTTGACTACCAAGTAGAACAGCTGGTTGATATTCCCAAACTAGTCTCAGAGCAAATTGCGGTGGTTGTCGCCAAAGTTCATCGAGCAGCAGTGGACCTAAATCGGCCAGCGGAGCAGGCAATACTTAACTGGAAAAATAACTCCCAAGGAGTAGAGCTGGTGACGGCCGAGATGGCAGCGCAAGTTCAACAGGAGGTCTTGGCCAGCTACTACCACCCGTACTTTAAAGTCATCGAACAGTTATTGGAGGAGTTTCCCGCTGGGAGCCCCCCCCCGATCATAGACCTACATAGTATGCCCTCCAAGGCCACCAGCTATCACCTAAAGTTAAATCCCAATCAACCCCAAGATCGTCCCGATTTTTGTATCTCGGACTATCTAGGAAAGTCCTGTCACGCTGACTATATCCAAGTAGCAATCGATCAACTGACCATCAGTGGATTTAGGATCGGCCATAATGATCCCTATCAGGGAGGCCACATCACTCGCTTTTTTTCCACCCAAAAATGTAATATCATTCAAATCGAGACAAATCGTGCCCTTTATATGGATGAGGATAAAAGAGTTCTACACTGCCAGCAAGTTGAACAGTTACGCCCAATAATGACCGAGGTAGTAGGAAAACTCGTCTGCTGGAAGGGAAGCCATGAGTGACTCCGTCACTCGCTGGCGTAAAAAGCTGGCAAAAAACCAGACACAACTGCCAACAGAGCTATTTGAGTGTTCCCAGTTAAAAGAGATCGATCTAAATGGGGCCGGATTAACAGCGATCGATGCCAACATCTCAAAACTGTCCAATTTGGAACGCCTAACCTGTACCGGAGCGAGTAATCTGACCACACTGCCTCCGGAGCTATTTTTGTTACCATCCTTTAAACACCTAAAACTGAAGAGCTGTGGGCTGATCCAGCTACCGGAACTGCCGCCCCAAGCTTGTGTGAAGCTAACGACACTTCAGCTTCCCAATAATGCACTAATCGATCTACCACAGTGGATTGGCCGCTGCCAGTGGTTGGAATCTATGCTACTAACAGGTAATCAACTTACTACACTACCAGAGACGATGGTAGAGCTAAGCAGTCTGCGTCGTCTCAACCTAGATGGTAATCAATTTACCGCTCTACCGGAGTGGATTTCAAGGCTAAGCGGACTTAATCACCTCTCGCTGGATAACAACCCTCTAACTGATGTG
Organism: Bdellovibrionales bacterium; assembly: GCA_018646675.1. Classification (GTDB taxonomy): domain Bacteria; phylum Bdellovibrionota; class Bacteriovoracia; order Bacteriovoracales; family Bacteriovoracaceae; genus JABGUH01. The sequence continues at coordinate 63,131 of JABGUH010000010.1, read as the reverse complement.
GAGAAGCAGAGACTTTTTGATCTCTTTCAGATATGGTTTTAGCACACCTTGAGTTAAGGTGTTTGTGATATCGCATTAATTTAAGGAGATGGCATTAATGGATGAGTGGTTCCCTTTCTTAACAAATTTACTGCCGAGCTGGATGACCTCAACCACACTGGTGATATCCAATGCCCAGTGGGTTGGCCTACTACTTGTAGTTACAACCATCTACATTGTTAAGCAGATATTTCGCTTCTATCTACGCAAAAGCTTAGAGCGAATTGTCGCGCGCTACAAGGTCAACAATGGAGCGCAGATCACCAATAAGTTGATCCCTCCTTGCTCTTTGATGCTATTTGCGGGGCTATGGATTCTACTGATACGTCCGTTGATGCTCCCACCAGCAGTGCTATCGATCTGTATCCGTTTAGGCACCATTGCTTTTACAGTCTCAGCAGTGATGGCCACCAACCAATTAGTTAACCTACTGGCCAGCTACTTTGAACAGTTGGCCCGCCAAAGCGAGAATAAATTTGATGATATTTTAGTCCCGCTAATTAAAAAAAGTGTGAAATTTTTTGTTATCGCTGTTGGGATTATCTTTATTGGGGATAGCCTGACCATCAATATGAAAAATGTTCTTGCCGGTTTAGGGATTGGTGGTATCGCCTTTGCTTTGGCGGCGAAAGATACTATCTCTAACCTGTTTGGATCGCTCACCGTGCTAATTGATCGCCCCTTTCAAATTGGAGATTGGGTTACAATTGGAGCAGATGTTGAAGGTGTGGTTGAAGAGGTTGGACTACGTAGTACTCGTATCCGCACCTTCTATAACTCACTGATCACGGTACCAAATGGCCAGCTAACCAACGTCCATATTGATAACTATGGCCGTCGCCGTTATCGCCGTTTTACCACTCATGTTGGAGTGGAGTACTCTACCGCTCCAGAGAAAATTGAGGAGTTCTGCCAAGCAATTCGCGATATCGTCTTGGCCCATCCCCACACCAGAAAGGATTTTTACCACATCTACTTCAACAAGTTTAATAACTCCTCGCTAGATATCTTAATCTACATTTTCTGGGAAGTGCCCAGTTGGCCAAAAGAGTTAGAGGAGCGTCATCGCTTTCTAATTGATGTTTTAAAAGCAGGAAGAGAGATTGGAGTAAGTTTTGCCTTTCCCACTAGAACACTGCACTTGGCAAATAGTGAGCTACCTCCAATGGAAAAATCTACTCTCTAAAAGGATTAGAGCTAAGAGCCTGGCCTTAATGACACCGCTCTTTTGCCAGATGAGGGCAATACTGGTAGCACCGCCCTCTTTTTGTCCCGAAAGGACTTTGCTACTTCGTAGTGTATCTCTAGTAGTAGCTGAGGGAGGGTTGTCCCTAGGACCTGGATCGATCTATTCGTAGCAACTCGCTCTGAGCTATCCTCTTGCTTTGACAGTTGTAGCAATAACTCTCCATGCAGATTATCACCATCCTGAAAGAAGTTAACAGAGAACTCTCCATATCTATCCAAAGATCCCTTCAACTCACGAACAAATTGAAAGAGCAGGGCCCGTTCCTCACGCTTGGGACGGAAATTAAAAAAACGCAAGCGACGTTCGAAGATAAATACCGTACCGTTTGCGTCAATCATTATTTCTCCTCATTGAGAGTTAACAACAGTTTCATCACCTATTAGGATAACTAATTTATCCTGTAGTGAAGTCTACCATGATGGAGCCTAAAGGAAAGACAAAAAGAAAGTTCCACTATGGATAATGATTCGTCACAATTTAACTATTTGTTAGTACAATCATCTAACAAAAACTGACAACGTTTTACTTATCCGATTGTAATCAGATACTATTTTTTCACTATATATTAGAGATAAAAACCAATCATTAACAAGGATGTTATAAATGACTAAGTTGACTACTGTTTTGTTACTCCTGTTGCTAATTTTGTTAACTGTACCAGCAGTGGCTCTTGAGAAGACCATCTGTGGTGATACTGATGACCGGGTCTGGAGTTCTGACCCCAAAATTGGCCGAGCGGTAAAGAAAATAGACCACAACGGTGGCTGTACCCTCACCATGATTGGTCGCCAATGTGCCATCTCCGCAGGACACTGTAAAAACGTTCTTCACTTTGCAGAGTTTAATGTACCCAGATCAATCAACTTCGATGCTCAACATCCTGGAGAAGAGGATATCTATCAAATTGACCAGGACTCTATTGTCTACAATAATCGTTTTGGTAGTGACTATGCTGTCTTTAAACTTCTTCCCAACAAACAGACTGGAGCCTATGCTGGTGATCGCTATGGCCACTATGAAGTTGCGACTAAAAAGCCCTCCAAGGGACAAATTGTCAAAATTATAGGCTATGGAGTCGACAGTGATGGCACTGATCATGTCACTCAGCAGATTAATCTAGGAGAGATCACTGACGTGGGTACCTTTCGCTCTCTGCTCTACCACCGTGCAGATACTCGTGGCGGGAACTCTGGTTCGGCAATTATCCTAGAAGAGAACAATCAGATCGTCGGTATTCATACCAATGGTGGTTGCCGACCTTCAGGTGGAGAGAATCGTGGCACCTTGATCGCCAAGAACAAGAATCTAAAAAAAGCGATCCAAAGCTGTCTGGGAGTTCAATAACAGCTGTTGCTCAATGCTACCTGTAGTTTATTAAGGAGTATATCGTGCTACTTTCAAATACGGAGACTATTCCAGGAAAAGAGATCCGCGAATTTTATGGTCTAGTTGCCGGCAGTACTGTTCGGGCCAAACATATTGGCCGAGACTTTATGGCCGGGCTAAAGAATATTATTGGCGGCGAGCTAACTGGCTACAGTGAACTGTTGCAGGACTCTCGCCAAGAAGCGATGAATCGCATGGAAGAGCAGGCGAAAAAGGTCGGCGCCAATGCGATTGTTAATATTCGCTTCTCGACTTCCAGTATAGCTCAAGGAGCTGCTGAGCTCTACTGTTACGGAACTGCCGTCAAGGTTGAGTAGTGGAAGAGCTGATCCAGTTAGGTTTTTTTGCCGGACTATTGATGTTAGGATACTTCTGGGGTTCGGTAAATGAGCGACGCCACTACCACTCAATCCGTAGACGAGAAAAAAAATATCAATCTGTTCCGGCAGTATCTTTTAAATCTGTGCCAGCAAATATCGAAGTCAAAACATCAAAACTAGTGATCGGATCAACTGTTATCTCAATTGACTACTTCAAGCGCTTTATGGCGGTACTCTACAACTTAGTTGGAGGACGCCTTAAGCCGTATGAGTCACTCCTAGATCGTGCCCGAAGGGAGGCGATATTAAGAATGAAGCAGAGTTCCCCTAAAGCTCAGTTGATCATCAACGTAAGAGTGGAGACAGCATCGATTAGCAAGAGCTCTCGTAAAGGAACGGTTGGCAGTATTGAAGTACTGGCCTACGGCACAGCAATTAACTATAAGTAACCACCATGAAATACCAAGAGCGTAAACTGGAGCATGAACTAAATGTCAGTAGCAGCAACCTACTACATGATTTCATGCTATATATGGTTGGAGGTATCGCAGTTTTAGCGATCGTTTTCTATCTGGCCACATCCTCTGTAAACTTTGTTATCGACCACCTCTCACCAGAGTTGGAGAGCAAGCTTTATGGGATCGTCGCTTCCACCACTCCTACGATTAAAGCTGACCCCCACCCGCGCCAAAAAGAGATTGAAGATATTTTTCGACAACTGCTGGAACAGGTAGATATTCGTGGTCAGCAGTTTAAACTAAAAATTATTGATGCCAGCGAAGAGAATGCTTTTGCTTTCCCGGACGGAACTATTTTACTTCACTCCGCAATAGTTGATGCCATGGAGTCTGAACAGGAGATCACCATGATTCTGGCCCATGAGTTGGGACACTACTATCACAAGGATCACCTGCGCGGAATGGGGGCCGGTCTGACTCTGCTGGCGTTTAGTGCGGCGATTGGCGTAGGAGATAGTAGTCTCAAAAGTATTGTTACTTCTATCTTACAGCAAATTAAAAAGAAGTTTGGCCGGGAACAGGAGTTGGCCGCAGATCTATATGCCTTAAGAATTTTAAAGAAAAAGTATGGTTCAACCCAGGGGGCCCTCTCCCTCTTTAAGCGACTAAATAGCAATACTACCGGTATGGCAAGAGCGACGTTCTATCTTTCAACCCACCCTCATCCGAATGATCGTATCAAGGCTTTGATCCAAAGGATCGAACAGTAACCTACTCTGTTAGTGTACGTGGACAAAACTTGGTTTGATATTGATTCATATGATCGAAGTGCTGATAAGCAAGCTCTAAAATATCTAATTTTATCTCCACTTCTCTTTGATTGATCTGATCTAAACAACTGCGCAGCCCGGCGATCTCAACCTGACGCAACTCCCTAGGCTTAAAATAGGCAAGGGTGATGTGAGGACGTAACCAGTAGTCGAGATACACTGCTGAATCAAAGATGTTATAAAGTTTAATCAAAAGTTGAAAATCTAGCTCGCTTTTAGGGATCAGCCCTAATAGCACCGCAATGTTCGAGCTAGGATAGGCCCTAGTTGAGACCATATTAATGTAGCGATGATCTGGGTTATCCTTTAGATACTCCTTCAACAACTTCATAATAATTATCACCTGGTGCTTACTTTTGGCGATGGGGGTCGCAATCTCTTCAGGTGAAGATGAGTTATTCAGATCATGTAGTGTCATATGCAACTGCTGACGATCCAGCGGTGTTGCCAAATTTTCGCTAATGGGTTCCAACAAATCGATCAGCTCTCCAACCTCTGCCACCTGCTGAGAACTTAATTCAAAAACAGTCGTATCACCAAAAAATGGAAGAAGGCTCCCATCTAAATCCACCTTTTTTTGGAGAGCATCAGGAATCTCCCAAATCCGTTGAGGATCATACAGGCCATTTATTGCACCTAACTGCTCCTCTAGCAGTGCCCCCTTATAACGGGCATAACTCCACTGCTCATCTTTCATCCAAACAGCACCAACTAGGGATATCTCAATACCATCCATCACCAGACTCCAAATAATTAAAAGTGAAGTAGTCCACTCAACATCTTAAGTTAACAGTTCAATATTATTAAACTACGACTTTCATATTGCTGACAAGTAGATATCTCCCTCAAATAAGTAAGCAAAAACAGTATAACTACTTGACATTCGGCAGCGACAAGTCCAAATATTTTAAATATGAAATATTTGAAATATAGTGATTCTGAAAATATAGACCGGCCACTGCCCCCCGAGCTGATGGCCGAGATTCGTCACTTTGAATCTTTTTTTAACCGCCTTGGTTTCAAGCGAATGGATGGTGCCATTTACGGGCTTTTAGTGCTCTCCACCACCCCCCTCTCTTCACAACAGATCCAGCAGACACTCTCACTCTCTCAAGGGGCGGTTAGTAACTCCTTAAAAACCCTCTCCCTCTACGGAGCAGTCGAGACGTTAGATGGGATCAACTCCCGCTGCCACCTCCACCAGACTACCCCAGACGCTCTTAATATTGTTTCATCAGTCTTTCGCAAGCGAGAGCAGGAGAGTGTCTCATCATTTAAGCGAGTAATTCAAAGAATCCATGCCAACACTCCCAATGATGATCAGCATGCTATTCGACGGGAGCGCCTCACCTCGATCATCACCACCTGCCTACTGGCCGAAACAGTGATGAACTTTGTAATGCAGTTAGGACAAAATGGTATGAATAACTACTATCGAAAGGTGGCAGATGCACTGCCAGAGACCCTTTCGGCGCTCTCAAGTGGAATAAAATTAAAAGATAGTATCACGAATCAAGTTAAAAGTCGTTTGTGGGATGGGCTCGAACGTCTCACTCAAGGAGTAGAGCAGTGAGCAAGCCGGAGAGTACCCTGTCTGATAACCAACGAATTGTCATTACCGGTATCGGCTTAACCGCTCCCAATGGTAATAATCTGGCAGAATTTCGTAACGCCCTTTTAGAGGGTAAAAGTGGTATTACTCACCAAGAGATTCGCCACATGGGAGAAGTGGCCCTGGGAGCGTGTAGCTTCGATCAGTACAAGTACCAGTCAAAAAAGATGCGGCGACGAGGAACTAGGGCCGGAGCGATCTCTATCTACTGTGCTCATCAGGCACTAGAGATGGGTGGAATCGATCTAACCAAGCTTGATCCTTCTCAGGTGGGTGTCTACTTGGGAATCACCGAACATGGTAACGTGGAGACTGAAGAGGAGATTCACCAACTCTATCAAAACAATCTAGATACCTCTTTATGGTCTCACCACCATAACCCTCGCACTGTCTCCAACTCACCTGCCGGTGAGGTGACCTTAAGCCTTAAAATTACCGGCCCCCACTACACCATTGGTGCCGCCTGTGCCGCCGGAAATATGGGACTGATTCAAGGTGCCCAGATGCTACGTTTAGGTGAGGTGGATCTGGCCCTGGCCGGAGGAGTGTCTGAAAGTGTTCACACCTTCGGTATTTTTGCCGCCTTTAAGGCCCAAGGGGCGCTAGGCAATAGCAGTGATCCGACTCTTGCCTCTCGCCCGTTAGATACTAATCGTAATGGAATTGTCGTCTCAGAAGGGGGCGCAATCTATACCCTTGAACGCTTAGAGAGTGCCAAGGCCCGTGGGGCCACCATCTTAGGTGAGATTATTGGCCACCATATCAACTCTGACGCCACCGACTTTGTCCTCCCCAATCCCAAGCGGCAGGAAGAGTGTATCTTGGCAGCACTAAAGAAAGCAGGCTTGGCCCCAGAAGAAGTGGATATTGTAAATATGCATGCCACGGGTACTACAGCTGGTGATATCCAGGAGACCGAAACCATTCGGCAGGTTTTTAGTGATTGCCCCAATACCTATATTAATGCTACCAAGGGCTTTATTGGCCACGCCATGGGAGCTGCTGGAGCGCTGGAACTGGCCGGTAATATTCCCAGCTTTACCGATGGGATGATCCATCCGGCAAGAGGAATTAGCGATCTAGATCCCAAGTGTAAGATTGATAACCTACTCTACCAACAGCCGAAAAGACACAATACCCAGATTATTTTAAATAACTCATTTGGAATGTTAGGAATAAACTCAGTTGTAATTGTAAAAAACTATCAGGAGTAAAGTATTATGAGCAGTGTAAATAGTGAAATTGTAGGCAGTGAGGCAAACAAAGTGCGGCAGGTGGTTGTAGATATCCTCACCGAAGTCGCCCCCGATGAAGATATCTCCTGTCTGAAAAATGAAGTGGCATTACGGGATCAGATGGATCTAGACTCCATGGACTTTTTGGACATTGTGATGGAGCTGAAGAAACGTCACAGTATTGTCGTTCCTCAAGAAGACTATCCTCGACTTGAAAGTTTAAACTCCTGCGTTGAATATCTCTCACCAAAATTCCTCAACTAATCAAGAGGAGCACTTTGATTCAATTGTAATCGGGGCCGGCATGTCTGGCCTTGCGGCAGCGATCCGTCTGGCGATGGCCGGACAGAGTGTGACCGTTTTAGAGCAACACTCTATCGCTGGTGGCCTTAACTCCTACTATCGACGCGGCAAGCGTAAGTTGGATGTCGGCCTTCATGCCATGACCAACTTTATGGAACAGGGCCAAAAGGGAAAGCCGCTGGGGAAGATCCTAAAGCAGCTACGTCTGCGCTACGGTCAGTTAAAACTCTCGCCCCAAAAGAGCTCCCTAATTCATTTTCCAAATCAGAAGCTCTGCTTTTCTAACCAAATAGAGAAGCTACAAGCAGATATCGCCCAAACCTTTCCTGATCAAAAGGAAAATTTTGAACAACTCCTGGAGTTTGTCGACCACTTTAATGAGACTGATCTTAACCACCAATTTATTCCCGCCAGTCAACACCTAAGTCAGATTATTACTGACCCACTTTTATTAAATATGCTGATGACTCCCCTACTCCTCTACGGAAGTGCCAATCAGGATGAGATGGATCTGGCCCAGTTTGTGATCATGTTTAAAAGTATCTATCTCGAAGGTTTTATGCGCCCGGAAGGTGGAGTCCGCACCATCATTCAGCTGCTGCTCGATCGGCTAGACTCTCTCGGAGTGAAGATTCGCTACCGTACTAAAGTGCAGGCCATCTTAAAGAGTGAGGAGCATGTAACTGGCGTCTTGTTACAATCAGAGGATGTTATCTTGGCCAACAAAATCTACTCCTCGATTGGCTCTTTGGAGAGTGAACAACTGGCAGATCTACCACTTCGTTCCCGTCCAGGTGCCCTAAGCTTTGTTGAGACTATTTTTCACTTTGAGCAGAGGCCATCGGATAGTGGTGCAGACCAGACTATTATTTTTTATAATGATCGTCCCAAGTTTCAATATCACTGTCCAGCTACCCTGTTTGATCCGAGTAGTGCTGTCGTCTGCTTCCCGAACAACTTTGAACAAGACGATGGGCCAGAGGGAGTAATCCGAATTACCTTTATTGCCAACTACCAACTGTGGAGTAAACTCTCCAAAAATGACTATCTTAATGCCAAAGAGCAGGTAAAGATGGCAGCGCTGGCCACTATTAAACAGGTGGCCCCCAATTTTAGTGCCACTCCTATTTTTACTGATACCTTTACTCCCATGACCATTGAACGCTATACCGGCCACATTGGTGGAGCAGTCTATGGCTCGCCAGATAAGTGGCGTGATGGCACAACTGAACTTGCTGGTCTCTTCCTAACTGGAACAGATCAGGGATTTTTGGGAATTGTGGGCAGTCTGCTTAGTGGTATCTCAATCGCCAACCTTCATGGTATAAGCAGGGACTAATGAAGTATCAAAAGAGTGTAATTGAGTCCTTTGCCTACCATCTGCCAGAACAGAGTGTTACCTCCGATCAGATTGAGCAACAACTGGCCCCCCTTTATCAAAGACTGGGGCTCCCCTCGGGACGTCTGGAGTTGATGACTGGGATCAAAGAGCGCAAGCTCTGGCCTCGAAGTGTTCGCCCTAGTGATATTGCCTCCACTGCCGCCAAACACTGTCTGGCACAGTCATCAATCAAAGCGGAGCAGATTGAAGTATTAATTCATGCCTCGGTCTGTCGTGATTTTTTGGAACCGGCCACCGCTTCAGTCGTTCACCAACAACTAGGGCTCAGTCCCAACTGTCAAACCTTCGATCTAAGTAATGCCTGTTTGGGAGTCCTTAATGCCATGACAATAGTCGCAGGAATGATCGAACAAGGGGTGATAAGGTCTGGCATGGTGGTAGCAGGTGAAAATGGTGGACCATTAGTGGAAGAGACTATTAATACTCTTTTAGCTGACACAACGATTACCAGAAAAAGTGTTAAAAAATATATTGCCAACTTAACGATTGGCTCTGGTGCGATTGCCTATATTCTCGGACATGTAGAGGATCATCCTGAAGGTCATCAACTACTGGGAGGAGCAAACCTGACTGACTCTTCAGCTTCCAACCTCTGTCAAGGAGATGGTAATACTGGATCTTTAATGATGGAAACTGACTCCTCACAACTTTTAATTGCTGGAATTAATCTGGCCGAGAGATGTTGGGCCAAGTGTTGCCAAGAGCTGGAGTGGGATAGCAACTCCCCTAACTGGGTAGTTGGACATCAGGTAGGTAAGGAGCATAAAGAGCAGATGCTAGATCGATTAAAACTTAAGCAGTGCCCAACCTTTGATACCTTTGAGACCTTGGGTAATACCGGTTCAGCGGCCCTGCCAATCACACTGGCGATGTTGGCAGAACAGAATCAGATTCAAAGGGGCGATAAGGTTGCCCTATTAGGTATTGGGAGCGGACTAAGCTCTACCATGCTAGGAGTTCTGTGGTGAAAGCTGATTTTAAAAGTGAACTGACAAAAATGTACCCTTTTAAAGAGAACTACTTCTCTGTCGGTGAACACCAAATTCACTATGTCGATCACTATAGTGGCGGGGAACAACCTCCCCGCGGAACTGTCGTGATGGTGCATGGCAATCCTAGTTGGTCCTTTCTCTATCGTAACTTAATTTTGGCCTTAGCGAACAACTACCGTTGTATTGCCATCGACCACTTAGGGTGTGGCCTATCTGATAAGCCCCAAGACTACCACTACTGCTTAGAGAATCATATTAGCAATCTAAAAGGTCTGATCAACCATCTTGAATTGGATCAACTCTCAATTATCGTTCACGACTGGGGAGGAGCGATCGGTAGCGGTATCGTCACCTCGATGCCAGATAAAATTACCAGTATGACAGTTTTAAATAGTGCCGCCTTTCCCATGGATGAGATACCTTGGAGAATTAACGTTTTACGTACGCCATTTTTGGGCAGTCTCTTGATTCGCTGGTTAAATGCCTTTGCCTGGCCGGCCAGCTGGATGGCGACTGATCTGCCGTTAAGCTCATTAGTACGAGCAGGCTATCTCTATCCATATCGATCGGCCCATGACCGAATAGCAATCGCTCGCTTTGTCGAAGATATTCCCATGAGTAGCTCCCATCCATCATATCCTTTGTTACGTAAAATCGAGCAGCGGCTCCATATAATTAAACCGATCCCTACTCAACTAGTCTGGGGGGAGGATGATTTCTGTTTTACCAATAATTTTCTGGCCCGTTGGATGGAGATTCTACCTCACGCCCAGACTCACCTACTGGCCAACTGTGGCCACTACGTCCAGGAAGATGGCAAAGAGCAGCTGATTCCACTGGTTCTTGATTTTTTAAACTCTAAATCTGCTGCTAACTAAAAGAGGATCTGTTGATGAATATTGCCCAACTTATGGCCCAAAGTGCAGCTAGGTGGCCAGATCGAGTTGCGGTCTCCGCTCCCATCAGTAATTGGTTGCCCTGGAGTAAACCACACTATGTTCATCTCAATTTCGGCCAACTAGAGGAGTACTCCACTCTCTACGCCATGCAGTTAAGAGATAGTGGTGCCAAAGCGGGAGATCGGGCGCTTCTCTTTGTCCCTCCCTCTATCGAGTTTCCCATTCTCACTTTCGCGCTGTTCAAACTGGGAGTGGTCCCCGTAATGATCGACCCCGGCATGGGGCCTATGCAGCTACTAAGAGTGATTAATCAGGCGAAACCATCGATAATGATCGGTAACTTTAAAGCCCATCTCTTAAGAATGCTTTTCCCAAAACCATTTGGAAAACTAAAAATAAAGTTGGCCACCTCGGTGATCAAGCTTCCTGGCACCATTACAACTAAAAATTGGTCCCGCCCTATTGCTGGCCAGGACAGTAGCTCCTTTACTCCTTACGACTGTGATCACCAACAGAGTGCGGCCATCTTGTATACATCGGGTGGAACTGGAGCTCCCAAAGGGGTGCTCTATACCCATCAAATTTTCACTACGCAGACTCAAATGTTACAACAGATTTTCTGTTTGGGACCGGAGGATGTGGACCTTCCCGGCTTCCCCCTCTTCTCCCTCTTTACCATTACCATGGGGATGAGAAGTGTAGTTCCCAGAATGGATCCCTCTAAACCGGCGAAGGCCAACCCTAAAAAATTGGTGCAAGCGATTATCGACCAAAAAGTTACCTTTGCTGCGGGCTCACCCGCCATCTGGCAGGGAGTTGCCGCCTACTGTCTACGCAAAAAGATCACTCTTCCTTCTCTGAAATATCTAGTGATGTTCGGGGCCCCTGTTCCGATTAAGCTACATCAAATGTTTGCACCAATTCTAACTGGTGGAACTACCTATACCCCCTATGGGGCAACTGAAGCACTGCCGATCGCCACGATCTCTGGAGAGACTATCTTAAGTGAGACCGCCGCCCAAACTGTGCAGGGAGAGGGAGTATGCGTTGGAGAAGTCACCTTGGGAGTTAAGGCCAAGATTATCGCACTTAGTGAAGAGCAGATCTCTAACTTAGAGGATGCTACTGAGCTAGCGGTGGGAGAGATCGGAGAGATAATTGTCTGTGGCGCTAACGTAACCCAAGGGTATCTAGATAACCCGGCGGCGGACCGACTATCCAAAATTAGCGCGCCAAGTGCTAGCGGTGCTGAAATCTGGCATCGGATGGGTGATCTGGGCCGGATGGATAGTCGTAATCGACTCTGGTTTTATGGCCGTAAAGTCCATCGAGTAATTAGTAGTGAGAATGATATCTTCTATCCCATCTCCTGTGAGTCAATCATCAACCAACATCCTCAAATCAATCGTTCCGCTTTAGTCGGGGTAATGGATCAGGGACAAAGAGTACCGGGGCTGGTGATTGAAAGTAGTGGTATCAAGATGAATCGCCAGTTTATTGCTGAGCTGAAAGCTTTAAGAGATAGTTCACCAGTTACTAAGTCGATTCGCCTGCTCTATCTCTATCCTCGCTTTCCAGTGGATGTACGCCACAACATTAAGATTGATCGGATTAAGCTGGCATACCTAGTATCTCAGGGGGAGGCAATTCAAATTGAGTGAGATAAAGCGTGTGTTGATTACTGGAGGTGGGGGCTTTCTGGGACAGAAGTTGGCCCAGGCCCTACTGGGCGAGAATATCAAGGTTTGCTCTCTCTCCCGTGGAACGTACCCTCAACTAACAGCGATGGGGGTTACCACCATTTGTGGTGACTTGACTGATCTCGAAACTGTTCTGGCCGCTGCTCAAGGGGTGGATGCCATCTTCCATCTGGCGGCGAAAGTCGCGATGTGGGGCAGTTGGGAGGAGTTCTATCAAACCAATGTGGTGGGAACCAAAAATGTTATCTCTGCCTGCCAGCAGCTAGGGATCAAACGTCTGGTCTATACCAGTACTCCCAGTGTGGTTTTCGGGGGAGAGGATTTACTGGGGGTCAATGAGTCCACTCCCTACCCTAAAAAGTTTGTTAGTCGATATGCTCACAGCAAAGCAATTGCTGAAAAGCTCGTCTTAGCGGCCACCGCTCCAAACGGATTGGCGACAGTGGCCTTACGCCCACATCTAATATTGGGACCAGGTGACCCCAACTTAGTCCCTCGGTTATTAGAAAAAGCGAAAAATGGAAAGCTTAAGATTATCGGTGATGGAGAAAATTTAGTGGATATTATCCATATTGATCGAGCGGTCGCGGCCCATCTGAGTGCCCTAAATTTACTGACCAACGACTCCCCAATTTGTGGGAAGGCTTACTTTTTAGCAGAGAAGCGGCCAGTTCGGTTATGGGAGTTTATCAACCAGATTCTGATCTCTCATCAGCTCCCTGCAGTCAGCAAAAAAATCCCATTTAGGATTGCCTACTTGGCAGGTGCCATATTTGAATTTATTGCCACAATCACTGGTAGTTACCAAAAGGATCTACCAATGACCCGCTTTGTTGCCCAGCAGTTTGCCCACTCTCACTACTTTGACCATCAGGCGGCGATCAGGGATCTTAAGTTTGTTCCCGGGCCAGGAGTTAACCCTACCTCTCTCTAATAATACCTATAATATTAACCTGTTAACTCGATCTGCGCTGCGCATAATTTTTGCCTTCACTCCCATTTATCCTTTACAAAGATAGATCGGACATGATTAAAAGTGTTCAATCATTAGGTAACAAACTGCTTACCACCACAAGGAGTAGCTAGAATGATTAAACAGTACATGACCATCACTTCCATTTTGATTCTGATAACTCTCTCTTTTACTCTGCATGCAGAAGAGAATCGAGCAGTTAGTGGCCGTTTACTCCCCTTTACTTCATCGGCCCCTACCCTGATACTCTCAGACTTTCCAGAGATGCAAGATCAGTTTGAAAAAGATCAAGCCTATTTTGAAATCGTTAGCGTGGAGTTGACTGAAACCACCGGCCCCTACTGTAGTTTAATTGATGGTGAGGACAGCAGTAAAGAGGGGATCAGCTTAGGAGCGATCCTCACCTCTTTGGATAAGCTAATTGCCATTGGCAAGAAGCTGTGGAGTGTTGCTGAGTCTGGAAGACCAGTGATCCAAACCAACTTTACCCCTATTCACGTTCTTCCCAAGGCGCTCGGGAACCAGTTAGACACCTTTCATCAGATGGAGTACTGGAGTAATCCTGAAAAACGCAGCTACCAAGTAGTATTTAAAAATGGTTTCGGAGTAGAGGCCGTTCGTTTTAACTTCTCTGTAACCTATCAAGCAGGTGGGCGCTATAACGGTGTTGGCCGCTATCTAACGGGAGTTAACGTCGTCCCTGACCAACTATCTGTCAGTTGGGGCTTCCATTTTACTGCCGAGAGTAAGTTTGATTCCATCACTAATCATGGCAGCAGCGAAGATCCCATTGCAGGAGCAACGATGACTCTGACTTATCGTACTAAGACCATCATGAAAGATATCACCAGTAGTGCTACCTTCCATGTCCGTGGAGATGGCCAACTTACTGGCCTGTAATAACCAGAAGAAATCGACAATGCCAATCAAACTATCTGCCGTTATTATCACTTTTAACGAGGAGAGAAATATCGGCCGCTGTTTGACCTCTTTGGCATCTATCGCCGATGAGATTGTGGTGGTGGACTCCTGCTCTACCGATGATACAGTAGAGATCTGTAGACGCTTTGCTAACGTTAGAGTGACCGAACAGCCATTTTTGGGCCATGTGGAACAGAAGAACTTTGCTTTAGATCAAGCCACTAATGATTATGTCCTTTCGCTAGATGCAGATGAAGCACTCTCCGAACAACTACAAAAAGAGATTCTAAAAGTTAAACAGACAAGCTCTCTTGATGGCCACTACTTTAACCGTCGCACAAACTATTGCGGCCAGTGGGTTAACCACTGTGGCTGGTATCCAGATAGGAAGTTACGACTGTTTGATCGCCGCAAAGGGCGCTGGGGGGGAGACAACCCTCATGATCTAGTCAAGATGGATGATGAGTTCTCTGGTGGCCACCTAGCTGGAGATCTACTGCACTATAGTTACTATACAATTAGTGACCACATCGGCCAGACTGATAAATTTACCACTATTGCCGCGGCCAGCGCCTATAAAAAAGGGGTTGAGAGTTCGATGTTCAAAGTGGTCACCCGCCCCTGCCTCAAATTCATCCGTGACTATCTGCTCAAAAGAGGTTTTCTCGATGGCCGGCGCGGTTTTATCATCTGCTATATCAATGCGCTGTCAGCTTTTTTAAAATATGCCAAGTTGCTGGAGTTGCAAAAAGATAGCACCAGGTAATTTACCAACTAGAGAAATTCATATTGTGCCCTGATCAAGGCCATTTAAGATAAATGCACCATGCTGCAGTAAAGTGCCTCTCTCACCCAAATAGATTGTCCATTTTAAAAAAATATCCAATAGTCCCAATCATTCGAAATAATAAAACCTTTATCTAGGAGCAGATAGTGCACGCAATAAAGATAATCAAGGGGATGAATCTACAACAAGAAACAGTACAAAAAGAGGTGATCGATTTAAATGAACTCTTAGCAGATATAGAGCAGATAATTCGCGAGAAAGAGATCATCATGCGTCGCCCGGGGTACTCTTTATCACCTATCATAACACTGATCGTGCCGCTAAATATGGAGCTCGAGCAAAGAGTGGTAATTAATCGGAGCCAATTTATGCGCACTCTCTCTAACCTGCTTGATAATGCAATCGAGGCAACACCATCGATAAACTCTCAGGCAAAAAAAATAGCTATCAACTTATCTTATAAAAAACAGCTGAGAGATCAAGCGTTAGAGAGGATTACTATCTCGATCAATGACAATGGGGCCGGGATCAGGCGAGAACGTCTGGCGCAACTAGGTAATCTAGGTGCAACATTTGGTAAGAGAGCGGGGTCTGGTCTGGGACTGTTTGGGGCAAAACGCTTTGCTCAGCAGATGGGAGGAGAGCTAAAAATTAAATCTGGGGCGAGCAACGGAACAACTATCTCCATCTCGCTCCCTCTTTTGGCCTGCGATTACAGTGCAATATTATTGGATGATGATGAGTTGATTAGACTTAGTTGGAAGATGATCGCGAGTAAGCGAGGGGAGAGGATTTTAGCCACAAAAAATTGGCTGGAGTTAAAACAACTTCTGGTGGCCTTCGACCCCAAAATTACAATCTACCTAGATTATAACTTAAAGAGTGATGAGATCAACGGTGGACAGGTCGCAGAAGAACTAACTAAAATTGGATTTAAAAATATCTATCTAACTACGGGCATGCCAAAAAATGCGCTACCAATCACGCCATGGGTCAAGCAGGTTTTAGGTAAAACTCCGCCACAACAGCTAGACCAGTGGCCATCGAACACAATCTAAGAGTTAGTTAGTGGGATACACCTGTTTTTTTGGCAGCCTTTAAAAAAGTGGCCCAAATAATTTCTAAATCAAAAAGGAAACTGCGCTTCTGCATGTAGATCACATCCAGCTCCACCTTGCGCTCGATGGAAATAGTGTCGCGTCCGTTAATCTGGGCCCAACCGGTCAGTCCCACTTGCAACCGATGTACCCCCTTTTCAGTTCGTATCTGAATAAGGTCACTCTGATTATAAAGTGCCGGCCGGGGGCCAACAAAGCTCATATCCCCTTTGAGAATTGAGTAGAGTTGGGGAAACTCATCCATACTAGTTAAACGTAACAGACGACCGACTGTGGTTAAATGTTGGTGAGGATCAGAGAGTAGATGTGTTGCAACATCTGGTGTCCCTGGCCCCATAGAGCGAAACTTTGGCATCATAAAAAAAGTATTATAGCGCCCTACTCGCCGAGACCAGTGTAGAATCGGCCCTTTAGATGTTAACTTAATTGCTAAAGCGATTATCGCCATTGGAAGTGCCAAGATTACTAACATAGCAAGAGCAATCAGAAGATCAAATGGCCGCTTTAAACTCATCTATCGCCCCTCTTTGCGACCTAAAAATGGTGGTGTACAAACTCCACTCTCCAATACCCAGCCGGTGACTAACTTGGCCGGAGTAACATCAAACGCTGGATTATAAGTGGCGGACTCTTTGGGGGCCCAACAGATATTACTTTCAAGAGTTTTAACTCCTTTAACTTCAAAACTGCCACGCTGCTCGACTGGAATCTGCGAACCACCAGGGCAATCTAAATCTACTGTAGTGTAAGGGGCCACGGTATAAAATGGAATTTGGTGATAGTCAGCATTGACCGCCACACTATAGGTTCCAATCTTATTGGCAAAATCCCCATTGGCGGCGATCCGATCGGCACCCACCATCACCTTATGGATCTTACCTTGGGCCATTAATGAGGCGGCCATATTATCACAGATCAAGGTGTGAGGAACTTGGTAGCGATTAAGCTCCCAGGTGGTCAGCCTTCCCCCCTGTAATAGAGGTCTGGTCTCATCCACATAAACATGAATTTTTTTGCCCTGCTGGTGAGCGTAGATCAATACTCCTAGCGCTGTTCCAATCCCGGCGGTGGCCAACCCCCCACCATTGCAGTGAGTCAAGACGCTCTCCCCATCACTAATCAGCTCGGCCCCATGTGCTGCCATCTGCTGGCAAAGCTCAACATCTTCTTGATAGATCTGCCAGGCAGTGTCGATAATCCCTTGATGATCAAAATTACTCTGTTGATAGGCGGCCATCATCCGATCAACTGCCGCCGCCAGATTGACTGCGGTGGGACGGGCCGAACGCAGCTTGGTCGCCTGGGCCAACACCTGGTCGGCGTCTAGCGTTGGATTATTGGTCACGTAGCAGGCCAGCGCCATAGCAGCGGCCACCCCAATTAGCGGCGCACCTCGCACTTTTAGCTGTAAAATGATCTCACACATGTGGGAGGGGTCCAAACACTCTATCCACTCCTCACACCAAGGTAGTTGTTGTTGATCCAGCACCAAGAGTTTGCCATTACTATACGTTAGACCAGTAGAGGTAAACTCCTTCATCGTGTTCTCTCCCCCAGCTCACTTCTCAGAGCTGTAAGTGCCCTTAACTCATCTTGTCCCAAAGAGGTTGCACCTCCTAAGTCTTGGGCCAATTTTAGAGTGTAGGCGACATGCTCAATTCGCTCCATCCCATTAAACGCCTCCTCCACTGTCTCTCCCCAGGCCAAGGCACCATGACGGGCCATAATCATCACCCGATGGCCAGGCAGATAGTTCTTAATCTGTTCGGCCAACTGCTGACTGCCTGGTAACGCGTAGGGGATGATCGGGATGGATCCTACCGAGAGAATTGCCTCAGATAGAGCAGTGATTGGCAGCTCTGTTAATCCTGGATTGGCCAAGCTAAAGGCAACGGCATGGGGAGGGTGGGCATGAACCACACATCGAGCCTGTGACGCTTGCTGATAGACCATCAGGTGCATCCACTTCTCACTAGAAGGGGTGGCCTTAATGGTGTAGCGCTTAATGGAGTTTCCCTCCAGATCGATGGGCACCATCTGCTCAGGGGAGAGATCTACCAAGGTTCCTCCACTAATGGAGATCAACACTTGCCGCTTATCGGGTTGATAGAGGCTAATATTTCCATCTCCAGCCGCCAGCATATTGCGATCATGGAGCCTGCCGCAACGGATGGAGAGAGTTTGGTTCTGCTGATGAATTTTTTGTCGATTGAAAGTCATGGAGGGAGTAAGGTAGCAAAGGAGAGATTGGCTGGCAACTCGTCAAAGGCTCAATTATGCCTCTGGCCCAATATCTAATTAAAAAAAATCTAGTATTACAAAATTTACTACGTTAAAAATATGCTACAAATAAGGTATGATCTCATAAATGGGCTAATCGATGGTTAAAGATGTCAGATATAACTGAACAGTGTAATAATACTAAAATGAGCTGGATTGATAAGTTAACACTTTACTCTCTTTATAGTTTGGCCCTCTTCTCATTCACCTCAACATCGGCCACTGCCCTATCCCACATTTTTATCGCTATTCCAGGTTGTTACTACTTTTTTCTCCAGCTAAAAGAGAGGGTTTGGCAACCATCTAAAAGTCAGCTGGCACTGCTAGGATTGATCGCTATATCATCACTCTCAATTATCCTGGCACCAGATATCAGTGACACACTTTATAAGCTCACTAAGCTTAAATACTTCCTACTAGGTTTTCTAAGTATCTTTGCCTATCAGGCCCTACTGCCTAAGCTAACTACTAAGCAGCGCCGCCTCCTAATTACTCTATTTGCGGTTACAATCACCTTGGCATCGATTAGCGGAATCATCGGAGTTTTTACCGGTTATAATCCGCTGCGGTTTAGAGCAGCTAGCGAAAATGTTAGGGCCACCGGAATGTATGGTATGTCCATAACTTATGGTAATGGAGTGATGCTGCCAGCACTTATCTTTTCTGGCGCTCTACTTTGGTATCAACGGTTTGAAGAGTATATCAATGGCAAACTACTGGTTGCTGCCTGGGTATCAACATTGGCTGGGATGGTACTCTCTCTTACTAGAGGAGCTATTTTATCATATCTACTATCAGCTCCCATACTGCTTTGGCGCTACTCAAAAAGAGTATTTTGGATTGCAGTGGGGATAGTCACTATTATTCTGGTTTCAATTTTTATTACTATTTCTACCATGAATTATTCTAGTAACTCTACCGCACGTCTATTCCAACCAATAAACTCGACCAGTAATACTGTTCGTATCTCCCAGTATCTTGCTGCTTGGCATGCTTTTATCGAAAATCCACTAACAGGTGTAGGATTTAGGAACTTTGAAAAACACTCTTGTAAAATCAAGAAAAAACACCAACTCTCTCACCAAGACTGGTGTGGCCACGCCCACAATAACCTACTGGAGCTGCTGGCCGGAGCGGGCATTTTGGGCTTTCTGTTTTTGCTCCTATTTCATATCTTCTGGTTTATGGAGTCTCTTGCCCGTCAAGATATCTGGGGCCCACTACTTGCTACCTCGGTGGCCGGTTTTTTCCTCTCCGGCCTCTTTCAAAGCACTATTATCGATGGTGAGAATATGTTTGTTGTGATGTTTCTGTATGGGATTGGCCAAGTTCAAACAAGATGGTCAAAATCTACCACCTAATCATAGGAAATAGACGATGAGTGATAAGAGTGTTGATCTAATCATTAGTGGCAAGTGGGTTGTAACAGTTGATCCATCTAACCAGGTACTGTATCAGCATGCAGTTGCGATCAAAGATGGCAAAATCGTAGCGATCATCCCTAATGATAATATCCACTCCTATCAGACAAAAGAGTTCATCGAGCGCCCAGAGCATATCATCATGCCAGGACTGATCAACGCCCACACTCACTCTCCAATGACCCTAATGCGAGGGATGGCCGATGATCTACCTCTAATGGAGTGGCTTGAAAAGCATATCTGGCCAACCGAACAGAAGTGGCTTGGCGAGGAGTATGTTAAGATAGGAAGTGAGTTGGCGATTGCCGAGATGATTCGAGGAGGCACCACCTGCTTTAATGATATGTACTTCTTTCCTGGAGTAACGGCCAAAGTGGCCCAACAAACAGGAATTCGAGTGATGGTTGGTCTGATCACCATTAACTTTCCTACCGCTTGGGCGCAAAATGGTCAGGAGTATCTAGCAAAAGGGATAGAAGAGTATAAAAAGTATCAAAACGGCTCAACTGTTCATTGGAGTTTGGCCCCTCATGCCCCTTATACCGTAACTGATGAGCTATTTGAGGCCACTAATCAGCTCTCAAAAGAGTGCCGTAATCTTAAAGTCCACCTCCACCTTCATGAGACTTCAGGTGAAATTGAGCAGAGTGTGCAAGAGTTTAAAATCAGACCAATTGAGCGAATCAAGCAGTTAGGACTGTTGGATCAGCGACTAATCGCTATTCACATGACCCAATTACTTGAGAGCGAGATTGGGCTATTGGCCGATTGTCAGGCCCATGTAGTTCACTGTCCCCAATCAAACCTTAAGTTAGCATCAGGATTTGCCCCCATCCAACAGCTACTGGAGGCCGGAGTGAATGTCGCCTTGGGAACAGATAGTGCTGCTAGCAATAATAGTCTAAATATGTTTGCAGAGTTAAGATGTGCGGCGCTACTGGCCAAAGGGGTCGCAAAAAATGCTACTGCCTTACCAGCTTGGCAGGCGATCCGTATGGCAACCATTAATGGAGCCTGTGCCTTAGGAGTTGACCAGCTGACCGGCTCCATTGAGATTGGAAAGAGCGCCGATCTAATCACTGTTGATATGGGACAACTAGAGCAGGCCCCCCTTTATGATCCACTCTCACACCTAGTCTATACCTGTGATCGTCATCAAGTTTGTGATCTTTTAGTTCAAGGTAGGCTACTACTAAAAGAGAGAGAGCTTAAAACGATCGATTATCAAAGGATCTCTCAAGCATGCCTAAGCTTCACTCATTAGCCTAAGGACATTTTATTTAGGGTGAAGCGAAAATAGTCTATTGACCCAATAGTTAAAGCATATTAAGATGCACCCCATTATGACGAACAAGATCACTGAAAATCCTACCTCAAATCATCAGGTAAATTACGCTGTACCGGCCACCACTGCCGCAAATATTACCCCTTATCCCTACTACCCACCACCAGAAGATGAGATCTCTTTAATTGAGTTATGGGATATTCTAGTTCAAAGGAAAAAAGCGATTGTTTTATCGACTCTAATCGTAACGATTATTGCGGTAATCTATGCACTAATTCAACCTCCACTCTATCATGCGACAACTACCCTACTACCTCCCAATATGGGGGACCTAGACTTTATTACTAATACATTTCAAGCCGTTGAGAAATCGACCTCAAATAAAAACTCTAATCCGTTGAAGTCAGGTGTTAAAATTGCTTATCAGATTTTCATTCGAAACTTAGGATCTAACCACTTAAAAAAGAGCTTCTTTGAGCAGAGAGAGATCAGCTCTTTAATGACTACAAGTAAGCTCCCTACTGACAGTAGGCAAAAGAGTGTAGAACAAGAGATTTTTTTAAGCTTTGCCCAACGTTTTAAACTAAGTAAAGACAAAAAAGATAACGATATCGTCACCCTATCCCTAAATTGGAGTGACCCCACCGTAGCAGCTCGACTGCTAAATGAGTATGTAGCTGTCGTTAACCAAGTAAGCGTTAACCAGCTCATTTCAAATTATAAGAGTGTGATCCATAATCAACGAAGTAAGCTAACGCAGCAGATCGCTTCAAAGCGTAAGATGGCAAAGGTACGTCGTAGCGATCGACTAAAAAGGTTGAAAGAGGGAGCCTTTTTAGCAAACAAGATCAGTGTTCTAACTCAAGAAACCGGCAACTCTCAGATGAAAGAGCATGACTATCGTCGCGGAGCAAAAGCGCTCAATGCTCAGATTGAGGTCCTTAACAAGCGTGGTAATGATGACCCCTATATTGCTGGATTACGAGATTTAGAAGAGAAACTTGAGCAGCTCTCAATGATTAAGGTTGATCGCAGCAAACTGCAAGCAGTTATCATTGACCAAAAAGCCTATCCCCCCACCAGTAGAATAAAACCCAAAAGGCGACTAATAGTTACTATTGGCTTGGTGGTTGGATTGATGGCCGGTATCTTCTATGCTTTATTTGCCAATTTTTTATGGCGAGCGCGGAAAACCATAACAGGCTCACCAGGGCATGGACAAAAACTTAACTAGCACCCTTATATTGTGAGTATTCCTGAAAAGTAGTAATCAAACAGAAACAAGAGCTACTACAAAAAGTCTGATCTATTAATATCAGCTAGTGTTTTTTTTGCAGAAAAACCTAAATCTTCTATTTTTCTAGAAGAGTAGAATTCATCACCCATCAACTTATTTACTCTGTCCCTTATATTCGGACTTAGTTGTGAAACAAGTTGAAAACAGAAAGATGGTATACTCCATCGTGGGGTAGATTTACCCATTGTTTGACATAATATATTATATACTTCGTGAGTGGAATAACTCTGTCCATCAGTTACAATATATATATTACCATTAGCACGCTTATCTTCAGATAAAAGAAGTAAGGCTTCTACCAAATCATCAACATGAATCATAGACCTACGATTTCCAGTTTTGGGTATTGGCGGAAACCACCCAGCATTAATCGCCTTAATCATAGACCTTAAATTACCTTTTACACCAGGGCCATATACTAATGCTGGCCGTATAATAACAACATGCATCTTTGATTTTAGCCCTATCTCTAGAATTTTAAGCTCTGCTTCTCGTTTTGTCTGTCCATAAATATTGTTCGGTGTGGACTGATCATTCTCTGTCATCTCTTTCAGTGATAGCGCATCTCCACCAGCCTTAACGCTGCTGACAAAAATAAAACGTCTAACTCCCGCCGAGGATGCTAACTTAGCAAGCTGAACCGTTGAGTCAATGTTAACTGTACGATACATATCTTCAACGTCGCCCTTTCCTCTAATATCATGAGCATAACCTGCTAGATGAAAAACTACATCAACATTAGCAAATATACTCTCTGGGATAGCATCTTTAGTAAAATCACAGGTAATGACATCACTAGCCCCAAAGTGCTTAACCTTTGATAATAGACGAATCTTTGCCCCATGTTGTCGAAGACAACAGACCAATCGTTTACCAATGAAACCAGAGCAACCAGTAACTAATATCATAATACCTACTTAACTACAGAGCCAATACCATTTTCTGACAGCTGTCCCATCCAATTTTCTAATCTATTAATTAACATAATCCGATCAAACTCACGCTTCGAATAATCAATCCCACATTGCCCCATTATATTTCGTTCAGATTCTGACATCTTAGATAGCCTTCTAACAGCTTTTGCAAGACCAGCAGAATCTCCTGCTCGACATGTAATACCACAACCAGATTCAGCAACAATTTGGGCCCCTTCACCATTTAACATGGTCACAATGGGCTTACCTGTTTGCAAATATGCCTGTAACTTCCCGGGAATTGTCATAGAAAAAACAGGCTCATCCTTAAGTGTAACAAGGAGTAAGTCTGCACTATTAAAAAAAGTGGGCATCATCTCTACGTCATGCCTACCAGCAAGTGTAAACTTATCTTCTAATCCCCTTCTGTATATCTCATCCTTTAACCAAGCATACATCCGGCCGTTGCCGACGATTGTCCAGTGAATATAGTCCTCGTTGTTTAATATTTCGGCGGCATCAACAATTGCAGGAAAATCTTGCGCCTCTCCAATATTTCCAGCAAACATAACATTAAAGTAGTCTTGGCTAACTTTGCCACCATCTACCAACAATGCGCTATTAAATATAGGCTCCGCCCAACTAGGAAAATACTTTACCTGCTTATTTATACTCCTTCCCTGAATACTATTAACAAAGCTTTTTGCTTGCCCTAAAATAAGGTCACAATTCTGATAAACAAAGGATACCAACAAGCCAACTGCCTTCAAAATCACCTTCGAGCGGACACCTAAAGCCTTAAGTGTATCTGGCCACAAGTCTAAAACCCAAAACACAAGTGGTGCTTTTTTTAACCAACGTAATAAGATTGCTGGAACTCCTACCGTAATTGGAGATGGTTCAAAAACAAAAATAACATCAAATTTTTTATTTCTGAGCTTAAAAACACCAACAATTGATGCAATTATTGCGAAACTAATATAATTTAAAGCTAACATCAGCTTATGGTTACCACGTAACAATATTGGAACACGAAAAATATCTGCACCCTTGTAAGTTGAATATTTTTCAGGGTTGGCTTTATACCCACCATCCAGTTTACCACTTGGATAATTGGGGACACCTGTTAATACCGCAACTTGATGACCTCGAAGAATAAGCTCTTCGACCAAATCATTGATACGGAAGTTTTCTGGCCAGAAGTACTGAGTCACAACTAAAATATGCATAGAACTATCTAACTCTGTCTCCAAGTCACACGTTTAACATAATTAATATAACTATGAATAATCCTAACTATTTTATCTGAAACATTTGTACAGCTATAATCCTCAACCTGCCTCAGCAAACGATCACTGCCCCGTGGCTGACTCTTTAATATTTCTAAAGCTTGAACCACGACATCAACATCTAAACCAGTCATCATTACTGACGCCTCTTCCATACCTTCTGGCCGCTCATGTGCCTCTCTAATGTTTATTGCTGGAAAGTTAAGGATAGAAGACTCTTCTGTAATCGTTCCACTATCTGACAAAACAGCTTTAGCAAACATCTGAAGCTTATTATAATCTTTAAAGCCTAGAGGCTTAAGCAAAGAAATATTTCCCTTAAACTTAATCCCGGCAGCATCAATCATCTTCTTAGTTCTAGGATGAGTTGATACAACTATCGGGATTTTGTATTTTTTTTCGATATGATTTAAGACTGTTACTAATTTTCTAAAATTAACCTCTGAGTCGATATTCTCCTCACGATGTGCACTCACAACAAAATAATTATACTTAGAAATATTTAATCTATCTAATATGTCAGAACTAACTATGCCTGAACGATAATAATTCAAAACTTCATTCATCGGGCTACCTACCTTGATAACCATATCTGGGGGCAAACCTTCACGTAAAAGATACTCTCGGGCAATAGAACTATATGTTAAATTAATGTCTGAAGTATGATCAACTAACCGTCGATTTATCTCTTCCGGCACACGCATATCAAAACACCGGTTACCAGCCTCCATGTGAAAAATTGGGATTTTTCTTCTTTTGGCAGCTAAAACTGCTACACAACTATTAGTATCGCCAAGCACTAAAAATGCATCTGGGCAGACGTCGGCTAAAACCGTATCGATTTTTATGAGAATATTGCCAATTGTTTTAGTGCCACTATCCATTACTGAATTTAAAAAGTAGTCTGGTTTGCGGATTTCAAGATCTTTAAAAAAAATTTCATTTAATTCATAATCATAGTTCTGGCCGGTGTGAACAACAATGTGCTCTGTATATTCGTCAAGTTTTGCCATAACTCTTGAGAGTCGTATTATCTCAGGGCGAGTGCCAATAACTGTCATTACTTTGATTTTGTTCATACTTATTTTCCAAGTTTGTATGTAAATGTATCCGGTTGAAGATGATCAAAGACCTCATTGGCCCAGAGCATAACAAGCATCTCTTCTTTACCAATATTAGTAATATCATGTGCCCAACCAGGTATGGTATCTACAATTTCAAGCCTATCACCTACAGTAATAAGCTCGTGAGTTTGACCCGTTAAGAGGTGGTAAAACCTAAACCGTGCCTGTCCCCGAACTACCAAGAATTTCTCACACTTGCTATGATGATAATGCCCACCTCGTATAACACCAGGGTGTGCAGTAAAAAATGACACCTGACCACTATCTGGTGTTTTTAGTACTTCCGCAAAAATTCCCCGATCATCTGTATGGCTTTGTAAGCTGTAAGAAAATGACTCCAACGGTAGGTAACTTACATATGTAGCATACAAGGCACGTATAAACCCCATCCCCACACGTTCAACCATCAATGTATCACGTCCACTCTTAAATGCTTGAATCTGTCGTGCCAACTCTCCTATAGTAAGAGTATATTGTGGTACATCTATGGCATACTCATCTGGCTCAACGACTCCCTTAACTAACTTCACAAAATATGATATTACATCATCAATATACACCAAAGTTAATAAAGCAGTAGGATCATGCACATCAATGGGAAGGTCATGAGCAATATTATAACAGAATGTAGCTACAACCGAATTGTAGTTAGGCTTACACCACTTGCCAAAAACATTTGGAAGCCTAAAAATATGTACCGGAATACCATGACTTAGATTTACAGCCTGTAATATATTTTCTGCTGCCAACTTGCTTTGACCATACTGACTTTCATTCTGAGCCTGGCTAGAAGATGCAAAAAGGATAGGTACCTTTTCACCTGTGACAGTGGCATAATCACATACAGCATTACACAATGCCTTTGTTAAATCGATATTGTCTGCAATGAATTCTGAAGAATCGAGGGGACGGTTTACACCTGCAAAGTGTACAATAAACTTCACATCTTTCAATAAATCAGGCAACTGGGCAATCTCATGGCCACGAGTAAAACATCTTACATCAAAATCTTGACGCTCGACTAAGTCGGCTTGTAAATTTTTGCCTAAAAAGCCATTCGATCCAGTAATCAACACCCGCATGTTTAATCCTCTAGGCGTGTAAATTCACCACGTACTACAGCTTGAATAAAGCTTAACTTCATTAATAATGCCTGCATTTCTTTAACATCTAATCTTGTCGTATTATGAGAGTTGTAGTCAGTTGCTTCAGAAATTTTAATTTCTCCCTGCTCTACAAATTTGCTATAGTTTAAGTCACGCAAATCTGGTGGCACACAGTAATACCCCCCCAGATCCTGCGCAGCTACTCTCTCCTCACGACTTAGCAATGCCTCATAAAGCTTCTCACCATGACGTGTGCCAATAACACGAATTTCATGCTCAGGCACTCCCATCAAGTCAGTAAGTGCGCTCGCTAAAGTCTGAATAGTTGCGGCGGGGGCCTTCTGAACAAAGACGTCTCCTGGTTTTCCATTCTCAAAAGCATATGAAACCAGATCAACTGCATTATCTAATGACATCATAAACCGCGTCATATTTGGGTCGGTAAGCGTAATTGCCTGTCCGGTACGAATTTGATCTACAAAGAGGGGAATAACTGAGCCACGAGAAGCCATAACGTTTCCATACCTAGTAACACAAATTACAGTCCCATTGCTATTTCGTGACTTTGCAATCGCAACTTTTTCCATCAGGGCCTTTGAAATTCCCATAGCATTAATTGGATAAACCGCCTTATCTGTACTTAAACAAATTACACGCTTGACACCAGAATTAACTGCTGCTTCAAGCACATTCTCTGTGCCTAGCACATTAGTTTTAACCGCCTCAAGAGGATGAAATTCACAGGATGGCACTTGCTTTAATGCCGCTGCATGATAAAGAAAATCAACCCCGCGGACTGCATTTAGTACTGATTGATAATCACGCACATCCCCAATATAGAATTTAAGCTTCGAGCTATTGTAACGCTTACGCATATCATCCTGTTTTTTTTCATCTCGGCTTAAAATGCGAATTTCTTTCAAGTCGGAGTCCAAAAAACGCCGCAGTACGGCATTGCCAAAAGACCCAGTTCCACCAGTAATTAAAAGAATTTGATTTGTAAACATTAGATTATATTAACTCCCAAAATGTTATTAAAAAAAATATAGTATATATACAGAGTAATTCATCTTACTTGATATGCTGCTGAGCCACCTTCTCAATAAAAGAAAATGTATCAACCGCACAACACTTCCACAAGAACTGTTTGGCATACATAAAACTTGCCTGAGCCTTCTCTTCCCGTAACTTGGGGCTGAGAACATACTTAAGTAAAGTTTGTTCTATATCATTAGGATTCTCTGGATTAAAGTATAGACCTTTGTCACCTAGCATCTCTGGCATAGGACCACAATTTGAACAAGAAACAGGTAGCCCTGCTGCCATAGTCTCTAGTAAGATATTAGGCATATTCTCACAGCTAGATGCAAATACACCTAAGTCAGCCTTCGAGTAAAGCGTATGCAGAGTTTCATACGGTACTTCACCATAGTAATGTGACCATTGCCCTTGTGGATCTAATAGCTTCATAGTTCCTTGTAAACGCCTCAAAGCTGGAGGGTATGCTGGCCCTGCCATATCAAGAGCTATTGAAAATCCCTTTGTTCTTAAGTTATGAACTGCTGTAACTACATGCCAATGATGTTTGTATTGATCAACACTGGAGACATAGATCAAGCGAAACGGCATATCATCGTTATAGTCACAAATCTGTTGTTGGGTCCTCGGTTTCATAAGAAAGCGAGGAGATAAGCCATGAGGAATAACTGTTGTCTGCCCTGGCAATGAGCCAGTCACTGTAAGTACAGCCTGCCTAGCATAAGCTGTAAGAAATATAACTCCATCGGAAATTTTAAAACTGCGCGATTGTGAATATCGCAATATTAGCAGCTTGAGTGCTAACAATGTATAACGATAGCGCCTAAGCTCGTACCACTCAAATGGCAATAGATTCTGACTCATTGTTACTACAGGCTTAAAACTGCCTATATAACTGCCCCCCGGCACGAATAGTATATGACAATTATACTCACTAACTGCACGAGATAGAAGTAGCCATTGCCAAAACGTTCTTGCAATCAATCCCTTATTTAGGAAATATGGGGACACCTTTTGAAGCCATGATCGCTCAGGAATTTTTGAAAGTGTCTTCTGCCCTCCCCAAACAATTATTTTTGATATGTTGTGACAAGACGGTTCAGCAGCAGTCAGCAGTTCTACAAGATGAGTTACACCTCCTCCACCTCGTAGATTGGTGGCATCAATTCCAATCACTAGCCCCAAAGGATATAACCTCTTAGTGTTAAGATATAAGTTATTTTACTAGTAAACAATAATTCACCCATAACTATTTACCGTTGCGATAGACATTGCAAGGGGAAAGATTCATACGATCAGCGGCAACATACGCACCAATTGCCAACCAAAAAAGTGGATATAAATATGGCTCGAAACTTAACATTGATAAAAAACAAGCTACAAGCAGGTAGTAATTTTTCTGTGAATGCCGCCATATAAGGGTGACAACAGTCAACATGCCCACAACACCAATCTTATACAATAGAGCAAAAAACCCACTAGCAATATGCAACCTATGACCTGTCGCTACATTGTAGCCAACTCCGAGTAAAACTTGATCAATCGACAGAGTTGGGAAAATATATAAATAGATCCCAATTCTCTCTAACCTTTGACTAAACGAACTTAACTCCAAAACATTTGCCTGAAATATTAGGAATGCAACACAAAGCAAAATAAATACGATAGACAACTTTATACGCCAATTGCCATATATCACCCCATGAATGCAAAAAATAACAAAAAAGGTTATCCAAAAAAGAAAAGAAAAGGTTAATACCCCAGCAATAAAGTTAAGCAAAACAAATCTCTCTCTCTCTTGCTTCCTATAAAAGCAGCCCTTTGGTATAAACAGATTCATTGCCAGGTAAAATGAAATCAATACTGGCTCATGAAAATAACTTGTACTGCGTAAGATTGCCCCCTTGGGAAGTAATATTCCAAAAGGAGTATAATATTGCAAGTCACCCAACTTAGAATAAATTCTTAAGTTAAATATGTCCGATTCTCCCCAGAACAGAAAATACAATAAGCCTAGCAACATCGTTACTGGAATTAGCTTGAAAAGGTTAATGTAAAATTTTACTAAATAATTAGCAATCTCCTTATTGTTAAGAGCAGTGTCAAGTGATATTGCAAACAACAGCGTTAAAATAAGACTGAGAGCATTGGAAACATCTAACCAATCACTAAAATCAAGAAGCAATAATTGCGTGAAAGCGAATAAAAAAAGCAGAGCTAAATTCAATAATTGTCTTGACTGAACTTTTTTTGACCTTACAAATAAGAAAGTTATAAGCGCAATCAGCAATGAAACTCTTAGCGTATCTGAAACCTTGCTTGTAAAGCTAAGCGGCGGATAAAGTAAAACTGGAAAAAACAGCAGTGCAGAAAAACAAGAAGGAATATTAATTTTCAACATAGTGTCATTACTATAATTATAATAAAATATTTATAGCACTCTTTAGTAAAAGAAAGGAATATACAAATAATTTAAACAACCCATTATTGCGCACTACTGCTTGAATCAACATCCAGCGACTCTTTAGGTAAATATCTAAAGATGAATTCTGCCGATTAATCTTTACTAGCTGACAATATGCTTTTTGATAATTCCTCTGGATATAGTACGCTCTACCACGAGCATACGTCATCCAAATTATAGGTTGATTATTATACTGCCCCTCCTCTAGATAACGTTGTGAAATGGAGTTAATCGCCTCAAGCGTACGTTCCGGATTTGAAACATTGCCACCTCCAGTCCAGTAATAACCAAGTGGCTGAGATATGCGGGTAAATCTATTTGTCAATTTCGATATTTTCAGCCAACAATCATAATCTTCAGTCGCAATCAAATCAGAGTTTTCAGATAGGCCATTAATTTCTATTAGTAATTTTTTCCTTACAACAACGCCTGAATTAACTAGTGCATTACCATTTAACAGTAGGTCATTAAAAACTGGAGTTACTAGATTACGCGTACGAGCTTTCTTCCAAAATATTTTTTGCCTGGGCCTAGAAACTAAAAACATATCGTGGTAAACAACATCAGCGCCTAAATTGAGCTCATCAAAACTCAAACTTAATTTTTCCGTTGTCCACCAATCGTCAGAATCTAAAAAAGCGATATATTCACCACTTGCCTCGCAAATACCCTTATTGCGTGAAGCGGCAATCACCCCTTTGTTATAGATCTTATACAGCTTCATGCGTATATCATTAAAACTACTTACCACATCGTCAGTATTATCTTTCGAGTGGTTATCAATAATTAAGGCTTCCCAATTAGTAAACTTCTGAGCTTGCACTGATTTTAATGCACGTTTAAGATCAAGTGCTCGATTATATGTAGGAATAATAATAGATATTACAGCAGCCACCTTTTATTACCCTAAAGACTTCCGCCTACAAAATAAGTATTACATATACGTAAAATTTCATCAATCTCATCTATAGGATTACCCTTTAAAGAAAAACCGGTACTAACTAATTTGTCTTGTCGATAATCGAAACCCTCATTTTCTTCATTTTGGATAGGTTCAGAACGAGTAATTTGAGGAGTAAAGCCAAATATCTCAGTGCACCTTCGTTGTACCAGCTCTGCAATATCAATTATGCGTAACGATTTACCGCTTCCGACGTTAAAAACACCATCATCAGCCATATCCTCTGGTAAGTTAATCATGTGAGCAACAACTCGCCCTACATCATACAGTGTGATAAAGTCCCTCTGTTGTAATCCACTGGACCGTAACGAGATACTATGCTTTGTTACCACCTGACGGCATAAATCATTAACTAACAGCATCCAAGCATTAACTTCTGGATGTGCAGGTACGCCAAAGCCATTAGATAGTCTCAGCACAATACTAAACAGAGTATCACTGGCTGCGGCCAAAACTATATCCTCAGCAGCACGATGACTAGCCGCATATGGATGTCTGGGTCTAGGCAATGTTGACTCATCAATAGTGCCCACTAACCTTGAACCATAAATATGTGCCGTTGAAAAATAGATCACTCGCTTAACAGATGCCACTTTTGCCGCCTCCATTAAGCGAGCTGTATTAACTGTATTTACTTCCCATGCATCTACTGGGTTATGTAAACATTCGCTGTCATTCATTCCAGCTAAATGTACTAGTGTGTCAACTCCCCTACAAGCTGCAACCAAACTGTCAAAAGAGTGCCAATCCATTGTAACAGGAAGGGCACAGGGCAACCAGCTTGGGGCCGCCAGGCGTTTGGTCCTACTACCTAAGACAAGCTCAATATCACTATCTGCTGCCAACCACTGTGCAACTCGTCCACCGACAAATCCCATTCCACCTGTAATGAATACTCGATGTTTCATCTATGCTTAATCTGCCAATCATAAGGAATATATTCGTCAAACGCTGGCTTCCGTACAATCTCATTGGCATCATGAGGGATCGTAGCACAATTCGCAACGATAGATGACTGTTGCCCCAAACCTTTCCAACCATTCCAAATCAAAGGGGGAACTGTTAGTAAATAGTAATTTTCTGGCGACAAAAAATACTCTTCCACACACCCTCTGGTCTTACTATTCTGACGATCATCGTAAAGCACACATTTAATCTCACCAAAAATTGCAGCGTAGTTTAGTGTCATATTCTTATGTAGATGCCACGCTTTAACCGCTCCCGGATAGGTACAAGAAAAGTATATCTCTCCAAAGTGCGAAAATACTGAAGAATCTTCGCGCAGCATATGCATCACCTTGCCGCGTTCATCAAAAATTTGCCGTAGTGGGGTAAGTTTTACACCTTCAATCATAATAACTCCGTGTTTAGTTATATACACCTAACAAGAAAATGACTTGAATTTGACCTCATCGAATAAATAACTACCATATCCACGGAGCTTTGCCTTTTTCATATAAAGTGTTAAGCAATTGGAATTCACGGCTAGTATCCATCGGCTGCCAAAAACCATTATGCTCAAACATCATCATTTGATTATCCATGACCAAACTTCGAATAGGTTCTTGCTCAAACACAAGGTCTTCACGATCATCCAAATAGTCAAATAGCTTTGAACTTGCCACAAAATAGCCACCATTAATACGCCCTGCTGTTGCCTGTGGCTTTTCATTGAACTCAATAATGTCGCCCCCAGGGCCACACATCATTTCACCAAAGCGTCCTGGAGGTCGAACGCCAGTAACCGTTAATATTTTGTCATGTGCTTTATGGAACTCCACCAACTCACCAATGTTTACATCACTCACTCCATCACCATAAGTGAGCAGAAAATCCTCATTTTCATGTAAATAATCGCGTATACGAGCAACTCTTGCCCCTGTCATTGCATGTACACCTGTATCTGTAAGTGTCACTTCCCACCCTAATTCATCATGGTTATTATGATAAGTCACATCACCACTACCTAAACTAATGGTGAAGTCACGTGTATGTGCTTCATAGTTCATGAAAAACTCTTTAATGAACTGTCCCTTATAACCAAGGCAGATAATAAATTCTTTAAAGCCGAAATGTGCGTATGACTTCATGATATGCCAAAGAATAGGGTATGGACCAATCGGAATCATAGGTTTAGGTATATCATCTGCTACATCTCGAATCCGTGTGCCATAGCCACCAGCAAGAATTACTACTTTCATAATACAAGCCTCAGAATAAATTAGTTTAAAGGTTATTGAAATATTCTAAAATATATG
Organism: Bdellovibrionales bacterium; assembly: GCA_018646675.1. Lineage (GTDB taxonomy): Bacteria > Bdellovibrionota > Bacteriovoracia > Bacteriovoracales > Bacteriovoracaceae > JABGUH01. The sequence goes on along the minus strand of JABGUH010000010.1, from coordinate 29,470 downwards.
ATTTGTCACGCTCACTGCAATCATTAATTATGCGATTAATATCCATTTGAAGACTAGCCGAATCTGTCAAGTTCTTGGCTAACAACAACTCACCAACACCATACAGAAGGCCATCACAATCCTTTGAGTGTCCATCAGTCAAGGCATTGGCCAACCACAACCGTTGTTCTTCAGCATATTTATTAGCAACTTCATCAATTATATAGTTAACGCGCAAGCCATGTCTTATATCTAATCGAGGATCAAACTTCCCAGTTACAGCTCCGGTCAGAAAAGCACGCAGCAAACATTCAAGAGGGCGTGGTTCAATATCCTCATTATAGTCTACGTCAACTGCATCACATGACATCCTTACCGGTTCTTTTGAAAAATCACAAATATAGCTTCTATTGGCACTTTCAACGTTAATTATCCGTTGCCGGGTCCCACTGTTTCGCTTCATCTCTACTTTACAACTAATTCTTTCTAGGGAAATATCCATTTCCAGATGAGCACCACCTTGATTTAATCTGAGGCTCTGAAATTTAAATGATAATTCAGGTACAAGCATCTCTATAACAGATAGAATATGTGGCAAACAGTCAGCATAAATTGGAAGACTTTGATCAAAAGTTTTCTGCTCTCCATATCGTACTTCTGCATGTTGATCGTTCCATACAATACCTATATGTGTAATAGGCTCATCCTCTAACACCCATTTTGCCAAAAAAGATATGTAGCGAGCGAACATATAAACATGAGCAGACGCAAAATATAGTCCCTTTTTCTTGGCCAATTCGTAAAGTTCTCTTGTAGAACTAGCAAAGAGAGTTACAGGCTTTTCAACAAGAACTGCTACTCCGGCATCAAGCGCATGCCGTACTGCTACTTCATGGTTACATGCCGCATTGGCGACTATTGCCGCAGAGCGTTCAGCCTCCTTGAATGGTAAAAATTCAGTATGTACAGTAATATTCTTATAATCCCGTTTAGCTGCCCACTCTGACATACCAACAATATTTCTAGGCGTGTGTACTGATATTGTTGTAGTACTGGGTACAATACGCATTAGCTCATCAATAATAACTCTTGCCCATCTCCCACCTCCAATTACTGCAATTGTTCTCAATCCGGGATAAGTTTTCGAAAAATCAGTCATACTCAATAGTCGTTTACCGCTTCTCTATGGTAAAAAATCATCAGGACTAAGTACATCAATAACAGGGCCAACATACCCCCCTTCCGATAAGTATGATTTAATTTCATGTGGAATATGCCATGCCAAATTCAGCAGTGGCAACATCTTATCTTCTTTGGCAAACAACTCATCATCAGAGCAAATTGGTATACGAGTACCTGGCAAATAGTGTCCGATTTTCAAAGATCCCGGCTTTTCATAAACCTCAGAAATACATGATTGATCTATGCCTAGCAGTTTCACAAGGATAGCGGCACGTCCAGGAAAAGCCTTCGCTCGTAAAGGCCCGAATTGCATTACCATCTCCTTCAATTTTGCACTTTTATTATTTTTCCAACACTCAATATTGTTTTTCATTTGAGCAAGCATTGACTCAAAAGTAGCTTCACGCTTATCAAGTGCATCAAGCTTATTTTGGTCCAAAGCTTCCCCCTTGGTAGAAAGACCAAGATAAACTCTAATATTGCCACCATAGCGTGAGGGGAAATCAACATCCAATATCTGAACACCAAGCGTACGAGCCATATATATAAATGAGGTATAACTATAGGTTCTAGGATGCTCATGATAAAAGGTGTCAAATTGATTACCATCAAGGACTGAGCCAAGATAATGATTTTCAATGACTACAACAGTGTCCTCTTTCATCATTTTTTTCAATGCACAAAGAACATCAACAAGACCTTCAATGTGTGCAAAGACATTAGTAAATGTAATATAGTCAGGTGCACCACATGCATCCCTCACCTTCTGAGCCACCTCCTCGGAAAAATATTCCTTAAATATTTCATGGCCATCAAGTTTAGCATCATCTGCTGCATCTGTTGGCTCAATTCCTATCGTAACAGCTCCCTTCTCTCTAAAGAAACCAAGCAGACTGCCATCATTACAACCTATATCAACAACACTCTTGCCATGAAGGTCTCCAAAACGTTGCTCGCAACCATCAACAAAGTTTTGCATCCCCTTCAAAACATCTGCAGTAAACCGTGAACGATAATGATAAGTAGCTGGAAAAAGTTCATCTTTAGGCACTTGATAACGCTGATGGCCTGTAATACAAGTTGAGCAGAATAAAATTTCAATAGGATACTGTTGACAGATTCTCTCATCACCAACAGGAACAAGGTCATCACACATAGGATGCTCACCTAAATCAAGAGATGAGTACAAATTGACATTACCACATACTTCACAATGTTTAATTTCACGCATAATATAATCCTACCCAAGGAAAGCTATGTTAATATTATTTTCATTTGTCAGACAAAGACTGTTGCTAATTATACCTAAGCCACCAAACTACCTATATATCTCTTTATCCAAACATTAAATTTTCGTAAAAAATAATAGAATGGTGATAAATAAAAATTTGGGTATAACAAGTTGCTAAGCATGGATCTATCAATCCTTACATACTGCAAACCTGATGTTTCAGAGTGCCAGTACATCCACGCGAGGTGAGGCAAAAAACCTTTCAGCGCATAATTCCTACATTTTAGATAGTTTGTCAGTTTTAGGCCAACCTTTCTATATAGCTCTAGCACCTCGATCATTCTTACTGTCATTATCATTGGCTGCATTGGGGCCCACTCTCTTGCACCAGTCAGGCAAACAATCATTGGCTTCGAATTGAAATAGGCGGCAGACATGGAGAATGCGTGTGCAAATATCTTGACGTGAGGAAAAGTATTGTCAATATGTGAAAACGTACGCATGTCAGCAATAGCAGCCTTATCCAACTTATGTACATTGACTTTCCATTTTTCTCGACGAAACACAGAGAGAAACATTCCACCTAGAAAATCAAATGAGACTCCCGGATCAATCAAGTCGAGAAATGGTAACTTACCCTCCTGCCATCTGTCTGAAAATGGTGCCATATTGACAGGCAATTTGTTGGTATCAAACGGCTGAGGCTGCGACAGAACATATTCTGTCGTTTGATGAAATGCATTTACATAAAAAAAATCCACCTCAGCATGCATCTCAATCAGTTTACTCAGTCGAACTAGGGCGTCCGGAACCAGCAGGTCATCATCACCTACCAACCATATAAATTCTCCACTTGCCATTTCAACAACGTTAATAAAATTTCTTGGAATACCAATATTGGTTGCATTATGATGATATTTCAGTGGCAATATAAGATGAAAGTTTTTAACTACCCATTCAGTATTATCGGTTGATCCATTATTTGATATACATACTTCAATTTCAGCATTCTTATTTAAAGACTCAGCTGCAATATTTATGGAGTGAAGGCAATTTTGCAAATGAACCGCACGATTATAAGTAGGAATACATATAGATATTTTCACACTCAGCCTATATTTTTTTTAAATAATAAGTTATATCATCTAAAGGAACAAGATGACTTAGATATGCCTCATACCGTTTAGGCCATCTATTTGCAATTTTAATAACAATTTTTTTCAACCAGTGTATCCGTGAGATCGGTAATGTTTCATTAAAAACAATTTTTTCCACCTTAAAACGAGTATCAACGTAATCATATCTCTGACAAATAATATGAGATGGATCATAATATGAAAATGAGTCCACAGTAAAAAATGTTTTATGAGTAGGATCAACAAATGCCCACTCAGAACGAAAATATGGGGCAATTACTTTAATCCTTCCCGCAGATTTACATATTCGATAAATTTCTCCCATGACAAGCATTGGCGCATCTAAATGCTCAAGCACATTATCTAAATATATCTCATCTATCTCATCATTCTTGAATGGATAAGGAAAAACGTTGAGGTCATGAATTACATCAGCGTCATGGCGATCTGACCAATCGACCCCAATGGACCCAACTCTTTTCTTTTTACCACACCCAAGATCTAGTATTTTTTTTCCGATGTCATCGATTTCCCAGTTTATTCAATTGCTTATTATTATCTAAAACCGCAGCCAATAATAGTTGTCTCATTTTATATACAGGGTATCTTTCCCCCCGTGCATATTTATCACAAAACTGTTTTCTTGCGGTCTGCACAGATGGAGATAGCCACCAACTATCAATATTATCCCAATATTGAGAAATATGTTGAGCAGCCTGCTCTGGGGTATCAACAATAATTGATACATTTTTTAACTGTTGATAATAGGGTTTAGCACTAGGCAACAGATGATCAAATCCACCATGCCAAAAACACAGTGTTGGAATGTTTGAAGCTAGTGTCTCCAACATACCAGTTGAATCGTAAGAATATACCACTAAACGGCTATTTTTAATTAATTTCACGATAGATTCAGTCCCTGTTTCAAGGTGGACTGATCGCCGGTGGTCACTCCAACGCCTATCATCAGCCCAGCGAGTTTTGGGCCATGCGCCATGCAGCCGCACGGTCAGATCTTTTTGTATACTCTCTGGAAGTTCCTCCACGAAACGAAATTGCTCTTTTTGGTAAATTCCAAACTGATAATAACTATCCTCAATATCCAATAAGTGAGGTGCGTGCAACTCTACTAGCAACACTCCCCCCCTGGGCTTTCTAACTCTTGGACTCCCAGCTATTTTAAAAATGAATGCAGGAATATTTTTAGTATCATTATTATCCCACCCCCATGTTAAAAACTTATCTGCTGCGGCTTGCTCAGGCCATGTAGGATTGCCAAAATAACAATGTGTACCGTAATTATTACCATGCTGCCCAGTTAGATATGGTACTCCTTGCTCTACTTTATTTCCTACCCAAGCCTTAAATAACTCATCAGCATCAAAACTATTGGATGTAAAAATAAACTTCGGTGTTTTAGGCCAAGGTAAAGACTCTGCCTGTTTGCATAGTGTGCTATACCCCTCCAAATAACATGCAGGAATCATTTCTGAGATTAGGCTGCGAACAAAGTGATCAAATCCAACATGCCCCGTTTGTCCTAGGGAAAAACGTCGCCGAATCTCTAAACTAATCGGCACACTTTGTAAGGGAGGACTTTGCCATATTTGAGGGCACTGCCCAAGAGCAAGTTGTAGTTTAATATCTTGCCATCTTGGCATATAACTATTGACAACGAAAGCATCACTGTTTCTGCATAGTTTAGGTAAAAAGCTAGAACCAATAGTTTTTATGATCTGCTTAATACCCGAACGTTGTTTTATAAAAGGCTTGGTCGCTTGTAAAAAAGTGGTGTTAGAACACTCTGTTAAAGAATCTATCTCAATCTCAACCTCAACTTCATTCATATATTTGAGTACACGAGAATAAAGTATATTATTCCAGATATCATCATTACAAGCTAGGATAAAACTAAACGAATCGGACGTAGCTAAACCATACTCACCAGCTTCAAATATAGTTGTGGCACTTACTTTATATTTGCTTAAAGCCTGTTGAAGAGTAAAATAACGATTGAAGCATACTGCAACATGACGTTTAAGCCAATGGCCAAGCAATATATTCCAATACCGAATACTGTAATTTGTGCCGTGAAAAACGTTTAGCACTGCTGATATCTCAATTAATAATTCATTCGATAATCCCTGCACATAGTCAATATCACTTACCTTCCTTTCAGGCTTCAAGATAAACGGAGATGCAACCACCGCATCCATTTTACTCCAAACGGATTTTCTCTCATATAATCGACACCACTCGCCCAAGAAAAGAACGGGCTGATCAAATTTCCATGTACGCTCATCTGCAGTAGTTATTAAATATCTTGTTTGATCAAGCATCTATTTTATGTGTTCCCAAGTGACTGCCGTTGCTTTTTTCACATCTTGGTTTACAACTTTCCCTATAACATCATCTATAAACTTCGGGGCCAACCCATATCCCGGCCGAACACTTCGAACGGCATCTACAGTGATCACCTCACCAGCACTTAAATCCCTCACAAAGTAGAGTGATCTACGAAACTTAGCGATTACTTGTTCACTGGACTTACGACTATAGTCAATTTCACCCAAGGCCATCCACGCAGTACGAACGCCATGACAAAGTGCAGAAAGATCAGCAGGCTCTAGAGAAAAACTATCATCTGGGCCACCGTTGCTACGATTAATAGTGAAATGTTTTTCAATAATTGCAGCACCTAATGCCACACTTGCAATAGCAGTAGCATTGTCCAAGGTATGATCAGATAAACCTGTGATAACACTAAATTTCTGGATTATATCAGGAATTGTCCTTAAATTATACTCGTCCGCTGGTGCTGGGTAACCACTAACACAATGTAATATTGCAAGTTCTTTAGCGCCCCCTGCACGTGCAACATCAATGGCTTCTTCAATCTCTTTGAGGTTTGCCATGCCAGTGGATATAATCATAGGCTTGCCAGTACTTGCAACATATTTAATTAACGGCAGGTCAATGGCTTCGAATGAAGCAATTTTATATGCTGGCGCATTAAGGTCTTCTAGCAAATCCACTGCTGTTGTATCAAAGGGTGTACTAAAAATGGTTATTCCAACCTTGTGCGCATGTGTAAATAATCGATCATGCCAATCCCAAGGAGTTTGGGCTTTCTCATATAATTTGTATAGTGACCAACCATCCCACAATCCACCATGTATCTGAAAATCCTCACTCTCACAATTTAGCGTCATTGTATCAGGACTATATGTTTGAATCTTGACTGCATCAGCTCCTGCTTTTTTGGCTTTCTCAATAAGGTGAAAAGCTGTCTCAATATTACCATTATGGTTGGCCGACATCTCTGCAATGACGTACGGAGGCGCCCCTCGACCAATTTCTCTGCCTGCAATTTTCATTAAATCCTCCAAGTTAAACTAACTTCCGACCAAGAATAAATGCCTCTGCGGCATTGACTCCTGCAGTCGCGCCACGCCATACTGCCAAAGATTCAATAACCTTAAGTGACCGTGGATGAGGAAAAGGGCGGAGTTCATCCTGGTAAGCAGAAAGCGCCTGAAATTTCAAATCCATAGTTGTAGAAATATCAACAAACCAGTTAGGATAAAATGGCTTTCCATTATCTGGAGAGTTCCACTCTGTTGAAGATGGTGTTTCAAAAAATAATAATTCTCGCACGAAACTATCAGGCTGAGGTCGACATGCTACTATAACAGCATCATGAACAACACAATGATCAATATTAACATCACCTGAATGATGTGTGAGTACAATGCTAGGCTGGTGCGTATTTATGAAAACCTCAATGGCTTTAACAACATCAAGAAGGGGGACACTATCCATGCGATTATCCGGAAAATCAAGTTGCTTAATAGAATCACATCCTAAAATTTTACATGCACGAAGTGCTGCGGCATAACGCTTTTTCTGGCGAGATAAGTCAGGTTTTTCTATTATGTCAATTCGAGAAGTCTCACCATCTCCCATAAACAGAATATGAACTGAATACCCCTCTCTGGCCAAACGAGCAATCGTTCCTCCACAGCCCAACACCTCATCATCAGGATGTGCTGCAATTACCACTAAAACTTTATTCATTATTTTTTCTCATAATTTGAACCTTTGCCTCTAGAATTTCTCCATTCCAAATGGCTTGTGAAAAATTAAATCTCAATCCTATCGTATCTATAAAGGCAGGTGGGTATCCATCTGCATCAAGCATACGGATATAGTCATAAATTTTTTCCAGATTATCCAACTTGGCAATGTCACCATCTTCAGGTTTTCGACGCAAAAAACTCACAACTTTACCCACTTGTGGTATAGGGTTTTGATGATTATTGACAATATCAACTATAAGATCTTCCATTAAAACAGATGCCCGTTGCAACACTTCTTCTGCCGTTCCCTTAAGAGATAGTGGAACCTTTTTGTATATTGGCCCCGCATCAACTTCGGAAACACATTTAATCGCAGATAGCATTGTCTCCTCGTGCCCCCTGACGATCAGGTTTTGCAATGGACTACCGCCACGTCCATATGGAAGATCTGTCATATGAAAAATGACGCACGGATATTTTGTATATATATCCTCCGGAATTATCCATGACCAATGAGGGAAAAAAATAAAATCCGGATTGATTGACTCTAAATTATCTAATGACAGCTCCTTTTTGCTGACAATAGGGACAATGGTCGAGCAAGCTAAAAGCTCTTTCACCCTGTCAACAAGAGGTTTATTTCGATTATGTGGTGACGCTATTACCAATATATTTGATTTCAATATTATCCCTCAGACAACTAGTTCTGTTGAAATTTGCTAAAAATAACGGTTTTAGTTTGTGCACAAGTTCCAATACAAGGTAAAGAAAAGCTCAAATTGTTAATAGGGCTATCATAGGAAGGTTCCTCTCCATTATTTTGAGCAATCCAAGCGTTTACAACTCGACTAAGAAAATAATATGTTGATGAAAAATTATCAACTTCATTTAGCTTAAGATAATCTGGAAAAACCTTAGTTACCCAATCTAGACTTAAATATGTGTTGTGCCACGGTGACTCAATTTTTGGCAATCCAGCAGGGACTCGAAAAGAGTTTATCTCAGCTAATCCTTCAACAAATGATTCGCAAATTATAAGTTTACCTCCAGGTTTGAGTTTTGTTGCCAATTTTGCAATCGATAACATTTGCTCCTCTGGACTGTTAAGGTTTATCAATGACCTTTCTGTATATATAGCATCATAAGCTCTGTTTTCAAATGGTGGAGCTAGCAGATCCCCCTTCGTCACCTCTAGCCTATCATCTAAAATACCTTCCTCCTCTCTTAGCTTAATCACCTCCTCAACCATTTGAGGAGAATAATCAAACGCACTAATTTTAGCAGAAGGTAATTTTTTAAGCACATTTATGGCAGTAATACCATTTCCACATCCAGCATCTAATATCTTATAACAACCTCGCAGGTGTTTACATATATTCTCAATTTCCAATCGCTTAAGCCCCATATCATTTGACCCAGCAGCAAGTCCAAGAGCTGCTCGCTCATTCCAAAATTCCAGCCGTGCTTTATTCTGATCATTCATACATCATTACCCATTATACAGCCGATGACATTAGCAACACCCATACCATCCACTAATTGCTGCCCCATTAAAGTTTGTCTATTCATTTTCCCAATATCAAGTAAACAATTTTTTATCATTATTCGAATATCAGAAATACATATATGATTCATATGTCCAAGAAAGTTTATATACCCAGCTTTCATTAATGCCAAATTGGTCGCTGTTTGATTATCTGCAACGCTAATAACAATGGCGGGCAACCCCAAGCACATGCGTTCCCAACCTGTTGAGCCACCTGCACTGATCATCAAGTCAGCTTGCACCATAAGCTTGCCAAGACTTGGTACCCCTTGATGAACTGACGTCTCTATGCGCTGAGCTGCAAGAGCTTGAATGGATGCCAAACTAGGGTGATTTACACCAATAACAACATCTACAGCTAATTTCATTAAAGAGTGATGAGTTAGCGCTCTAACTACTTTTGCCGTCTGGTTACTTGGGTCACTTCCTCCAAGAAAAACAAGAACTCTACGAATAATATTGCTACGAGGAGGCATTTCAGCGCGGAGCTGCTCATATTCCGGGCCCAACAAAGCATACTTGGGACCAAGGATTGTTTTGCAAGTGGCAGGAACAAGCCGTTTATACCTCATTTCTATCTCTTCACCAAACCAATTCTGATCTAGCAATAAATTACACTCATGTTCCCTATCTGCCAAATCATCAATAACCATTAACTTTCGAAAATGGGACTTCAATTCTGTTTCCCAGCGATAATCTAGAGCGTAGTGATCTACTATTAGCCAATCAATAGTCGTATCTCCAATAGCGACCTTTGTCTGCTCAGCATCACTTTTCAAATCTGCACCAAGCCAGGATGCATGTGACAAGATAGTTTTATCGGATATATCTATTTTTATTGTAGCTGCAGGCTGCATGGGCAAATTATGTACGATAAATCCACGCTGACGAATTAACTCTATAAGGTTACCGACATGTTCTCGGCATACGAAACTACAAATAGCTCCTTTTTCACGCAAAGCCTCAGCCAACACAAGACAGCGCATAATATGGCCCGTACCAATATCAAGTGATGCATCTGTGCGAAAAACAATATTCATTAATTTACTTAATTCAACCGTTTAAACCCAGAATGGCATACCGGGCTATTTAAGAGTGTCATCACATCACGCCCTTCCTCACACTCTTTGATTAACCCAAATACGGAGTTTAAGGCATGAAAGTAACCATCGACTATATCAGGAGTATGTTCTGTACAAACATAAACGGCATTACTAGCGAGGTACCCTTTGGAGAGCATTTCCTGAGTAATAAGTGTTTTATAGGCTAATGCATTACCACTTTTAAAGGTATGGCCCGTTAACGATGGTAGTCCCCAGTGATTAATAACAAGATCATGTTGGTCAGCTAAAGCTTGCCAACGCTGACGAATATCCAGACCAGTACTAGTAATATACTCCCAAGATTTAAGACGTTCCATCACCTCAAGTGTTTTTAGTGCAGCGGTAGAGCCTATCCGCTCGGTCCAGAAAGTGCTACTTATAAAGGTTACTTGTGCCTCCTCCATCACTTCTCGTCGACCAATAATAGCAGTAATGCCATAACCATTTCCTAGCGCCTTGCCAAATACAGCCATGTCAGGTTCCACGCCATATTTCTTATGCAACCCACCAAATGTTTCACGAAAGCCAGAAGTACATTCATCAAAGATTAATACAATATTTTTCTCGGTAGCTAATTTACGGATTTTATGCAAGAAGTTATCTTCTGGCTCAACATTCCGCGCAACCTCCATCTTGATAACTCCAATCTCCTGCGTATTCACCAAATTTTCAAGTTCCGAAAAACAGTTATAGGAAAAAGGAAAGACTGTGTCCTTAAGATTGCGTGGTACACCGTTAGGTTTAAGCCCTGGTAACAAATGGCCATCAAGACCTTTATTACCTCCTAAGTTTGCAGAAAGATACCAGTCATGCCAACCATGGTAACCACAAATAGCAATACAATCCCTTCCCGATGCAGCTCGTGCAATACGAATAGCAATAGCATTGGCTTCGCCCCCGGTACGTGCAAAACGAACCATATCGGCCCAAGGGTGTATCTCAACCAGTTTTTCTGCAAGGTATACTTCTTCTGGACAATTAAAAGTAGACATATTGCCTAAGGCCACGGTGTTCATAACCGCATTGTCTACATCTGGATGGCCATATCCCAGTATATTAGTACCTATGCCCATAATAGACATGTCGACAAATCTATTGCCATCCAGGTCCCACACCATGCAACCCTTGGCTTTAGTAAAATAAGCAGGCCAATGATCAGGTAAAAACATCTCCGGACGCTTGGAAAGCAACATATTTCCTCCAGCTATCACTTGCTTGGCTCGCTTCCAAAGTTTTTGCCCTGTTCCCATGGTGGACCCTTCATTTCTTGTAGTGCTCTGGTTAAGACTAAATAATTCAGGATAGTTATCCTGTAATACCAACACCTCCTGCCAAGTGAAGTGAAGATTAGGCGCAAAATGCCGAAATACATTTGTTATAACTGTAAAATCAGTGGGGTCATCTACTGTCCAACGTAGAAGCGACAAATCTGTTTCATTTTGCATTACTGCCGTTTTGAATTTACCAGATTCACGTATGTAAGGTGTCACATGTTCACGATTAAATAGTTTATCTGACTCCCGCATCGACTGCTCAAGTGCTAATAATGTCACAACTTCAACATCTAATCCATCAGGGTAAGATGGTGGATTAACATTGCTAAAATAGTCAATATTTGTTGCGCGAAAATGACGAACACATGCATCGACTAATTCAGGATCTACAAGAGGGCAATCCCCAGTAATACGCACCACCACATCAGCTTTATGTTCTTTTGCTGCTACGATAAAGCGATCTAGTACATCGTTTTCACTGCCCTGCTCACAGGAATATCCTAATTTTCGAACATGCTCAATTAGCGGAATATTATTAATGTTTTTTGAAGTGGCCACTATAATTTGATCCAACTCCTTTGCTCTAGATAAACGAGCTAAAAGCAATTCGATCATAGGCACACTATTAATTAGTTTCATCACCTTATTCGGCAGGCGGGTCGACCCCATACGAGCTTGAACAATAGCAACAATTTTCACAACAAATTCCAGTTTGAAGGATTAATAAGATACTCATCAAGACAGCTTAAATCTGGCCAGACTGCCTTTTTGGGATACTTAGCTGACTGAGTTAATTGATTAAGTTGCTGAGCATTTTCTACTCCAGTTACAACTTTATCTACCTGCGAAAACTCTTGAACAAAACTAATACATGCTTGATCTGCTGGAATATCATTGTCTCTAAGCCACTCATGCCATCTATCCCACAAACGTGCCCACGCATTAAATTTCTTTGGAATATCCTCCCGAGACATTAGCAATAATCCTTGTAAAAAAACGGACCGGATGTGTAGTTCAACACCACATGCATGCAACTTATGCATCCAACCAGATGTAAATAACCGACGATCAACCAAACTAAATGGGGCTTGTATCAAATCAGCATTAAAAACACTCATAATACTGTCAAGTTCTGATGGAGCATAAATAGAGGCACCAATTTTTTTCACAATACCTTCACTCTTTAAATACTCTAATGATTTAGCTAAATCTTCACCTTTTGGGCCACACAATTGCTGAGGAGAGTGCAGTAGTAAACCATAAATGGATGATAAATTTAACCTCTTGAGCGAGCCTTGCACTTCTGTTCGAACCCATAAAGCAATATCCTTAATCTCTTCTGGTATTGCTGGTAATTTCGTAACAACCTTAAAACTATTAACTCCAACTTGACCTAAGCATGTCTCACTTTCACCATAGGAAATAGCTGTGTCCAAGGTATCCATCATATTTTTTCTAGCTAAATTAAGAATTTCTCTGGCATTGTCACGACTGACTTGCCCATTTTTATTAGTAATACCGTAAGGCAAGCCTAATTGAGCAGTACCTAAAGCGAGTTTCAAGCTAATGCCTCGTGAAGTATATGTATAACTTTTCTTTGCTCCGAATCAGTCAATGTTGGATAGATAGGAATACTGAGAGACTCTTTATGGTATTGTTCTGCTGCTGGACAATATCCCATCTTAAATCCCAACATTTCATAGTAAGGTTGTCTATAAACAGGAATATAATGTAAATTGACATTAACACCCTCAAATTGAAGTGTATCGTAAACTTGACGTTGCGTTTTTTTGTCTTCTCCTAATGTTATTCTGATGGGGTATAAATGATAACTTGAGTAAGTATCCGGATGTTGCCATGGAATTTTAAGTGGCAAACTGGCCAGTTCCTCATTGTAACGCTGAGCAATTATATGTCGCTTCCCAACGAACTCATCTAGACGCTCCATCTGACTTAGACCTAGAGCAGCTTGAATATCGGTCATCCGGTAATTATAGCCTAAACTAACTTGCTGATAATTCCAGATTTCATCCAAAGGCCGAGCTTGCATTTGACTTGTTTCACTCGTAATGCCATGGCTTCGATAGCGCTGCATACGCTCAGCTAAAACCTGATTATTTGTTAGTGCCATCCCTCCTTCACCGGTAGTTATAATTTTCACCGGATGAAAACTAAAAATTGTGATATCACTATAACGACAACCACCAATCAGCTCTCCCTTATATTTCCCCCCTATTGCATGTGCAGCATCCTCAATAACCTTAAATCCATATTGTTTTGACAATAAGTCAATAGCGGCCATATCACACGACTGTCCACACAGGTGTACTGGCACAACAATTTTAGGCAATGTACCATCTTTTTCGGCTCTGGCTAATTTATTAGATAAATGCTCTATACTAATATTGTAGGTATGTGGGTCAATATCTACAAAGTCTACTTTCGCACCACAGAATAAAGCACAATTAGATGATGCAACAAAAGTACTAGGAGATGTCCATAGCCAATCACTAGGGCCTAGGTCCAAGGCGAGGCATGCAATATGCAAAGCGGATGTAGCACTATTAACAGCTACTGCATGCTGCACTCTACAATAACTGGCCATATTAATTTCGAATCGTGGTACTGTAGCTCCTTGAGTAAGATAGTCTGAGCGTAATACCGTAACTACAGCATCGATATCAGCCTGATTAATGTCTTGTCGGCCGTACTGAATCATTATATTTACTACCCCCATCAATTAATTTAAGTGTGAACGCCTAAGAATTTTATCTATTATACAATTCAATTTTGATACAATAATCAGTTACTTGATTATTATATTTTTTAGTTTTAATTAGAGCCAATATATTCAACCACAAAAAAATATTTTCACCAATCAAACCAGGAGGGAAAGGTCAAAACCTCTCATTCATTAAATTATTATACTTGCCAACAGATCTTATCACTCCATTTTCCACCTGAAATATCTCATCACACCCTTTCAATGTGGTTAGTCGATGAGCAATTATAACTATTGTCAAATCTGGATCAAGTGCATTTACAGATTTCATCACCATCTCCTCCGTCTCGCTGTCCAATGCACTCGTAGCTTCATCAAGCACCAACACTTCTGCATGTTTGTATAAGGCCCTTGCAATACCAATCCTTTGGCACTGCCCACCACTAAGGCGTACACCACGCTCTCCCACCATGGTATTTATTCCATCTGGAAGCGATTCAACAAAATCAGCTAAGCCTGCTCTGTTGCATGCCTTCTCAATTTCAGTATAATCAACAAAATCATTCTCCACGCCTACGGCAATATTATTCGCAATGGTTGCGTCTTCTAGGTATATTGTCTGGGGAACATGCGCGACCATACTGTACCAAGCTCGGCGATTATTTTCATCAATTACAATATCATCCACCAGCAGCTGCCCCTTCTGAGGTAGCAATAGCGCCATAATCACATCGAGAAGTGTACTTTTACCAGACCCTGTTTTACCAACGATGCCAACTGTCGTACCTTTTACGATTTCCATGGAGCTGTTACAAAGAATCAGCTCATCAGCATTATTATGTGTGAAATTGATATTATTTAGAGTAATATTTTTATGAAAAGTCATCTCACCTAAAACATTATCTTCTACGGCATAAATTTCATCCGGCGGCAGTGCTAATAATGCGTTAACATCACTTACCCCGCCATACCCTCCAATAATTTGTGTTACATTGTTATAGATAATATGTAGAAGAGGCAGTAGCTTTTGAGCTGAAACAGCTAGTATGCCAACCATAGGTAATACGGACTCTCCTGACTCCCCCCTCTGAAATAACACAAGCACAATAATTGAGATCATAACTATTCCGAGCGACTCCATGAGAAAGCGCGGAGATTGATTAACGAAAGTATTTTGCCCATGCATTTGCCGCAATGACCTCACTGATCGAGTATATAGAGATAGATAGTAGGGATGGGTTTGATCAAGAATCACATTCCGAATAGATCCAATCCCCTCCTGGATAACCTTGACTGCTTCAGTTTGTAAGGAGGCAATTGCAATACTATTTCTCTTTAATCTCCTTCGAACGAAAAAAGACAACATACCATAGGCAATCCCAAATATAAAAAAAACAGTTATTGCTAACAATGGATCAAATAAAAAAACCGTTACTAATATTGCAATAAATAAAGGCACTGTAGTGACAACCATTGCGGACGATGTGATTAAAGATCCTGCAGTCTCAACTTTTTGAGTAACACCAGTGATCACCTCGCTACTATTACGTACAATCTGATTCTCGTAACTCTGATATAATGTGCGAGAATAGACAGCGATACTAATATCTGCACCGATTTTATTAGATAACTTAATATTAAAATATAACAACATAACCCTTAGTGTGCCAGCCACAACAGCAAGCACTGCAAACGAGATTCCTAAGGGGGCAATCAAATCATTGGGCGTGATAATACCTAGCGCATTTCTTAATTCGACAATATATGGCTTATTAAAAACAATCTCAGGCTGAACGAGAACGCCAACAAAAGGTGCAACTGCTCCTAAGCTAATTGCTTCGAAGAGGGAGACAAATAGTGAAAAAAAAGCCAACAAAAGAAACTGCCTTCTACGGCTGAGCGGCAGATGGGCAAACAACTCAATTAAACTAGCTAGTGATCCTTTACGCAAGCGATGGCCCCCAATGGAATAAACTTAAAATAATTATCAGGTATAATATACTATCTAAGTAGTAAGTATTTTTTCAACAAACTCTCTAACCGCACCATGACCACCTTCGTGGTTTAACACTTCAATTCTAGGAGATAAGTATTTTTGAGCAATAATAGAGTTTTTTGGACAGGCTGCCTTGCCGACAACATTAAGTAGCTCCAAATCATTAACGTCATCGCCAATATATGCAACATTGGCAAGAGTAAGACCAAGCTGATCACAAAGAGAAGAGACTGTTTTTAGTTTGTTAACCTCTCCCTGCCTTAAAAAGTCAATTTGGAGTTTTTCGGCTCGCCTCTTTGCAATATCAGTATGTTCACCAGTAATAATCCCAGTTTTAATACCTCTATTGCGGAGTAGCTCGAACGCCTTTCCATCGATCGTCGTAAACCTTTTCATCTCATCTCCACTTTGTGAATAGTACATCCCTCCATCGGTAAGCGTTCCATCTAGATCAGTTAGAAAAAATTTAATTTGATCAAGATCTGTAGCTGCTGTAGAGAAGTTCCGAAGTAAAGACTCCATAACAATCCAATCATGATGTTCGTCGATTTCGAATTGCATGTACTCAGGCATTTTATAAAACGAGATCTTACCATAAAGCCTACACTTTGATTGCTTTATCCCTCCCACTGATCCGATGTAGAATGCACCATTCTCCATTAGGCTTCCTTTAAACTCTTGGCGTCGTGGGCGACAGGCAAGATTATAATTCAAAGGGGATGAGCTGCCATCACAACTAGACTTCCAAAAAAAGCGCTTAAATTCAACGCCCGTTAGCAGCGAGTCCGAGTGTTCCATCTCCATTTGCCGGTAAGCTTGGAGGAAATCTTCACTTTTGGTTAAGGGGCTTGTTGCCTGAATTAAACACAAAGAAACATCGTCAGAGAGTTGACTTTGGTTTAAGTACTCCAAAACAGCGCTTTCAGTTGTGGCAACGTCAGTCGCACAACCTTTCCCACGCCTAAATATCTCGATGCCTGGTATTTCAAGTTCTAAGACTACACGTTCAATCTCTGGTGAGTCTGTAGAGACGACAATCTTTTCAAAAATACCAGCCGTGGAAGCTGCGAGGAGAGACCAATGAACTAGAGGGCGGCTATTTATCTCCCTTATATTTTTTAGAACAATTGACTTACTGCCTGCACGTACAGGAATGAAAGCGATTTTCCTCATGCTACTTACTGCGCCGGACATTTCAGCTTCTCCCTTTGAATATCCTCAATGTTAAGGATTTCCTGACTCTTGTAGTTTAGAGACTCATGGACCGCATTTAAATTTCGGGATAGAGTTGCTAACCCTTGAGGTTCAAGTGAAGCGGCATGGTCAGTTCCCTTCCATGTTCGATCCTTGGTAAAATGACGTTCTATCCACCTTGCGCCTAAGGTGTATGCCGCAATATCTGCGGAAATACCAAGGTGATGTCCAGAAAAACCTATTTCGGATACACGGCCAGTAAATTTTTGGTACAAACGATTAATCTCCAACAAGCAAAGATCCCTAAAGGGTACTGGATACCCAGAAGTACAGCAATAAACCACTAATCTTTTTGCAGCGCTGTTATCCTCTTCGAAAGTTTGAACAACTAGCTCTTCTTCTTGGTGTGTTGTCATTCCAAAAGAGACGTGAATTTGCCCTTGGTACTCATCGCGTAGAACTGTCAGCAAGTCCTTATTTGTGTTACATGCTGATGGCACTTTGATAAATTCAGGATCAAGAGAGATAATTTCACGTGCAGAAGTAACATCCCAAACTGATGTCGAATAGATCATTCCTCTCTCTTCGCAATATGATTTCAATGCTCCGTGTTGTGAAATACTAAGTTCTAGACGTTCGCGATGTTTGCCATACGTTGAACCATAGGCATTGCTTGGTTCCGGATGAGGTAATTCATATTGCTTAAGATAGCCTAGCTCTTTATTGCTTCGTTTTTGAAGTTTTATAATATTAACATTGGCTAGTTTTGCAAGATCAATCAATTCGCAAGCAACATCAAACTCGCCTTTGTGATTACATCCTATTTCTGCGATAACTTTTGGTTCCCTATAATTATAATCAAACATCTCCCCTCCGGAATTTAAATGATGACATCTCCAGTATATAATATCTAAAACAGAGTATTTTTATCCATGGAGCTAGGCTTTCAGATAACAGTGAAATTAATTGACCGTTCTATCGCTTAGCTAATATGATCCACTAAGTATCAGATAAACTTAACAGAGATCTAAATATGACAAATGCAAAAACTCATAACCAAGCACTGCACTGTTTTATGTGTTCAAATAAAATATCATCTGCCCCTCTTTCCTACAACGATATTGGCTGGACGACCAACGAACAATTCTTGAGCCTAAAAATTTACTTTTGTAGTTTTTGTACATTCGCCTTTGCATTCCCAGAGCTAAACCCAGAGGATATTCATTCTTACTATGCAGAGCAATACCGTTCACCTAAGAGTACATTTTATATCAACTTCAATAAAAAAGTTATACCCGAAATCAATGATCTTTATAACAACAGATCTTTTGCTCAGCTAACTCTCGCAAGATCATTCTGCACTTTTGACCATGGTGACAGTTTCCTTGACATAGGCCCTGGAAAGGGGGGATCGTTCATTATTGCCAATGCAATATTTCCTGCCCCAGCCTTGCATGCGATTGAGCTCTCAAAAGAAGCTGATGAATATTACAAAAAAAATTTCAATACCACTAGCCATTTATCACTCACTAATTTCTCCAAAGGAGAACGAAAAGCAAAAATAATTTTAATGAGTCACTCTCTTGAGCATTTTTGCATGTCTGACCTGGACATACTTTTTAAAAATATTCAAACGGCTCTTCATGATGAGGGAGTTCTTGTAATAGAAGTGCCAAACGTAAACATGCAAGTCCACCAATATGTTCGTGGCCCTGACACCCCACACCTGTTATTCTTTACTCCAAAATCTCTCAAAGCCCTTTTAATCAAATATAAATTCAAAGTGCTTTTTATCGATACATGTGGACCGCTTTATAACTTAAAAAAACACGAGTCCTCAGTACATCCCGCTCTTCTTAAGAAAATATTTAATAATATGCCACACCGCATTCAAATCTATTCTCGAACAATAGTAAGGTTTTTTCGTCTTGTCTGGAAATATATCCAAAAACCCCTTGAGCTGATAAGTAGAAATTCAACGTCTACTACACTTCCCAACCACTCGTACGGGGGAGAGCGCAAAGCACTACGTTTGATCGCAAAAGTAGATCATGAATAACTATACCCATGACAATTGAATAGATGCTAATATTTTAAGTAAGACTCTCCAACCAAACCAAAATCGTCATGATACAGCATCTTAAGATTTTTTATCAACTCATCTTTCATTGGGGGGAGCTGAATATCCAAGCACAAAGCATCTAAATGCTCCATTTTTTTTATACCAAAAATGACCTTACAAGAAGGTTTAGCGTCGAGCACATATTTTTTGGCCACACTTTGCAGGCTTAGGTCAGAAAGTGAGCTAGTACGCTTCTGAAGAGTTTCTACTCTCTTCAGAATAGAATAAAGCCTCTCCCCTTTTAGCCAACCTGATCGATGATCCTTATCAGAAAAGCTGGAATCAAAAGAGATATGTCCACCAAGCATGCCGCTTGCTAGTGGAGATCTAAAATATACATTTTTGGCGTCATTATAACTATCTAGACGGTCCAGATATAACAAATTTGCTTCATCTTGAATCATGTCAAACAGTGGAACTGTGCCATCAGGGTAGCAATAGTTTTTTGCCATACTAATCCCAGACTTTACAATTTTACCCTCCTTTTTAAAATTTTCCATAAGTACAACAAGCTCTTCATAGCTATCAACATCATCGCGTGGATTATGCAGGTATAGAATGTTAACCTGCTCTCTTTTTAGCCTAACCAGGCTATCTTCCAATGACTTCCTGATTTTTGAGCCATCAAAGCTTTTCCCTACAAAAGGGATATTGCCTACTTTTGTATTAATAAGCATGCTTGAATCACTACCAAATATATTGCCTAAGCAATGTTCCATTAAGGAGTCACCATAGCTAGGTGCCGTGTCATACTCTCTAAACCCATGAGCCCTTGCACAAAGCAAAATCTTTTCAATCTCGCCCAATCGAATATGACCGAAATCACCACTCAAAGGCCATGTTCCAATTACACATCGATCCTGTATAATCATGCTATATTTTCCTTCTGTTTTAATTGATCCAAGTCTGACAAGCCTGATCTAACGAAATGAGAAAAATGTTTTTTATAAAAATTCAGCAGATCGAGATCCACGACTTCAGGATTGCCAACACTTCGGAGCTGCCCATCCACATCACATGCTTCACTATTATAATAACTCAATGCCGCCCCTTTATCAGCCTGCACAGTGCCAGTATATGGGGAAAAAAAAGCAACGGTAATATTATTTGGAGCAATCATACGATTGAAGTTAATTGTATCTATAATCATCGCCTCAGTCTCTTCGGGAAGCCCTATGATATTATAGGTTGTCAATTTTATTCCAGCTTCTCTAAGTTTTTTTGCATTATCTATAATTTTGCTTCGTGATGCAAAACGCTTTAAATGTCCCTCACGAAATTCTTCACTCGCAACTTCAACGCCAGCTCCAACACCGTCAACTCTTAATTTCTTCAGTAGTTTGATGTCACCAATATTCATTTTGTCAATACGGGTTTCAATATAGAGCATAATATCTAATCCTGCTTGCTCTAGTAGCTCTCCTAGTTCAAGCAACATTTTTCTATTAATTGTTAGGAAATTTGTATCTTGACATCTAAATAGAGTAATTCCAAGCTTACGATTAAGGTACTCCAGCTCTCGAAAAACTCGCAAAGCTGTTTTGCACCTCAGGTAATTGCCTGGCGCCAAAAGACTGCCTGATCTGTTTGATGTTTCCATACAGCCATAATATTTTTGAATGACAGTCTCAACACAATATGAACACGAATAAATACATCCTCTGCTCATCTCATAGTCAACACCTTTAACAACATGTCCATTATAAGGTCGATAGAATACCTGTTCATCAAACAAGGAATAATCATATTGTGGAATATCATTCATATTTCTAATGATTTCCTGCCTTGAAGCATTAAAAAGTTCACCATCTTGTATCCAAGCTAGCCCAGCCAGATCTTTTACCTCCTGGCCAGCTTGAATCCGGTCCAAGAGAGCAGGTAAAATTAAATCAGATTCACCTCTTATTAGGTAGTCAGTCTTTGGAAATATTTCTAAAACTGATTTAGGAGAAGATGTGGCTTGCAACCCTCCAGTAACGAGTAGGGCATCTGTTGCTAAAAATGAGACTAGATCATATCCATATTGAATATTTACATACTCTCCCTCACCATGAATATGACTAGACAAAGCGGACCAAAATATCACATCTGGCTGGAACCAATTTACCATGTTTTGTAAATCTTCTACAATGTCCCCATCATTCCATTTTATATAGCTTTCATAGTTGGTTGGCCGATATTGTTGATTCAATGTATTGTAAGCTATCTCATTCTCAGTCCATTGCGAGTAAAAAGTGGCATCGAATAATTTTACCTCATGACCACTCTCCCTAATAGCAGCGGTATGTGAGGCAATCCAAATTGCAGTTATACCCCGACCCCATTTATTTGGGTTAACAAGTAATATTTTTGCCATCAACAACTCCAAACATCTGAAACGTGTAGGTAGAACATAAAGTTTTTTTACTGATTGTATACTTTATCACAAAACCCTTTGTGGGACTTCAGTTTTGCTAAAATGTCTAAATACTCAGGGCGAATAACATCAATATTTCGTCTCTTAATAATATTATGACCTGACAACTCTTTGAACGTTTGAGATTGCACCCACTTTGAACTCCCTTCATCTGTTATTATAGATAGTTCAATTAAGCCATCAATCTCATCCAAAATATTTGCATACACATTTGTCATATCGTTTGTGACCATGCCGTCACCATAGGCATAAAAATGTCCAGTACGAATAGGTGTTAAAAGGTAATCACACCCCAAGAGTGTAGCCCTTTTGAAACCTAAATTTATTGCTAGACCTATTGCTGCTGCAAATCCTCCCGCTAAAAAACTAAAATTCCCACTGATATCACATATGCCTTTATCTACTTTTCGATGTCCAAAATGATGCAAATATCTGGTATTAGGAAAAACGTTGCCGAACTTATTACTAATGCTGGTGAAGAATATTACATCTGGGTATTCAGAAAACGATGCTTTAAAAACTTCCCAAAAGACATTATATTGCAACTTATTGATATACGGATTACGAACATATGGATAGCAAAAAAAAGGTTCTACTAATACATGGTACCGGTAATCAATCAATGCTGCATCTTTATGTAATGAGAAATGATTAATACATATTGCAGGTCGATCAGAAAAATAGTCTAGCTGAATATTTCTTAGAGATGAGCCATTGCCAATAATATAACAATTCTCGCCATCATGAATGCCCTTCAATTCATCGTTTTTTCTTAAGGTTGGTGCCGAAATTAGCTTCAATATTTTATTTTTCAGTTCCAAACTCCTGGGTCCTTTACATATTTAATCAAGCTCATCTCCTAACTTGGCAAATTCTTCCATAACGAACAAATTATAAATATAACTATTTAAGATAATTCTAATTCGAAAAAATATTCATGTAATTGCTTTCTGCTAACCAAACGGGTGTCATCTCCAGCAAGGTAGGACTTATACCACAGAGCAGTGGCCTCAAGTGTTTTATCTACATCCCATCTAGGATACCACCCCAGCACTAAGTTAGCCTTATCGCAATTAAGCTGTAGTAGTTGTGCCTCATGTTCGCTTGGTGGTGTTTCAGGACAAGATATTTCACCAAACCCCATATGCGAAATTATAGTCTCAGTTACTTCCTGGACCGTTCTTACTTGCTGTACAGATGGGCCAAAATTCCATGCTCCAGAATATTCGCTAGGATCACTATATAATTTAGCCGCCAATTGCATATACCCTGAGATTGGTTCCAAAACGTGTTGCCACGGTCTTGTTGCATAAGGACTTCTAATCTCAATGGGGGCCCTATTATCAAATGCTCTAACGCAATCAGGAATAATCCTATCCTTCGACCAGTCTCCCCCTCCTATAACATTACCTGCGCGAACAGTTGCGGCTCCCATTTTTTTCTGACTAGCAAAGAATGATCTTGCATATGCACTAAACAGAATCTCTGCTGCCCCCTTTGAAGCGCTATACGGATCATGCCCCCCCATGGCATCAGATTCACGGTATCCCCAAATCCATTCTTTATTCTCATAACACTTGTCAGTTGTAACATAAATCAGGGCCCGAACTGACTTGCAATGTCTTACTGACTCCATGAGGTTAACTGCACCCATTATATTGGTAGAGCAAGTTTCAACAGGGTTTATATATGATTCTTTAACTAATGGTTGTGCAGCAAGATGAAATACAAACTCTGGTTGAAAATCACTAATGACCTGCTTTAGATGCGACAGGTCTCGTGTGTCTCCTTCAACACTTCTCATCTTTGAACTTAGTCCCAGGCTAACAAAATGAGTCGAATTCGACCTGTTATCTGGCAAAGAATAGCCAACAACCTCTGCCCCAAGCTCTACCAAAAGCAAAGTTAACCAAGCCCCTTTGAAGCCATTATGCCCTGTAACAAAGACACGTTTTCCAGAAAAAACTTCAAGATAATTATTCATAACAGCCCTTCTATCCTAGATTGTTTCATATTTAAAACTACAAAGGTTAGCATACTGAACAATCAACATTACAAACCCACAAGCTATTCAGTAGCAATAATATTTAACAAGCCCTTTATTACAAACCGAATAGTTGTTTTATGGAATTTACTTACAATTTATAATTTTCTATTTACCAGTTAAAATCTGTTTCAAACCCATTATCAATTAAAGCTTGACCCAACTTATCTTTTGCAAGATTAATATGATCCTTTTTAAATTCTTCCTTCCAGCCACCAACTTCTCCACGTCTAAAAGTAGAAGACCGGGCCCAGGGAAGAACTTGAGACTCAGCGATGTTCTCCAACACTTCTTTCCTGCCCAAAGAGCTAGCAAGAGCTTGTCTAACCACATCATCAGATAGCTGAATTTGGTAAAAATCCAACACACGTTTATAGGCTGTGTAAGTATCTTGCCTTAACTCCTCAAAAGTTAAGAAATGAAAATCCTGTGGCTGTTTTTTTGCGTGCTGTCTCCACCCATCAAGCCAAGCGACTTGCCTTGGCCCGGTCTCTTTAAGGAGGTGCATCAGGGCCTTATCAAATCCCAGTCGCTGATAATCAACAAAATCATACGCATCTCTAGGTTTAGGATATTTCAGAAGTCGATGACATTCGGAAAGAATAACATCTCTAAAATCTCTATATAAAACAATTATTTTATCTACACCATTTCTTCTTATGCAATCTAAGTTCTCCTTCTTGGGATTTAAGTGAGTTTTAAATAAGCTATATGTATCGCTTGAGGTATATTTAAATGCAGAGTCACAAATGTCTTGCCTGTAGGCAATATCATAGGGAATAGGAGTTCTCCTGGTGTAATAACCAGGGATATGACCAAGAATATTCTTGAGCCAACTACTGCCACTGAGTCCCATCCCAGCCAAAAAAATAATATTATGAGGGTACTGGATATCTCCCCGTCTTGCCTTTATGTCTGCACTACTCCGCTCTTGGCAATATTGGTAACGAACCCATGCAATTTTCGGATTGCCAAAGAGTTTAATGATCTTTGGCACAACCAGTCGCATCTCTTGCCAATATTTTGTATTATATTTCATATAGAACAATTGACTCTACTCTTTTCACTAAGCATTTTTTCAATAAAGCAAAAAAAATTTTCTGAAGCTCTCTTGATAGAGCTTGCTTCAGTATCTACAACATAGTCTGGGTTTCTTGGTTTTTCATAAGGAGAGTTTCCAGAATAACCAATCATATTATGGATAATTCCTTGTTGCGCCTTTCGATATAAACCTTTTACATCCCTACTCACGACTGTCTCCAGGCTTGCAGAAAAATAAATCTCTGAAAACTTATTACCCAATTTCTTGCGAGCAGCCAACCTTGACTCTCGAAAAGGAGATATAACAGGCACTAGTATAGCATTGTAATTTTTCTGTTCAAAAATGCATAAGTCAAGAATGAGTCTATTATTCAAAGTAATATCAGCCTTTGAAAAACCTAACGTCTGCTTATGTCTCGCACGAACATCATCCCCATCTAAAATTAAAGCGTTATAGTTGCTTTCCTTTAACAACTTCATAACCCTATTTGCAATAGTGGTTTTGCCTGACCCCGAAAGCCCAGAAAACCAGAAAACATGAGCTTTATTACTCAACGAACACACTGCCAGCCCTATTAATTTCAGAAATTAAATATTCAGAAATCTCTGTTCTCATGTACCAGTCTGGCGGTATAATCTGTTTTTCAATCATTCCACGACCATCAGTCCCACTAATACTATCTTTTTCTGCACGGTCATGCTCACACTTATCTGTTAATCTTTCACATTTTTTACAGTAGCTTATTTCATCAAAAAATATAGGAATAATATCAAGATCTGAAAGCTCTTTAAACAACTCTTGGGATGCAGTCGGCCCATAAAAGCTACCTACACCAGAATGATCCCTGCCAACAATAAAATGACTACATCCAAAGTTCTTACGACAGATTGCAGTAAACACGGCTTCTCTAGGACCTGAGTATCTTGGATAACTCTGGAAAGCAGCTACCAAAGCAGTGTCATCTTTAAAATATTTCTTTATTATTAGCTCATAGCTTTTCAAAATAATATCTGACTCATAATCTCCTTTTTTCTTCGGTCCAACTAAAGGATGGATGAATACTGCATCACAATGAAGTTTTTCAAGTGATTGGTTTTGCAGGTACTCGTGCGCTCGATGTGCTACATTTCTTGTATGAAAACCGACAATACGTGTCCATGACTTGTTTTCAAATATTGACCTTGTTTGCCTAGGAGTCAGCTCCTGATATTTATGAATAGAAGGAAGCCTCTCTGCAAGTTCAATTTTTCCTGCAAGAAAGTATGAGCCATTATTGCATAACAGCTTTACCCCAGGATGGGTCTCGCTATCTGTTGAAAATATTCGTTTTGCCAAATTTTTCAAATCATAGGAGTAAATTTCACTAAGCTCAAGAGTGCCGTAAATCGTCTGATCACCTTCTTTACTAAGAGCTATTGTATCACCAACTGAGATATTATTTATATCCGCAAGTTCTACTTGAAGCATAACGGGCAAAGTCCAGACTGTCCCGTCAGGCAAAGCGTAATTATTTAGTATCGATTCTACTTCTTCCTTACTCTGAAAACCTTCAAGTGGTGAGTATGTGCCAATTGCTATTTGCTCTAAATTCATTAAGTCTGACATCTTTACATTAAGCCTGTGTAATGACTTCAGATTAGACTGTTTGCTATTATTTATGATTCGCTCAACAAGTTTTCCTCCATGAGGCCGAACTAATTGATATGGGTTTTTTATAGTTGTTTTCTCTAACGACAATGGGGCATCATTTGAGAAAAATGTAAATTCATTAATGATTTTTTTTATCATGATAGCACACTCTACAGGGTAGTCACCAATAGCAGTTTCTGCTGCAAGTACAAGGCCATCCGCTCCATCATTAAGCGTATTAAAAATATCGTTAACTTCTGCTCTTGTCGGATTTGGCTGACTACACATAGATTCAAGTAGGTTCGTTGCTACATAGCACTTAACACCACTCTCTTTTGCTCTTTCAATTATCATTTTCTGTGCTCGTGGGATTTGCTCAATAGGTAACTCTCTTGATAGGTCTCCACGATCTAACAGTAATGCATTACATCTCGTCGAAATATCTCTTTGGTTCTGTATACCAAGGAGTGTTTCAATTTTAGATATGATAAAACAATCATCTCCGACAATATCTAGCAATAATTCAACATCCTCAACTCTATTGGCAAAAGATAGAGCAAAATTAGTAATTCCCATCTCCACACCAATTTTTACAGCCTTAACGTCCTTGTCAGTTAGGGCCGGCAGGGAGATCCTTCGATCTGCACTTACCGCTTTATTGCTACCAATTACACCCCCAGTAATGACTCTAGCCTTTAGCCCAATACTATCTCGCCCTATAATTTGCACTAAGACAGAATTAAAATCAATAGTAATGAGATCTCCCACCTTTAGCTCATCAATCACACATGCAGGATATAAATTCATTTTGCTATCATCGCCAACTAAAATATTTGATACAATATGAAAATAGCTATTCTCTTTAACTGTAATACTATTGTTCACTAACTTACCGGTTCTAATCTGAGCACCTTCAGTATCAAGACAAATGGGAATGGATGTTTTCTGTTGAATATCAGTAATAATCTCAGGCAGATCTTCGACTGAAGTATGAGATAAGTTTATTCTAAATAGATTCACACCTAGTGCCTCAAGCCGCGAAATAACCCGTTCACTGCGAGAGCTTGGTCCTAAAGTACATAGAATTTCTTTATCCAAAAAATGCATTTTTACCTCATTTGGTTAGCAATAATTTGTTTATAAATAATTGTATTCTCAACTTTCTCAACACTAAAACAACCCACTTATTACCATCTGCGTTGAAGCTTTTCTATCAAATAATTACAGTGAATAAAGCAAATTAAATTTTCGATTCTTAGAATAGGCTGAGACCTCTCCACACCGTAATCCAAGAGAAAATACTGATTCAAAACTCCCCTCCTAACTGCTCAATCTCCACCTTCAACGCCTCGTACTCTTCCATTTTGCGACTGAGAAAACTAGCCGTTAGCTTAGTCTTCTCACTAATCCCTGTCGGCGTCAGCAGATATAGATAACCAAGACGTCCACTCTTATTACGCTTAAAGTTTTCTACTTTAACCAACCCTTTATCAATCAGGGCCGTCATGCAGTAATTAATACCACCGAGACTAACCCCCAAAGTACGGGCCAACTCTCGCTGTGAGATGTGAGGACGCTCTTCGAGCAGACGCATCACTCGCACGTAAGTATCTTCTTGCAATTTAGCTTGGCGGCTACTCATCTTTTATTGCTAATTATATTAAGTTATTTGGTATTCACTGTTTGACTTGTTGACTTATAAAGAGAATTTTGGCACGCTACCGCCACCTCAAGTTAATTAGAAAATTACTTGAGAGAGACACTGCTTATCTACAACTCACAGTGCGTACAACCTTGAACGTTTTTTTAAAACTAACTGTTTCTATATCTAAATCCTTGTAATGTCAAAGAACAAACCAAAATCACGTCAAAATCTTTCTACCCTAACCCTAGCCGCTCACCGCGATAACTACCATCTCGCACCCGCTGCCACCAACTCTCATTGTCCAGATACCACTGTACCGTCTTTCTAATTCCACTCTCAAAACTCTCTTGCGGTAGCCACCCCAGCTCTCGCTCAATCTTGCTAGCATCGATAGCATAGCGCAGATCGTGGCCTGGTCGGTCAGCAACGAAGGTAATTAAATCTGCATAGCCATTAATACCTGTTCCTGCCAAACAACGCTCATCCCCCACCGGCACCAACTCATCCATAATCGAACAGATGGTCTTAACTACATCGATATTTTGCTGCTCATTATGCCCACCAATATTATAGGTCTGGCCATCTGCCCCCTCTAACATCACTCGCACTAACGCACGGGCGTGGTCTTCGACATATAACCAGTCTCTGATCTGGTCTCCCTTGCCATATACAGGTAAGGGCTTACCTTGAAGAGCGTTTAAGATGACCAGCGGAATTAGTTTTTCTGGGAATTGATAGGGGCCGTAGTTGTTGGAGCAGTTGGTGATTACTACTGGCAGGCCATAGGTGCGGTGCCAGGCCCGTACTAGGTGGTCGCTGGCGGCCTTACTGGCCGAGTAGGGTGAACTTGGAGCGTAGGAAGTCTCCTCGGTAAACAGGTCACCACTATCACTACCTAAATCTCCGTAGACCTCATCGGTCGAGATGTGGTGGAAACGGAAAGAAGAAGTCGCTTTGGGGCCACCATCTGACAACCGCTTGGCCCAGTAGTTACGGGCCACCTCTAACAGCGTGTAGGTACCGGTGATATTGGTGTGGATAAACTCTGCTGGCCCATCGATGGAGCGATCGACGTGAGACTCGGCCGCAAGGTGCATTACCTTGTCGGGGCGGTGTTGGTCAAAGATTCG
>JABGUH010000047.1 GCA_018646675.1 Bdellovibrionales bacterium | reverse complement strand
TCCCGTTTGTTTCCCTCGCATCCTGCTCGGTCACCCCTACGGGGCGCCTACGGCGACTTGATTTAGCATCATGCTAAATCAATCTGTTCCTGCTCCTGCTCCTGTTCCTGATCCCGTTTGTTTCCCTCGCATCCTGCTCGGTCACCCCTACGGGGCGCCTACGGCGACTTGATTTAGCATCATGCTAAATCAATCTGTTCCCGTTCCTGATCCCGTTCCCGTTTGTCTCCCTCGCATCCTGCTAAATCAAATCCGTTTTCCTCCCCATGGTAGCAAAAAATTGCGGCAGGATTCGATCTAGTGGTTGCTCAAATCTCTCTCCCCACTCATCCTCATAAAACCCTATGATAGTAAATCCTGCAGCAATCTGCTCGGCGATCAATTCAGTCAAAGAGTGGCCGAACTCAAAGGCATCCTCCCGCTCTACTTTACTGGCCCGCTCACTTTCAGGCAGGTCAGTCAAATCTGAATAGGGTATCTTAAAAACTAAGTTTAACTCTCCTCTCTCATAGGCTGCTTGATCTAAAGCATAGGCAACGGGATTATTTGAGCCACTGATCAATACACCACCAGGTGTTAAAACTCGAAAACACTCCTTCCAAACAAGAGTGACATCATCAATAAAGCAGTTAGATACTGGGTTGATGATCAGATCAAACTGAGAATCACTAAAACAGGAGAGATCTCTCATATCTCCTTGGACTGTCTTAATTGACAATCCCTCCTCTTCACATACCTCTTGGTCACGTTGCAACTGCTCCACCGATAGATCAAAAGAGGTAACCTCTGCACCGGCGGCAGCAACAATTGGCATCTGTTGTCCTCCTCCCGCTGCCAGCCCCAAAACTTTTATCCCTTGCCAACTATCCGGCAACCACGCTTGAGGAACAATTTTTTGAGTTGTAATAAATATCTCCACCTCTCCCTGTCGCGCTTTTTCAATTAACTCTTTTGAAGATCTGCGGCTCCAAGGTCCTCGCTCCTGACTATATCTATTCCAAAAATTTTTGTTAGTCTTCAAGTACTCCATTGCTATAACTCCCCTACTCCACTACCAACACAAATTCTCGCTTAAAACTCTTAATCCTTTTCATCACCTTTGCCGGATATCCACGTTGTAACTCCTCTGTTGATGAGTTTAAATCCATCGCCAGAAATACTCTGCGATTAATCCCCTCCTTTTGCATCACCTCTGCCAACTCTTTTAATAGCCGCTCCATCCGATAGGGTGTATCCATCAAAATTGTTGTCATCCTATTTCTAACCACCTGTTTAACTGCTAATTGGCGCTGATCGGAAGTACGAGGTAGAAATCCCTCAAAGATAAATCGGCGGTGATCAAACCCCGATAGCGCCAGTGCTAAAATCACCGAGTTGGGAAAGTAGGTAGCAGTAACTGCTACTCCCCTATCGTGACAGCGACTAACAAGTTGCTGACCAGGATCACAAAAAGCGGGTAGACCACCATCACTCATCAGATAGAGATCATCTCCCTGCTGGCACTTAACCAGTAGCTCCTCGGTCACCTGCTTAGTAGTGTGCTCATTTAAGGTCACCATCGAGTCCACCACACTTCGAGGCAGGCCCCACTTAAGCCATCGCCGTCGACAAACTTTTAACTCCTCCACCACAATCACTGCATGTTCGCTGGCCGCAGCTTGCTCTAAAAGCTCAAAAGCGCTCTGCTCTAACTGAGACTCCTCATCAATAGGAGTCGGAATTAAAATCAATCTACCTAAACCACTCACTACTACTCTCCCGGCTGACAACTCAAATAGAGCTGACTTTTTACACTGACTCTTTTAATCGGATTGATCAAAACAATCTCATCTTTTTGAATGGGAGTCTCAATCGGCTCATTTTGAGTATCACGACACCACTTTAACCTAAAATTTATCTTCTTTCCTTCGGGAGTAAGCAAGTAGAGTGAACTTTCAAGCGGCGGTAAAAAACCGTTACGCCGCCAAACCACTGCCAACAACTCTCCTTTAATCACATCCACCACCTCTCCTAAATAGTTTTCACCAATTGGAGTTAGACGATGATTCTTCAGCTTTGGAAAGAGTACATCACTTTTATTGGCGCGAAAAAAACCGTGAATAGTATTAAAAGGATAAGCATCTTTTAAGTTTATCGCCTTCGACTCTTCAAACTGGTTAAATAGCGCTGCTATCTCCTGCCACATCCCACCCTTTTGCTGATGATCTTTGACTGCGCGCAGATCAACTCGTCCCACAGTTAGTCCCATCTGCTCCAAACGGGGTAGAGCATTAAGCAGCCAGAGATGGCGAGTGTTATAGATCAGAGTTCCATGGTCGCTCTCCACCAGAGGAAATCCATGATGTGGCCCCTCTTGACTGGTAGCAAATAGTTGAATCAACTCTCCACAACTACGCTCCTGCTTGATAAGTGGTGTCAGTAGCTGCCGAGGAGAGTAATAAAGAGGAATCGGGCCGAGCAATAACAGCTCCACGGGAAGATCAATCTCAGGAATTATCTGCTCTAACTCACCACTACTAATCTCTATGGAGAGCACAACTCTTTTTACTCGTCCCGCCAAAAGCTCCAGTACAGATAAAATGGCCGGTAAGTTATGGCAGCTCCCCTCTAAAATAGGAATCAATTTTAAAGAGGGGTGCTGCTGATAGATAAACTGCATTACACCAAAGTCACTTACTCTGATCCCAACAAATAGCTCTAAAGGTAGTTGGGCAAATTGCTGACAACTTTCAGCAAACTGCTGCTCCGTTACCAAGATATCCCACTCTAAACTGACTGCTAGCTCCCGCTGACAAGCGTATTGCGCCAGCAGATTAACCGTCGCAAGATCCAAGCCGCCTCCCCTGGAAAGAGGGCCATAGCTTAAAATAATCTCACCAACACCTACCGTCGCCAGTTGATCAATCTCCTCGATAGAGTGAGCATAGCTAGTTAATTGCATACTACCTCCGCACATCTGCCACGCAGTAGATTAAAAGTTTGGGCCGCTGGCAGGTAGGGAATCCTCACCATGGTAGATGGACGAGTACGAACCACCTGACCGCCGGCAAGATCTCTAATCCAGCTAAGTTCAAACTCCTGTGCCTCTCCCGCAAAAGGGATCAGCTCCAGTCGATCCCCCAACTCAAAAGCACTTTTAACCTCCACCAAGATAAAATCATCTTTAACCACCTGATGAACGATCCCCACCATCTGATACTCCAAGGGACGATTCTCCCGCTGCTGATAGATAGAATCCCCTTGGGCCGGATGGAGAAGATTTCCGCTGGTATAGTCACGATTGATAACTCTTGATAACTCCTCTGTTTGCTGCTGCAATATATTTTGATCCCACTGACCAATTTTTTGATAGTGGGCCAACAGTGAGGCGTAGGCTTTAGTTACCACCCCTGCATAGTGATGCCCCTTCATCCTCCCCTCAATCTTGATCGAGTCAATATTCGCCTCAACTACTTGAGGCAAAAGTGATAGACCATTTAGATCCTTGGAGCTTAAAAAGTAGGGCGAAGAGGAGTCAATAACTGCTCCATCCTGATCACTGTAAGAGTACTCAAAGCGGCAGCTATGAGCACATCCTCCCCGGTTACTATCTCGCCCCTGGGTAAAGTTAGAGATGACACAGTTACCAGAGTAGGAGCTACACATTGAACCATGAATAAAGATCTCCACCGGAATTCCAGTCGCCCGACGAATCTCACCGGCGTGGGCAATACTCACCTCTCGCCCCAGAATAACCCTGGTGACTCCGGCCCGCTGCCAAAATTTTGCTCCATAGCTGTTGATAACTGATGCTTGGGTTGAGAGATGAACCGGCAAACCAGAGTGAGAGCGCACCACTTTGAGCACCCCCAGATCAGCAACAATCAAAGCATCAACACCCACCTGCTCCAAAAATTTAACATAGGGTGGTAGCTCTGCCAGCTCCTGATCGTGCAAAAAGGCATTGACTACTACATAGACCTTAACCCCACGAGCGTGGGCAAACTCACACCCCTCCACCAACTCACGCTGAGTAAAATTGTCTGCGGCAGTTCGCAACCCAAATTGCTGTCCCCCCAGATAGAGGGCATCTGCACCGTAGAGCACTGCTACTTTAAGTTTTTCCAGACTTCCTGCCGGTGCCAAAAGTTCTGGTATTTTGCTACTCACCCACGACTCTCCAATCTCTGTTTAACACTGACATTTAGCAGAAAAGAGGTGTAGTATCAAAAGATGATTGGAGCGATAAAGAAGATTTTCCTAGTGGCACTACTGCTAATAGTAGCGGCACTCTACTATCGAGGGAGTAAAAATCCCCTCCAATTGATCCCCTATCCCTACCTCCTCCCCAGCTCACAAGTGAGACTTACCCCTCAGCAAGTACAGGAGATCAACCACTCCCAAGTGTTAATTATAGGTGATCAGATGGGAGTCTCCCTCAACCGCTATCTGCCCCGGATCATCAAAGAGAGTTCTAGCGTACTCTCATCTAAACTAAAAGCATTTAGCCTGGCCCGCTCGGGAGATGGTATCCACCGCACAATTGCCAAGATCCGCCAACTAAAAAAGGTCCCACCAGTAGTTATTTTCATGGGGGGAAGTCAGGAGCAGCAGGAGAAGAAGTTTCATCTGGCGGATAAAAAAACGATCATGACCAATCTACGTTGGGAGAAAAATGAGATTATAGGGTCGCTGATCATGACTTTCCCCTGGCTCTCTCGCCTGATCTATACTCCAATTAACTACATAAAGTTAAAGACAAAACCCCAGATTGATAAGAAGTACTATGATGCTCGCGAGACTCAGCATATGAGAGTCCTCTCTTATCGTCTCTACCAACGAGAGCTAAGACAGCTACACCAAGAGATCAGTGCCCGAGGTGGAATCTTAGTTACCATCACCGCTCCGGCCAATTTAGAACTTACCCCCAAGCGGATCTGCCTCGACTTTCCGACTCCTTTACAGGAGCAACAGCTATCTCAAGTCGAAAGGCTGTTAGAGCAAAAAGATAGCAAGAGTGCCTTTAGAAGTCTGCAACAGATAGAAAATCCAACCCATATCAATACGCAGTTCAACTACCTGGCCGGTAAGATTGCAATTAATCTGGGACAGATGGCCCAGGCCCAAGAGTATCTCAAACTGGCAGCAATCTACGACTGTACAAACTTACGGGTTAACCCCATCTACAATATTATTCTCAAGAAATTTGCCAACAATAATGGGTTGCTACTGCTGGATTTTGACCGCCTAGTTAACAATCACTCCCGCGATAATATCCTCTTTTTTGATCAACTCCTCCCCCAGCCCATCTTCTACTATCTACTAGTTGACCAACTAACCAACAGTATCACTCAACTGTTACAACTTTAGTTGCCAACCAGTTACGACCTGATTCTACCCTCCCTTAAAATGGGCACCCTAATTATGGTACAATCACCTTCATGGAGTCACTTTCAACCATCGAGCGAAATTTTCTTGGCCTGCAGCTAACTGAAGTAAATCTGCGGGAGCTGCTCTCTTTGCAGCAAATTCCTTGTAGTATCTATGGCTGGAGCGGTGATCACTTTGAAGTTGTCATCTATTATGGTGACCAAGCTGACAACCGAGTGATGCTTGGCCTAATAAAGAAGCATGGACGCCTATTTGTGTTGCGAGAGGATCTACCTGCCATTACCAAGGAGCTACAGAATAATCTACTGCACATCTCACGCTCCGTCTCCCAGGGAGATCCGGAGAAGAAGATTAAGCGCCATCTAAATCTATTAACGGTCAATATGCACCATCTCTATCGTGCGGATTTGGATGACCACACTTTAAGAATTCAGTTTCAAAGTGCACGTAATTTGGCCCAATTTCTTTTAGATAAGCCTAAACTGCTCAAGCCAATTTTCCACCACTATCGCCAGCAAATGGGACACCACTACCTTTATTCCCAACCGATCCTCTCTTCACTAGCACTGATGGGTGTACTCAGGGAGTCAAGGCAGTTTACTGACAAGGAGATTGAGAACTTATTTATCACCAGCTTCTTTAAAGATGTTGGAATGTCACTTATCTCAGGGCACTCCTTGCAAGATAATCACTACCAACAGAACATCTTCAGTGACCATCCAGCAAACTCACATGACATATTAAAAGATCGGGTTCCCCTGGCCGGAACTTTTCTCAGCATAATAAAGAATCATCACCCCTTCGCACCAGCGATACTACATGATGTCAATGACCCTAATCATCAAGAATCAAGAGATGACCAACAGCAATTTATAGTTGGTTCTGAGACGGCCCTGATCTCAGCAGTTGATATTATCTGCGCCATGATCTCAGAACGGCCCTACCGTAACCAACTGACTCTGCTAGATGCCCTAGAGGAGTTGAAGAAGGTGATGCAGGGCCGCTTTCCAGCAGAATTTCGTCTGTTAGTCAGTTACTTTCAGAAAATCCTCAAGTAAATACCCGATGACCAAACCCTGACATACCGAATCAAAATAAACCTTTTCAAACAGTTACAACTAATTCAATATAGCAATTAAGGAGTATAGAAAGATATTTCTGGCCAATCATTCTAAGGAGGGAATAATGGCAGAGTGTTCAAGCCCCCTAACAGGGATCATTGAAGAGGATAAGGTCTTTATCGATTTTGGTGAACATGAGGGAAAATCAATACTAGAGGTGGCCGACACCCTTCCTGATTTTTACGATTTCCTTATCGACAAAAAAAACACTGGGATGTGCTCCATCCGACGATCCAAGGATAAATCTTTTAAGTTATACGTTTATAACCAGGTTCATTAATCCTAGCTGTTTTTTGCCATCGCCTGATAAGCAACTGCGTAGATAGATATCTGTTTTAACATTGCTGATAGCCCATTAGAACGACTCATTGAGAGATGGTCCCTGACACCCAGTTGATCTAAAAATCCAGTTCCTACTCGCAGAATCTCCTCGGGAGTACTACCAGAATAGACACTTAAGAGCATCGCTACAATCCCCTTGCTGATCGCCGCATCACTATCGGCATGGAAGCTAATTACTCCATCTGTAAACTCTGTATGCAACCAGACCTGAGATTGGCACCCTTTGATGGTATTCTCTTCTAGACGTAGCTCCCCTGGAAACTCTGGCATCTGACGTCCCATCTTGATAATCATACGATAGCGCTCCTCCCACTGCTGAACACCAGAAAAACTCTCCATCAGTGCCGCCACTCGCTGCTCAATCGCCATTATTTGTACTCCTTCAATAACTGGTTAAAGCGCCACCACATTAGCAAAAGAGAGCTCAAAAGTATGGCCCTTTCATGTTTGCTGCGCCATACTTTGGCCCACAAATGCTTCCCCATCCAAGGATCTAACAGATGATTGAAGTGATACTGCTCTGGTCAACCACCCTCTGCTCCCTGACCTCTTTGGTGATTGTTCTGATCCTGTTGCAGAGAAGTCGTACTACTAAAACCGATAAATCAACGGAGCTTGAGCAACTAATCCCAGAAATCCAGCAGCAGTTTCGGGTCAGTCGACAAGAGAGCGCCGATGACTCCCGTCGGCTGCGTGAAGAGCTGTTTAACACTCAAAAGCTCTCCAATGAGTCATTGGAAGCGGGACAGACCAAACTGAGCAATCGACTGGAGGGACGTCAAGAGGGGTTGAGAGTGACTCTAGAGAGTGGTCTGGATAAAGTGAGGATCAGCACCGAACAGAAGCTACAATCTATCCAAACAGACAATCAAAAAAAGCTGGATCAGATGCGTGAGACGGTAGAGGAGAAGTTACAAAGTACGCTAGAGAAACGACTAGGAGAGTCTTTTAAACTAGTTAGTGAGCGGCTAGAGGCAGTCCAACGGGGGCTGGGAGATATGCAAAATCTGGCCCACGGAGTGGGAGATCTAAAGCGGATGTTAACCAACGTCAAGGCCCGTGGCACTTGGGGTGAATTTCAGCTTGAGGATATCTTGGCGCAAGTTTTAACTCCCGATCAATATGCTAAAAATGTCCAGCCCAAACCGCGCTCGAAGGAGATTGTGGAGTTTGCCATCCGTCTGCCAGGCCAGGGTGATGAGGAGCAGATCTGGCTACCGATCGATTCCAAGTTTCCCCAAGAGGACTATCAACGTTTGGTAGATGCAGCAGATAGCGCAGATAGTGAAGCGGTGGAAAAGGCAACTAATAGCTTAGTCCGTACTATTCAAAGTGAAGCACGGGATATTGCCAAAAAATATCTATCTCCACCGGCGACTACTGATTTTGGCATCATGTTTCTATCTACCGAAGGACTATATGCGGAGGTACTAAGACGGCCGGGATTGATTGAGAAGATTCAAAATGATCACCGCGTGATCATTTCCGGCCCCACCACCTTGGCGGCACTTCTAAATAGCCTGCGAATGGGATTTCGAACCATGGCGATTGAGAAGCGATCCAGCGAAGTGTGGAGTATTCTGGCAGCAGTTAAAACAGAGTTTGGAAAGTTTGGCGATATCCTGCTTAAAGTTCATAAGCAGTTAGAACAAGCCTCTAGTACCCTAGAGAAGACTGGGGTGCGTACGCGAGCACTAGAGAGAAAATTGAAAGGGGTAGAGCAGCTACCAGCCGAAGAGGCGGATCAGCTGCTCAACCTAGACGAGAGTGCGACTTTAGATTAGTCCCATCTCCTTAACTGCGTCACGCTCACCCTGTAGCTCTTTTAGGGTGGCGGTAAATTTCTCTTGGCCAAAGCCATTATGCTCTTGCCCTTCAATCACCATTAGTTTTCCACCTTCAACCCGGCATGGATAGGAGAAGATCAGCCCCTGATCGACCCCATATTCGCCATTTGAGGCGAGGCAAGTTGAGAAGCTATCACCAGCAGGTGTGTCATTAATGATACGAGAGATGCCGTCTACTGCGGCATTGGCGGCACTAGCAGCGGAGCTGGCGCCTCGGGCCTTAATAATGGCAGCACCGCGCTGCTGAACAGTAGTTAGAAACTCACCTTGTAACCAGCTATCATCACTAATCACCTCATTGGCAGGCTTGCCACCAATCTTGGTGTTATAAAAATCAGGATATTGAGTCGCTGAGTGGTTACCCCAAATAGTCATATTGGTTACTTCAGTAGTATCAACTCCCGCCTTATGGGCCAGTTGGCTCTTAGCACGATTCTCATCTAGTGAGGTCATGGCATAAAAACGATCGTTGGGAATATCTTTAGCGGCATTCATTGCAATCAAACAGTTTGTGTTACAGGGGTTACCAACCACAAATACTCGAACATCAGCAGCAGCATTGTCATTGATCGCTTTACCCTGAACGGTGAAGATTCCACCATTGATCTTTAATAGATCAGCGCGCTCCATTCCTGCCTTACGCGGAACTGAACCGATCAACAGTGCCCAGTTAACTCCACTCATCGCTTGATTAACGTCTGAAGTACAAGTTACTTTTTTCAATAGTGGAAAAGCGCAATCATCTAGCTCCATTGCCACTCCTGCCAAAGCGCCCATCGCCTGTTCCAACTCTAAAAGTTGTAGCTCAACTTCTGTCTCTGGCCCAAACATCTGGCCAGAAGCGATTCTAAATAGTGCGGCATATCCAATCTGTCCTGCGGCACCAGTTACTGCGATTTTTACTCGTTTCTTTGTCATTTATAATCTCCTTGTAAAAGGTGGAAATAGTGGGAACTACATAATTATGGATAGATAATATAGGAAAAGCGGAGCCTAAAGGCAAGCCTGTTCCTGTTTGTTGCCCTCGCACCCTGCTCCTGCTCCTAATCCCGTTCCCGTTTGCCTAGTTTACCAATTGACGACAAACATCATAAAAGTCTATAAATATAGGTTATGAGTGAAAATGGACAGAATAGCGGCCCCAAAGAGCAAAATCGTAATCAAAGTGGTGATGGTAACAAGAAGCGTCGACGTCGACGACGACCAGGCAACCGTCCCAAGGGTGAACAACAAGCTGATGGTGCCGGCCCGAATCAGCAACAATCAAAGCGTCCCCCCCAGCGTGAGGGAGGCCAGGGAGGCGGAGCGAAGAGCTCCAACTCTCGCCGTCGACGAGGTGGTAGTGGAAATAGTGGGAATAGTGGAAACAGAGGGAGCAATGCCAGTGGCAGAAAACCCAATCGCCTCTCAAATATTGAATCTCTACTGAATAAGTATGAAAATCTAAAAGAGCAGTATCTAATCGCTCGCAGTAAATACTATCACCACTTTCACCGTGCCGGTGGTGCACAACTTAAAAAGATTAAGAATCACTATCTTAGAAGCTTAGAGCAGCTACAGCGCTTTAACCTCTCCTTGTCAGAGTATCAACAACGCCGTTTTGCAGAGGCTTACGACCCTGCCCCCTGTGATACTACCTACTCTGAGTCACTAAATATGCCCGAGGTAACGACCGAGCAGACAGAGAGTGAACCGACCGTAGTACCGACCCCGACTCACCCGAGTAAGGCCCATGATCCCCATATGACCAGTGACCAACTCAAGCGAGAGACCTTTTTAGGTGATCAAGAAGAGAGTGTTGGAACCATGGAGGATTACCAGCAGTTTCGTGAGGGGAGAGAGTAGGGCGATAATCTGGAACGGGAACGGGGTCAGGAGCAGATTACCGTTTTATCCTCTACCACTAAACAGCCTTGGGGTAGATAGTCTTTTAAGCACACTAGTTGATCCGACGAATTGATAATTGAGACCGCTCCTTTGAGGGCAATTCCACTACAATCGACCTTGCCACTAATATGGAGTGATTTTAACTCTAGAATTGAGCAATTTTCAAAAGCGGCCAGGACATTGGTCACACTCTTATAGTAAGAATCCTCCAAAGCCACCTGAGGTAGATAGTCACAGTTGTGATTGATTAGACGAAAGGTCTGATCACAAAGCGAAAAGCGATCGGAACGAGTCTGGACAAAGTAGTCAAACGCCGTTTTAATGGGAGAGAAAAACTGGGTCCGATCTTGCCCCCCGATATTTAAAAAGTGGATCAACGGTTTGTGATAGTGTTGACGCCAATAGCGGTCCAGGTTTAAAAATAGCGATCCCATCGCTCCCTCTAATTGAGTAAATTGCTGTTTCTGCCCGCTACTATCCAGCTGTTGTTTAACATTTAAGATCAGATCCGGAGTGGCAATAGTTAAAAGCTGCTCCTCCCCTACCTGCTCTAATAGTTGTTCCACCAGCGGAGTAAAAACGTTGTAGTTGATCAAGACCATGTTGGTGTTAAAAAATGCGGCACGATCACC
Organism: Bdellovibrionales bacterium; assembly: GCA_018646675.1. Taxonomy (GTDB): domain Bacteria; phylum Bdellovibrionota; class Bacteriovoracia; order Bacteriovoracales; family Bacteriovoracaceae; genus JABGUH01. The sequence goes on along the minus strand of JABGUH010000047.1, from coordinate 6,411 downwards.
GGGCCGCAAGCCGAGCTGCTCAAACAGAGCGACCTGATCGGAACTCTCCGCTTGTGCCTTCTCCAACATGGTAATATAGGGAATTTTGCCCGGTACTACCGCCAGCTGTCCTCCCTTAAGATCAATCTCACTCTTTGTAGTAGTCACCATCACCACCGGAATCTGCTCTCTGGCCATCCAAGAGACAATTAGACCATCGGGGGAGCTACCCAGATCCTCTCCATTACCAATCGAACCGATCAATACCTGGCCTGACTTCCTCTTGGGCCGCAAATCTTGTCGATAAGCGGCGATCAAAGCATCTAATCCAAAAAGGGCATGACCTCCGGGAGCTACTCGCTCAAAACTCATCCGCTCTTGACGATCAACAGTGGGCAGAGGGTGCTGGGTAGTCTTAGTAAACCGCTGCAATCCTAAGTGCTGGGAGAAAAATTGATCATAAGAGATTGAAGGCTTAGAAGCGGCGACATCATTTTGCCAAAGGGTATCGACTGCTGATGCCGTTTGCGAACTAACAATATCATGGAGTACGACCTCTCCCACAACGCCATTTTTTAAATCGGCAATCCCCTGTAAAATTTGTACCTCGGCCAGAGAGATCCAGCCACCACAGGGATGTTCAATATCTAGATCTGTCCCCTTGGCACCAATCACCACTTGCTCCACCGTCGTCTGCCGCTGCTGGGCCAAATATCGATCTCGAATAACTGAAGATCCGGTGCCCGCCTGCATCTTTTTAACCCATAGGAGCACATCGGTTGCCCCAGAGTAGTTAGCAGCATCTTTTAAACTTTGGTACTGGGTAATTGGAAGCTCTTCTAGTTGCGCTTGGGTGCAGATGGCAGTGGGATAGAGGGTGATCTCACTCTGATGATTGGCAGGTCGATCTTTGTCACTAATCACCAGACGGCCACTACTCGATTCGCCTCTAGTGACAAAAGAGCGATAGAGGGCCAAAAAGTAATTCAAGTTTAACTGGTCAACAGCTAATAACTCCTTTAGCTGCTGGGCCAACTGCCGCTGCTCTGCTAAAAGGTTTTGCTGACCTAGGGCCATATAGTTTTTTAGATAGCTATTTAGTCGCTCAACTTTTTCATTCATACTACACCACTGTCTGTTCTTTTCCCAACTGCATAAACCCTTGAGGAAAAAAGCGATTATCAGGATCCATCTGCTGCTTTAAATAGTTAAACAGATCTCGATGCTCTTTGGTTAAAAATGATTTTAGAAATTGCTGTTTAATCATCCCGACGCCATGCTCAGCAAAAGGGGCCCCATTAATCTGCCCCACTTGAGAGTAAAAAGTGCGAAGATAATTATTGGCATGCTCAACCTGATCAGCGGTGGTCAATAGATTAAAGTGAAGGTGACAATCACCTAGATGACCAAAGAGCAAGTAGGGAATATTAAGTTTACTCCCTTGACGATAGAGATCCAGTAACGATCCTAACTGTTCCAATCGAACCTGGACATCGGTCCCCTTCTTTATCATCCCTAAACGCTGATTACGCTCATTAACCAATTGGGGAATCTGGGCGCGATAGCTAAAAAATTGTTGGCGACTTATTTCAAATACCTGCTGCTCAACGATCCAGGGACAGCAGTATAAAATATGTTCTATCACCTCTTCCCAACCGTTAGCATCTAACTCTAAAAAGATTAGATCCGAGTTTTTAGCTAACCGCTGATCGGCGGGAAGTAGCTTGCATGAGTTAGAGTCCAATAACTCACAGGATATTATCTGTCCTCTTAGTGGGTGAATGGTTCTGACCAGATCTAGGTGCGAGTCAACCATCTCCTCCCAACGAGAGGTGGCAATATAGAGATAGATGGAATCACTCTTTTGACGACATTGAAGAGTTAACTCAACCACCGGGCCTAGCTGCCCTTCAAACCCCACCATAAGATCACTCTCCTGCTCTAAGCGAGGAGTAGGACCATTTTTAAATGTCTGATAGTTGTTTCCCAACTGCTGATATTTTTGCAACAGATCTGACGCCTGCCTACTCTCTTTAAAGAGTGGGTGGTCAACAAGCAGTCTGTCTGCCCTTAATGACCGCTTCTCTCCCCGATGATCTAGATAGACCAGAGAGATAATCTGCTGCCGGAGCGGCCCAAAGGCGAATGAACGCTCTCCAGTCGCCGAGGTGGCAACTCCCGCCAGAACTGTGGCCAACCTCTCAGTGGGATAGGACAAAAGCTCCAGTCCATGGGCCTGGACGAACTGATCCAGCTCCTCCCAGACCACTCCTCCTTGAACCTGAACCTGGTTATCGGCCAAAATCTTCATTTTGCTAGGAATAGTCGAGAGTTCTACCAGCGAAGTTGTCGCAAGCTCCGGATATTGATCATCTAATTGCTCAAATGGAAAGACGGTGGAGGTTTTCGAAGAGCAGAAAATTAGCTCTCCCTTCTGACGAATCATCTCCTGCAGTGCGGAGATGGATTTAACTGCTATTCGCTGCTGGCACCCCATTTTGTTCCCATAAATATGTTGCGATATTAGCTACCACTGCCCTTCGCACACTTCTTGTTGGGATAGATTAGTACGGGATTGATCATTCGAAAAGTACTCTTTTAAGCTGAGATCGAGGAAAAGATCCCCTTTTAAACAGTTATAGTAGAGCGCATTATACAGAGCGGTAAGATTATTCTTAAATTTCTTCAACTCTTGGTCGGTAAAGCGAAGCTCATTTTGTAGGTAGTCAGTGATCTCCTGTTGGCGTGCGGAACCATTCTCCAACCAGCGATATAGCTTTACTAGCCGCTTATAAACTTTAGGGTCAAAGTGCTTAACCACCATGGAGGAGTTTCGATATAACTCTGGTCGGTTTTTCCACTTGCGAAAAGATGAAGATGAGCGTTTAACTTTTGCCAACAGGTGATACTTCTTGGCCTTATTTAGGTCAAAGCCACCATCATTATCCTTTAACAGCATCACTTTAAGCTCGACTCCCTTAACCTTAAGTTGCTGCAGCACTAATTGTTGCTTCTCACTTAACTCCGCTGTTGGAATTTTTAATAACTTCTTGTAACTATCCTCTTTGATTCGCTTAAGCTTCCCCTCACTGTTGGTATAATAGTAGTAGTCATAGTAGTGAATATTTCCGACCCGATCAGATTGTCCCATTAGAAAATCTATCACTAAGAGATTAGAGGTATCCTGCATCCCCTTTAATTTCTGACCCACTTTTTTAAGATCTCGACTTCCTAAAACTCTCTCTAACGAACGGTTAATTTGTAACGGCTTGTAGTAGACACTTCCCTTACGAAACTGGTCAATGCGGGTACGACGGGTCTTTAGACCTGAGATCTCAGCATAGTACCTCTCACCACGAGGATTTTTCGCTAATACTCCAACCACTTGCCGCTGATCACTAGTAAGCTGTCGCTCAGACCAGTGGCCAATAGAAGCTGAACGTAATCTGCGATTATTTAAAAAATATCCATTCGGTACAATACCTAAACCGTAGCGACGATCATTGGCCACTGAGCGAGGAACAGAAGAGGTACTATCAAACATAGAGTTAACAAAAATATAGCTCTGCTGGGACCAGTACTTGGAAAGAAACTTGCTTCTTGCTTTACGAGATAAGTAGAGGCCGGTTAATGACATATCCAATGCAAAATCAATCGCAACCGTTCTAAGGACTGAAGCGGGAACCTCTGCTGCGTCCAAAAAGCGGGCCAGCTGATAGTAACCTAAAATACTACCGGTAGTTACTCCAGGAGAGGTAAACTTAAATTTTGCCAACTTGGTGGGATACTTATTACGATCACTAAAACGTTTACGCTCATTACGGCCCATGGGACAAACTTTTCGTTGAAACTCTCTCTTGGTCATCCCCTTGGGGATCTTGTAAAACTCAATGGCAGTTGATGAGTTATAAGTTTTAGGACAGGCGGCCAACTCCTTTACTTTAGGATGAGTCGCCAAACCAGTGTCATAAATATTGTAGGAGCAAAGTTTAATCTCCTCTTTCTTGCGCTTGGATTTAAGCTTACTGTCAGGGAAAGTGGTAATTGGTAGACAGTGTTCGACCTGCTGGGAGCTACCGGGAATCTGGAAAGTCATTGGCTGGTAGGAGAGAGAGGGGGCATGGGTCAAATCCAAAAAGGCGGCGGAGAGGGTGAGAGGTAGTAGGAGCGTCAGCGCCGCAGAGAAGTTAATAATTTTCATAAGTTAGTACCCTAATGATTAAATTCATTAATATGGTTTTACGCAAAGAGTTAAGCTAACCCTATTTTGGATACTTTACAATGCCCTGTGTAAAAAATGGGGGCCAGGGAGGGAGGGATGGGGAGAGGGCCGGTTGCCAGGGGCTAGTTACCAGTTGCTAGTTGCCAGTTGCTAGTTGCCGGTTGTTGGTTGCCAAGGATAAAGCATTAATTTCATTTTAATAAAAGCGCTTTGGGATAAAATGCTTTTAGCGCAAAATAGTATCCACTGATACAAGTAACATTAGTTGAAAGACAATTAAGAGTCGATCTCTCTTGATTGTAAGAAACTTGGACATCGGCATTACCGATTTTAATTTTTTCAACACCTGTTTTATTTTTAAACCTTGAGATGGGAACAATCACTCTTTGACTACTGCTTTCAATTAGAAGAGACCAAGTTTTTATATGAACTTCCTTACTTAAATTTCTAACTGCAAAATAGAGAGAGTCACTACTAGAATAGTCACCATAAGGTGAGCGCATATAATCACGATTAAAACCAGTCTTGGTAGAGAGCACAACGGTTTTAGGGTTTTCTACTATGTATGCTCGAAGATTAACCAACTTTGATGGAAAAATTTTAAGATTTGCACCTTTATATTTTCCAGTTACAGCTTTTCTTAGCAGTTGCGACCACAAAGAGCTGCTGGTTCGATCATAAAGAAGAACATCGCTCTGATAAAGAAGTCCTGACACCCCAAATGTGTGCGTTTTATCGGCAATCCGAGAGTTAAAAACAATACCAGTACCGCATAGAGGACAGTAGGTTACAGCGATTGGAATATTTCCAATCTTGTCATTTACAATCTCATGCCAGTTTAGAATCGGCAATGGATAAGCCTTATGTAATCCATTACTCTCTACTACTATCGCTTTAGCATCTACAGGTAATTGTTTTAAAGCAGTACTGCTACGGACAAATTCAGGACTGTCGATTGATGGTATCCCGTTACGAGGAGGGCCTCCCATCTTGATTTCATCTTTTGGAATAAGAGAGTTGTTGAGATCAAAACCATTCATAGCAAATAGATTAAAACTCAAAATTAATGTTAAAGTGACCAATGTAGTTAAAAATATGTTCATCTCCCTTTTAGAAGTACCTTTTCAATATAGAGTACTGTTTTATCGAAATTTAAGTGAAAATTATTGAATACAACTTTTCCATTTGTATCAATGATAACAAACCAGGGGGTACCCCCTGAACGAAAACGAGTCATTAAGACAGATCGTTTTTTTTTATGAGTTAGGCCATCATCATGAGCGATTGGAATTGTAAGGTCGTACCTCTTTCGTATACTGATAATTTTTCTCTTATCATTAGTGCCAAATCCTTCAAAAACAGTTTGGGCACTATAAATTTTTACCCTCTCATCTCCTTCAAATCTATTTTGTAATTTTTTTAAGGTTGGAAGCCCTCTGGACAGACATCCGGGGCACCAGCTTTGCCAAAATTTCAAAATAATGACTTTTCCTTTATGTTCGGCCACGGAGGGGATAGTAATTTTTTTACCTTTAGCACTCTTCCACTCAAGATCATTGAACTCTGGCGCCTGCCGACCTAGAATTGCTGCCCCATTGGCCAAGGCCAAAGACAAAGGCAAATTTAAGAGGAATAAAAAGAGTATTACTGTTTTCATATCAATAAGTGTCGGAAGAGGGCAAAATATTACAAATAATTATAAAATATTATAAAAAAAATATTTTATCTAATCTAATCTATTGATCGGTTATATGAAGTGAAGAGGTTATATCAGCAAAGTACGTGTAAATACTGAACTATTGTAATTTTGCCTAACACCTATAACTACTGTTTAGCCGATAAAAAGCTTGATATAAATGCCCATTACCATGGCGAAACCGAGTCCCGTCTGCCACTTCATAAAATTGAACATGCTTTTGAAATCCTCTCTGGAATCCTCAAATCTCTTATCTACCTGCTCGAATCTTTTTTCTACCTGTTTGAAGTTCTCTTGCATCAGCTCCCTTTGATGCTTAAGCTCACTCTCTAAAATGAGTGTCTGCCTTTGAAAAGTTTGATCGTTACTCACAAGGGAGAGTTTACGGGCCCAGTTGGGTAGGTTCTCCTGAACGAACTCACCAATCTGATCAAAATGTTTTTTTGTTAGATCCATCGCATTTCTCATTTTTTAGTTACCCCCATAATAGCACAAAAATATGGCCTAGATGCCG
>JABGUH010000046.1 GCA_018646675.1 Bdellovibrionales bacterium | reverse complement strand
TCAGTGACTGCCACAGGACCTATAAGTTCAAGTGGAGGGGCGACCCCAGATATTAGTATTGCTCAAGCAGATGGAGCGACCTCTGGTTACTTAAGTGGAACAGACTGGACAACATTTAACGACAAGGGAGATCTAAAGTCAGATGGCTCGGTACCAATGACGGCCAACTTTAGGACAGGTTCAAACTGGCTCTCAAATGACGGCACTAATTCGGGTATCTTTATTGCAACTTCTGGAGCGGTTGGCATTGGTACATCCACCGACTTGGCCTATGCCCTAACTGTTAGTGGTAATTTGATGGTGAAAGGTAGTGCTGCAACAGCATGTGTGATTGGTGATGGAACAGGAACTACCGCATGTTCATCTGATAAGCGTCTAAAGAAGGAAGTAAAGCCAATTGCGAATGCAGTAGACAAAATAATGAAACTGCGCGGTGTTGAGTATGTGTGGAATGATCTCTCCGGCGTACCGGGTAAAAAGGCGATAGGGGTTATTGCCCAAGAGGTCAAAAAAGTATTTCCAACGCTAGTAATGGAAAACCCCAATGGGTATCTAATGGTTGCTTATGATGGTTTAGTTGGCCCTCTTATCCAAGCCACCAAAGAGCAGCAGCACTCCATCAACCATCTACGTTATCAGATTGATGAGATATTTAATGTGCTGTATGAGGCAATAAATAATAACTCGCTTGAGATTGCGGAGAACCAACGCGATATTGCTTCTCTTGAAGAGCAAAATAAGAAGCTAGAAGCAGAGGTAAATGATCTTAAAGCGGAGAATAAATTGATTAAAGATTTCTTGTGCAAGCAAAATCCGGCTGCACTATTCTGTCAGGCAAAGTAGTAACCCTGTTTCATGTTATTTTGAAAACAAAGCGTCTCAGTTTGAGATATAACTGTTTTATATTCATGCCTTTTGATTATTCCGGTTTCACAATTTCTAAAATGTTCGTAGAAGGAGATTATTATTCGTGATATTTTGAGGATGTAAATATCTCTAAAAAAAGACCACCGGTGCAAATAGCAGAAAATAGCCTAAACTTAGATAGAAGCCGGTTTTGTGAAATTGGATTACATAGTCTTGACCTAATCGCTTAGCGATCGCTCTGCTAATTGGTAACTCTTCAAAGCGAAAGTGAATTAGTTGCATATAGATTCTAGTCGCTGCTAGCAATAACAGGCAGATGGCTGCAATTTCATTGCTTGATACCGAGATCGAAGATAAAATAGATTCCATGAACTCCTCCTCTAAAGAAATTCCACCACTAATTACTCTTATCGGTGACCCGGAGGAAACCTTTTACCAATTGGGCTTAAAGGATCGAGAGGACTTTTTGTCCCTTTTTAATCACATCACTCAGATCATCTCAACACCGTGGAAGAGTGTGGACAGGGTGGTGCAGGAGCTAATTAAGCAGATTATTACACGGGGGCTTAACTGTGATAGTTTTTTGCGCTTCGCCTCTGCCTATGCCGAGGGAGTAGAGCGTGAGTTGGAGGATGTGGTCTATGCTCTATTGGTCCCGGAAATGACTGCCGCTCTCTCTAAGTGGCTTCCGGCCATACCAACAACTATATTTGGCTGCTCAAGTTACTTTGCGTGGAATACTAAGAGCCAATCACCAATGCATGCACGAATTCTAGATTTCCCCCTCGCCACTAGTTACGACCGCTACGAACGGGCACTACTACACCGCTTTCCAGGCAAACCGGATATCTTCTCTTTCGGATGTGTTGGGATGCCCTATCCGGCCCTGACGGCAATGACTAGTGCTGGAGTGACATTGGCTTGTCATCAAAAATATACCGATGTTATGAATTCCAAGGGAACACCAATTTTTCATCTACTATTTAAGCTGCTGCAGCAGGTAAGTGATCGTAAGTCAGCACTGGAGTTTCTGGATGGTCAAAACTCGATTACTAGCTGGGGGATCTATCTAACTTTCAAAGATGGGGATACTTTGGCCTATGATCTGTGGGGCGAGGAGCGTTTTGCTGTTAAGGAGAGAGTAGGACCTAAAAAAATATTCTACTATAACAATCTGCCGTTGAATAAAAATATTAAGCAGAGTATATTTCGACCTTTTGGTTTTGAGTCTTACTGTCAAATGCGACATCAAAGTGCGAATAAAAAAATAACCGAACTTAAACGAAAAGAGCCACTAAATGATCTGAAATTAATTAAGTCGATTGCCACACCAGTCACACTGGCCAAAGAGGGGCCAGAGCAGTGGCGGGTTGATCCTGTACATCACAATAGTATTGCCGTGGCCACTCTAAATGCCAAGGAGGGGAAGGCTCTTTATATTCCTGGCGATGCTCCCAAAATTTACCAAGGAACAGTTGTTGAGTACTCTCATCTTTGGGAGCAAAATTTCAAGCAACGACTACACCACAAAAAATCTCAGGAGCACATTCTATCCTCTACTGTTCGCGATGGTATGCGGCAGATGATTTTGGCTCAAGTCTATTATGACCAAAAAAATTATCATTTGGCTTATCATCATATCCAGCTGAGTTGTGATTATTTGGCGTCAACGATCCACCGCAATATTCCTAGGATCTACTTCCTTATTTTTCAATTTATTCATGAAAGTCACACCAAAGGTCAGTATATATTACTGCAATCTTTTAAGGAGCTACGAGGGGAACTGCCTCCCTACCTAAATGACCAGTGTCAACTATTTGTGGCCCGTCTAGAATTGATGCTTTATGGCAGATGTACCATTTGCGTTGATGATTTTATCACTCCCGCATTAAGAAATATTTTTATCTATGAGCAAGAGATTCCCCAGCCGTTAATTCATGTCGTTGTAAAAAATGCTACCTTCCCTCGTCTAGAAATCCTTGATGTTATCTATGGGCATCTGAAATAATGGGTTTAAGTCGCTCCCATATATGGGTGTAGGTTGTCTTTATAGCTTTCGAGCATTTTCTCTGGAAGTTTTAACTGGTCATCTTCATTTTTTTTACGAATATAGATCGTTAAGTCCGGTGTAGTATTATACTGCTTTTTATAATTTTGCAGATGGTTCTGTAGTTGGTAGATCTTGGCCAAAAAATGGGAGTTCTGTCGATTAGTTAGTTTGAAAGAGGCATCTTTACGCAGGCGATTCCAGATATCCCACGGATCATGGCGGTCCTGCATCAACTGTAGTAGTGAGACATAGATTAGAGGATCAGACTCAAAGTTATCACCTATTAAGACCATCTTTTTGGGTATACCAGTCATCAGCAGGATGTCTAAGAGGTGATTCATCTTAAACAGCCCTTGAACTTTAAAATCCTTGGGAGTTAATATTCCTTCTGAGAAGGAGAATAGTTGACGAATGTCCTTAAGAAAAATACCAGCAGTAAAAATCTGATTTTGATAGAGCCAGTCACGAAGTGCTCCGCGATAGAAATGGGGGGAGGCGGAAAGAATAAATGGATGGTACTGGCCGGCTATATAGTTTTTTAATATAGCAATACTATTTTCAAGAGATGGGAAATTGCATAGAGGAGAGGTTAACGAACGGTAGACCTCTTTAGTGTTAGAGTAGCGTGTATCAACCAATGTTTTATCAAAATCACTAATAATAATTTTTTGAGACTGGGTAACATCTATCATGAATTGAGAACCTAAGTACAACTCAATGCCTGGTAGCTGCTTGACCTCAAATAATTGGAATAGGTCAATCTGATTGCTGATATCGTCCACCGCGATTTTGAAATTAAAATTACCCAAGCCGTCTGACTCAAATAATTGGGAAAATACAACATTACGTTTCTTATCTCGTCCCAATATCTTGATTTGAAACTGGTTGCTTCCTAGTAGTTTAATGCTTTGAATTGGAAGTTGAGGGGAACTACTTCCCTGCAGATCTTCAAATAGGCTATCATTATCAGAGATAATTAATGAAATTTTAAAACTGATAAATTCTATTGATTTAATAATAATTGACTGAGTGATTAATGGTCTTCGCATGAAGGTAATCTACTTCTTTTTTATCTTAAATACTAATTGATTATCATGGTAGCTGGAGACTAAATCATTGGTAGTAATAATATCGGGTGTTTTAATTCTGGATGAGAGAACTTCTGAACGTTTGGTGATTTCGTTATTTCCAGCTTGGTCACGATTGTTTTGATTGAAACGGCGAGTGAAAGTTAATACCAACTCACGTTCATTTGCCGCCAAGGAGATATTGTCCCTTTCGTGCGGTGCAACTGGGACTGAAAGTAGATAGTGATCACCACCATCTTTTATGGTGGGAGTTAGATGACGCATTTGGTAGAAAGTATCTTGGGATCGAGTGGCAATGTGTTCTCGTTGCAGGTTGCTCTGAGCAACCAGCTTTTGTAGTTGAGTACTGTACTTGTCTTTGATTCTTTTGGTTAACTGCTCTTGAGCATTTTTCATCGCCACTAATTTTTGTTTAAAGGCTTCTTGACGTCCCATCAGGCGGCGTGAGTGGTTACTTTGCACTGTCTCAAAATTCTTTTTATTCATTAATTCCTGTTTGTGGATATCTTTTTGAGCGTCTAGTCGAAGCTGCTGCATTGTTAGCCGGAAATCTGTCTGAGCTTTTAACTCCTGTCTTTTGTTCATCCGCTGTTGAGAGACTATTTCCTTCTCCTTTAGTCTTATCGATGCTTGGTGCTTAACATTGTCACTGGCCAGATTGTTCGCTATCGCATTTTTCTCTCGAATCGCGCGATTGATAGCAAATTTACTATCACTCTTTAGCTGTTTTTGATGGTTTACTAATCTTACCTTAGCGTCTACTGCTTGTTCATTGAGTCGGTCACTATGGATTTTATGTTGTGTCTGGTGGTTTTTTTTGAGTAAATCTGTTCTTTTGGCAAGGTCAGTCTGGTAGTTTTCAAGTTTACGACTAAGTTGATTTTGTTCTTTATTGAGGTCGGTCTTATATTTTTCGAGCTTCTCTTGACCAATTATGACTCTCTCTTCCATCGCGTTACGATGGACATCGTTTAGGTCCGTTAGCTTACGTTGTTGAGTTAGCTTTACACTTCCAATTCGATCTTGATAGACCTTCTTGATGTTTGCTATCTCTTGCTCTTTTTGCTTAACTAAACGCCGCTGCAGTCGCTGGGCCCGCCTGGCATTTAGTGCTGCATTGTTACTACTATCACTATCCACTTTCACTTTGTTTCTCCGGTGGGACTAGTTACTTTTGAGTCTGCTCCAATCTCCTGACTGGACTCAAAATTTTCAAGCGGAGCTTGGCAGGGAGCTTCGCTGTGTCCTGTGTTGCCCATGCAAATCCAACTTCTAAGGAGTGATACACGGATCACATCTTCTCCGCCGTGATAGGCAACATAACTCATGGGGGAGAGTGAGGAAGTTACAACATATGAGGCACTATCTTGGTTTAGAGGAAAAGCGGAACTAACCATGTATTGATAGACCCGATATTCTGCCTTTACTACAGGTATGATCAACAGAGTTAATATTAATATAACAAATTGTCTTTTCACTTTTCACCAATTAGTTATTGTAGTGGATATTTCGTTTCTAGTATTTTCTCCTCAATCGTTGCAATAAAACTGCGAATCAGTAGTTCCCGATCCTCTTCATCCAGTATCTCCATAATCACTTTTTTACGTTCGAGGCTTTTATGACAGGATATACGTTTTATTAGCCGGTTGGCCCTTATTTGCTCATCACTGTTAAGTGCCATATCTCTTCGTTTTCCCTTATTTCTCAACCACTTAGTACGAAATAGCGGAAAGTGTCCTTCCATACCAAGCTCAATTAGTGAAATTAGATTGTTGTCGCGAAAAGTGGATAGCATTGTTTGGACCTCATAAAGTATAAACTAGGCACGTACACAGTTATTATATTAACTATCGAGGAGAGATGGTAACAGGTAGCTTTTGCCCTATTCATCCGGTTGGATATTAATTCCCAAAAGAGTTAGAATTATCAGTGATGACTAGTTTGGTACTGTATCAATACCACGTTTATGTTTACTCTTATCTTGGATTTAATCTATGAAACGACTGATTGTATCTCTCCTGACCATTGTCTCCCTTAGTAGCCTACAGCTATTTGCGCTGGTGGACTACAGTGATAGCTCTCAGTTTAAGCCCAAGGGGAAGCGCACATCGGGTGTAAAGGCGCGCAAGGGCAAGAGATCCAAGGCTTCTGCTCGCAGTGTCAGATCGACAAGCAAGAGATCATCTAAAGGCAGCAAGCCACGTGGAATGGGAATATTTAATCTATCCACCGGGATGGAGAGCATTAGTGTCCATGGTAGCACCGAAAATTCTAAAGTCGGTCTCTATCGAATGAGTGGACACTTTCAAACTTTTCATAATATCTATTTTGATACCTCCTATTGGTATGCTTCCAGCAGTTCGGAAGAGTTTGCTTCAATGGAAGGAAGTAAATCTGGTAATCCCACACTGAAAATTGGTTTAAATTGGCTTCAGATGGGGGGGGCAACAGATTTAGCAATGGTCAATCTGATTGGTGGCGTAATGTTACCTCAAGATGATGCCATCTTTGCTAGTAGTCGAACTGATAAATTAGTGGGTATTGAGACTAGCAAGCGATTTGGTAGTTTTGTCTTTGGTATGGGATATGAATTAAGGCTTACTGGCACACCTGGGGATGAAAAAGAGATGGATCTAGGTAGTATCCACGGAGTCAAGGCTGCCTTGGGTTGGACAGTCTCTCCTGATATTCGTTTTTTGTTAGAAGCCGATCGTTATCGTGTGCTATCAAAAACTTATGATAGTAGTGAAGAAAATATTCATCCCTTGGCCCTAGATCGTGAGCTAGTATTCGCTCACCTGACCACTAAACTATTTTTAGGGCTAGGACCATTTATTGAGATGGCATTGGGGGCCCGCTTTCGAACCAGTTCTCCAACTGAGGGAGAGGTTCCACTTGCTGCCCGTCTATGGGATCTTCCTGCAGGTTATGGCAATTCCATCTTTACCAGTTTAAATATTTCTATCTGAGCTTAGCTTGAAGCAGTTAGTCGCCATTTATCACTGTTGTCAGTGCAAGCGGATTATTTACTCCGTTGAGGAACTGCTTTTTGTTGAGGATGGATCTAACCGTGGGTTCTGTCGGGAAAGCTGTATTAATGATTACTTCGCAAGCCATATTGCCTGGTATGAGGAGTGTGAAAACAGTATACGCCAAACATGCTCCGTTAGTCGCAGCAGTGAAGCTCACTCATTTGATCTATTAGATGATCCTAAATATGTTGATAGCACTCTTCGTGCTCCAGATGAAATTTGGAAGATGCAGAACCACCTAAAGGAGGAAGTTTACATATTTATCTCTCATTTTGGTTCTACTAAAAAGAAATGTTCATCGGTGATCGTTATTTGTACTGTATTTAATTTTGTACCATCCTTTGTCTTTTTGGTTACCATGACCAGTAGTGAAAAAATTCTAGACTCTTTTCGCACTGGAGATGAAATTATTGAGAAGGGACAATTTTTACAGTCAGCCATTACCGGCCACAACTCTGATGAAAGTAGCTCTAGCTTAGAGACATTAGTAGCAGCTAAGAAAAGTTCTCTCTTGGCCGAGATGTTATCTGTTCGTGTTGATGCTGATATTCCTCTAGAAAGTTTCCCGCTATACAACTCCTATTTGGAAAACACACTTCAGGATGCGGATGAAATATATCGGATAGAGGATGTGGAAGGGGATATTTTATATAGCTATATAAAGTCATATGATGAGGGGGGAGTAAGCTTTTACTATATTGTATTATGCCTTCCAGCCAAGGGGGAGGATAATGGTGCTCATGGCACAATTATTCCCATAATCTCTTTTCCCACGTTAAACTCATCTACCTATCAATATTTCTGTAGCGATGAACGAATCTCCGGTGTAATAAAAAACTGATTATCAGAATAGATCTATTTTAGTTAGCTCTAAAATTGGTGGTAGATATACTCACCGACAGCATTAAAGGTGTTGCAGTAAGATGGGTCTGAGTAGTTGTCTAGCCACTGGGAACAGAATACAAAGGCATCTGGTGCCAGTAAATACTGATTATATGGCCAACCATAGAAGTATGACTTGTCACGAATTATCATCACTCCGTTGATCGATAGAGTTTCAAAACCAGTGCGATTGATCAGTAGTGGAATCTCTTCAATTTTACTTGCTTCGCTCATCATTAGACAGCGAGGCTCGCCAATAAAGACAGTCAATCCATTACGATTTGAAGTGGGAATGATGCATACTTTGGCATCACTTATGGCAGATTTAAGTTGTAGGTGAACCTTTTTAGGGTCTTGGGTGTTCTGACAGATGTTATACCCATTGCTCGCACCCAGGTGAGAGTGAGTGAAGTGGTACTGATTGTCAGAGCTAGTCGCAAAATTGCAGTTCTCCATACCGGGATTAACATTCGTTGTTGAGCTAGAGTCAGAGTTAGAACTACTCTGCTCATCCCCTCCATCATCGGTGACGGTTGAATTACCGCTAGTTTGCTCACTCTCACCGTCATTACTTCTAATCACATACTGTTCGTTTCGGGTTACCCGACGATCTCGCGGAGGGTTACAAGCAGAAAGGAGTAGTATTGTTACCATTAGTGAGCATAGAACTATCGAGTATTTTCTCATCGCTATCGATCCTTCAAGTCATAGTTTTCGGCCATATTGCCACCTACGTCATCATCTTACATATCGACATTAATGATTTTTTCTTAAGGGACGAAACGGTATATAGAATGAAACGTTTTATCTACTTTCTCTTCTACTTGATAGTGGGGGTGACTCTGCTGGGGTTATTGGGCTGGATTCTCCCCTATCTGCTCTATTTTAAAGCTATTTTTGGTAGTATTAACAATGACTATATTGTCATTGCCAAACACTCAGATAATCTAATTTCAGGTGCTCCTTATCAGTTACCAGCCGGAAGTGATAGTGGTGATGGTGCTCCTCACTGGTGGCAGGATACCCATCTACAAAATTTTGTTGTCCCCCTGCCGATTTCTCATCCGATTTTAGTACCAATACCACTGGTGATCAACCCCAGTGCTCGCAAGGGGGTGTTACTGGGGGCGAAAATCGCAACTACTCGTGGGGATCAGCGGTTATCATTTCACTCAATAAAGCCATTTCGTCTTAAGATAGGTGTATCTGAAGTTAAGCTTTGGTCTCTTCCTCTTCCCAAGAGATTTATCTCTAAAAAAAATTCACAACAAATTTGGAAGGATCTTTACTTGCTGAACTTAACGTTTGGTATTTCACGTTCCAGCACAGTTAGTGATTATTGGGAGATGCTATCAAGAGTAAGCTATGAGGATTTAAACTATAACTTGTATATTCTATATTTGCGTATTCGCTTGTGGGGTAAGCAGAAAGTTAACTCATTACATCTTTATCATGGAGTACCAAATGGCTCACGCTTGGTAGGAGTTGTGGAACTAGAGAGTAGTGATTCCTCTTTAAGCGAGTACCTGTTATTATCGCGCGATGGTATGATTGTTCGGGGATTGAAGGTAATTATGCAGTCGGATAGCGCAACTGCGGCCGACATTTATCGACTACTAATCAACCGTTATTACTATAAGGCTAGTCGTCCTCAATATACTGATGAGATTTATGTCAAGTACCAACAGATGCCTTATAATTTGCGTATAAAGCACCCTGGGATGGTGGATCTCTTTTCCTGTTGGACTCACCAACTGGATAATGAGGCAATTATGCAGGAGATGATCTCCTTTTTAGAGCGTGGAGAAGTAGAGAACCGTAAATTTCTCACCCCTCTTTACGAATATGCTCACCGTCGATTTGGCAGCTCCTTTTCAGGCAAACAAGACGGTAACCTCAAAGAGAGTGCGGCCAGACGTTTGGAACGCAAAATATTGGAGGAGGGCGAGGCAGAGATTGCCTACGAGAGGAGCCTGCTAGATGATAGTGCTCAGGACTTTGAGAGTGATCAGGAGCGCATTAAATTTTTCTTGCAAAAGGCAAAGCAGCGAAAAAATGATTTGGATAAGAGTGAGACGGAGCTTGAGAGTTATTAAAGTCGGTAGATCATACCAATAAATATCGCCAATCCATTAAATTTATCTAAATTCTCACTGCCGGTATCGGTTGGTACTTGATTAAGCCCGTTTAACATCCACCTTTTGATGGAAAATCCACCGACCGCTCCTAGATGTTTTAGCAGTAGCCATCGCACTTGAGCTCCAAGTGCAATCCCAATCAGGCTACCTTTGTATTTATTATCCCATCCTTTGCCATCAACAACTACTCCAGCTGAGACCTGGCCCTGAAAAAATAGATCAATGGAGAATTTTTGGCGGTAGACTGGACTCCAGTAAAGAGCTCCGTCGAGGGTTATAGCAGAGAAGGATATCTGATTTTGAACTAAATTATAGTACCCAAAACCAATACCCCCAAAAGTATTGTGAGTTACTGGTCGGTGCTCAATCATAAAGCTATAGCTACGAATAGTTCCACCTGCGCTATCACCATTGGAGGTGGCCAATGTATCCCACTGGCTTCCGGGGTTAAACTGCCCTAGGTAGATATTTATGTAGTTATTTTGGTCCAACTTATCAATTAAAATGGTGCCATCTATCTGGTCAGGTACGTTATGCTGGCGATGTTTTTTAAGAGCACTGTCAATTGGTGCTTCAATGTTATCAATTAGTAGATCTACGCTCTTAATAAATACTAATCTCTTATTGATGATCGTTGTTCGCACTTGGCCACCGAGCCGTGATTTGCTTCCGATGGTCAAACGAGTTCCTTGAGGCAGAGTACCAATGGGTGAGGTTAGCTCTTGGTCAGCGTAGACAATCGCTTCCGCAGAGATAACTTCAGTCTCAGTTAGGGCGTGGCCAGCAAGTGGCAGCAGGAAGAGAATTAACAGATATGGTACCAGTAGTACTTTCAACACCAGATTCTCCACTATAAAGTCTAGAGGGGGCCGTGCCCCTCACTCCTATTATCCAAGAAAGATCAATTTTTTGCAACTTATCGGGTCAATTCATCCAGGCGCGCCTCTAGATTACTACAGGCGGTCAGAGATCTGCCAATCACCATCAAGTCAGCTCCATTTTCTACTGCTTCGGTAGGGGAGAGAACTCTTTGTTGGTCATGAGTTACGGCCCGTTGAATCTCGTCTGGAAAGCGAATACCAGGGCAGACCTTTAATAGAGAGTGATCAGATTTAGCCTCTAGTGAGTTGATCAGTTTAAGCTCGTGGGCAGAGAGTACAATGCCGTCGATTTTGGTCTCTAGTGCGATGGTAAATAGTTTCTGAAAGGCACTCTCGGTCTTATTAGGTTCAATACCGTAGAGGGTGTTTAGATCCAAATGGCCAAGAGAGGTCAGATAGCTTACTCCAAGTATTTTAGTCTCAGGTAATGCCTCTTTGGTCGCTTTCATTGCGGCCCTAAGCATCGCCTCTCCTCCTTGGGTATGAACCGTTAACAGATGGATTGGGGCACCTTTAAGGGAGAGAATTGCCCGATAGACTGTATTGGGAATATCATGCAGCTTAAGGTCCAAAAATATTTTGCACGGGTAGATTTTTTGCAGTTGATCTAAATAGTCGGTGCCATACTTTAAAAAGAGCTCTAGTCCAACCTTGATGGTGGGAATTCGCCCATCCAGCTGCTCTAAAAAGGAGTGAATTCTGGCCTGGTCCATATTGTCCAAAGCTACAATGGTCTTTTCAAGGTTACTCATCCCGCCTCCTACATAGGTGATACTTTTTGGCATGAGTCGCGTCAATTGTCCAATAATCAATCTTGTTGGACAATTGACGCGACTCATGCCAAAAAGTTATCACCTACCTTAAGGAGATGAATTGCAATCTGAAGCACTAACTAATGAGTTAAAGGGAAATCTATTTGAATATTTGGTTGGACTTCATTTAGCTCGACTGTATGGAGTGGAGGGCCAATTTCTAACTTCATTTGCCGGCGGTCTAAAGGAACGATTGTTAGGATATGAGCGACAACTTCGCCGTAGTAATCCTCAACTTCTAGTGGATCTGATGACGTTGGCCAGTGCCACATCTAATAAAATCAAAGCTAGTCAAAATGAAGAGTGTTCAGTCAAGAATATCTCCATCATTGGCAAGTTACACGGAGGACGTAGTAAAAACTTAGATTATGGGGAGGCAGACCTATTGTTGATTCAGGAGCAGCAAATAGTTACTCCAATTAGCATTAAGCTGGCAAAAGAGGGGAGTTATGTAAATACTAAAAGTGGTGGTGTTAACACCTTTCTAAGTCGATATTTTGCCTCCTGTTTGGATGCCGGCCACTGGCAGGAGAGATTGATTCAAGAGTTAGAGCAGAGTTTCTTTTTGATGGGAGCAACACTGTACGAGATGGTGGGAATGGAGTTTAACGGTACTTTTGGTGCAGAGTGGGGTGAGTCGGGGCTTAGTGATCTACCTGGCCAACTAGATCGTCGGATGCGCAGGGTGATATTTCATCACTATCACAACGTTATTTCAGTGATTTACAATGCATTTGTCCACTTTTTCTCCAGTTCATATCACCCTTTTATTCAGAGCACCCTTCCGCTTCTGGGACTGGGAGGAGCAGATAACCTTGCCCAGTTTAGCTGTTTTTATAATAATAAAGTTGCGCCAAGTAGTGAGACTCACTCCATGATTAATTTAAGTCGGGTTACTTATTTCGATCGAGCAACAATGCTAGATCAGCTTCCTCAGATGGAGCTGCTGCAGCTTAAAGATGAAGTTAGCTCATTTGAGCTGGCACTAGCAGATTATCTTCTACAAATTAGAGTAAAGCCAATGAACGCTTTTACCACAATGGGATTGAAGATTAACTGTTCACTTAAGATAAGATAGGATGAAACTGAAAACATCTATTATCAACAGCTATGCAGACTATTTGCGCCAGCTTCATGGTGAGCGGGTGCAAAAGGTGACAGTTGATGGGGGATTCACCTGTCCTAACCGTGATGGTTTAGTTGGAGTTGGAGGATGTACATTCTGTAACAATGCTAGTTTTTCTCCTGCCTACTCTTTAGGACAGAGAGATCTATCAATTAAAGAGCAGGTCGAGCGAGGAATTTTAAGAGTTAAACAGAGATATCGCAATGTGAATAAATTTGTAGTCTATTTTCAAGCCTACTCTAATACTTATGCGCCATTAGAGCAGCTTCAGCGGCTCTATCAAGAGGCATTAGATCACCCACAAGTTATCGGTTTGGCAATTGGAACCAGGCCTGACTGTTTGCGGCCAGAGATCGTTGATTATTTAGATAGTATTGCTCAAGTCAAGGATATCACTTTGGAGATAGGAGTTGAGTCAATCTATGACGATACTCTACAAAGAATTAACCGTGGACATGATTATCGCTCCTTTGAACAAGCTTTAACTTTACTGGCACCAACAAAAATCAGGGTAGCTACGCATTTAATCCTTGGCTTTCCCTGGGAGTCTAAGAAGATGTGGCTTGAGAGTGCTGATCATCTCTCCTCGCTACCGATTGATTTTTTAAAAATTCATCAACTCCACATTGTTAAGGGGACGGCCCTTGGAGAGGAGTATCAAAAAGAGCCATTTTCCTTAATGACAGAGGATGAGTATCAAGAGCTACTAATAAATTTTTTGAGCAGATTGAATCCAAAGATTGTTATTCAGCGCCTTTTTGGTCAAGCTCCTCAAGAGATGTTGCTCTCCCCCGTTCCTCGGATGGGTACCGGGGCCGCAACGGAAGCACTATTATTTGAAATGAAACAGAGAGGAGTCTATCAGGGAATCCTGTTTAAGCATTAGTCCCAGCGGTTGTAGACGATATTGATGCCAGTGAGCATATCCCATGTTAAAAAGAAATATCCAATATTACTTTCTACATAACAGACGTGAGAAGCTTGATGGTCGCGTACTAGGTAGAGGCACTTTGATTTGGCTTGACCAAAAGGGCCCTTGCCAAAGTTGATATCACTTCTTTCACACCCCTGTTGCTGTAGGAGATGGCGGATTGAATGGAAAGCCAATCCTAAGTAATCTCTTCCCCAGTCTCGATCGCCGAGATTGTCCATGTCCAAAGAGTACATTGAGCTATTTTGGGAGTGGTTGCCACTAAGTATTAACTCACAGCTCATTCTTGAGGCGTAGAGGTTTGACCAGCCGACAGAGATTACTAAGACTAGAAAGAAAATTGATAGTTGTTTTCTCATCTCTACTTTTCCCATGTTTGTTAAAATAGCATGATACAATCAAAATAATTCTATAGCGTAGAACTCAACTATTAGTAAAGGGGGGCAGGGAAAACGCGGCGCGCAATGCGTTATAAGCAATTCTATTAAAAATATTAGCCAAAGTTATAACGTTTATGTAAGCTCTTACGTAATTGCTGTTGGGCGGTACTATCTCAATTTTTTAAGGATATTGGGGTGTACACAGGTAACAATAGGATTGAAAATATGGTTACGAATCGGCTGGTTAAACTATTGTTGGTTCTTGTGCTGCTAAATCAGACAGTCTGGGCAGCAGGTCTAACTTATTACCCTGAAAAGACAGACTCTATTTTCCTTGATGGTGGAGTTGTTGATCAAAACTTGATTATCGCTATTCGTAAACTTCTTACTAAAAAGCACTTGAGGCAGTCTGCAGGAGCGCCAGATATCCTAGTCGATAGTTGTAGTGGGCACTATGGCAGTTGCTACTCTCAGGATACTTTGGGATATCGTGCAGCGAGACGTCATCTCTTTGGCCGCCTTCATCTACGTGAAAATAGTAGTGGCTACTACATTCGCGATGTCTACTGCAATAAAATCTTTACCAATAACTACGAGAAGCAAGATCAATCGGCCGTGAAAAGGCAGTCATGGAAGAGGAGAGGGATCAATATCGGCCCAATGAGTATTCCTAATAATAATGTGCTAAATTGTGAGCATATTTGGCCACAAAGTCGTTTTAGTCGAAGCTACTCTAAGGCGACTCAAAAGACTGATCTACACCACCTCTTTCCGACAGATAGTAAAGCTAACTCTGCTCGAGGTAGTTTTAAATTTGCCGAGGTTGACGGAGATGCCGTATATCCCGGCTGTGATGCTTCTAAGAGAGGAGTTGCGATTACTCCTAATAAAAGCACGATATTAAAATCCTATATGTATTTTGAGCCTGATCACCAATTCAAAGGAAATGTGGCACGAGCAGTTTTTTACTTTTCTGTTCGCTACAATTTACAGCTCTCATCGACTGAGGAGTTCTACCTCAAAAAGTGGCACCGGGAAGACCCGGTAGACGATGAAGAGGTGATACGTAATGGTATGATTCAGGAGTTACAAAATAACCGCAATCCATTTATTGACTACCCAGGGCTAGTTAGGCGAATCTCTGATTTCTAGTTATAAAATTAAGACCAATTGATATTAGGCGGCAGGTTAAAGCCGAAACCCTTGAAGGGTTCCGGCAATCTAATTTATTATTACTATTTAGTAATTTTTTTCCAAGTAGGAAGCAACACCCTCACTAGTTGGTTGCATCGCTTGATCACCTTTATTCCAGTTGGCAGGACATACTTCTCCGTGCTTTTCTGTATATTGAAGTGCATCCAACATACGAATTGCCTCGTCAACACTACGTCCAAGTGGAAGATCATTGATTACGCTGTGGCGAATAACTCCCTTTTGATCAATCAAAAAGAATCCACGTAGGGCAATTGACTCATCAAACAGTACACCATAATCACGAGAGATGTTCTTGTTGATATCAGCAACTAGTGGGTAGTCAATTTTTCCAATTCCACCATCTTTAACGGCGGTATTTTTCCATGCTAAGTGGGTAAAGTGAGAGTCGATTGAAATTCCAACTAGTTCACATCCACGCTCCTTAAATTCACTAACTTTCTGATTGAATGCCAAAATCTCTGAGGGGCAGACAAAGGTAAAGTCTAGTGGGTAGAAAAATAGCGCAACATACTTTCCACGGTAATCAGCAAGCGTTAGCTCTTGAAAACTATTATCTGCCATTACGGCTTGTGCGGTAAAATTTGGTGCTTCTTTTGTTACGAGTGAACTCATTTTTAAATCTCCTTGATGAAAATGTTATATAGTTTATTGATTTATAATTTTATTTTTAAGCAACCTGGATATCCTTTACCGGTCCTTCCCACAGTCCATGCTTGGTGCAGTAGGCGTTTGCAATCAGCTTAGAGTTTTTTTCTAAAATTACTCTAAAGGTTACTGAGGTCTGCGCCTTGTTACCCTGGCCCCCATTGGCACCGGCAAAAAAAGTCGCCTCAGCTAATTTGGTTTGTCCATTATAGAGAGTAACGGTAGAGACGTAGTGATCAGTATCATCCGGGTGTAAATATTCATTACCGACCTGGACTCTAACATCGAAAGGCTCTCCCTTTTTTGCATGGTCATCACAGTGGATGAATGGTGAGTGGCGATCAATTAGATCACGCTTTGCCTCATTTGCAACATCATTAATATCTGTGTAGAAATTTAATTTTGGCATCTGCTCCTCCTTTTTTAAAATTTTGCATTTAAGCTTTGTTGGTTGATGATAAAAACTAAAAGTAGTTATTTAGTTATGGGGTCATTATCGTTAATTTCTGGAAAATGGGTATTTAAATGATAATAGATTGGCCCAAAGCTAATTTCAAGGCATATATCTCAATAAAATAGGTACCTTGAAGCTATTATTAGTGGATCTGGTCGGTGGTGAAAAATGCCGGACCTTGAACTAGTCGTCCATTTTTATGAAATATCATCCGCAGACCTTCACTATCACCACCTGGCACTTCGCTAAGAATAGTTTGAACAATATACCCAATTATTTCTGAATTACTCTCTACTCCGTATATCATGGTCTTAACAAAGTTGGGATAACACTGTTCAAAATAGACCCCGCACTGCGGCTCAAACATTTGACGGAAGCCCTCTTCCATTAAGTGTAGCTTCATAATCATTCGAGTACGACTTTCTAAAGATACTCTTTGCCAATAGGAGGGATAGATATCTGGAAGTTTGTTAACGCTGTCCCATTCACCATAGATTAGGGGTTTCAACTTTTTTAGTAGATACTCCCGCTCAGTTTGAAAATCAGATTTGCTAATCTGATTTGTCGCCAAAAGTTGGCCAGGGATAGTTAAAAGTGTGCCGAGTAGAATTGCTATTGATAAAACTTTATACATCCAGATCCTCCATCCGTAGAGAAAATTATTTAGATTGGTCAGTAACCTAATGATATGGGAGAGATGGATGGCAGTCAATCAGAACAAAAAGTTAAAAAAAACGTTTACTGTTTTTTTGATAATCTTTATTGGGTAGGATCGCTGTAATTAATAAATTAGGGTAATTGGGGGGAGTTGGGGTGGTAATGATCAGCTCAACTATTTTTTGAAATTTTGTGGGAGATTCTCTGAAGAACTCTTCATAAAGGGTATCACCCAGTAGGTGACTAATCGTTTTAGCGGTACGATTTAGTAGAATGAGAGGAAATCCTTTTAGGTTATTGGGTAGAGTTTTTGATGTGCCATTTAAAATGGTGATTGCCAGTTGCAAGTGGCGTTTTGTCGTTGTGTTAGTTTGTGGGGAGTCGATTTGTGAGATGATATCTTGATAGAGATCACACTTACGAAATGGATTGATAATTTTAGATGAGAGATAAGATAGGGTATTTAAGTTCAGAAAATGGGACAATTTGTCCACTTGCGATCCACTGAGTGCCTGCTGCTCATAACAGTAGGTACTATTATGGGTTAACAGGTCAAAGATATGGGCACCGGCCAAGAAAGAGAGACGGTTAATAGAGTAGTTAGGACAGTAGAGGTTGTGAGAGAATGGTACTTTAAAAATTTTCCCTGTCAGTAGCATTTTTTTATAAAAATTAATTAGATTTTTCTGTGGCAGTCGTTTCACCTTGTCGAGGATAAATGTCATTTTACGATGGTCGTAGAGGTTGTAATTTTCTAACTCCTCTTTTGTGATTTTTGATCGCAGTTGAAGTGCACGTAATATCTCCTGACACACCAGCAGAAAATTATCATTGGAATTGCTGTTAAAAGTTTTCAGTCCCTTTTCAACCAGGTATTCGTGAATATCAAATTCAGGATCATCACATAGGTTTTCATACCAGTAGATCATACTTTCATATTTGATCCATGGTGGTGAGGTCATGAGGCAGTACTCTTGAGGGTTGAATTTAACTACCAGCTTCCGGCCCTGCTCTCTTCCTTGTCGCCAATATACCTCATCTAGGTTTTGGTGGATGATTAGACTTTTAGGGGCCTTGGTTGTAAAGAGTTGTTGTAGCTGTTTGGGCAGTCTATCTGGCATAATATGGAGTTCACCAAAAAAGATTAGCAGCTTTGCTTCTGGGTTCTCTAGTAGAAAGTGATAGAGTGTATTTGCTGCCAGTTGGTCGCGTTCAGATAGTGAACCGGTAGAATTGAGTGCCAGCATGGGTAGTTGATGCTTTTGAGCGATTTTTAGAATTTGTCGATAGTGGTTCCATGGAAAGTGCCATGATTCGTGATAATTAATAGCATCTAGAAACTCTAGTTCACTAATTGTTTTCTCTGCATAGTACTCTAAGTGGTGCTGGTGTTCATAATTGATAAACTCAAATCCCAGTGCTAGTGGGGTCTGACTCTGTACTAATGGACGTAGTAGCCGTAGAAGATTTCGTCCACTCTGATCAAAGGTATGGAAGTCCCCCAGATAGATTATCTGGGAACTATCAATGGCACGTGCTAGCTCCTTCTGTGATGAATTTTCAAAAGAGCGTTGACTGAGCTTCTTCTGGGCTCTTTGATACTGGGTTAGCTCTTTACTTTCACCCCCCTCATAGCTCAGTGCTTTTTTCCTCATATACTGATAAATTTCGCGGTGCATTTGGACAATGTCGAAATCAGTACTCATGGCTCAGTATTATACGCACAAGCTGAGGATCGTGCGAGGGATATCTTACTGAAATAATTTATACTATTTACGAAAATTACAGGGTGATCTGCTGGGAGATAATCTGATTAATTTGGTCATGAGACTTACTATTAAGCTGTCGTAAAGCATCCACCTGATCATCCAGTAGATTGGTTAGTGCTGCTAGCTCTTCAACATCTGGAATTTGAACTGTTCGCAGTAGCGTGGAGATAGAGGTGCCAATCATATTGGATAGTAGATAGTTCAAAAATAAGATTCCCGCCTCTTTTCCGATAATGCTACAGATGTGTCTGTCTTGGGCGCCTCCAGTCAGAACTAGAGAGTGAAGATCATCGCTTCTTTCAATTTTCAGACTAACCAGAGGGAGGCGAACATCGGCAGGATCACTAACCATGAAATTAACATAGAACTGGTCATTATTAGGGAATAGGGAGTAGGTAGTTAAGCTTAAGATTTGCTCCATCACAACTGAATTAGCGTAGTCGACCTGTTGATTTCCACTACTGCTCTCCATGCGGCCAATCAGGATTTCAGTATTGATTTTAAATTGGGAGAGTATCGAGAGTACGGTGTGGGGATATCGCTTGGCCAGTTGAGGTAGCATCTGCTCGATCTGCTTGAAATCGTCAAGGAGAGGATGGGGAAGTTGCTTGATCAAATCATCAGTTGGAACAACAAGCGGAGCAAAGCCCTCACTTAATGTTGATGGAATTGGTTTAATGGTTGTAAAAAATTTAGGCACCAAAAGTGCGTTCAATTTTGGCTTCAACTTCGTGCTTGGTCCATGAAGTGTGAGTTGGATAACTTGACATCCAATATCTGACTCAAAATACTCTCTAAAAATATTAAGGTTTACCTCTGGAGATTTGGCAATAACTCCAAAATACTGGTAGTAAGCCGTTCCCAATAGCTCCAACTTAGCAGGGT
Organism: Bdellovibrionales bacterium; assembly: GCA_018646675.1. Taxonomy (GTDB): domain Bacteria; phylum Bdellovibrionota; class Bacteriovoracia; order Bacteriovoracales; family Bacteriovoracaceae; genus JABGUH01. Next base: position 111,905 of record JABGUH010000046.1, on the reverse strand, counting down.
AGGTTTCCGCTGGGATAATCTCCAGTTTCACATTATTACGTTGCTGATAATTGATGATCAAAATGGCATTGTAGGATTTATATCGCTGGTTACTATTGGCCAGGAAGTCAAATGGATGGTGGTGCTTTAAATTATCACATCCTAGATCGTCCTGCTTATGGGAAAGTTTCTCAAACTGAAGAAAATTGTCTAGTGGGAGACAGCTTTTAGTTAGATTATCAAAGAATCTGGGATGGGTAATTTTTGTGGGGTCACTGGATGAGGCGGATTGGACAAGCTGTCCATCAATAATAGCATCCTGGTGGAACTCAAATTGTAGTCCTCCCTCAAGGTTCTTTTTAAAGAGAGGAGTAGAGCTAGCATCTCGACTACGCATGAAGCTAGTCAGCTCATGGGTAAACTCGGCCAGGCGCCCAAAGGTGGTAAGCTCACCTTTAAACTTAAAAGAGAGACATGACTCTTTTAGATGGAGAGCTGTGATGCCTGTGGGTAACTTCCAAGCATTTGACTGATGCGGATAGTCCGTTTTCAGAGAGAAAATGTAGATATATGGAGATAACTCTCCTCTACCCTTTAACTCTTCAAGATTAAAGTAGGATTCAAGTTTTAATTTTTCAAGCAAGGGAATAGTACGGTCTTTCTGACTGGGAACGAACAGGTTCTGACCGCTTAATACCGTTAAAAAACCATTTGGCTTCAAAAATTGCATCTCTTGTTGAATTTTCTGTACCAGAAAGTGGTGTGGGTTTCTTCTACTCGTGGTGGGATGGCTAATTACTACCCGGTCATATTGTCTCAGCTCTTTAGGCTTATAGAGGGAGGGTAGTGGTATTTGCCCTTTTAGGGTAGATGTGATGTCAGCGTCTGAACTATCTCCTTGGCGAAATACATCACAGATCAACCTTTGGGGCCGTAGCATACGGGTAATGCTAAAATTAACTAGAAAGGATAGATAGGATAGTTCATTAAAAATACGAACAAAGTGGCCATCGAGAAAGGAGCTGCCACAAAAATTGGGAGATAGTAGTTGAGACCAATTTTTATCGGTTGCGCCCTCCTGTGATAGCCAGTGAGAGTGAGCGATTGAAACGAGATGTTGACCGACAATACGACAGGTAAGTGAACCGGGATAGCATGCAGTTGAAATAGCGGGAGTCATCTCTTCTTGATTAATCCAGCGGGGTAGATGGATCAACAGCTTTTTAAGATACTCTCCAAAAGAGAGTTGGGAGAGGGCATGTGAAAATTTAGAGTTACTTTCATCCTGCTCATCGCTGAGATGTCTCTCTTTGGGGTGGCTGGATATTTTTATCAGCTCAGTGGACGAGATATCTGTTAAGGTGTCAGCCAAAAATTCAATTAGTGGCAGGGAATTTTCATTGGGGCGATACCAGCTGTAGGGATTGCTGCGTAGGGATTCACAGTAGAACTCTTCTCGGCTTCCGATCTGAAAAGTTTTGACCAGAAAGGAGTTGGGATAGAGTAGGTGTTCTCGACTTAGTGGGAGAGAGTCTTGATGAAGCTTCTCTCCACGTACTAGTTTAAGTACTAAACGTAGTTTCAATAGGTAGATGATTGTGGCCCGATAGCAGTAGATCTCAATAAAATCATGGATTCCCAGTTCAACTTGTTCCTCTGGCGTATTTACTGAGTGAGAGGAGTCTTGAACTTGTTGCCAGAAAAAATCGATATCTGACTCGGGGAAGTGTAGATTGTTGCTGTGAGCATAGTCTAAAAATTCATCGTATATCGTCTGCTTGAAACTTCTATTTTTAAAGTGAAATGAGTAGAACTGTTGTTTGGCTTCCTCGGTTAAGAGCTGGATTACCTGGCTTAAGAGTCGGGATGAGTGGTTAGGTAGATTACTTCCGGCCCAACCCTGAACCAGGCAGTTTAGAGGAAAGCTTAGTGAGTTACTCTGCTTTTGCTTGATGGGAAGCAGTTGATCTTTTATGGGGGAGGGCGACGACAGATATTCAAGGGAAGCTTCCCCGAAATTTTGTGGCAATAGTGTCGAACAGATTGGCCCCTTATTCAATTATACACTCCAAGCTTGTAACTATTGAATAATCAACAAAGTTCTCCTCTCACTAAGGAGTAGGAAAAATTGTGATAAAAATACGCTAGATCTTTTATCCCGTTTCCTCTTATTTGTCACTTGATTGTCCAGTCTGTCGGCAGAAATATCCTGCTGGTATAAGTAATTACAGTATATTAGCTGGAATGGCTTTTTTCTGTAGATACCTTTAAAGGGATGCTTTAGATGCGTCGAGTAGTAATTGACGACGAGTTGTCGCTATGAGTTGACCCACTCACATGGGAAGGAACTAAAATGAGCAATAGTAAAGAATCTCCAAAAAATGAAGCCAAGGTTGAAGATCAGATGGCCACACAAGAGCAGGGCTTTGATGAGGATGAGCTAAAAGATATAATGGACGAGATTGATAGTCTGGAAGAGGAGTTTGCAGAAGCGGAGGGGATTGCCTCAGCAGAGAGTGCGGAAACCCCAGAGGTGCAAACAATAAATGAAGATCCGGTTGCCGAGGTGGAAGAGTTGACAGTAGAGGCAAAAGGGCAGTCCGGCCAACTTGATCAATTAGATGATGTTAAGGATGGGGCAATAGCTGACGCCATGAGTGAGTTAGAGAGTGCAATCTGTCAAGATGAGGACGAGGATGAATCTACCGTTGTTCCCTTAGGAGCGACGACTAAGTCATCACCTTCCAATGGAGGAGCCATGCAGGAGACCCAAGCTAGTTTTAATGTTGCAGGTAATATGTCGTTGAATCTCAATGTAACGGTGTCAGGCCAACTGATCACTCTCTCAATTGATCCAGATAATGGGGTTACGATTGAGATGGAGCATGGTGCCAAATTCAGTTTGCCAATCAATAGTGATAAGCAGGCAGCCTAACTAGGCTTGTCTCTCTAAGCAGTGTCATTAAAAATCTTGGGTGGAAAGGCGTGTGGGCGTAAGCTTGCGGTTACGGCCAAACCAACCATTAGGCCTACTCAAGTACTATTAAAGCGTCGTATCTTCGACAGTTTTCAGGATTTATCCCACGTAATATTTATTGATCTCTGCGCTGGCAGTGGAGCGGTGGGGCTGGAGGCGTGGTCACGTGGGGCACACTTTGTTCATCTAATTGAGAGCAATCCCAAGGTATTTCAGGTTTTAAAGCGAAATGCAGATGCCGTCGGAGGCAACGATGCTCTTTTGGGGCCAGCACCCACAATTATTTGTCATCGAGATGATGCTAGATCTTGGCTAAAAAGGTTTGCTTTCGAGTATCAGCAATGGGGTGAGGAGCAAAAAGCGCAGACCATTCTATTCCTAGATCCCCCTTATCAGTTATCTGCAGTCTATCAAGATATTATCAATAAACAGCTAGTCAAAGGGAGATGGTTTCAAGGGACAATCTGGTTGGAATCAGATGAGCAAAAGGGGCTCCCGATGACAACCTGGCAACAGATAGAGGAGTTGGATGAGGTGCGATATTTTCAGCAGGGAAGTAGTTATCTCTGGGTTGGACGATTAGCTCCCTAGATTGTCTGGTTCAATTACCCAAATTAGTTTATGCTAGTACTCTTTAATTTACTTCAAATAATGGATAGTTTTAATATGAATAAAAAACAGCATGCCATCTATGCCGGAACTTTCGATCCTTTTACTAATGGCCATTATGATGTTGTCAAACGGGCCCTGACTGTTTTTGATCAGGTGACGATTCTTTTGGCAGTTCCTCCTTCAAAGGAGCCACTGCTCTCACGGGCGCTCCGCCTTAAGATGCTGGAGGAGCTTTTTGCGGATGAATCAGCAGTAAGTGTAGATCATTGGGATGGCCTGGTCGTAGATTATGCCAAAAACAACAATATCGGGGCGATTGTACGAGGATTGCGCCCCACTGGTGATTTTGATATTGAGTTTCAGATGGCTTCGATGAACAAGAAGTTGTACGAAGATATTGAGACGCTATTTTTAATGACCAATGGTGATTACTATTTTCTCTCTTCTACTTTGGTGCGGGAGATCTTACAGCATGGTGGAGATGCTTCCCCTTTTGTTCCACCCACTATATTGAAATATTTATAATTTTTTCAGGATTGATTTTAGGAGAGAAGAGATGTTGCAAAGCTACCGTGTTAAAGGGATTAATGAGAGTATAACTTTAAAATTAAATGCTAAGGCGGTGGCCTTGGCAGAAGAGGGGCGGAAGATCTATAATCTTACTGCCGGACAGCTTCCATGCAAGCCAATGAGTGAGTTAATTGAGCTAATGCGAGGAGAGTTGAATTTCCTAAAGAGTTTTCAGTACGCCCCAGTTCCCGGTATCCGTGAGCTACGGGATAAGTTTCTTCATAGATTTTTTGCGACAAGAGATTTGGAAAACTCTCCTTTGGAAGCCAAGCTGGATTGTGCCATCTCCAACGGTGGCAAGCACGCTTTAGGCAATGCTTTAGGCGCACTGGTAAATCCAGGAGATGAGGTAATTCTGATCGCTCCCTACTGGTTAACCTATCGCCCTTTGGTGGAGTTGTGGGGAGGGGTTGCCAAGGTGGTTTCAAGTACTCTTTATGATCAGTTTATCCCGTCCATTGCGGAGATTGAAAAGGCGATCACCCCTAAAACTAGGGCGATTATAGTTAATAGTCCAAATAACCCTACTGGCATTCACTATCCCAAGGATTGGATGGAGCGTTTTGGTAAAATGCTTTTGGAGCACCAAGAGGTCTCGGTAATTAGTGATGAGATCTATTTTGATCTCTCCTACTTTGATCCTGGCCCAACATATTTTTATCAGCTCTACCCCGAGCTATTAAATCGCACCATTATTGTTGATGGGATCTCAAAAAATATGGCTTGTACAGGACTTAGAATTGGTTTCACTATTGCACCGGCAGAGCTGATCGCAGCTATTGGGCGACTGCAGGGCCAGACTACTTCTGGGGCCAATACCTTGGTACAACGGGCCTTGGTTGAGCTGGATTTTGATCTGATCTCGACATTTCTGGAGCCGATTCGTAATCAGCTGAGAAATAATGCCCGCTCTCTACGTGAAAGTTTTCGCCAAGCAGATCTATCAAATTGTTGGTATCAATCCACTTCCGCTTTTTATTTTTTAGTAGATTTCTCCACCACCCCCATGTTTCAGCGTTTTGCTAAAAGTTCGGAGGAGACAGAGGAGATCTCGGACTATGCGACTGACATCTGTAGTGATCTGCTGGAAAAACATGGAGTTGCGTTAGTACCAACTGCTGACTTTGGCACCCCAAACTGTGCGCGAATTAGTCTGGTTTTAGAGGAGCGACCATTTGCCGAAGCGATTAATTTGGTAGTTGAGTATTTGAATCAGGAAAAATAGGCACCTTCTACCTCTCTTTATCTTCATCTGGATTTATCAGACAATAAGAGTCAGGGAGGTCTGTTAGGTGAAGCTCTATATAAATAAACTCACTTTTATATTGTTACTACTATTTATTGGGGGGGGCTGTAGTCAATCTACTGATGAAAAGGTAGCAGAGGCTATTCTTTCGGCCAATATCCATCTAAGTAGTAGTAACTGTAGTTCCGCCATCTCGATTTTGGAGGATGTGGGCCGTCAGAACAGTAATGCCTCTTACCTTAAGACTTTAGCATCAGCCTACGCCTGTGCCGCCGGCTTTAATGAGTTGACCTTTTTTGGGAAGGATTTGGGAGACTTTACTGGTTTGACTGGAGCCTCTACATTATCTACCAGTGCCATGAGTGCTGCTGATGATACTCAGTATGAATCTTTGCAGACCGCAATTGATATTTTACTCTATGCTGGAGGGATCGCTTCAACCAAAAACCCCACTGCTGCTCTTCGGCAGACTCACTTTAACAGCAATGATGCAGGTGATATTAATGCTCAGTTGATGTATATGTTGATGGCACAGCTTGGTAAGTTTAGTTACTACTACGGAAATACCAATAGTCTTGGTGCCAAGGGTGAAGGAGCGCAGGGGAGCAATACCTGTTTTTTTGATTATGACAATGCGATTACCTTCAATCCTGCTGCTACTACCATGGCGGCTTATTTGGATGGGCTTGCGGCCGGTAATAATTGTGGATCAGCCGGAACTGGTCACAACGACTTTAATCCTGCTGCTACCAAGGTGGCTCGCCTCTGCCAAGGAGTAGTGCTGCTAAACAATTTTACGGATATTTTTCCTGATGTTATTTCCAGCTTTGCGGGAGATAATTTTAATGTCATGGCTGGTTTAGAAGTGTTAATTGATGGCTACAAAGCAGATGTGATCAATGCTGATCCCGATATCGCAACTATTTTGGCAGTACAGAGTCAAGCACGCTGTGAGAGTGAAAATTCCGGAACGGATCGCTATCTGCAGCTCTACTACGCATTTATGTATGAGGTGATGTTACCATGATGCAGGTGGGACGCTTTGTTACATTAACCATTTTTATCTCTTTGCTGGCTTGGTTGAGCGGTGAAGCTAAAGAGATTATCCATCTAATGCGCAGCCCTTACGCTCTATTAATGGGGGATGCTTTTACTGCTCGGGCCGATGATGAGTACACCCTTTTTTATAACCCTGCCGCCCTAGGAAGAAATGCCGGCCTTCGTCTGAGTCCGATCAATCCTCAAGTTGGGGTGGTCAGTGCACTAGATGACATGAACCGTTTTAAGAAGTTTCCCAGTAGTGACGCCTCAAAAATTGGTGAGCGTCTGATGGGATTTCCGGTCTACTTTAATGCCGCCGCATCCCCTGGCATAAAATTTGGTCCGGTTGGAATGGTGATGTTTGCCAGCTCCAGCACCAGTGTCGTTCTGCGAAATAATGTCCATCCAATGATGGATATCGACTATCGACTGGATCGGGGATTTATCATTGGTTTTTCCCACTCTATTGGTAGTGGGGGGATTAGCACCTCTGGCAAGAAGACCTCACCGGGCAAGCGTCTATCAATTGGGATCGCCCTAAAAAGTATCAATCGGCAGGGACTTGATAGTAGTTATGATCTTTTTGGTACTGAGTTGAGCAATACTATTTTACTTGCTGATGGGGGAGACTTTACTGCGCTGCGCAATGCTCTGGGCTACTCCAAAGGTAAGGCGTGGGGGGGAGATTTTGGTTTAGAGTGGATCTACTCCACCCAGTATTCAGAGCTCTCTTGGGGACTCTCTGTCCTGGATATTGCTGATACTCGCTTTCGAAAAATAAGTGGCACTCAGGATATTCCTCGCCAAGATATGTATATTAATACAGGGATCACCTGGCGGCAGGACTTTATGTTGCTGGACTACTCCATCTCGATGGATCTTCACCCACTCAATGTTGCCATGCCTTGGCAGCGTAAGTTTCATCTTGGATTTGATATTGGTATTCCATTGATTAGATTGATGGCCGGCATGAGTGAGGGCTATATTAGTTATGGCGCAACCGTCTCCCTCTGGCCGTTTAAACTGACTGCTGGATTTTATGGCGTGGAGTTGGGTAGAGACTACAAGCAGGAGAAGGGAAGCCGGGCGTTTATCTACCTAAGTCTGCTTGATTTTGCCTTTGAGACTTAATCGGGGTATTACTACCTGATGGATTTTCTCTTTCCTCTCGACTATTCAACACCGGTTTTCCGCCCCCCTTCTGAGGCGCACAGTCTTCTTTTGCAGCTCACTTTAGGCTGCTCACATAACCGTTGTACCTTCTGTAATATGTACCGCTCAAAAACGTACACCGTTCGATCTGTGGAGAGTTTAAAGGGTGAGATTGATCAAGCAGCGAAGTATTATGGTGATACTGCTCCATTAAAAGTGTTTTTTTGTGATGGAGATGCCTTGGGGGCACCGATGGATACGTTGGTGCCGGTGCTGGAGCATCTAAACCATAAATTGCCCAACCTACGACGAGTTGGAATCTATGCCACGGCCCCTAATATTTTAGAGAAATCAGTGCCGGAGTTAATACTACTAGCAAAACTAAATCTTAACCTCGCCTATCTGGGATTAGAGTCAGGCAGTGATCAGGTATTAAAGATGGTGGTCAAGGGCAATAGCGCCAGCGATATGGTGGAGGCATCTGATAAGTTACGTAGTGGTGGTTGGCAGAGTTCGGTCATCGCCATGTTGGGATTGGGAGGAAGGGAGTTTAGTCGTGAGCATGTAGAAAAAAGCGGCGAGACTGTCTCCCAGATGAGTCCTGACTTCTTCTCCTTTCTAACCACCATTCCGGTTCCTGGAACTCCTTATGCTCGCCAGATTAAGCAGGGAGGATTAACTCCCTTAACTGTAAGAGAGCTCTTAAGTGAGATGCATGATATGTTAGAGCGGATCGATCCTCAGCATGGAAGAGTCATTTTTCGTGCTAATCATGTCTCTAATCAGCACCCACTGGGAGGGGTACTGCCGGAAGATACCCCGGCAATGTTGAGTCAGATTAAACAGTGGATTACGCAATCCCCTCAGGGGAGTTATCCAGAAATTTCTCCCCATGAGTTATAGTTTTAAAGGATTGGAAAATGGTAGCAGTAAAAGAGTTGTCGAATAATAATTTTGAGAAGGTCGCCAAAAGACGTGGCCACTATCTGATTCAATTTTCATCTCCGACTTGTGGGCCATGTAAGTCGATGGGGCCGGTGATGGATAAGTTGGCAACAGATAATCCTGATTTTCCCATTTATAAAGTGGATACCGCTCTTTCACCAGAGCTGGCTCAACACTTTGGCATTCGTAGTGTACCGACCTTTCACTTTTGTAAGAAAAGGGCAATTGTCTACACCTTAAATGGGGCAACACCGCTGGGTAACTTACAATTTGTGATTAATAATTTAAATGATTCATATTTCTTAGAGCATGGAGAGTTCAAGCAGCCGGAGCCGAAAAAGAGTTATCTTTTTCATGGTATTATCGCTTTTGTTGTTGTGGCTTTGGTATTAGCGATTGCTTTTATTGAGGGCTAGGGAGTTATCTACTCTCATTTTGTTGTTGGCAGAATGGATCAATTTTACTGCTACTTTCAAACTGTTTCGCCTTAAAATTATATACCTTTTTCAGCTCCCAGTTAAAACACTTCAGCGCTTTTGATTTGTCGATATTGCTGCCTGTCGGATCAGTAAGATCGGGTAGATCTGCTATCTTAAATAGACAGGTTTGAAATTCTAAAGAGGCATTCTTGGCGTGCCATAGCTGATCATACTTGTTATAGGTGTAGCTGGCCGGCCCGGGCATATCGGTCGCAAAGACGGTTGGGTGGGGAGGGAGCTCTCTTACGTAGTAGGTGCTGCCCTGGGGTTCCAGCGAGCGAGGATTTTTATTCCAGCGATAGAGTGAAAAGCGACCATAATCCTCCCATGCGGTATAGACAGGGTCACTACTGTCAGAGTCGATCTCCCAACCGGAGTGATTAAAAGTTCTTCCTTCGCCAAAGTGGGTGCGGGAGATATTCATCATGCGTATCAGTTTCCCATCCTTTAGATAGGATTCAAACATGCAGCCGCGAATGTACTGGACAACGCCATAGTCAGTTAGGGTAGAGAGCGTTTTGGTTTTAACTCGCATCCGAACATCGGTGCTGTAAAATGGTTGATAACGCTGATCAGAGGGTAGCGTTATTCTTTTGTCGTAGGTAGTTAGGGCAAACTGTTTAAGAGAGCAGATCCCTTTTCGTGCGCATGTGAACCGATTGGGTTTAAAGCGCTGGGTAGAGGTGGATAAAATATCTATTGCCCCCATCACGTTGAATGAGAGCAGGGTCGTAATCAGAAGGGAGGTCAATTTTGTCTGCATGCTTTGATCAGTAGCATATTTGTGGATTGATAGATAGCACAACCATGCAACCCGGTAATATCTTTAGAGTGTAAGATTTAGTTCGTTAATTTAGAACAACATGGAGATGATCATTTTATCTCTTTAGTCGAGCATCTTTTTTATTTTCTTGGAAATTCGCTTTTTTTTCTTATCCTCAGGGGTCGTCTCACTCGGTCTTACCTCAGGCGGCAGGTTAGGTCTTGCCACAGGCGGCAGGTTAGGTCTTGCCTCAGGTGGCAGGTTAGGTCTTGCTGGCGGATCGTTAGGTCTTGCCTCCGGTGGCAGGTTAGGTCTTGCTGGCGGATCGTTGGGTTTTGTCTCCGGTGGCAGGTTAGGTCTTGCTGGCGGATCGTTGGGTTTTGTCTCCGGTGGCAGGTTAGGTCTTGCTCTAGGCGGATCGTTGGGTTTTGTCTCCGGTGGCAGGTTAGGTCTTGCTGGCGGATCGCTGGGTCCTGCTTCAGGTGTCCCCCCATTAGGTTTTACCTCAGGTGGCGGGTTAGGTCTTGCTCTAGGCGGATCGTTGGGTTTTGCTTCGGGTGTCTCATTAGGTCTTACCTCAGAGGAGGGAGCTGCTGCTTCTAACGGGGGTAGAGCTGCTTGTTGTCCATTAACCTTACGGACTATTTCAAAATCCTTTACCTCATCTCGCTTGTACGCTTTAGTATCTTTCAAAAATAGTTTTCCACCCTGAGCAGAGCTCTTTTTAAGCTTTATTATTGCCATTTTAGGGATTTTTTTTATGATGGAACTTTTGGCCATTGTTTTTTGATGTTTCATCTTGCGAAAAAAAAGTTGAGATTGAAATATCTCGCCAGGATCTAGATCTATATTTTGTGGGACAGCTTTGTTCTTGGCCACCTCTCTCATCTTAAGTCTAAGCTTGCCCGAAAGGAGTGCAATATCTGTTTGAGTTTTCCCTCTCTTGAGGGCGTTTTTACTCAATGCGAATACCTCGGTAATAAATTCGGTACCACGAATTCCCATTGATACCGTCGGTGTTTCCATTTTAATATCTTTATTGTTACGGGCTTTTACTGTAAAGAGGCTTCTTAACCTACCATAGAGTAGCTGATAGGACGCTTGGCGATTTTTTTTAGTTTTAAAGTTAAATTTATTAAAATTAAAGTGGCTATTACCTCCCAGCTGAAAGATAGTATCATCTTTCATTAATATTTTTACAAAACCCTTATCACTTGTGAGTAGTTGGTCATATTGGTAGAGTCGATCTCCATTTTGAATATACTCTTCTTGGCGAGCGGGCCCATTTACTTTTTTTACTATACCTTGAAGTCGGATAATGCGACCGATCTCCTTATTTGCAAAAGCATATTCAGGAGTTAGTAAGATGGAAGCCAATATTGTTAGTAGCGCAGTACTCACTTGGATAGATTTCATCAAAAACTCCCTTTCGCCATTAATAGAAATCATAGTAGTCGTGATTAAAACTTATTACATTCTACCACTTCGGCATTAACCCAAAGAAATCTAAATTTATCTGCTAACTCTTATCTAGTGTTGCTCATAATTTAAGGTAGTTGCAAAAAGAGTGATTTGGTGAGATTTGAGAGTGTTTTCAGCTAAATGCCAATATTTTAGGTCATTGTACCTAATTAAAAGAGGTTATAGTTCAGGGCGATGCCCACCCTTTGAAACTGTGCATTTGAGCTTCCTGTTAGGTTGTGCTCCTTATAGAAGACACTATAAGAGAAGCTGCTCTTGGGTAGGTAGGTGAGATGAATGATATATTTGTTACCTTTATACCCTTGAATGGCAGATCCTTTCTGAGTACTTCTATCTATCATGCTCAGTGAGTAGCTAAATAGAAGAGAGAACTTAGTGCTGCGGAAGGAGAGTAGTTGATTTATCCCTGTCGTTAGGTAGAAATTTTGATGGGTTCGGACATCAGTTTTATCTCCATTTATGATGACGTCGTCAAAGTTGTAGGTAGATAGTTTTTCGTAGTCTATTCCAAAGTAGGGGATAAATCCGACCTTCTTAAAGTTGTATTTTAAGTAGACGTTGCCACCGATTTCAAAGGGAAAGTCAATTGCTTCGATGGTTCCTTGGGGTACCGTGGAGTTGATTGAGGAGAGGTAGATACTGGTGGTTAGAAAAAAGTGAGTTTTGGCTGGACGATAGCTGGCATAACTCCCAATTGCCCAAGGAGAGTGTTGAGTAGAGGTCAGAGTGATTTGGCTACCTGCAATCTTCTCTTTAACTTCACTTTGAGAGTTAACAACAAAGAAACCTAAACCAAATCGGTTAAAGCGAGGTGGTGCAGACTTCTTTTTTTTACTGCGACTGATCGGCATCGTTGTTAGAGGTCTGGCATAACGATAGTTGTAGTACATGCCTGGATAGTGAAGATAGACCTTGCTTCCTTCAGAGATCAGCTCTTGACCTGCAATGTGTGGGTTCCAAGCTTTCAGTTCAGCTAAATACTCTTGATAGTCATAGAATGGGAGAGAGGGGCTTTGGGCCAGGCAGATCTTGGCAATTTCGGTAATAGTATAGTCTTGATCTAGCTTGACTGCACCCTCTTCTGCACAATTTAGAGAGCTACTCCATTCAGGAGATTCAGAGAAGGCATATGCCTCAGGTACCGTTATTGTCACTTGCCAGGTGAGCAATATCATAAGCATTAGATAAAAAGCTTTCATTACAATATATTATATCAATTTAGCAGTAATTACTAAAAGGAGTGGAGATATCTGCCGCCACGCGCTTCCGCGTCGCAGCATGCTTTGCGTAGGTAAAAAAGCCGAGAGGGAGAGTAAGCCGGATTCTGTCAAAAGCTGCCATTCATCTAGGCTTACAGTTACCTGTAAGCTCGTGCACTCTACCCGTCTGCCTTGGAGTGGCCCCCCTTAAAACGCAGACCTATTTGAGCTTGCACCACGCAGAGTTTACCCGATTTCACTACAGCAAGCTAAAAGCTCCTGTACATCCTTTCTGTTGCACTGGTCCTCACCTCACGATGGACGGGGGTTACCCGCTACGCTGCCATTTGGTGTCCGGACTTTCCTCCCGTTGACTGCAGAGCGGCCAACCGGCGGCAACCACCTCCCTCTCGGCAGCACTATTGATGCATCAGGGTGTGACAATAGTCAACAATCAAATCAGATGGTGGATTTTTGGTTATATTATCATTATAATTCCCCTCAAAAAGGCGGCAAAAGGCTTCTTGGGCCGTATCTTTTTTCCTGGCATATATAAGTGGATTTTAGTCTATTCTTTGGAGTACCCATGTTAGATCGACTCTTTATCTCTCTACTTCTACTGGCACTGGCCCCCCTCGCTAGTGCTAGGATATCCCCTTTGGCCAAAGAGCTTATAAATCATAACTTCTCGGTGATAGAGGGACTGTTAGCAGTGGATCTGGCGCAGTTAGACGTAAGTAGTGTTAAGGCTTCAAAAGGGTGGGGGGTAGCATATAATTTTACCTATGATGACAATCGGCTAGAAGGGTCAAGTAGCTCCAATCTACAGCAAACAACTACTAACTCCCACACCTTAGCTTTAACTCAGAGTAATTTTTGGGGAGGATCGCTCTCGTTAAGCAACACCTTAAGTATGGTGGATCAGGGAAGGATTAGCTCCTCTTTACTAGGAGGTGCGGGAACTAAATTGAATCAATACAATCAGGGCATCACCTATCAACAACTTTTAGGACGCAATCGTTTGGGGCGTGAGGATCGTGCCGGCTTACAGTTGGCGCACCAGGGAGTTGAGTTAAGGCGAGTGATGGCACGTTTAAATGAGCAGCAGGTTCTACTGCAATTTTCAAATTTCTATCTTGCGGCAAAACTGCATAACTCTCTGCGAGGGTTGCAGCAGCGGGCATATAAAAGAGCGGTTAAGCGACGAGCTTTGATTATAAGGCGGGTGAAAGATGGAGTGGCGTTAAATGTTGACCTAGTACAGTCAAAGATTGCAGTGCTAGGAAAAAAAGAGGCAATCAATAATGCCCATAACGCTTTAAACTCATCATTAGAGAAAATTGGTCTCCTGCTTCACCGCAAGGTAGATAGTAGTGATGTTGGTGTTTTTGATATGGCCAAGTTTAATCTCTCCCAAGTTCCAAATGCAAATTGGAATCAGAGTTTAGATAAACAGCTGTTGGAGCAACAGGTGTTGCTTAGTAATCAGCGTCTGAAAAAAATTGACTACAGCTTTGCCCCCAGCATGGATATTACCTTTGGTTTGAAGGGGAATGAATATGATAGCAGTATTGGACAAAGCTTATCTAACGGAACAATTTTGGATCAGGATCGTGAGATCACCGTCGCTTTTAATCTGTCACTAGATTTAGGCAGTAATAACTCTAAAGCAGAGCGAGCAAAAGAGAGAATTGAGCTAGGCAAATTGATTTTGGGCCAGCAGATCAAACAGAAAAATTTTGTCCAGTCTTTTGAGCAGATCGTAACTCAGATTAAGCGGATGGATCAGAATTTGAAATCGATTAAAGGGCGTCGACAGTTTGCTCGGCAGGTTGTGATGGAGTATGGAAAACTGTACCAATTAGGAAAGGCGACTTTAGATCAGGTAATTGGAGCAGAGGAGAGATTGATTGAGACGGAAATTTCACTAGTACGTAGTTTAGTGGAGCGAGAAGGATTAGTTGTTTCGTTGGCAGTTCTTGATGGGGAGTTAAAAGAGTATTTGGATAAGGCTTCATTCTAGATGCCTGTCGCGAAATGATTGAAAAAGCTTAGATAAGAGAGATTGTAATGAAAGGATTAATTAACTATTTTATAGATCGTTCACTACTGGTAAATCTGCTAACGGTAATGATCATACTAGTGGGCATACTCTCTCTCTTTAACCTGAAACGTGAGACTTTCCCCGATATTAGTTTCGATATTGCCATCCTCTCAACTCCATACAGTGGATCAAGTACGGAAGATGTTGAGAAGTTGGTAACGATTAGCTTGGAGCGAGTATTAAAAGGGATTGATGGTATTGAGGAGTTAAATGCTCTCTCTTTCGAGGGGAGGTCAATTATTACCATTAAGGTAGATGCAGATAGTGATATCGACGAGGTGGTTGATGATGTCAAGGCGGCGACCGATACCGTAATGGATCTACCAGAGGATAGCGAAGGTCCGTTCATTAATAAGATTAGTAATAAAACCCGCAGTGCCATTGAGGTGGTATTAGTGGGGGAAGACTATACAAAACTGCGTCAGGTGGCCAAAAATCTCCGTAATAACCTAGAGCAGATGGGAGAGATCTCTTATGTCACTTTTGGCGGCTACCGCCGTGATGAGATAAGAGTTGAGGTCAAGTTGGAGCAGCTAAACCGTTTTGAATTGACTATGGGGGAGGTCGCCCAGGCTATTCAAAATCGCAATCTCTCTCTCTCTGGTGGGACATTGGAAGGTGCTGGACAGAACATTATGGTTAGGACGGTTGCAGAATTTGAGCAGTTAGAGGATATTGAAAATGTTGTTATTCGCTCTAACTTCTCTGGGCAAAAGGTGCGGGTTAAGGATATTGCCCAGGTTTCCAGACTCCCAGTTAAAGATGGAGTTATTCATCGCTCAAACGGTGAGCAGGCGATCTACCTGCAGGTGATGATTAAGAAAAATGCAGACATTATTCGTACTACCAACATGATTAAACAGCAGGCGGAGAAATTTCTAACTGCTATTCCCAGTGGGTCGATTAAATTGCATCGCTACGCCAACGACCTCTCGTACTATGTTAAGCGACGCCTGGATATTCTTAAACACAATGGTATTTTGGGAATGGGACTGGTATTTATCTGCCTACTATTTTTTCTGAATTTACGAACCTCAATTATCACCTCTCTTGGGGCCCCGATCGCCTTTATGACTGCTTTTGCTGTTATGGACTGGTTGGGTTACTCCATTAATATGATCTCCATGTTTGGGCTGATTGTAGTCCTGGGGATGTTAGTCGATGATGCGATTATTGTCGCCGAACAGTTCTATCAGAAGATCGAGCAGGGTATTCCGCCTCAGCGGGCAGCGAAGGAGGCTGCTTTTGAGACGATTCGTCCTGTGACGGCAACAATTCTTACTACCATGGTTGCTTTCGGGGCCCTCTTTTTTATGGGGGGAATTATGGGTAAGTTCCTCTGGCAGGTGCCAGCAATAGTCATCATCTGCCTTTCAGCATCAATGTTTGAGTGTTTTTTTATTCTGCCCAGTCACTTGGCGGACTTTGGACGGATGTCCAAACGAAGTAATGGCACAAGATGGTATCAGCCGTTAATCAATCTCTATCGTAGATTATTAACGTTTTTTTTGAATATTCCCGGAATCACTATTTTTATCTTTTTAGTTGTTTTGATTGGTTCATACTTTGTCGCCAAGGGGATGCGTTTTGAGTTATTTCCGGGCGATGATGTCAGAGTGGTCTTTGTTAATATGAAAGGGACGATGGGAACTCCATTGGCCACAACTGACAAGTTGATGAAACGTATGGAATCTATCACTCTGGAGACAATTCAAAAGGAGGAGTTGGACCAGATCAAGAGTTTAGTTGGAATGCAGATTGGGCGTCACCAACGAGTAAAAACTGGCGATCACTACGCTTCGATGATTGTCTACTTGACCCCACCAGATGAGCGCAATCGCAGCACCGATCAGATATTAGGAGAGTTAACGGCCCGGCTAGATCCACTAAAAAAAGAGAACGGCATTTCAATTGCAGTTGAAAAAATTCAGGGTGGTCCTCCCAAAGGGAAGGCATTAGAGATTGACTTAAGTGGTAACGACTTAAACGAATTAAGCATGGTATCTAAAAAAGTAAAACAGTTGATGGATCAAACGAAGGGAGTTCTATCGGCGGAGACCGACTTTGAAGAGGGAAAACCTCAAGTGGTAGTCACTGTTCGTGAGGATGAGGCGAAGCGGCTCGGTCTAAATACAAAACAGGTGGCACTAGAGCTACGCCGTGCTTTGGCGGGAGATGCCCTAACAGAGATTCGGGAGAGTGATGAGGATATTGAGATTAAAATTCTTTTGAATGAGGTGGCCAGAAGTAAGGTGGAGTCATTAAAAGAGCTTTTTGTTCTTAACCAGCAGGGGAGGCGAATCCCTTTAAGACGAGTGATCGACACCTCCATGACCAAAGGGGCTTTTGTCATCCGTCGCCTGAAGCAGAAGCGAGTAATTTCGGTTTCGGCTAGTTTGGATAAGAAAATTACTGACTCGATTAAGGTCTCGAATGATCTGGCCCCCAAGATAAAAAAAATTGTAGCCCCCTATCCTGATATTACTTTTGAGTTTGCTGGCGAGCGAGTGGATACCAATAAATCCATGCGAGGGCTGTTAAAGGCTGGGGTGATTGCTCTTTTTTGTATCTTTTTTATTTTAGTTGCGATGTTTACCAGCCTTGGACAGCCTATCGTGGTCATGATGGCGATTCCCCTTGGTCTGATCGGGGTGATCTTCACTTTTAAAATTTTAGGTTTGGCCTTGGGCTTTATGGCCCTGATGGGGGTGGTGGCACTGATTGGAGTTGTCGTTAATGACTCAATTGTTCTGGTCACATTTATTAATGAGCGTCGTAGTCAAGCCAGAGATGGGGAGCAGCTACTCGATTCCATTTTAGAGGCAAGTGTCTCCCGTTTTCGTCCGGTCATTTTGACCACCTTTACTACTGTTGCTGGGCTAATGCCGATTGCTCATAGCTCTGGTGGCGATCCCTTCTTGAAACCGATGGCAATCAGCTTTGCCTGGGGATTACTATTTTCTACCGTGGTTACGCTGGTCTTTATCCCTTGCAACTATCTAGTCTATGTTAAGCTAGTGGGCTGGTTTAAAGGTCTTCTCCGGGTGAGGAGCAAGGATACGACCACAAGCTCCGCATAACTCCAAGGTAGAGCCTTGATTTACCTTGGCGCGTAGGGATTCACTGACACCCATTCCACACTCAGAGCAGCACCCCTCTTCTACTACCGCCAGTGGCCGTTTAAAGCGATACTTCTTATTGATACTTTTAAAGATCTCCTGCAGTGAGGGAGAGAGCTCCTCAAGATTGTTCTCAATTCGCTCTTGCAAGCCATTTATGACACCATTTTCTCTCTCTATCTCCGTTGCCACATCTGATGCAATCTCTTGGGATGAGATCGTTGCTCCAGCGATAAATTCTTGCGTGGTGGATATCTCAATTTGTAGATTTTCTATATTCTCCATTCCCGCCAAAACCTGTTGCTCTAAATCCTGTTGTTTGTTGCTAAGCTGACTGGCTTCCCGTTCCGCTGCATCGGCCATTGCTTGGCCGGTGGAAGCAGTCAGGTGTTCCCTACTCTTGGCCAGTTTAAGCTCTACTGCAACAAGCTCTCTCTCTGCCTGCTGAAGCTCCTGTTTTTGAACTGTAAACTTAGTATTAATCTCTGAGAGTTCATCTCTTTTGAACTCAATTTGTCCGTTTAGTGCTTGAATTCTCTTCTCTTGTGTCGTTATTTGCTGCTTAGCTTCCCCGATGGCACGGTCCAAGCTTTGGATAGTAAAAAGTGTTGCAAATTCTGTGATTTCCATAGGCACCAAGTTAATAAATGGTTAATATTTAGCAGATATCTTGACATAGATTGTTAAGCGTTGGATACCTTTTTGTAAGATGTGAATGGCAGACCAGCAGGTTGGGCCAGAGTAACTTAAAAACAAGTCGGAATAGAGCATGCGTGGCAACACTTTTGGTAAAATGTTATCAGTCACCTCATTTGGCGAGTCCCATGGGCCAGCAATTGGTGCTGTCATCGATGGAGTACCCGCTAATTTGCCCTTCGATTTGAGTCAACTACAAAAGTTACTGGATAGGAGAGCTCCTGGTCGGATACCTGGTTTGAGCCAGCGCCAGGAACAGGACGAAGCCCTGATACTATCAGGAATCTATCAGCAACGTACTCTTGGTACGCCGATTGCTGTAGTTACTGTAAACAGTGATCAGCGTCCGAAGGATTATGATGCTCTCGAACAGAAGATGCGCCCAGGACATGCTGATAAAACCAGTCTTGATAAATATGGCATCCGCGACCATCGTGGTGGAGGGAGAAGTAGTGGGCGAGAGACAATTGCCCGGGTAGTCGGAGGTTATTTTGCCTCCTTGGTTATGCCGAAATTGGAGGTTATTGCTTTCGCTTCTTCTATTGGGAAGTTCTCTCTAGGTACCGATGTTAAAACCGCAGATTTAAATGGTGATTTGGGTCCTTACTCTTTTCCCGACCAGGAGCTCCAGCAGGAGTTAGAGTCCTACCTGCTAGAGCTGCAACAGACAGGTGAGTCAGTAGGGGGACGGATCAATGTATTAATTAAAAATACTCCTTGCGGATTAGGTGAGCCTGTATTTTCCAAATTAAAGGCAGACCTGGCACAGGCGATGTTATCTATTGGTGGATGTACCTCATTTTCCTACGGGTGGGGTGAGCAGATGGCTGAGTTGACTGGAAAAGAGATTGTCAATCGGACCCCCTTTGGTGGTATGGAGGGAGGAATTAGTAATGGGGGTAGGATCAAGTTGCAACTTACCTTTAAGCCACCTTCAACGGTGGGGAGAGCGGCAAGAGATGGAAGGCATGATCCGGTAATTGTTCCTCGTGCCGTTGTGGTCGTAGAGTCGATGGCCAGGTTAGTGATGGCCGATCACTTTTTGCGTCAAAATGCATACCAGCTATAGGAGGGTGGTCGCTAGATGAAGACGGTTATTTTACATATTGAATTTGATGCTATTATTGAGAGTCTTGAAGGATTGGAGACAGATCAGATATTACTAATAGTCGAAAATAGTATTAAGCAGGAATATCCCCAGCAGATCGAGCGGATTAATAATTTAAATAGTAAGGAAGTTATTACTCTCTTTGTTGATGGAGGAGAGCAGGTCAAAGAGATGGGGACTTTTTCCCAGGTGCTGGACTACTTTATTACTAGTGGAATTCACCGCGAGTCTCATTTGGTGGTAATTGGTGGTGGGGCCACGAGTGATATGGCCGGTTTTGTTGCCGCCACTCTATTACGGGGAATTAAGTGGAGCGTAATTCCAACAACTCTACTTTCAATGGTGGATGCCAGTATTGGAGGGAAAGTTGGGTTGAACTCAACCCAAGGTAAAAATTTAATTGGTGCTTTTCATCAACCAGAGTATGTCTGGATCGACCACAATTTCTTAAACACTTTACCGGAAGTAGAGTGGCAGAGTGGTTGGGGAGAGATTGTAAAGTACTCCTTTCTCATCCCCCCTTCCAAAATTAATTTTCATCAGTTACAGGATATTAAGAGTAAGCAGCTAATTGCTAGTTGTGTTCAATATAAAGGACGTATTGTATCTGGAGATGCGTTAGAAGAGGGGCAACGGCGGGTCTTAAACCTTGGGCACACTTTTGGACATGCCTATGAAAAATTATTCAGCATTTCTCATGGAGTGGCTGTCTCATATGGAATTGCTTCGATCTTTATTCTACTGGAACAAAAAGAGATGTTACAATTATGGCAGGATATCTATCTTGGTAATCGATGCGCGGTAGCACCGTTGCCTTGGACTAGGGATCAATTTGATACAGAGAAGGTTTTTGCAACTATCCAAGGGGATAAAAAAAGAGTGGCTGGAGCAGCGATTAAGTTGGTCACACTTTCTTCTGTGGGAAATCCGTTAGTCAAGGAGATATCTCTGGAGTGGATTAGCAAAGAGATGGAGAGGGTGCGAGATGAGTTGGAACAGCTCCGTCGTTAAGGTCTCCCCGGGTGATATTGCCCCATCAATTACCATCTCTACATCTAAGTCATATGCTATTCGTCTATTAATTTTAGCGTCACTTGTTCCAGAAGAGTTTCACTTATATCAAATGCCCAAATCCTCTGATGTAGAAAATTTAATTGTTGCCTTAAAAATGGTTGGTTTAATAATTATCGAAGCGCCTGGTCACATTATAGTAAAAAAATCCTTTCCTGCTTGTGAACAGAACGTTACTACTCCGCTGCTAGTACCAACCGGCGACGGAGGAACAACCAACCGTTTCCTGGCCGCACTGCTGGCCATAGGAAAGCGCACCTATCGCTTGGTACCTACCGGGCGTATCCCCCTGCGTCCGGTGGAGGAGTTAACTTCTGCCCTACAGAATCTTGCCGTTGAGATCAAGTATGGTATTGCCAATGATAATTATTGGCTGGAGATCAAAGGCCCCTGCGATGACAGGAATAAAATAGTAGTCGTGGAGTCTGATCGTTCCTCTCAATTTGCTTCAGCGATTAGTTTGGCATTGATTAATTTACCACAAATCAAAGTTCAACCGGCACAGTTAAAGGGTTCTCACTCCTACTACACTTTGACAAAATATCTAATAGACCAAGTTACGACTAAGGGGATCAGGGAGTATACGGTTCCATTTGATATGAGTACTCTCTCTTATCCGATTGCCTTGGGGCTGATTTGTCAGACTCTCATCGTAAAAGGAGAGTCATTGCTCGATCCCATGCAGCCTGATTCTGCCTTGGTGGATATTGTTCGCAAGATGGGTGGCGAGGTTGAGTGTTTGCCTGATGGGTTGCTTATATCGAAAAGCAATCTGCATGCTGCTCAGATTGAGTGTTCTGATTTTCCCGATTTAGTACCAACCTTAGCGTTTATCTGCTCCTACTCAAAAGGTAGTTCAACGCTTACGGGAGTGAAGGGACTGCGTTATAAAGAGAGCGATCGTCTTGACGAGATTTGCTCAACCCTTAAACGTTTTAAAGTCAGGCACCATTTTGATCAGAAATCGGATCGACTGACAATTGAGGGGAGGACGGTAATTATTAATCACTCTCCTGATGTTTTGGATTTGGAAGATCATCGAATTATTATGATGAACTATCTATTTATGAAACATAATCAAGGTGGAGTATTGGGCAAGATTGACCATCTTAATAAATCCTGTCCAGAGCTAATACCCTTCATTAAATAGTTAAACTAAAAAAGTTAGTTCCTAGAAATAGAATGATAGCCCACTGATTAGCTTAATATCGTTGGTACTGATCGCCCCATCTATTCCATTTGGAAGTTGGTTTGCCGGGGATAGCATTATTAGCTGATATGAGATTGCCAGATGAAGGGCCATACCAAACGGAATTATTTCAATCAGTCCATCCCCTGAACCAAAGCGATATTTTACCCCAGTTATCAATACCGGTATTTGGTAGATGGCATAGCTCCATGTCGGCTGATTGGTGGTGGCTCCAGATGATGGAGTAATAGATGCTGCTCCCATTCCGGCCCCAGCTCCAATATATAGTAGCGGTTTAAGTAGAGCTGTTGGATTGTGGTAGGGATACCAATTGAGCACAAATTGTAGGCTTCTCTCATCTGATTTGGCATTCGCTCCAGCAATATTGTAATAGTTTGTACTGCTTCTATAGTTGGCCCGTAGAGTCCAGTTGCGCCATCTTATGTTTAGGCGCTCTAGTAGTAGTTCATAGCCTATGACAATACTGTAACCACTTATGTTAAAATTTGGATCATCCAGTGAGGTATTATATAGTAGTGATTGCCCATAATTTAATAAGAACTCATGACTTTTTTTATGGTGTACAAGATAGTTTTGCCGTTTTCGCTCTTGAGTTATTCCACTATTCATAAATGATGCCTTAATTCTCTCTTGACGAATTAGGGCATCATCAAAGATGTCTGCCTTTCGAGTGGGATAAAAAAGGTTGTCCTGAACTAGCTTTTTCGAGATGGATCTTTGGATAATGGCAGAGCGCTCCTCTTTGTATGGGTGGCGAACTCGTTTTCCCGTTTTGTCGACATCATATTTATAGCGCTTTTGGTTCCACTTGCTTGGTTGGAGGTTGCTATAATCAGTTGCTTTGCTTAACAGGTTAGCTATATTTGTCTCATCTCCAGTCAGGGTGTCTTGATAGGACTGTAGCGACTGTATCTGATCAAAGCCTTCCTCTTCTAGTGGGGGAGGGGGAGGAGGTTCAAGAGTAAAAAATTTTCTGGCCGAGACCAGATCTTTACGGAAAATAAGTTTTGTCGTTGGATTGGGATCACTTAACCAGCGTTTAGACATGTTGGTCAGTAACCCAAAAGAGCTACGGCCATTGACTTCGATTGCCTCTCCCCAGGCTGTTCCGGTGGTTGAGGTGGGCAGCTCTCCTCCGTGAGTGAAGGTGAATTTTGCAGTATCTCCTACGTGAATCCCATCATAGCTACCTTGATTAATCTCAATGGAGTTGCGGGACTGAGACAGCGATTTTAGATTAATAACTTCACTGGCAAGTCCAGTTGATAGCGAGATTAGCAGGATCAGAGTCAGAGTTAAGTGGGAGCGGGCGTTCATTTGCTTTTTACGGAGAAACTGTTACGGATGTGGCCTAGCTCCTGGCAGGATCGGTAGTGGAGAGTGAAGTAACGATCCTTAATCCAGATCAGCCTGGTTCCTAAGTTATCCCTAACCCTCAGTTCATACCAGATATCACGATTATTCAGTATAATGTTGCGTAGGGTAGGGTAGTGTCCCCCCGGGAGCAGCACCTCTACCGCATGGCCTAAGGTTGAAGATAGCATAATACCCCGGCTCAATCCTTTTACTTCAGCACATACGGGTTCGGAAAAACAGGGGGCAAATACCATTTTTTTAATCCGTTTAGTGGAGACCTTAAAGTGCCTCTCTCTTACCCAGATAATATAGTATTTTTTCGACTCCTTTAGGACTGGATAGATATCACCTTGTTGAAGATTAACAACCGAGCCATCAACGGTATCCGTTGCTTCACTGTTGGAGGTGACGACAATACATTTGTTTCTTTTTTTACCTCCGGCCCAAGCAATTGAGATTGATGAGACAAAAAACAGGCATAGAACTAGAAGAGTAGTCACTCTTATTTGTAGCTTCGACATACTATCATTGGAAAAAAAATAGTGCGATTTGTCAAATTTGTTGTGCCAGCCGACTTTTGGGACTATGCGCAGCATTTAGTCCGCTTTAGGGGCTTTTATTCTGATTATTGCGAGACCTAAAGAGAGGTCCCTATTCGGTGTGGTCGAAACTTAAATGAGTGTTTTTCGATAACGGGGAAAGTCATCGAAAACCAGACCATCAATGCTTTTCCCTTGATGTTTTTCTCTGGCACAAATCCCCAATAGCGTGAGTCTGCAGAGAAGTCACGATTATCCCCCATGACAAAGTAGTAACCTTTCGGAACAGAAAATTGCTCAAGGTTATCAACGGGAGTGACCTCATTAGTCGTTTGGACAACATGGGTATAGGGGCCGGTTTTAGCATGGAAAAAGTTAAAATTTACTTGGCGAAACTTATCGACCATCTCATCTTTAATCTTCGAACCGTCAAAAGATTCCATTTCGATTATTTTACCATTGATATAGATCTGCTTATCAATGATCTCAATTCGGTCACCGGGAAGTCCGATCAAACGCTTAATATAGTTTAAACTTGGGTCTTTGGGATATTTAAAGACCAGCACATCTCCTCTTAAAGGTTGGGTAAACTTTGTTAGATAGACAGGATCAGTAAACATATCGGAGAAGGGAAGTTTAAATCCATACGCAAATTTATTGACCAAGATAAAGTCACCAATATTTAGGGTGGGAATCATCGATCCACTGGGAATTCGATAGGGTTCAACCACGACAGAACGGAATGCAAAAATGACCACGACAATCAAGGTCAGTGATTTAAACTCCGCAATAACCTTCTCTTTATTAAACTTCATGCTAGATCCAAACCTCTCAAGTGTTGACTCTGATAGTCAAAGAGGTAACAGATTAGCAAAAAAAATCCTTTTTGGCTGATTTTTTTTGTAGAACTGCTTCTGCTAATCCAGCAGTCGGGCAATTCTCTCCGCTGCCTGAGGATGGGAGTGGTGATAGGCGCTATAAAGTGGATCTGCAGTTACCGGAGTAGCATTGTCCCGATACATCTTAATTAGTGCCGATGCGAGTGATTCTTTTTGGGCAAATTGGGCGGCAAAGCGGTCGGCGGCGAACTCCTGACGGCGTGAGCGCCAAGAGAGAATGGGGGTAATGGGAAAGGTGTAGCAGGAAACTACTACTCCAAACAGTAGTAGTGCCATATATGGGGATTGGTTAGTAACTCCATGTGCTAGGTAAAATTCAGGCAGTTGATAGAGCCACCCTAAAATGGCAAAACCGGTCAGGGTCAGTAGCGATGAGACTAGCAGCATTTTTAGAATATCACGATTTTTATAGTGCCCTAGCTCATGAGCAATTACGGCTTCAACTTCATCGGGTGAGAGAGTCTTTAGTAGCGTGTCAAATAGCACAATACGTTTACTCTTCCCTGGCCCCGTAAAGTAGGCATTGCCATGGGTTGTACGTCGGGAGGCATCCATGACAAATAGCCCTTTGGAGCTAAAACCAACCCGTTCCAATAGTTGCAGCACCCTGGTTTTTACCTCTTGGTTGGTTAGTGGCGAGAACTTATTAAACAGTGGAGCGATTAAAACAGGATAGAGCCAAAGAGTAGATAGTTGGAAGATGGTTATTAGTACCCAGGCATAAAACCACCAGGTAGATTGAAAAGAGATGACTATCCAGATGATGACCGCGAGTAGTGGAAGACCAATTACAGCGGAGAGGATTAATCCTTTTAACTGATCGAAAATAAATAGTTTGATCGTCAATCGATTGAAGCCGAAACGCTCTTCAAGGATGAAGTGGCGATAGAGTGATTCTGGAATTGAGATAGCTATCTCAATTAGCGCAAAGATAGAAAATGCCAAGAGGGCAGCAGTAATTGGTGACGCTTGTTGGGACCGAACAAGCTGATCTAGTAGATCTAACCCACCACCGAAGGTCCACAGTAGCAGAATAATGGTGTGCCAACTATTTAGGATGGCACCACTGCTTAATTTAGCACTAGCATAAGCTGCCGCCAGTTGATGCTGTTTTAGCTCAATGGTCTGATCAAAGGGGGATGGTACCTGGTTGACCTGGGCATTGATATGGCGGTAGTGGCGGTAGTCTAGAAAAAGTTCAAGTAGCAGACGGGTCATCACGAGAGTGATAAAAATAGATGTGATCCAGGTTGTTGTTAGCGTCATGGTTATTGTGGCCAATTTAGTATAATGGTTAGTACTGTTGAGCAACTTAATTATAGGTGGATGATGTTAGTTTTAAAAGGATTGAGTTAAATGGAAATTAAGCAGATTGACGCTCGAGGTGGATGGGATAACCTAAACTATGTTGTAATTGGCAAGGGAGGAGAGTGCTTGGTGATCGATCCCTTGGATATTGACCAAATAGACAAGGTGATTAGAGAGTATCGGGTAAAGGTTAAGGCGGTGATCAACACTCATGGGCATCTTGATCACATTCAAGGCAATTTGGAGGCAAGTCAAAAATTTGATGCTCCAATCTGGGCCCATCCATTGGCAAAGCAATGGGGTACAAAGGTTGATCACTACTTACAGGATCGAGAGATGATTGATTTAGCAGGGGAGGCAGATGGGGTAGAAGTTCTACATACTCCCGGGCATACGATGGATCATCTCTCTTTGTTAGTAACAAGAGGGCCAGATAGCTGGGCGCTAATTTGTGGCGATACTCTATTTAATGCTGGAGTTGGCAATTGTCATAACGGAGGAGACCCGGCAGTACTTTACGATACTATTCAAAAAATTGTTGTTCCTTTGGATGATAAAGTGGAAGTTCTGCCTGGGCATAACTATCTCGTCAGCAATCTCTCTTTCACTCTTAGTTTAGAGCCAGGTAACATGGCCGCCCAACAGTTGTTAGAGCAGGGAGATGATCAGCTTGTGTCAAATATCGGATTGGAGCGCAAAATAAATCTATTTCTACGCCAAGCGCCGCTAAAGTTCCCTGATGGAGAGCAACTTGATGGTCAGGAACTTTTTTTACGATTAAGAGAGCAGCGAAATAGGTGGTAACTTTTCGCCTTTAAGTCTGATCTCTAGTGCGAAGATATTCTAAACAGCTTGCTCATTCCGATATCAGCCAGGGTGGTGGAGAAGAGCTCAAACACTATGTTGGGAAAGCCGGAGTGAGGGCCCTCCCATTTTGCTGTTACATGAAAAAAACAGCGTCGGCGGTGCTCAGAGACATCAATATTTCCAGTTAGACCTTTTAAGAAACCACGATCAAAAATATATGGGTAACGTCCAACCTGGGTAATGCGAGGAAGCTTGAGACTAAGTCCCATCTTGATGGGAAGTATGGCTGCCTCTAACAGGAAGTATACCTGTTTAGTAACAGGGTTATAGCGACTAACTGTTACAAAGCTAATGTACTGACTAAAGCTCTCGTACTGTGATAGTTTTCTTAGAGCTGTGCGGCACCCTTTAGGGTGTAGACCAGTAACTTCAAAGTCCAATGACTGCCTTTTATCTATGGATTCCACTTTGGAGTGACTATAGTTTCGCCCCTTAACTACACGTTGTTTTACTCTTTTGGAGCGCTGCCATTTTTCAAAAGAGGTGGGCAAGTTTTTACTCATTTGCGGAGCTGTTGGTATCTCCTTTCCATAAGAGCTAGTGAGGTTTAGTAGAGACACTATCAGAATAATGATGATCACTGGTCGATCTTTCACTAATTGTTTCATTCTAGCGGATGGAGATAATTTCAAGAGATGTAAGCTCTTTCAGGTGTTGCGTAATAATTGTTGCTTGTTCTTTGGTAATAGTTTTCAACTGGCGAACCTCATAGTTAAAAATACCTTGGTGATTTCCTCGGTTTTCCCGATGCCAAGACATGGGATATGGTCGCTTGGGAGTATTCAGTTGGACTAGATCAGGAGAGATCCTGATCAGTAGTTGGGCGAAAGCCTCTAGATCCTGCTTTATATTTGTGGAGAAGATCATAGTTTGTACTTCCAGCGTTCCTTTGAACTGCTGGCGGAAGTGACAGATACCATCTACCAGGTCCATAAGAGTAACTCCTGCAATAGGGCGATTTACTCGTTGGAACATCTCTTCATCCCAGGCATCGAGCTTAACAATTACGCGATCAAGCTGGTTTAAATCCTCTACTACCGAGGAATTATGGAGCATCGTAGCATTTGTCAGGATACATTGCGGAATGTCTGGAACAACGCCCCTTACCTCTCGAATAACTTCACCTAGGTTGGCCGCAAGTGTCGGTTCACCTGATCCAGAGTAGGTAATAATATCTAAAGGCTGTTTGAGCGGGAGGAATTCCTGCAGATCCTTAATAATCTCATCGGTTGGAACATATATTTTGTAGTTATTAGTAATATCTTGAATACTGCCTAATTGGCAGTAGATACAGTTATAAGAGCAGGTAGATTTCGTAAATATTGGGTCAATACCTAAAGATTGGCCCAAGCGCCAAGAGTTGACTGGCCCATAGACTCGCTTTTCGTTAGTACAAAGGAGGGAGGGGCTATCTTGCATATTCATCAATTATTTCCACTTTGTATTGAGTTCCCAGTTTGGCCAATAGTAGGTCAATATCCTGTTTAAACTTTATGGGAGTAACCAGCTCGATATCTCGATACCCCTCACCTAAGCTCTCGTCAATAGTTGAGTAAAAGCAGAAGCCTTCACTGGCCTCAAGGATGAAGTATGTATACGCTGCCTCCTGCTTGGGCACGCGAATAATCGTTGTATATGCCTTTTGCTGCGCTGCTTCCATGACAAAAGTTCCCATAATCATTGACTTGGTGCTTAACTCAATTAAAATAGTAGTTAAGAGGCCCAGTTATCTCTTTCATGCAGCAAGCGGTCACAAATGGATCTGTTATCCCTGCTGCCCAGTAAAGATGGTTTGGGTAGAAGATATATAGGTCATGGAGGACGAAAAGTGAAAGGGAATTCTCCCAATCCCAAGGGATTGGGGCCACAGTTCCTAACGCAAGGGTACGGCCATCAGTTGGTGATCGGCTGGATAGTGTTATTCTCTCTTTTGACTAGCTGCTCCTGGCTCCCTCTTGGTAGTCGCTCTGTTATTGATGGTGCTGCTCAAAAGAGTGATCCGACCAGTAATACTGTTCCGAAAGCACAATATGACCAGCTTCTAAAAAAGTACCAACTACTACTCTCTCAACCTCCGGGGAGCGTTACTACTAATAGTAGTGGGAGCAGTGAAGTCGTAGTAGCAAAAAAGGTTATTGTAGATAAAGATATTTTTGATAACCAGGACCCATCAAAAATAATTGAAAATATCTCCAAAGTGACTGGGATTAAAAAACAGAAGCAGTTAGTTGAGACAGTGGATATATTTGATATTCCCAAGGGAGCAGTCGCTTTTAAAAAGGATCAACGATCTTCAGAGGCTCTTGCAAGTAGGGTTAAAATTAAACTGGGGGCAAAGGAGCAACGTCAGTTAGCCGATACAGTGGAAAAGGAGATTGCTCAGCTACGCAAGGGAATCAACTTTTTAAAACTAAATCGGCACAACGATGCCCAGAAAATTTTCAAGTATCTACAGAACTCCTCAGTGGATCAGATCCGGGTACGGGCCAAGTATTATACAGGAGAAATTCTTTTTGCGCAGGGTGAGTATGATCTGTCGATGCAGGTCTTTGACGATATAATTAAACAACATGCCTTCTCTGGATATGCTTTGAAAAGCTTAGGGCGATTAATTACATGTAGTGAAAAAATGAAACTAGCGGCTAAACGTGCTCAGTACCACTCACTACTGTACGATTTTTTTGGCAGTAAGCAAACGGGACAAGAGGGTTAGATGCAAAAAAATATGGTGAGATTACCAAGTAAAATCACAGTAATTACTGGTGTAATCACATTAGCTCTTTTGGTAGTTGTTATATCTGTTAATGCAGATGAATTTGATTCACTGGAACTAATTGAGCAGTCAGATGTTGAGCTATTGAAATATGACAAGAAAAACGAGAAGGTAGAATCGTTTGATATGACACTTGATGCTCAAGGTGCAAATATCGAGGATCGCGATGAACTCGATAGTCTGAAAAAAGATATTGGTGAGGTCTTTTTTGAAAAAGGACAGCAAACTCGACGAGGATCGGGTGAGCGAACCAAGGATGCCGATAACAAAAAAGAACAATCAGTAAAGACTTCAGTCGAAGTTGTGAATTTGAGTGAAAGAGATCAGCAGCGTAAAAGGCGCGCACAAATCTTTGATGTTGGTCAAGAGGAGCAGGAGCTGCTGCGACTATCCTCAATGTTGAAGGGAAAAATTAATAAGGAAGAGTGGGACGAAGTTGCTTTGGCCGCCAAACAGGATAAGTATGTCGTTCAGAAAGGTGACTGGTTGTGGAAAATTTCTGAGCGGCTATTTGGTAGTGGGTTTTACTACTCAAAGATATGGTCTCTAAATCCACATATAACCAACCCTCATGAGATTGAGCCTGGGATGACTCTACTTTTTGACTCGGGCGATGAGACCGCATTGCCAAGTGTTGCGGTAGAAGGTTTTGAAGCACCTCGCTCTGGAAAGGCGGAGGCAAAAAAGGTTGCTAAAAATGCGGGTGGATTTGACTATACTGAATTTGGTGACAGTGCGGAGCCCCCGTGGATTAAGGAGCGTCAACGCCTGATAGAACAAGGAACTTTTTTTCAATTTGCTTCGGCTGAAACCTATCAGGACCTAGCAATTTTAGGCTCTGAAAATCTTAATTTGGAGTATGAGAAGTATCGACCACCTGTGCATGAAATACTATTGAGAGAACCGCCCATCTCCTATGATCGCAATGGATTTGATCGTTCCTCGCGTATATCCTTCTCTTTTAAAGAGGGATTTTTTCTTAATACTTTTATTACCTCAAATATTGTGCAGGACTACGGTGAGATTGACTCTTTTGAAAAGGGCAGTCTATTTATTAGTAAGTACGATAAGATTTTTGTAAGATTTGATCGTGCAATTGAAGTGAAACCCGGGGATATGTTCTCGGTTTATTCTGCTCAAGGAAAAGTGCAACATGAGGTCTCTGATCGAGTGGGATTTCGCTACGCAATTACAGCTCAAATTCAAGCCCTAAGGCCGGTCAACAATCTTTGGGAGTGCCAGGTAACAGATATTTCCGGGTTGGTTCAGCGTAAAGACCGGATCACTTTATACACTCCTAAAATAGGTCGAGTGATTAGGACATTTAATAAACGGACAATTGAGGCTGCTATCATTGATTCCTATAATGATATTGCCAGTGGGCTCTCTTTTGGTGACGTCATCTATTTAGATAGAGGAAGAGCTGATGGTGTTGAAATTGGTACCGTCTTTGAGGTATATGGCTTTCATGACCGAGGTACTGGAAAGAAAATATCTGCAGACCCATCTTATAAGGTAGGAGAAATTTCAGTTATTACCTTAACGGATAATTTTGCCACCGCGCTGGTGAATCATAGCTCAGATATTCTTTCACTTGGATCGCTAGCAGTAACAAAGACCAAAAAGCAGGCGGCAATGGCATCCAAAGTACGAAGTCGACACCTACTAAAAGATCTGAAAAGTGCTGAGTCGATGGCCCTTGATCAGCTCGATGTTGAGTTGAATTTAGATGATATTAGTGAGGATATGTTGAAGCAGGCAGACAAGGTTCGTCTAACGGAAGATGAGTTGGCAGAGCTGGAGCGACAGGAGAGAGAGAAGTCAGTTATTAAAGATCATGAGCGGGATTTGATCGAGTTGGAGAAATTGGAGCGTGAAATAGAGCGAACTGAAACAAAGCTGCGAGAGAAGAAGGTTGATGAGGATAAATTACTTGAAGGTGAGAGCTTAGAAGCATTAGAGAAAAAGGTGGAAGCTCCGGCAGCAGATGCGTTGGGCTCGCTTGAAGAGATTGAAAAAGAGCTAGGGATGAAATACCTTGATGAAGAGCTTAATAGCAAAGAGAACCCTTATGGCTTGACTGAATTTGACCTGGAGGAGATTGATCATCTTCTATCGAAGCCTAACAAGAAAAAAACATCTGGTAAGGCTCAGGCAAAGACTCAATAGCCGCAGAATCGTCTATTGCTAGCATAATTATATTCAAATCGATATATTCTTCGCTAATCACTCACTAGTTTAGCAAAATGGTCATGTACCAACCCAAAAAAAAGCATTTAGCCCTGGTGTCAAAATGCCAACGGGGAAAAATTATCCCATGAGAAAAAAATTCCTTTATCTGATTGCAAAACAATGTAGAATATTAGGTAGGCAAAGACTTCCTTAGGATGAGGAAGTCGGCGGATGCTCCGTCAAACTGTTTTGATCGAGCGGACCCATAAGAACAGGATGTTTCTTCGATGACTAGAGAGAATATCAAACTTTTGACATTCGCCTCAACACTGCTGGTAATTTTTTGCCTGCAAACATCATCTATATATGCCTCCGTATTATCCACTCAAAAACTAAAAACTCATCTACGTTGGAAATTAAAATCACAAAGGAATGCTCTGCTAGTCTCATCATTAGGTGATCGTCTGCTGATTAAGTCTCAAGACCTAGAGCTAATGGAGCAGTTAAATAAGGACTTAAGTGGAAAAAATGCTAGGAGTGGATCAGAAATTTATCTTGGGGAGATAAAAAAATATAGTAAGCGTCGCAGCGGCAATGGTATTGAGTTAGAGATTCCCTTGGCAAATGATTTTGTTGATATCTTCTCCTTTTATAATGACAGCTCAGGACAGATGATAATTGATTTCTGGTTGGATCAGACGGTACTGAATAAAAGACGACAAGATGTTGCTATGAAATTAAAGATTGCATCTAAGGCTGCAATCGCATTGGCTAAGAGGAGTAAGAAGAAGAGTGTTAAACGTAGTAAAGCACTTAGTAAAAAGAGTCAGCAGAGAAAAATACATCATAGCCGTAGTTCCGCCTCCTATCGTGATTTTCGATATGGGGCCCCGATTATCTGGGACTATCCAGCCTATCGACCACACTTGGAAACTCTGATTAACCTAAAACGGAAGACTCCGGAATATTTCTATCCACTTACCAACCGGCAGTTTGAAAAGAATGAGAGCGAGGCACATTTACAGTTAACACTTAACCTTTATCGACGAAAAAAGTGGGGATTGATGTATAAATCAATCCAGTTGTATCAGACAAAGTATGGTGACAAAAAAAGTCGTAACTATTTATCATACCTAAAGGCAAATGCATTAATTCGCATTAATCTAGAAGAGAGAAAGAATTCTGAGACCCCCAAAAATGCCATCTCTATTTTGACCACTATTGTTGAACGACCCGATAACTATCAACAACAGCGTGCAATATATAAATACTTAATTGCATATTTCATGGAACAACAAGACTATGTTCAAGCTCTAAACTACTCCAAGAGCTTCTATGTTGCCGGCCAGGAAAATAAAGATAAACCCGGGGCTAAAAAAGCGCTGGAATTAATACTGGTCAACTTGGCCCATAATGGGCAATTGGATTCACTAAAAGAGGTCATCGGTGACAAGGCAGTACAGCAGCTGCTTCCTCGTCAATTAACGATGGCGTATGAATTGTTTGTGCTATTAAAGTTGAATCGTCCTAAAAAAGTAATATCCAGATATAAAGAGATGACCAGAAATATGGTGCTGGCCAGCCCTGTCAATCCTGCAATTCTGTTTAATATAGGTGAGGCCTTTTTTCGCATTGGGCGCTATCAATCTGCTGTAAAATATTTTGATCAGTTTATACATGAAAACTCTATGATAACGAGAGCGGCGGATGCTCGTCTACGTGTTGCCCTTTCCTACGAAATTTTAGATAGAGATATAGATCAAACACTGGAGCTATATCACAATGCAATTAACCGTTCGCAGGATTTTAGGATTAACTATGAGGCAAGATTGCGTTATGTTGCCCTACGCACTATTCGAAAACTTAAGACTACGCCTCAGGATCTGGAAGTTAGATCATTTCTAAATATTGATGAGCTACAGCGTCAGAAATTGGGTGGCGATCTGAAAACACTCTTATGGCTAGTAAGATTGCGCTCCTATCTGGTTGACCAGAAGTGGGGTAAGGCCTTGACATATTTAAATGCGGTACCGCTAGCAACAATTCGGCCGTCAGTATCACGTATATTCCATGGTGATGGAGCAGAAATTGTATATGGTATTATTGACAAAAATTTTCGTAATGGACGTTATTCAACGGTGATTAAAACATGGGAAGTATTTAAAGATAGATATATTGATAAGGTACTAATGGATACATATCTTAATTTCATCGTAGCACGCTCCTACCTTGGGATAAAATTGACCAAAGGGTATCAGCGAGCTTACCAATCAATTGTTGATTTAAAGGAGAGCCCACCTAAAACATATCCCATCTGGGTAAAAAGAGTTGAGAAGATTAATGTGGCTGGAGTTTTGGGTGAGTTAAATGTTCTTAAAAGAATTGCGGAGAAAGAGTGGGATGGGGCATTGGCAGAATTACAATCACTAATTAAGAGTGGACGTAAGTCAGATAAGTTTGACTACTATAGTGGCTTAATTAATTACAAACTTGAAAAATTACCCACTGCGATTAGAAAGTTTGAGAGCTACTTCGCTCATGAGGCTCCACAGTGGGTGCTGGATAGTCAGGAAACAGCAATGTTGATTGATGGCTATCTGGATTCTCTCTATCGTTCAAAGCGGTACAAGAAATTTATGCGTGTGTCTGAAGTTGTCTTACGAAATGTAGACAAAATGAAAGATAAAAGCGGAATACTAAGCCAGGTGCTGGAGAGAGTCGCATATTTACGGGTAGAGATGATGGCAGGTGAGAGTGATACAAAAACTCGTTTGTTGCTGGAGAGTGAAATTATACGATTTCAGAAAAAATTTTCAAAGTCTGTCTATCGGGATAGGACTAGTCTGATTTTAGGAACGACATTGATTAAAATTGATAAGGAGAAAGAGGGGCGTAAAATATTGCGTCAACTATCTGATGATAAGGAGGTTTCATCATATATTCGTGAATTAGCTAGATCGGAATTAACGTTTTTAGAGATAAAAAATAAAACAATATAGTCCCAGGAAGGGGTCCAACTGACAGGAGGTCAAATGGATATGGTAAATGTTACATTGTTCGGTAAAGATCCAAAAGTTCAACGCTCTCTAGCGATCGCTAGAAATGTTTCAGTCACAAAATCACCTGTTTTGATTGCCGGCGAGGTAGGAATTGGAAAGAAATCCCTGGGAAGGTATATTCACCAAAATTCCAATCGTGCTAGTGAGGCGGTTGCAGTAGTGGATTGTGCCCAGGAACCTGGTGAAGTTGAGAATCAAATTCTTGGGTTTCGTGATCAAGAGAGTGGTCGCTTTAATAAGGGAGTACTGGAGAGTGCTAATCGCGGTACGGTGATCTTTGCAAATATTGATAGTTTGGAAGATGATTTTCAAAAGCGCTTACATAAGATATTAACTCAACTTGATGATTTTGATATTGATATTAGAATTATTGCCACCACCACCAAAAATCTTTCTAAGTTAGTTGGGGGTAGTCGCTTCTATCGTGGATTGTTCACACTCGTTACAGCTAATCAAATCACTCTGCCACCTCTACGTGATCGCATCACTGACTTAGAAGAGATGGCAAGGCTTTTGGTTACAGAGCATTTGGATGGGCGGACAATTACGCTGGGCGAAGATGTGATGGATAAAATCCTTGAACACTATTGGACGCATAACATTGAAGAATTAAAAAGTGTTATTTGTTCATCCTTAGACAACTGTGGAGAGGAGGAAATTCTGACTACAGAACACCTCACCATTGGTAATAAAAGTGCGGTCACGAGTATATCGCTTGATGACAACGATGGAATTCGCTTGATGTCTATCAAGGATGCAGAGAAGCTGTTAATTAAAAAGGCGCTGATTCACACCAGTGAGAATCGTACCCAGGCAGCAAAAATTCTAGGTGTCTCTATTCGGACACTCAGAAACAAAATTAATGAGTACCGCAATGGTGGTAGCTCATATTTTGTAAATTTAAGATAGTAGGAGTTCGGGGTGAAGATAGACGATACTACGGTTAAAACCTTGTTAGCATCACTGAATTTTCGGCAGATGCGTCAGGAGTTGATTACCAGCAATATCGCTAATGCGGAGACGCCTGGTTACAAGGCGAAGAGAATAGATTTTGAAGAGGCTTTAGCACGGGCGATTAACATTGATAAATTGCAAAATCTCAATGTGACAGAGAGAGAGCATTTTAATGTTGGTGGCGGCGGTTTTAATAATTTGCAGCCAGAAATCTATCAAGACCCAAATGGAGTGATAAGTGAGGATGGCAACACTGTGGATCGCGCCAATGAGATGGCGTTAATGACAGAGAATAAAATTCTCTATGATGCCATGGTGCAGCTGTTGAATAAAAAGATGGGATTAAAAAAGTATATCGTTAATTCTGATCGTTAAGGAGTGAGATTTGGATCTGTTAACTAGTTTAAGGATTAGCTCATCTGGCTTGGCCGCAAATAAAAAGCGGATGGAGGCTATCTCCAGTAATATTGCCAACGCTCAGACCACCCGGACAGCTGAAGGGGGGCCATATCGCAAAAAAGAGGTGGCTTTTGGTTCCGAGCCTGCACGTGAAAGCTTTGCCGATATTCTCGAAGGTGAAATTGATGCCAATGCTAAAACCGTACATGCTACAGAGGTGATCTCAACTAATACTCCGCCTATTTTGAAGTATGAGCCGAGTCATCCAGATGCAGATGAGCGCGGTTATGTTGCGTACCCGAACATCAATGTAATGGTTGAGATGGCTAATATGATTGCTGCATCAAGAAGTTATGAAGCTAATATTACGGCAATGAATACAACTAAGCAGATGGCGCTGAAAGCGTTAGAGATTGGGCGCTAAATAAGCTGCCGCTCGCAAGGAGGTAATGGATGTCGATAGAAAATGTAGGATCAATGAATAATCTGTTAAGCAATTATAACAGTCGTGACTGGGTAAAAAGCGCGGATCTGGAGATTGCCCAGCCATTTAAACCAGAAGTTCTTGATCCAGGCAAATTGGATTCCGTTGCTCCGACCAAAACTTTTGGAGAGGTTTTAGCTCAGTCTATTGGTGAGGTAAATCGTTTGCAAGAAGATGCCAATCTGGCGATGCAAAAATTAGCGACAGGAAAGAGCAAAAATTTGCATGAAACAATGCTGGCGGTTGAGCGGGCAGATATCGCGTTTAGAACAATGAACCAGGTGAGACTCAAGGTTATTGATGCTTACCGTGAAGTAATGAAGATGCAGGTCTAATTTAGATCTGTACTAGATAATTAGGAGGCGCTTTTTGCAAGAATTAT
This sequence comes from Bdellovibrionales bacterium, assembly GCA_018646675.1. Taxonomy (GTDB): domain Bacteria; phylum Bdellovibrionota; class Bacteriovoracia; order Bacteriovoracales; family Bacteriovoracaceae; genus JABGUH01. Next base: position 74,960 of record JABGUH010000046.1, on the reverse strand, counting down.
TGGAAAAGGTGGTAGCAAATTTACAAGAGTTCTACCTAAGGCTTGATGGGGTACGCAGACTAGGGGTAATCGTCCTTATTCTGGGTATTCTGGCGGGATTTATGGGAATTGGTATCTGGGCATCGAAAACTAGATTTGAGGTACTCTATACCGATTTAACTAATGAAGACTCTACGCAAATTGCGAGACTACTAGAAGAGAAAAAGATCACATATCAATTAGATGATAATGGTAAGACGATCATGGTTCCCGAAGAACTAGTGGATATCTGGCGGTTAGAGTTGGCTAAGATGGGAGTTACCTTTAGTGGTACGGTCGGTTATGAGGTTTTTGATAATCAATCCTTTGGAACGACCACTTTTGTTCAGAGAGTAAATAAGCAGCGGGCAATTGAAGGGGAGCTGGTTAAAACCATTCGTTATATTAAAGGTGTGAAGCGTGCCAGAGTCCATCTGACCATACCTGAATCGAGTCCATTTGTTAGTGAGAAAAAGGCTCCAACGGCATCAGTTGTATTAGATCTGGATCGCGGTGTTACATTAACTGAGAATGAGATAAAGGGAATTGCGTCACTTGTATCTTCTTCAGTTGAAGCAATGCGTCCTGAGCATGTGGTGATACTAAATAGTCGCGGTAAAAAACTTTCAGATAATATTGGTGATCCGCTGACAGCCAATACTGCAAATCGTATGGCGTTAGCGTCAAAAATGAATCGCCAATATGAACATCAAGTTGAAGAAATTCTGGCCAAGGTTGTCGGGGCCGGTAAGGTAATTGCCAAGGTTGCTGTCAATATGGACTTCTCACAATCTGTGACGACCGAAACTAAATTCGATGACGAGACAAAAGCAGTTATATCAGAGGTCAAACACTCCCAGAAGGCGAATGGGAGTCGGCCATCCCCCCAGGGAATACCCGGGGCAAGAAGTAACCTGCCGTCCGAAACGCCACAACCTGGAGTACCTGAAACTAAAAATAACGTTAATAAGGATCTATCAACGAGAAACTACTCTGTTCCATCTCGTGTGACCAGGACGAAACAACCGGTTGCTGGGGTTAAAAGTATCAATGTTGCGGTGATGATTGATGGCAAGCGCGTACCGGCAGTCGATGCAAAAGGAAAGGCGATTGTCGGCGAGGATGGCCGTCAACAGACTCAGTATGAGGAGTGGCCCAGTAGTGATCTAGCAAACTTTCAGGCGATTGTTGTCTCGGCGCTAGGCATAAATTTGAAACGGGGAGACCAGGTTGTAATTAAGAACATGGAGTTTGCTCAGGAAGATCTTGCTGCATCCGAGATGATGATGCGTGAGCGAGAGAATCGTGAACTGATTAAAAATATTGTGAAATATCTGGCGGTTGGATTTACCATTTCACTGTTTTTCTTCTTGGTGGTTAAACCATTTGTTCAATGGGTGACTGATAATACCGTCGAGTCTGTTGAAGATTTTCTCCCAAAAACCTTGGCGGAACTGGAAAAAGTACAAGCCAATCAGAAATTACCGGGACTGGAAGATGCTCTGCCTCAACTTGAGGAGAAGCTCAATCCGGAGAAGATTGAAGGTAATATGTTAAAGGAAAAAATAATATCATTGGTAGAGGCGGACCCATCAAAGGCAGCGCAAGTTCTGCATGAGATGATCCACTCTGCTGAAGCAGATAAAGAGATAGCTTAAACTTAGCTTTTAAACAAGGAGCGCTCACGTGGCCTTAGATAGTACCCTAGATCCTGAAGTCGAATATGCCCTAATGTCAGGACAGGAGAAGTCGGCAATCTTGCTTAGTACTCTTGGAGTTTCAACTTCCAATCTAATTTTCGAGTTTATGCGGGATAACGATGTTAAGCGGATGATCAATGGCATGGCCAACCTACGAAAATCACCAATTTGGGTGGTCAAGAAGGTTTTGGAGGATTTCTATGCGGCCTTGAACGAGAACGCAGAACTGCTATTCTCCGATAACAAAGGACGAGACTTTATTATTAATGCCCTAGGTGAGGATCGGGCCAAACAGTTACTTGGACAAATTGTCGATGTTGGCCATGCCAACACCCTTGAATCTTTGGAACTGGTTGATACCAGAACATTGGCCAACTTCTTGATCAATGAGCATCCGCAGACGATCGCCTTGATCGTCGCCCATCTCTCGGCAGAGCGAAAGGTAGATGTGTTGCGTCGATTGCCTGAGGGGCTGCAGGCAGAAGTTGTATTGAGAGTTGCTAATCTGGACTATGTATCGCCAGAACTAATCTCTCAGCTAGATGATGTATTGAAAACTGAGCTTTCAACACTTGGCTCAATTGATACTAATCAGCTAGGTGGCGTTGAGCCAATCGCTGATATGCTCAACTTGATGAATAAGAATGCTGAGAAGAATATTATGACGAGAGTGGAGGAGAAGGATCCTGAGCTGGCAGAAGAGATTCGCAAGCTGATGTTCGTCTTTGAAGATCTGGTCTTTGTTGATGACAAAGGTGTTCAGAATATTCTTAAAGAAGTTGATAACAATATATTGGTTGTTGCTCTTAAAACTTGTCCTGAAGAGGTCAAGGCCAAGCTGTTCAAGAATATGTCCAACCGTGCTGCAACTCTGCTCAAGGAAGATTTGGAGGCACTTGGACCAACCAAGCTTTCAGATGTGGAGAAGGCACAGAGTTCGGTTGTCCAGAAGGCGAAGGACTTGGAGTCACAAGGGAAGGCGTTTATTTCACGCGGTGGAGATGGAGATCAACTGGTATAGCCTACCAGTGGCAGCCTAACAAAAGGAGTTTGTGTTGCTTAGAGGAAAAATGTCGGAAGGGATTAAGCAGTTGGATATTAATGAATATGAATTCAATGCGCTGGGCGCTCAGACAACTAATTATTCCGGAACTACAACTAAATTTGAGTTGACTGAGCTACGAGTTGGAGAGGCAAAACAGAGAGATGAACAGCAAGTTCGAGATCAACTTTTAAAAGGGGCTACGGGTGATTTCACCGTATCTCCAATTGTAAAGCTACATCTAGGTGCCGTTGATCAGGAAGAGCAGGAGTATCAGGAGCGTGTAAAATACGAGGTAGCCTGTCGGGTTGCCAAGATTGAGGAAGAGGCTTTTAATCGCGGTCATCAGCAAGGAATTGCTTCCGGTCGCGAGGAAATATTTGCACAGACGAAGGCCGTTGCGGAGGAGAAAATTGGATTTTTGTCTATGATGATCTCAGAGGTTATTCGTAAAGAAGAGGAGTTAATTGCCAACCAAAAGCAGCAGATCTATCAGTTGGTCAGAAATCTAACGAAATGGGTTATTCTTCGTGAACTAAGTGATGATGGAGAGTATCTGCATCGACTGTTGGAGAAGGTACTTTTAGAGCTACAGGCAAAACGTGATGTCCTAATCAAGGTAAAACATAGTGATTTTGATAAGATGCCGGAAGTGTTGGAAGCTTTGCAGAGCAAGCTGGGAGATATCTCTAATGTCCGAGTTGAACTAGATTATGGTCTGGAGGGGCCAGGGATAATTGTCGAGTCTGAAAATGGCATTATAAATGCCTCTCTCCCCAAACAGTTTAATGCTCTTGACAAACTATTTGAATCAGTTGGCTTACAGGGTGGCGATAATTCGAATTTGGTAGCAGAGGTTGATCAAAATACTCCTGAGCAACAGCAACAGTCAGAAAGTTCTGAAGGAGAAGTTGAGAATATACAAGAAGACCAAGGCATAGCGACAGAGAGTGAGCAACAGGAAAAAGAAGAAAAAACACCAGGTGGGTCAGGTGAAGATGAACAAGAGTGATGAACTCGATCTACAGAGTATTCACAAATTATATGAGCGGGCACAGCCTTTTCAGAAAATTGGTAAGGTTCAGTCAAGCAGAGGCTCGCTCTACGAAATTAATCTATCGCGAGCAATTATTGGGTGTAATGTTGAGTTTGTAACTGAATTTGGTGACTCCTGTCTGGGCGAAGTTGTCTCGATTAACGGTAACCGCTGTATGGCAATGCCCTACGAGGAGTTGCCGGGAATTAACTCAGAAACCAAAGTCTATCTTAAAAACCTAACTACGACGTTGAATGTTTCGGATGGAATGTTGGGTCGAGTTATTGACTATAGTGGGAAACCAATTGATGGCAAGGGGCCAATCGAAGGTCTCCAAGATTTACGCAGCATCTATGGAACAACAATTAATCCGTTAGATCGTCCAATGGTTAGTGATGCTTTGGCCACCGGGGTTCACGTCTTGGATTGCTTTGCAACTGCGGGCAAGGGACAACGTCTCTCAATTATGGCTGGCTCCGGTGTTGGTAAGTCAGTTCTTTTGGGTATGATCGCTCGCAATACCAAAGCAGATATTAATGTAGTTGCTCTGATTGGTGAACGGGGGAGAGAGGTCCTAGAGTTTATTGAAAATGATTTAGGGCCGGAAGGCTTGAAGCGATCAGTGGTCGTAGTTGCAACCAGTGACACCTCTCCGCTAATTAGGATGAAGGCTGCTTACGTCGCAACGACTGTAGCAGAATACTTTAGGGATCAAAATAATGATGTTATGTTGATGATGGATTCCATCACACGTTTTGCAATGGCAAGTCGAGAAATTTCTCTCGCCGCAGGCGAACCTCCTGGTCAGAAGGGATATACTCCAAGGGTATTCTCTACACTGCCCAAACTACTGGAACGTGCTGGCACCAAAGTTAATAGTGGTTCGATTACTGGTATCTACACGGTTTTAGTCGAAGGTGGAGATATGGATGAGCCCGTAGCGGATGCCGTTAGAGCAATCGCAGATGGCCACATTGTCTTAAGCCGCGAGCTGGCAACCAGAAACCAATTTCCAGCTGTTGATGTGTTAGAGTCCTTGTCACGAGTAATGAATAAAGTGGTAAGTAAGGAACATCGGATTATCGCATCCCACTTAAGAGATCTATTGGCCGCCTATCGTGAGAATGAGGATCTAATTAATGTCGGTGCTTACGTTAAAGGGTCAAACCCCAAAGTTGATAAATCAATTGTTATCTATCAGGATTTAATTAATTTATTAAAGCAAGATCAAACAATTTTTGAATATTACAATATGGAGGAGCTGTACGATTCCATGGTTGAGATCGCGAGAAAAGGAGAGAGACTAGGTGAAACTGTAGATCTGGCAATATCATAAGATGAAAAAATTCAAATTTAAACTAGAAGGGTTGTTGAAAATACGAAAATTTAGAGAGCAGACTATTAAGGCTGAGTTGGGTGAAATTGTCAGTCAGATGAATGGTGTTGATGATAAGATAGCACAACTCTCACATCATATTTCCCAAGGGTATGAGTCACAGGAGATGGTTCTAAGAGATGCCACTACCGGTGGAAATATTCAATTTTATCCGCAATATATTGAGGCTCATCAAGCCAATATCATTCTGCTGCAAGAGCGTAAAGTAGTACTAGAAAAAGAGTATCAGTTGAAAGTCGCTGAAATGGCAATTGCCATGGGGGATTTAAAGGTTGTGCGTAAATTCAAAGAGAAAGAATATAATGATTTTAAAAAAGATATGCAAAAGCTAGAAATGAAAAACATTGATGACATGGTGATTATGCGAAACATTTTTAATGGAGTTGAGGGATGAAATATTTAGTGAGTCTAGTCATCACCAGTCTCTTATTGCTCCCCTTAGGCTGGGGGCAGGATAAGGTTGACCCAGATAATCCAGATAAAAAAGAGGAAAACAGTAAGGAAGTGACAAGTGGGGCTGAACAAAAAATTTACACTGAGAGGGAGTTAAAGGCGGAAATCAAGGAGCGGGTCGGTAAAAAAATGCGACAGTTAGGCCAGGGAAAGATTGTTAACTTTGCTCAAGAGCTAATGGAGAAAGAGGAGCAGCTAGCGGTGCAACAGCTGGAGGTCAGAAAAGAGAAGGAGCAATTCAAACAGAGCATTCAGAGCTTTGAAGTCCGAGTAAAATCGTTTGAAAAGCGCCAACAAAAGTTATTAGGCTGTATTCAGGCGGCAGATAAAAAAGAAAATCGTCGAATTGATCATATGGTTGAGGTCATTTCAGGCATGAAACCAATGAGTGCCGCCCAGGTGTTATCCGTTCAAGATGCTGAAATAACTATTAAAATACTGGGAAAACTATCGCCACCCAAGGTATCTAAGATCTTTAATTTGATGGACAAGGAAATATCTGCCCGACTTCAAAAGCAGTACCTAACTATGAAAAGATGATAGTACGTTGCGAACAAGGAGAAATCGTTGCAACCTTTGGAACTGAAGTCCATATTTAATATCAAACAGAACGGAGCAGTAGATGCGACGTCTGCCAAGGGCTTGTCATCTCAAGGGATGGCCAATCAGATTTCATCTCCTTCTAATAAGTCATCACAACAATTTCTCTCCCTACTAAATGAACTAGTGAATGACGGTAGCGGTCAGCCTGGAAAAGATAGTGTTATCGATCCGGGAACATTGGCACTGCTGAAGGATGCCTTGGCCCAAAGTACTAATGTTCCAGTTGAATCAATAGATGACGGTCAGTTAATTGCCGAACTAAATAGAGAGATTACAGATAAAGCCGGTGGCAATTTTATTCATCCAGATACTTCGTTATTGAAATCTGGACAGGTAGAACAACATAAGTTGCAGCAGGCTACTGTGAAGCAATCCTTAATGACACCATTGCAGTCTCAAATTAGTGGACGGCAAGAGAGACCATTGCGGATCAGAACTCTGCAACTGCCGACAGATAAAAATAGCGCAATTGCCAAGCAGACGACTACCGATATTATGCATCATCCGGCTTCACTACGGCCACTAACTGACAGTGAGACAGAATATAAAAAATTGATCTCATTAAATCGGCCCGTGGATGTGGAGCAGAATGCTAATCTTAAACGGCTTCACATAACACTACCAACTAATCAACAATCAAAGATAACCTCTAAAGTGAATCCAGAGATTGGCAGCCTTAGGGATGTTGCAGGAGAGGAGATCTCTTTAGATAGGATTATCTCCAAAGAGAGCCAACCCCAAGCCTTAACAGCAGAGAGCAGAGTTCGAAACTCCCGCCAAGCTGATAACGTCAACCGTGCTGCGATCAGAATTGCTCAAATGGATGTCCGCCCACAAACCGTCGAGCAGACTTTACTAGAACAACGAGTATTACGCCCAGAGTTTGAGCAAAAAGATCAAAACCACAGAATACTAGGGAACAAGAGAACGGCAACTATTTATGGGAAGGGCCAGCAGTTGATCGATAGCAGTATAATTGGTCGCAGTTCAAAGGCATTGACTCCGGCCATATCCAGTTCAGCTCGTCAACCACTAGCCAAGGTACAGCCAGAATTTATCGCACCGGCCAAGAGTTCAACCGTGCCGCTAAGTGGTTCAGTAAATATTTCTCAGCTATATGATGTTCAGCACGATCAAAATTTGATTCGTCAGAGTGGATTTCATCCAATTGCTGATCTTAATAATTCAAGCTCATCAGTTACCACCGGCCAGACGCTCAAAGCAGAATCTGGTGGTACCAGTAGTAGTGTTGAGTTGGTAGGAAAAATTACTGACTATCTTGTACAGCAGGGGGTTGGCGATAGCAAAGAGGTTCAGGTCACGGTTAATGATGACCAGTTAGGCGTCGTTAAGCTGAAGGTTGCCAAGTCGAATGCCGGCGAAGGCAAATTGGATGTTAAAATTGTTACTGATAATCAAAAGGCTCAGGAGTTCTTTGCTAAGCATGAAGGCGTGATGGTTCAGAAACTAGGTGAAGCAAATATCAAAGTAAATGATCTTCAGGTTAGTGTTAACAAGTTAGGCTTGGTAAGTGATCAAGTAGCGAAAGAGAGTTCATCGGCTAAGAACTTTGAAAATAATAGTAACTCCAACTCGAATGAGCGATCATCCTCTCAGGGGCGTCATCAGTCTCAATCTGAGCGTCATGCCAAGGATCAAGACTCCCAGCGTCGTCAAGAGCTGTGGGAGCAGTTTAGCAGGAGGTCTGCCGCCTAATGCCTGCTATCGGTCGCCCCACAATACCATCCAATAATAATTATAAAAATATCAAGATGCAACCTCGTACTACTAAGCAGCAGGGCGAACTTGATATGAAGGGCAAGCTGAATCATCTGGCCGGTGTGCGTGAAGAGAGCAAGTTCGTTGATCGTAAAAAGCATAACCAGATGGGAAAAAATGAGTTTCTAAAACTTTTAACTTTCCAGTTAAAAAATCAGGATCCCATGAATCCAATGGATCAGAAGGAATTTGCTGCTGATTTGGCGCAGTTTGCTCAGCTAGAGCAGATGACTAATATGAATCAGTCGATGGATAAGTTAAATGAAAATGTACCCAATGAGAATAAGTTCTATGCGGCCAGCTTTTTAGGCAAAGAGATAACAACCAAAGGGACAACTCTGCAGTATGATGGTCACACTCGACAGGTAGATATTCCCTTTGTGCTTCCCCAGGATGCTAAAAATGTCATGATGAGGATCACTGATTCCCACGGACAGATGATTAAGCAGATCGAACTGGAGAATAGACCGAAAGGATCTCATAATATTATTTGGGATGGCTCCTCCCAGGATGCCACACAAGCGGTGGCTGATACCTATAAAGTGGAAGTTCTGGCATGGGATGAGAACTTGACACCATTTAAGGGTGAGACTAGAACCAAAGGTGTCGTGACAGGAGTTCATTTTGAAAATGGAGAGACTGTGCTAGACATTGATCGGCAAAAAAAGGTATTTTTGCGGGATGTTGATTCTTTTCTCGTTTCCGGTCAAAATAGTAAGCAGGGTGTTAGTGCTTCACCAACAGCGATGCAACCAACTTCACCGTCGAGAGCAAAGCAGGTGGCAGCTAACTATCAGCAGATAAAGCAGTAGGGAATTGTTAAGATGAATGCAGATGTCAGTAAAATTTTAAATAGTAAGGTTGCTGGTAGCAATCCTGCGGGTACTGCATCAACACATGCCAAGAGTAAGATTAACAATCGTGATCAGGAGCTATTTGACCGCCTCTTGAAGGGTGAAATTCAACAGGGGGAGAGGACTCCAGAACAACATGGAGTTCGTCTTTCTCAGCATGCGGCCAAGAGATTAAAGGAACGGGCGATAGAGATGAATAGCTCGGAATTTTATAAGTTAAGAGAAGCAATGGATAAATTAAGAAGTAAAGGAGGTCAGGATTCATTGGTGATTACACCGACTGCCGCCTACATTGTTGATGTCAATAACGATATGATCGTTACTGCTGTTGATAAGGGAGGATTGGGAGAGAGTGTCTTCACAAAAATAGATTCAACTATGGTAGTAGATTAACGTAATTTTGCTGGTAAAAAATTAGGCTGGTCCTTTTTGGAAGCCTTTCGTTGCAGGTCCGTCGTGCCGGTGACAAGCTAGCAAACTGTCCAGGAGGGACTCGATGGGAATTCTTAATACATTTAACATTGGTGTATCAGGTTTACAGGCAGCTGGTGGTGCAATGGGGATCATTGGTGATAATATTGCCAACGCCGGAACAGCTGGATTTAAGGCATCTCGTGCCCAGTTTCAGGACGTTCTATCCACCTCGCTAAAGGGGATTGAAGGTGGAGATCAGTTTGGCGCGGGTACTCGTTTAGCACACATTAAGTCAACCATGACTCAAGGTAACATCTCTAGAACTGAAAGTATGACCGATATTGCCATGAATGGTAACGGTTTTTTTCAAGTCAAGGGTAAGGAAGAGGGACTCTTTTTTACTCGGGATGGATCATTTCAGTTTAACAAGGATGGCCATCTAATCAATGGTGATGGCTTGCAAGTTATGGGCTTTCAAGCGAACGAAGAGGGGGAAGTTACCAACACCCTGGGAACAATTGGAATTGGTAGTACCACTATTCCCGCCAGTGCAACTGAAAAAGTTAAATTTATGATGAACTTAAACCAACAGGATGATGTCAAGCAGTTTGATATTAAGGAGCCAGAGAAGACATCTAACTTCAGTACCAGTCTAACTATTTATGACAATATTGGAACAGCTCGGTTGGTAACAGTCTTTTTTAACAAGGTAAGTAACAATAACTGGGACTACCGCGTTACTGCTGATGGCAAGGATGTTGAGGGCGGTGAGGTTGGCCAATTTGTTGAATTAGGTAAATCTACTCTAACCTTTAGTGGTAAAGGTATTCTGCAAGTGGAGTCTGAGAATAAGTTAAGTTTCAACTTTAAAGGGGCATCAGCAGACCAAAAGATTGAATTTGATTTTGGTGAGAGTGTAACTGAAGGTGGAGATGGATTTAATGCAACCACCCAGTATGGTTCAACCTCAGCGGTCTCTAAGCACTCTCAAGATGGTGCTAGTGCGGCAACCCTAACCAGCTTATCGTTTAACGATCAAGGGGTGTTGAGAGCTGTTTATAATAACGGTGTTACTCGTCAGGTGGCCCAAATTGCGATTGCCAAATTTCAAAACGCGGAGGGATTATTCAAGGTGGGGAAAAATCTCTATAAGTCATCTACTCACTCTGGTGACGCCGCTATGGGTAAGCCTGGTATTCAGGGACGAGGAAAAGTTCTCTCTAAGTCAGTTGAACTTTCCAATGTTGACTTGGCGACTGAGTTTGTTGATCTAATGACCCATCAACGGAACTTCCAGGCGAACGCTAAAACGATTACTACTGCCGATGAGATGTTGAAAGAAGTATTGAGCTTGAAGCGGTAATAACAGTTAGTTTTGATTAAAAAAAGCCGCCACTTAATTAGTGGCGGCTTTTTTTATAGATAGTTTAAAAAATTGAGAATAGAATTGTTAAAGATGAGTAGAGAAAAGTTAGAAGAGAGAGAGCAGGAGATTCTTCTTGCTTTGAAAAGCATCAAAGATGCCTCAGTGCCAGTGGACCTTAAACAACCAGTTGGGCGTTTGAGTAGAATGGATCTGATACAGCAGCAACAGATGGCACTGGCAAATAAAAAACAGCTTGAAATAGGTCTGGCACTAATTAAAGCGGCCAAGACCAGATTGGATTCTGGTGATTATGGAGTTTGCCAATCCTGTGAAGATGAGATCTCTGATGGCCGCCTCAACGCCTTTCCCGAAACTCCATTCTGTATCAACTGCGCTTCAAAATAACGTCCCCAAGTCTACCATACTAGTAATTTCAATGAATGGTGTCGATGCGAGAGTGACCGTTTAATTGTTAAGTACTCTTAATAATTAGATCATGCTGCTTGGGTTACTTATATGTGGTGGTCATCTCATAAGCCCTGTATTTGTGGCCAAACATTTATTTGACAAGCAAAACATTTGACTGCATACTTGGCCCGTATTTAATACAGCATATTTATCAACTATATTAAAACTTAAGGAGTAAGTACGATGAATTCAAAACGATTTCTTATGGCAGTCACTCTGCTATTTGTGTTAGTTTCAAGCGTCGGCGTCGCTGCAACCAACAGTGAGTTAAATCATAGAATGGATATTTTGACGGAGCAGATGGCCACTCTGCAGAGTCAAAGTGGTCGCTCGAAAACCAACATTGGCGGCTATGGCGAGTTCGTCTATGAAAATTATCGAACTGAATTGGAGGATGGTACATTACAAGGCAAAAATCCGAAAATAGATGCTAAGCGATTCATCCTCTATATTAGCCATGAGTTTGCTCCAAGGTGGAGTCTTACCTCGGAAATTGAGGTGGAGCATGTTAACCAGATATTTTTGGAGCAGGGAACTATCGATTACAAATTTTCTGATAAGACTACATTTCATGTTGGTTTAATGCTGGTTCCAGTTGGTTTTATTAACATCTATCATGAGCCAACAACCTTTCTCAGTGTTAATCGTCCAGAGATTGCCAGCAAAATTATTCCCACCACCTGGCGTGAAGTTGGAGTTTCTGTCAATGGACAACAAGGGGACTTTGAATATCGCATGGCGCTTATTAATGGTTTGCAGGCTTCCTCTTTTAACTCGGGGGGAGTACGCGGTGGACGCCAAAAAGGGGCGACGGCAAACGGTCGCCCTCTGGCATGGGTTGGACGTCTCGACTATAAGTTTTTGGAAGGTAGTGCAGTAATTGGTGGGTCTGCATATGTTGGCAAGGCAGGAGGAACTCAAACAGATGTTGATCATCGGGTTTTTGATCTGCACTACGATGGTCAATTTGCCGGCTTTCACACGAGGGCACTCTATACCACCCTAACTCTAAGCAATATTGACAAACTTAACGCAGAGTTAGGAGAGAATATAGGTGAAGAGATGAATGGTTACTACGGTGAAGTTGGTTACAATGTCCTGCATAAAATTGCTGATTGGAAGTTGACCCCCTTTGTTCGCTTCGAAAAATTTAATACTCATGCAAAAGTAGCAGCTGGACAAGTGAAGGATTCAAGTAAGGATAAGACAAATATCACGTACGGAGTAACGGCCAAGCCAGTTGATAATGTAGTTTTTAAACTGGACTATCTAGTTGCAAAAAATAAGCAAAATACAGGTAGTGACACTTGGGGAATGGCTGTTGGATGGAATTTCTAATTAAAGATTCTACTACAAAAAAAGCTACTGCTGTCCTAGTCATACTAATGATGATAGCAGTGGTGCTTACAGCACAAATAGGGGAGGCGAAAGAGGACCGTGCTCTTAGCCTTCCCTTTTTTCAAGAGCAAAAGAGAAAAGAGTGTCAAGTCAAAAAAAAGTATCTCTATCTAACCGGAAGCCAACTGCAAAGTGCTAATCAACAGTTAGGGCAAAGCTCCAGTCAACAGATTGTCAAACGCTATCGGCTGGATTGTGGCGGTAAGAGGAGCTGGGTATTTCTCTTAAATGATAAAATTAGAACTCACTATCAAACACTTTTAATTCAGGTGGTGGAGGAGAGAATAGCTCGGGCAGATGTGGTTGCTTTTTCTGAACCTAGAAAATATCGGACACCAAAGAAGTGGTATCAAGTAAAAATTGAGGGCAGAACTAAAAATCAGATTAGTAGTGTTGATGCAATTAGTGGAGCGACGCTAACAATGAAATCAAATAAAAAATTGCTTAATCGTGCTATCTACTTCTCACAATTACAACCTCTATAGCATGACATAGCAACGTGATCGCTGGAGACCGTAAAATTGTTGTAGGTGCAGTGTTGGCGGCAGCGGTTTCCGGCGTCCCCATTTTTATTATTGATAACTATTTCAAAGTAAAAAGTGAGTGGGGAGTTGAATCTCATCCTCTTTTGAGCAGTGCCAAAGCGTTACATATCATGATAACGCCTCTACTCACTTTGGCAATTGGCTACATTCTTAGGCAACATATTTTTCTAAACATTAAGAAGGGAAAACTTAGAAGAATAGGAGGAGTGGCCCTGACAATATTTTTGGTCGCTTTGATATTTTCAGGGGATCTACTTTTAGTTATTACTGGAGATTTCTTACGTAGTATATTGTCTTACCTTCATCTAATGCTAGGAGTAATGGTAGTTGGCTCGTTAATTATTCATGCTCGGGGAGTTTCTAGCTACCGGCTAAATTATAGCTATGTGCGGTCGCTACTTAAATATCACCGCCACTACTCACTCCGAAAGAGACCGATTTTGATGAGTGATATTTCCATGGAGACTATTCGCAGACGCCAACAGAGACTTTAGCTACTGATAAGGACCTTCTGCTCCTGACCAGAGGGAATTTTTCTCCGCTGCAGCAATCTCTTCCATAATTGTTATATAATGTAATCTATGCAGAGTAGTTTGGTGCGGTATTCAAGCCGTGATGATTATCTGAAGAGACACAAATCACCAAAGAGTGAGAGTAAGCCAGCTACAGCAGCTAAAACCACTGCTAGCAATAATCCAATAAGTCAGACCGTTGCTTTAAATAAAACCGTGGCCAAAGGGGTAACACGGGTTGTAGCTGAAACATTAGATCAGGCAAAACAGGTGGTGGTCGCAGCAGCATCTAAAGATTCACTTAAAAATGCCACGAAGATGGCCAGTCAGGTTGCCGGCAGAGCGATTGCTTCGACCGCCAGTGCCACCGCATCACCCCCTGCAACCACTGATAAGATGCAAAAGGCTGGGGGACCATTTTTTATTAGTGGATTTAGTTTTAAGAGTTTAAGCGGTGATGACTCTGCGATGAAACGAATGGGGGAGAAGTTTGATAACTCCCAGCAGTTTAGTTGGCATCAAGAGGATGAAATACTATCCAAAATATTACTGATACCAAATGAGGAGCCTCTGATTATTGTTGGTCACAGTTTTGGAGGAGATGCCGCAGTAAGTTTGGCCAACCGCCTTAACTCTATTGAGGGAGGGTTCAGGAAGATTGATCTACTTGTTACCCTGGACTCGGTTGGATTTGATAATGATATTATTCCTCCCAATGTTCAAAAAAATATGAATTTTATTACAGACCGTGACCTATGGTTTAATGATGGCCCCAATATGGCCCGTGATTTTGAGAAAAGTGATGTCGTAAATTATTTACGGCCAGAAGAGCATATTGATATCGATGACGCAGTCGAAGTTCAGTCCTCCATTTTCCACACAATTAAGGAGATCTTATCCAAAGATAGTGCGGTAAGTGATAGTGTAGAGATACCATCGGGTATTATCTAATCAGCTGAAATCACATGTAATTTTTGAAGGTTGACTATTCCAATTGGGACGAAATTGCCTAAATACCACTATTTAACTTAATAATAGTCAAGCAGTGACTTAAATTTCCGATACTTGGAGTAACAACCTAAACAGTTTTTAAGGGACTATTCTTATGGATATAGGCTCAGTCATTGGTTTAGCACTTGCCTTTGGCGCAATCATTGGCGCTATTGCAGTTGGTGGAGATGTTGGTATCTTTGTTGATATTCCATCTCTATTGGTCGTTGGCTTGGGAGTAATTGGCGTTACCTTTCTACGTTGGCCAATTGAGACGGTCACCAAACTAGCCAGCTATGTAATGAAGGCCATCTTCTTTACACCATCTGATCCTGCAGCAACTATTGAAGAGATTCGCAAGTTGGCTGATACTGCCAGAAAGGAGTCGATCTTTGCCTTAGAGAAGGTGCCGATTGATGATGTTTTTCTAAAAAAGGCGATGACTCTGGCCGCGGACAACCGTCCGCCTGAAGTTATTCAATCCATTTTACAATTAGAGATTGATGCCATGGAAGTGCGCCATAAGTTTGGAATTGGTATAATGGATGGAATCGGGGAGAGTGGTCCCGCCTTTGGTATGATTGGAACTCTGATTGGACTGGTACAGATGCTTCAGAACCTTTCAGATCCTTCGGCGATTGGTCCAGCCATGGCCGTTGCCCTGTTGACAACATTCTATGGTGCGGTTATCGCTAACGCCTTCGCCATTCCAGTTAAGGCAAAGATTGAAATTCGCTCTGGAATGGAGGTAACTAAAATGAATATTATCATTGCGGGAACCTTGGGGATTGTTGCTGGCGAGAACCCACGACTTATTCAAGAGAAACTTAACTCATTTCTACCACCAGCTGAACGTGGCGGTGGTGATGATGGCGGTGGCGGCGGCGAAGAGTAAAGCCATATATCTTTGAGGTAGTGCTAGAATGGCAGATGACAAAAAAGGTAAAAAAGATCCACCACCAGCAGAATCGGCGCCACCGACCAAGTGTCCCGACTGTCCTCCGGGGCTGCCTGGATGGATGGCGACCTTCGCCGATCTGGTGACATTACTATTAACTTTCTTTGTTCTTCTACTCTCATTTGCCAAGACTGAGACGGCCAAATATGAAGCAGCACTTGGATCCATTCGTAATGCTTTCGGAGGAAATGTTTTTAAGCAAGGCAAGGTAATCGAAAGAGGGAAGTCACCTGATGATTCACCGAGTATGATTGAGAGTCAAAGTCCAATCAAGCCATTTCCGATTGAGTTTTTAACCATGGAAGGAATGCTGGATAAGCGGGAGATCAACCGCTCTTCTCAGGAAGAGCTGGAGCAAATGAAAAATGATGTCTCTGAATTTGGTTTGAGTGAATCAGTTGATATCTATGAGATGCCGGAGGGGATAAAAGTTCGTTTTAAGGATAAAATATATTTTCAATCCGGTAGGACTACCATCTCCAAGGTCTCAGTCGAGGTATTAACCAAGATGATTAAGCTGCTCAAAGGTAAAAATTGGACCGTCTTTGTTGAAGGCCATGCCGCACGAGGTGAGAAGGGGAAAACGGGACAAGATCCATTTACTCTCTCATCTATGCGGGCCGCAGAGGTAACTAAATCGATGATCAAACGTGGCGTCAGGGCAGATCATATTACCACTGCATTTTATGGTGATACTCGGCCGGATGGAAAGAAGGGGTTTACCTCCAAGCTTCCAACTTGGAAGCATCAGCGGGTTGAATTTTTACTACGCAAGACAGATCTAAGGACCAAAGGCCATAAGGTTGACTCTCGATAGATCACCTTCTGCTGTTGGTCAATTCTCACTATTGGATAGCTATGATAATTTTCTTCTGATGTGCCGCCAGGTACTATCTTTGAGCCGAGCAAAGGTAAAGCGGTCGCATCTTTCTTCCAATTTGCTAACTGCTCCGCTCAAAGCGCGGCAAGTAGTAACTCTCCCTCTTAACTTGTTGAACCATCTACAAATAGCACCTTCATATAGTGGGCCACCAATTGAGGTATTATTTGAAAACAACGATTTGATGGCAATATCCAAGCCATATAATCTACACTCCCACCCCTTGAACTATTTAGAGTATGATAACTGCCTTAGTTGGTTGCGATGCTCTGATCCTAAAAATTCCAAGCAGGTTCTGCAAATTTGTAGTAGCTCAATGGAGAGAGGACTACTTAACCGGCTCGACTTTGTTACTTCAGGCGTCCTGATTTTAATCAAACATGAGAAGTTGCACCAAGCTTTACGTAATAATTTTTCCTTAATGGTGAAGGAGAAGATATATCTAGCAATTGTAGAAGGGGAGTTAGTCAATCAAGGAGATCAGTGTCACTATTTTCTTTCATCCGGTCCCAAGGGCAGGAAGGTCAAGGTATCTTCCGTCAATACTGCCGGGGCAAAAGAGGGATGGCTTGCTCTCTCTCTGTTAAAGTACGATTCGTTAACTAATCGTTCATTAGTCAAGGTCAGACTGTTGAGTGGTTTACGTCATCAGATCAGGGCCCAATTGGCTTTTTTGGGGCATCCGATTGTTGGGGATACGCTCTACGGAGGTATCGCTGACCCGAATTCATCCCGGGTATTTCTGCATAGCTATTGCTATCGCTTACAACTGCCAGATGGGGAGATCGAACTAAAAGATGCGACGGCTTCACTATTTGGGGCGCTCTTTAATATGGACGGTATTTTTTAAGTGTTCTGCAATAAATTTAGGGTCAGAGATAGTTGCCAGCTTGGCGATAAAACGCCCCTCGGTTACGGCATCAATATCCATCCGTTGGCTACGCTGTTTAACATGAACAGAAAATGTACGCTCTAGTGATTCATTCAAAGAATTTTTGGCAATTTTGATTAGGTTATTGGCCAGTTCTCGATAGAGATACTGCCGTAGCACCTGATCTTTGGCATTTTTTATCTTGGGGGGCAGGGTAAGTTGGATCGCCACAGTTAGAGTACTCTCCTTACAGCTATTCTTCCATGTGTCAGGAGTTCGTCTGTTAAGCATTACGAGGACAGAGTTGCATGAGGTCGCTTTTAGCTTTTGATATCGTCCAAAGAATATCCCTCGGCGTCTTAAATCAAAGATAAAGATTACCATCAAGAGAATACCAATAATCAAAATTGGCTTTTTTAAGAGAGAGTTGACGATCATATCTAATAGTGTACCGCCACGGCGTACAGGAGACAACTACTCAGTATCAATAGCTTACGCCTATCTCAAGTGGAGATTCTGTACTATTTTACTCAAGTTTTGCCATGCCTGGACCGATCAATATAGTAATTGCAGGTTAGTTGTTTAATCTTACCTAGATGGTCGATGGGGCCATAGAGTGAGAGGTGATTTTGTTAATAGAACCACTGATTACAATTATTCAAAAAGCCATTGTTGCCCACCGGGCAGTTGGAATTACGTTAGATGGTGGCAAAGTAATGGAGATCTATCCACATCGAGTTACAATTATTGAGGGGAGACTCTCCTTGGTCGGAGAGAGTTGTCGGCAAGGAGCACTCGCTTACTACTCGATAGAGATAATTGATAAGGTGGTAGAGCTTGAAGAGATAAGCTATCGTCCAAATTATACCAATTTGGAAGTTGATGGCATGATAAGCTTGGTGCGTAGATTAAGTGGAAATGAGCATCGTCTTGTGGTTAAGTTTAATCATGATGCAATGATAAATGGGCCTCTTCCTCTGCTAACTCCCCCTTATCACCACTTTGTCTCTCCCAACACTGTTTTTAATCTTCATGGAGAGATGATCTGGTCAGCGACAGTTGAACTCTCTGATCGGCTCTGTAGTTGGTTGATTACTATGAAGGATCAGATCGAGATATTGGGAACTGACGAGATTCGCAACTCCTACTACCAACAGTGCAAATCTCTTTCGGGGTACAGACATATCGAGGGGAAAAAAGCTTCCTAATTTAGTGCATTCCGAGTACTTTTTATTCTAGATGAAATCCAATCGTCACTTTTTTCTCATTTCGTTTCTACCCGCAGTTGCTTACTGGTATCTAGAGGCAAACTATCCGGTTAGGATTGCAGTTGCTGGAGGGGTGGCCTTAGCACTGATTGAACTATTAGTGGAGAGAGTCGTAACCTCTCATCTTCACACTCTCTCTAAGTTTAACGCTATGATTATTCTTATCTTAGGGGTAATGGCATTAATGGATGATGAGGGATTATGGTTTCGTCTCCAGCCATTCTTTACTGGAATTATAATTTCTAGCTTTTTGTTCTATCGAATTTACAGAGGCAACGGGTTATTAGTTGAGATGGCGCATGATCTTAATCGTCATCCTCCACCTAAAAATCTTTTGCAAACGATGGAGTTACATTTATCTTTTTTTATACTGCTTTATGGTTTTTGGATGGGATGGGTAGCTTGGAAGTTATCGACCGATCAATGGCTTTTTTATAAAACAGCAGGCTTCTACCTGGCATTTTTGATCTTTCTAATTGGGGAGCTATTCTATCTGCGCAGGAAAGTTGTCACTGGAACTTTTATTCACCGGCCAGCAGGTGATCCAAATCGCCGTTTTTAACGCTCGCCGCCAACACGAAAGTGCCCTATTTCATGTGTCATTAACATATTCAAACAAATACTATTGTCAAGAAAACTTGTGAATTGAGTACTGGAATCTAACAGCTCAACGTGCTATACCCATTTTTCAATTACATTTTTGGTTACATTTGACGGTTCAACGCTGGGGATAGGCGTTGTCGGCATTCACTTTTCTTTTTGTAATTATAAGGAGATTATAATGGGAAGCAGACTGTATGTAGGAAATCTACCATTTTCAATTCGCGATCAAGCCTTGGAAGAGCTATTTGCCACTTTTGGTGAAGTAGTATCTGCTCGGGTCATTATGGATCGTCAGAGTGGTCGTTCTAAGGGCTTTGGTTTTATAGAGATGACAGATACCGAGAGTGGAGATGCTGCTTTGGCCGAGATGAATGGCAAAGAGATTATGGGACGCCCATTACGTGTTGATAACGTCAAGTCACCTCCACGTAGCACTCGCGAAGGTACAAATGCTAATATGTAGGATCGCTTAGGTGATTGGTGCAAAAATTGAGGGGGTAGGAGCCTATCTACCTCCCAAGGTCGTAACTAATTCTGACCTTGAAAAGATAATGGATACTAGTGACGAATGGATTCGCAAGAGAACTGGTATCGAAGAACGGCGCTGGGTGGACCATGAGTCAACCAGTGCACTTGCCTACCAAGCCTCGCTCCTCGCCTTAGAGAGAGCTCAGGTTAGTAAAGATGAAATCGATTTAATCATCTTTGCTACTTTAAGTCCTGATCATGATTTTCCCGGTGCCGGCTGCTTTTTACAGGAGCGGCTGGGATTACCCGGTGTTCCAGCCTTAGATATTCGCCAGCAGTGTACAGGTTTTATCTATGGACTCTCGATTGCTAATACCTATATCAAATCAGGAGAGTATCGGAAGATACTTCTAGTCGGTGCAGAGGTACACTCTAAAGGTTTAGATAAGAGTCCCAAGGGAAGGGATATTTCAGTACTGTTTGGAGATGGGGCCGGTGCAGTTGTGATTGGTGCTCATCCGGTAGAAGATAAAGGTTGTGACTCCCATATTTACTCCAGCCATCTACATGCAGATGGACGCTTCGCTAAAGAGCTGTGGATTGCGGCCCCTGGCACCTCGGAAGATTTTGAGGATCGTTTAAATCGGCAGATGGTGGATGATGGACTTCACTATGGTTACATGAACGGAAAAAAGGTTTTTGCTCATGCAACCAAGTCAATGGTGGCGGCGGTAATGGAGGCATTAGAATATAATCAGATGGATGTCTCGCAAGTTGATCTATTTTTATTTCATCAAGCAAATCTAAGAATAAACTCCATGGTGGCAAGAGAGTTAGGTATCAGTGAGGATCGTGTCTTTAATACGATTATGAAGTATGGAAATACAACTGCTGCCACTATTCCGATTGGGATGAATGATGCGATTGCCGCTGGTAAGCTTCAACCTGGCATGTTGGTAATGACTGCTGCTTTTGGAAGTGGCTTTACCTGGGGTAGTACTCTGCTACGTTACTAAGTGATAATTGCTGGTTAATACCACCCACCACTAGTTCGACAGTAGATCTGCTGCTTACTAACTTGATTACAGATACCTTCACCGTATTTTTCATAACAGAGTCCAAAGGCATTATCTGTCGCTTGGGCGTCATTACTCCCCCAAGAGATAATATTCTCTCTATTTTGCGTGTCCAAGACGATAATGCAGGTTGATCCTCCCTCTAGCCCCTCTGTTCCAATTGCTGGTGGGGAAAAAAACGAGACTGCTGCGGTGATGATTAGCAATGTTATCGTAATTGGAAGGTTTATACTCATAAGTTGCTCCATCTAAAGTTAAGTGTGTAGTTGTTCAAATTTGATCTGGCTTGAGATTAGCATAGCGGCATGAGCACCGCGTAATAAAGATGCCAAGTTGGTACTTTTTATAGGATATTGGAGCAATTAACCTCATCTTGAGGAAAACTGCTTTAGGAAGGATAATGGTAGCAGATGAAGGCCCTAGCGGAGGATAAATAATGTATTATCAGGCAGTTAGATCGTCATTGATCGCTCTACTACTACTACTGTTATCAATTAGTGCCAGTGCGGCCAACTCTCAAGAGGTTATTATTAAGACCTCTGCTCCTCACGGATTAAGGGTGATTGATCACTGTCAGCAGGTGGTGGCCCCAGATTTTAACCAGCTAGAGATCACTTTGAGTGAGAGTGCGAGTAGTACCAAGAGGGTCAAACGTTCGCTGGAAAAGCGAATTAAAGATCTCATCTGGAGACTTGGTAAAGGACGTGGCCCCAAAAGTCAGATCGCTCCACTGGCGCAACAACTATTAAAAAAAGGGGCCGAGTATCAGCTAAAGGCCAGCTATCAATTGCAAATTCCCACTACCGTCGAGTTAGACGATCTCTATCAAGCTTTTGCACGAGATGGGGGAATTGAGTATGAGCAGTTGGTGCAATATGTATCCCCGCTACAGAGAGAGAAGGCAATTAAGCACTGTTATCGTGAAAGCGGAAAGCGAGTTCTCTCTCGGGCAATCGAACTGGCAAGCCAACTTAAGGTAAAAATTAAAAAGCAGCCGTTGGCGGTAGATGGTATGGAAAAGTTTGTCTCAAAAGAGAGTAAGAGTGGTCCCTACCTCCAACTTGAAATGACGATTGAGTCGCGTTTTGAGTTGATTGGGAAATAAAACTATAGATGGTGGTGTAGTGAGTACGTTTATTTAATAATTACGTACTTATTTTCCTGCTCTTGCACCTCTGGTAGGGTAATTAAGGGATCACGCTTGCGGTAGCGTTCAACCTTTCGATGAGGTACCTGACTCCACAGACAGTTATTATACTTTAATTCATTATAGGTGTACTTCTCGTAACAGTAGTTCTCTCGCTCCAGATGTCTCTCCTCCAATTTGATGGTATCGATTTCATTGATCAGATCATATAGTGCATCTGGTTTTCGGTAGACGTTAATAATTGGTTTTTGCCCTTGAGCCATTCCCACCAAGCCACTTTCCAACCCGCCACACCCAGTAACTAGTAGTAGGATGCAGCAGCCAAGAGAGATTAAGGTGGCAAATCGTTTTTTTACTATCATCGACAATATCACTCCTTAATCCAGGTTGGGATTCAGTCCCATCGCTTCTTTAAGGTGTTTTTGATACTCTTGCTCACAGTGGTCACCATCACGAATTACTCGGTCACTACAATACTTACTACGGCCTAATCGATAGGGAGTGCTACAAGCACTGACAATTAGACAGATAAAAATTGTTAATACCCATAAATTTAAATTCACTTCAATCACTGTAAGCCTCGATCGTTCTACCTAATCAATCTATCGGACCATCCTTAGACAGATCTAATTCTTCCTCTCCTGATTAGAGTAAGCGGCAATAATTTCCAAATATTACTTTTATGGTATCCCTGTTCGATGGTGAACAATTTGCCTATTTTTAGATAGTAATGAAAGGGTGACTGTTTTACTTTTGACGATTATGGCCAAAAGGCAGGAAACATCTTCCCCTTGAGTAGAGTGAGTGTCAGATTTGCTATACTAAAGATGTCGTCTTAAGGAGTAGATGACAAAAAATCTAGTATCACTGTAGATGGTGTAACGGGTGAGTCAGATGAGGATTTTTAATAGTCATATTATATTGTTGCTACTTTGTTTACTAATTAGCTCATGTGCTGGTTATATCAATCGTGTTCATCGTGAGCTAGATCGAGACAATGTTAAACAAGCCAAAATGAAGCAACGGATGCTCTATCAGCAAGTATCGACCAAGAGAAGTCAAAGGAGTAGAGATCCAAATCGTGATCGTGCGATTAGCAGTCGTAACCGTCGTCGTCTCGACCCCACAGTCAATAGGGTCTATCAACCGAAACGGGGCTTTAAAAAACGCTATCGAGCAGAGGATCTAAATGACAACAATCCAGTAGGTAGCCTTTGGGCCGGAGAGGGCAACGATGGCTATCTGATTAGTGAGACCAATCAACTGCATCCTGGAGATATTGTCTTAATCAATGTCAAAGAGGGATTGAAAAATGAGATTACTGCTGAATTAAAGATGGCTTTCCCGGATAGCCCGATACGCAAAAAAAAGGATGGGGATAAGAAGGCTGCACCACCACCTCCAAAGCCAAAGGAGGGAGAGGAGTCACGGGTTTACGATAAGGTAACGAGTGTCGTGATTGAAGAAGTTAATGACAACTATATGCTGATTAGAGGACGAAAAAATCTTATCTTTAAGCATCGCAAGCGAACAATTGAGGTTCAAGCACTGATTGCCAGGCGTGATGTTAACACTGATGACAGCATCAGTTCTGAATCAATCTTAGAGACGACGGTAAACGTTATAAGGTAGAACAATATGAGACAATTCATGTTAGTAGCAACGATGATTTTACTGGCCGCCCTGATCGTCCAGACTCCAGTCTATGCAGTTAAAGGACGATTAAAAAACCTAGTGTCAGTCAAAGGAGTGCGAAAAAATCCACTGGTTGGCTACGGGATTGTTATTGGATTAGATGGAACCGGTGACGATGGTGGCGAGATGATCAATGGAACTCTTAAGAAGATGTTTCAGAAGTTGGGACTTAATCCACAAAAGCAATTTGCCTCAAAAAATATTGCAGCTGTTGTTGTAACGGCTTCGATGCCTCCATTCGCTCGCATTGGACAGAAAGTGGATATTACCATCTCCTCAGTAGGAGAGGCATCCTCTCTGGCCGGAGGGACACTGGTTGTTACTCCACTAAAAGGTGGCGATGGCAAAATATATGCCGTTGCCAGTGGCCCGCTTTCGATTGGGGGGCTAGAGAATGGAAAGAAATTTCCGACTACCGGTATGATTCCTAGTGGAGCAACGGTAGAGCGCGAGGTCCAGACCAATTTTCATAAAAAGAAAGCACTACGCTTAAGTCTCAACAACCCAGATTTTACTACTGCTGCTCGAATTCAGAAAATCCTCAATCGAGAGTTAGGTGGAAAGTACGCATCGGCCAGAGATGCAACAACCGTTGACCTGATCGTGCCCAACCACTATCAGCGAGAGGTGGTCTCATTATTGGCAATCATCGAAAATTTTAATGTCCATACTGACGCCATCGCAAAAATTGTGATTAATGAACGAACTGGTACCATCGCCGCAGGCGGAGATATTCGTCTAAATCCGGTTGCGATAAGCCATGGCAACTTAACGATCGAAGTAGAAGGTGGCAAAGAGGGCAAGGGTGGAGATAGTCTCTACTATGTTAAAAAGAAGACCTCGTTAAATGACTTGGTAAAAGCACTTAATGCCATGGGGGCAACTCCAGACGATCTGATAGCTATCTTACAAACATTAAAGAAAAATGGCGCACTGTTAGCTGAGATTGAGATTATCTAGTCTGAGCTGTGAATCTACTTCGGGACAGGGTAACTACTCTCTACTCGCTTAAAAACACTCTTACTTGAATCTAGAAAAATTTTTCGCACTTCGAGGTCGGTCATCATTGGTATATCCGCTGTGATTCCACGTTCATCCAGTAGGGAGGCGAGGGTTTTTCCAAAGCCAAACTCATCATTACTTGAAGCGGAGTTAAAGGCTGCCTCTTGCACAATTAGATAGAGCTCTTCACGCGGGCGATCACACTGGGTAATAAGTTGATGAAGATAGTAGCTGGAACAGTAGGAGCGATCAGTTGTAACTCTATGTTCAATCTGTTCTTGATCTAGCTCCAAATTATTAACTGTCCGCTCTAATCGTGACAGGGCGTAGGAGAGTAAGCCTAAGTTATCTGGTAGGTAGAGACGTTCAGCACTGGAGTGAGAGATATCCCGCTCATGCCATAAAACAATGTTGTCCATGGCGATAGAGAGATGTGATTTCATCGTACGGGCAATTCCAGTTAAATTCTCTGCCGAGATAGGATTGCGCTTATGGGGCATGGTCGAAGATCCCTTCTGTCCTTTGGCAAATCCCTCTTTTAGCTCTGCTACTTCCGAGCGATGTAGATGTCTGATCTCGACACTGATTCGCTCAATTGCTTGGGCAGTCAATGCGTTGAGAGAGATTAGTTTGGCCAAGCGATCCCTTGGAATAATCTGAGTGGATAGTGGTTCCACCTTCATTCGCAATGTTTTTGCCGCCGCCTCTTCCTGTTGAGGGGTTAAGAGGGTGTAGCTTCCTACCGCCCCAGAAAATTGAACAGTTAGTTCGTTAGTGAAAAAATGTTTAAGCTCCTTTAGCCGGCGAGAGAACTCGGCATAGTACCCTAGCCATTTTACTCCATAGCTGATTGGCTCTGCATACATCCCATGGGAGCGTCCCATTGCTAGCATATCTCTGCTCTTTACTGCGAGGGTATGAAGAGCACAAACTAATTTTTCAAATTGTGGAATAATAATTTCTAGTGAATCCTTTACCTGTAACATTAGAGCACTATCAATAATGTCAGAAGAGGTCACTCCAAAGTGAAAGTAGCGTCCAACAGATGGTGGTAGCTGCTCAGTAATTGAAGAGCAGAAGGCGATTACATCGTGATGTACCTCCGCTTCAATCTGCTCTATTCTTCTCAGATTAATCCTCGCCTGGTCAGAAATTTTCCCTGAGGTTCCCTTCGGAACTTGCTTACCCTCTAAGGCGGCCAGAATTGCCAACTCAACTGTTAGCCAGCTGCTGAATTTATTCTGATCACTCCAAATTTCTGCTAGTTCTTGAACATTATAGCGGGGAATCATACAACAAATCTCCTTGTGTAAAAGAATTGATATGTTTTATAAATCGAGTTGGCCATCTTATTGTAGATAGAAGGTGAAATCAACGCCTACGGTTAACCAAGAGAGAGTCATGGTGCGATCAGTTGATGGTTCGTTGGTAAATGCTGGAGAGCGCTTTCCGGAAGCGATATTATAGCTCATCTTGAGTCCGTAGTGAAAAGAGCGGCCAGTTCGGTACTGTACCCCGTAGTCGATTTTAATACCAGGCCCAACATAGCTGGTTGATCGAAGTGTATCAGTGATACGGTTATAGGTAATAGCGGTAGCACAGCTCTCAGTAAGTGGCTTGCTGGGAAAAAGAGAGTGCAGAAATCGGAAGCGGTAGCTAATGCCCATTCCAACATTAATTAGCGATACCTTGGAGCCAGCGGAGCGAGGGTTGTTTACTTCCGCTTGGCCATTCCCTGAAAAGCTGGTGGGATTTTCACTAATCTGCTCAAAAGTGGAGTTGGTAAAACCTCCTAACAGATGAAACCATATTCCATTAACTTTACGGAAATAGAGTACCTCCAATGTGGTTAGGTCGATCATCTTAAATGGATTGGCATTTAGGTTGAGGGCAATGGAGAAGCGATGCCAATCACTATTAATTAAATAGGGGTTGGAAGGTAGCGCCGTTTGGCTGTCACGGTCTCGAAGGGTTAGATCAAGTCCATCCTCAAGCTCCTCGCCTCCAATCGCCAACTGGCCAAGTAGTAGAATAGACAGAATAAATATGGAGCGAACAGATATCATTTTGTCTGCTCCCGCTTTGCCAGCAGTTCAAAATTCTCTCCGGGAAAATCATCAACACCAATCGTTGTCGCTAGTGTCACTTTGTTACGTAGGTGAGTGTTAATTGCTTGTGCTAGTGAGGCTCGGTAGTTAGTTAGATCGCGAAGTGCGCTCTTATAGTTAATAAAACTGGTTTTTCGTGCGAGATAGTTCTCCATAATTATATTAAATGACTTCTCACTGCTCTCTACCGCCACCTTTAAAATTTTAATCTGGTTCTCATAACTAATAATTGAGCGATAGAGCGCTTGGATTGCCGACATTGTCTGGTGTTTTGCTTGGCGTAGCTGGGTGGTGGCATAGTGGTAGGAGAGTCTGGCCAACTCAGTCTTTCGATGATTTAGCAATCCTCCATCACCAGTTAAGGCCCAAGATGCGTTAATCGTTGCAATAATATCAAGGTTTTTGTCCCCCTGAGCTGTGAGATAGCTGGTATCACCGCCATTACGACTAAAAGTATGTTGGTAGGCACCCAGATTGACAGTAAATTTAGGTAGTGGAAGACGCTCTTTTTTCTCAATTACTAACTCTTGCTTGGCATTTTCAACCAGCGCATGGTGGTTATTAATTGTGCTGCTATTTTTTTGCGCCAACTCATTAGACTCCTTAAATGGAACACTGAATATTCGGTAGTCTAACTCTTCCCTGATAACATAACGAGTTCCCGGAGGGTCAGCGATTAGGGTCGCAACCTGCTCTTCTGTTAGATCATGATTCATCTTGGCGGTATGGTAGTGTTCTTGGGCCATTAGATACTCATTCCGGGCCAGGTAATACTCCTGCTTGCTAACCTTACCAATAGTCACTTTTTCACGATTGAGGCGGTAGATGAATGAGGCTTTTTGTAGACGCTCACGATAGATTTTTTCTATATTTTTGCTGGTAACTAACTGAAAAAAATGGATGATTATCTGGTGCTTCAGTTTGCGACGGTCACTTTTTAACGTGCTTTGCTCCTGTAGTAACAGAGATCTATTCTGCTGGTATCGGGCAAAGTCTTTACCCCAGTTATAAAGGGTATAGTCACCAAAGTTGACTCCGATAGTGCCAGCAGGAGAGTTGTTACGGGCACTACCACCATCGCCTCCACTTTTGAGTCGCCTTACTCTTTCAACACTACTCATTTGCAGCTGAATAGATGGCATCCAAAATTTATCACGAAGATTACTGTAGTTGAGCTGACTGATCTGCTCTTGGTAGTTGCGTAAATTTTGGTCAAAATTCTTTCGTATTCCCTGCTCAATCATCGAATTGAGTGTGATGGTACGATATCTATCTAGAGAGTCAAATTCATGCTCTTGCTGAATATATGGTGTCTCTGCATAGGAGGTAGCTGTCCCTCCGATTAGCGTGGCAATTAAAATGAGTAGAGCAGAAGTATGAACCATTAAGTTGGTCAATCCGTTTAGTTCTATATATTTAAGAGAAAATCCCCTATTTGCCAGAGTTTAGCATAGAGGCACCTTGAACTACAACTCGATATTAGGGCATCCTGAGCGGACTATTTTACGGTCAATATGCTGTAGTTTCATTTTTGATAAGTGGTACTCTTCAAACAGCTTCTGACGATTTGTGCGTAGGATACTCTTGGCGGTTACCTCTGTTATGACAGTACTTTGCATTGCCTTATGATTTCGAACAATCAACGCCGCAAGCCGCTGGATGACCAATTTTTTATCCTTTCGATGACCCTTTAGACGGTGACAGCGTCGGCTAATTGCCGGATCAACAATTATATCATCTCGCCAGCGGCCATTTGTGGTCGCTACCTCTGCCTGTAGGTTATTAGCTAGGGGCATTAATAGCGAGACTACAACTAGTATAGTATATAAACTGAAGCTAAATATCCCTATGGCGCGATGCGTATGCATTGGGCCCCACCTCCGGTAACTGTCTAAATAAAGACCCTTGGTTAGAGTTTAACATATCTTTACGCTTCGGCGGAGATAGTGATAGATTCTACCTAATTGTGGCGAGGGAGCAGTCAGCTATGGCTTGCCCTAAACTTTTGTACTTTGCGATCAATCGGTTTGTAGTAGTTAACGTTGTCTATATGTTGTAATTAGGGGGAAATTTGGATTCATCCAAAAGGATTTTAGTCTTAATTCCCGCCCGTTTTCAATCTTCTCGTTTTCCAGGTAAACCCTTGGCCAAAATTGCTGGCAAGAGCATGATTGAGAGAGTTTGTACACGATTAGGGGCCCGAGAGAGTAATCTGCCATATACCATCGCAGTGGTCACTGATAGTGATCAGATAGAGGAGCATGTCAGAGGGTTTGGGGGGGCGGTCTGTCGCGTAGATGATCCGGTCAACTCCGGTAGTGAGCGCATCTTTCTTGCCTATCAACGCTTCTTTCAACAGGACTCTTTTGATTTTATCATCAATGTACAAGGAGATGAACCGCTGCTTGATAGCAGGGACCTCGCCCGTATGTTAGAGCTACAAAGTTGCTCCCACTTTGATATTGCAACCATGGTTAAAGGGGAGAGCGAAATAGGATCAGACTTTCTCTCTCCTGACACCGTTAAAGCGATCTACTGTCAACAAAGTGGTCGTTGTCTCT
Organism: Bdellovibrionales bacterium; assembly: GCA_018646675.1. Lineage (GTDB taxonomy): Bacteria > Bdellovibrionota > Bacteriovoracia > Bacteriovoracales > Bacteriovoracaceae > JABGUH01. Next base: position 45,749 of record JABGUH010000046.1, on the reverse strand, counting down.
ACTTTTCTCGTGCTTCCATACCGTATTCAGTAGAGGGAGATAGTGGCCATCCTCCAGTTTGGTATCGACATATTGGTGTTTACTCCTATACGCCATCTTCACTATTGAAATTCCATCAAAGTGTCGACGGCCAGTATGAGCAAATAGAAAAATTGGAGCAGCTTAAAGCTCTAGAAGCAGGCCTCAGTATTGGAGCAGTTAAAATTGCAGGCCCCCATTTAGGTGTGGATCGGCCAGAAGATATTAAACGAGTGGAGGGGATGATCCTTGAACAAGAAAAAAACTAAGAAGTATATCTTTATCACTGGCGGGGTTGCTAGCTCTTTAGGCAAGGGGTTGGCCGCGGCTTCATTGGCCGCACTACTAGAGCGCCGTGGAATTAAAATTAATATGTTGAAGATGGATCCTTACATTAATGTTGATCCTGGAACGATGAGCCCAATTCAGCATGGAGAGGTTTTTGTCACTGAAGATGGAGCAGAGACCGATTTGGATCTGGGACACTATGAGCGTTTCACCTCTTTGCGCCTGACTCGTAAGTGCAATTTTACAACGGGTCAAGTCTATATGCAGGTAATTGAGAATGAACGGGAGGGGCGTTATCTAGGGAAAACGGTTCAGGTGGTGCCCCACATCACTAATGAGATCAAGCGCCGCATTCATCTGGCAGCGGATGATGTAGATCTATTGATTGGAGAGATTGGTGGAACTGTTGGTGATATTGAGTCTCTCCCTTTTTTAGAGTCGATTCGTCAGTTCTCTTTGGACGTTGGCCAAGAGAATGTTCTCTTTATTCATTTAGTACTACTTCCTTACATCTCGGCGGCAGGTGAGTTAAAGTCCAAGCCGGGACAGCACTCAGTTAAGGAGTTGCGTTCCATCGGCCTCTTTCCCCAGATGATAATCCTACGTTCTGACCGCCAGATTGAGTCATCAATCCTCAATAAAATTTCACTCTTTTGCAATATTCCGAAAGAGTCTGTCTTTCACTCGATTGACTGTAAGAGTATCTATCAATTGCCTCTTAGTTTCTACCAACAGGGAGTTGATCATCGGGCGGCAGAAATTTTAGGGATTTGGAGTGGTCAACCCAATATGGATGACCTGCTTCAGGTGGTTCACCACTTTGAGAATCCACTACGGGAAGTGAGAATTGGCATTGTTGGCAAATATACCGAGTTGGTTGAGTCCTATAAATCATTAGACGAGGCGATGAATCACGGAGCGATTGCTAATCAGGTGAAATTGGTGCCGGTCTATATTGATGCTGAGGAGATTGAACGGTGTGGAGATAGTGACTCTGGGATCGATAAAATTTTAGGAGCTGTAGATGGAATTTTGGTCCCAGGAGGATTTGGGGCAAGGGGAACTGAGGGGAAGATTCGAGCAGTAGAGTATGCCAGAGTTAATCAAGTTCCATTTTTAGGTATCTGCTTAGGACTGCAAGTTGCCATTATTGAGTTTGCCCGTAATGTGGTGGGGATCGAAGGAGCAACATCAGCGGAGTTTGAACAAGAGAATAATGATAGTGTTATTCACTATATGGAAGGTCAAAGCCAAGATGGCTCCAAAGGTGGGAGTATGAGGCTGGGGGGATATCCCTGCAGCTTAAAAGAGGGATCTTTGGCCCATCAGCTTTATGGTAAAGTGAAAATAACTGAGCGTCATCGTCACCGACTAGAAGTTAATAATGACTATGTAGATCGTTTGGCAGAAGCGGGGATGGTCTTCTCTGGTATCAATAGTGAATTAGATTTGGTGGAGATTATCGAGCTAGTGGATCATCCATACTTTGTTGCTTGTCAGTTCCATCCGGAGTTTATCTCTAGGCCTTTTGCTCCTCACCCAATGTTTGAGAGATTGATTAGAGAGTCATTAAAAGGTGAGCGATCATGAGAAAGTTAGAGTGCTATATTGGGCCATGTGTGCTTGAGAGTGAAGAGATGGCCCTAGATCTGGCCGGAGCCATTAAAAGAGATTTATCTGATTTTGATAACCAGATCAATCTCTACTTTAAGGGCAGCTTCGATAAAGCTAACCGATCATCCCTAAACTCCTTTAGAGGATTGGGGATAGAGAAGGGGCTTAAAATTCTGGCCAAGGTAAAAGAGCAGTATGGACTTCCCCTGGTGACAGACTTTCATGCCCCAGAGCAGGCAGACAGTGTTGCAAAAGTGGTTGATGTTTTACAGATTCCCGCATTTTTGTGTCGCCAAACTGATATGATTGTCGCCGGAGCAAAAGCCTGTAAGGAAAATGGTCGGATATTAAAAGTTAAAAAAGGGCAGTTTTTAAGTCCCCCAGAGGTTGTTCACATTGTGAATAAAGCGATGAAATATCTTCCTCAAGAGCAGATTGTTATCACAGAGCGAGGGTCAAGTTTTGGATATAATAATCTCATAGTAGATATGTCATCTTTTATGATCATCCAGCAGATGGGAGTTCGGGCCATCTATGATGCCACTCATTCAGTTCAACGACCAGGTGGGGCCGGAGATATTACTGGGGGGAAGCCGGAGCAGGTGGAAGTATTGGCCCGTGCAGCGATCGCCGCTGGAGCTGATGGTATTTTTATTGAGGTTCATCGCCACCCTCAACAGGCACTTTCTGACTCCACAACCTGTTTGCCAGTAACTCAACTAAGAGATATGATTAAAGGGTTGTTACAAATTTTTCAGGCAACCTAAGAGTTGTTACGGTTGATTGTTATTTATGGATCAGATTGATTATCGCCATATTGCCCAACAGTTTAAAGAGAAGCTCGCTTTGATCAAAGTATTTTTGGTGGATGTCGATGGTGTTCTAACTGACGGTAAAATAAGCTATTTTGGCAATGAGGTAGGCTTTAATCGTTCATTTCATGCTAAAGATGGCTACGGTTTTAAAATGTTGGCCATGGCGGGGCTAAAAGTTGGGTTTATCTCTGGTGGAGATAGTATCGGAGTGATTAAAAGATCGGACTATTTGCGGTTGGACTACTCATTCTTAGGAAATGAAGATAAACGTCAAGCGTATCAAAAAGTCTTAGATGATGGTTATAGCGATTCAGAGATTCTCTATATTGGCGATGAATTTTTTGATTTGCCACTATTAAGGCGGGCCGGTTTTTCTGCCACTGTTCCTAACTCCAGTCATGAGATCCAGGAGGCTGTGGACTATGTAACTCACTGCTCGGCAGGTGAGGGAGCAGTACGGGAGGTTATTGATCTCCTTCGTTATGTTCAGGGAATTGTCCCAGATATTCCCGACTTTGGTGATATGTAGCTATGCATGATATTAAGCAGTTTCAAGCTCTTCTAGATCAGCAGCACTCTTGGCCCTGTGACTACCGTTTTACATTTATCGTTCCGGTGACCCAGGTGAAAGAAGTTTTGGATCGTCTGGGAGCAGTTAAAGAGGTTGAGCGTAAAGAGTCTACTAGTGGTAAGTTTATTAGTATTGGAGTCTCCCTAAACATGCAATCCTCTACTGAGGTTATTGCCATTTATGAGAAGATGAAAGATATCAGTGGCATAGTCCCTCTATAGGCTAGGGGTGAACTCTATTTTGACTAATAATTTTATATTTTACTCTTAATTAAAAATTAGCTGGCAGGTAGGTAATGAAGGGTTGTTCACACAATGTTGCACTAGTAGTTGGGGCCGGATCATTTGGTACCTCAATCGCATCCGTTTTAAGTCATAATTTCAAACAGGTAGTTTTAAAGGTACGCTCCCAAGATGTTTATCAGGATTTAAAAAATGGGGTAAATCAGCTCTACTTGCCAGGTCAAACTTTGAGCAAAAATATTGTTCCAGCTCTTACTTGGGATGAAATGGATGAGCTGGCACCTAAAATTGATCTGTTGGTATCAGGTGTCCCCACCTCTCCTCTACGTAGCTACTTGGCAGAGAATCATGATCGTTTAGAGAGATATCTCAAAGATGGGGTACCTTTAGTCTCACTTTCCAAAGGGATAGATGCTGAAACACTGGAGTTACCCGATGATCTCTTTTTGCATCAATTTACTGATTTTCGAGATCAGCTAACTTTTCTCTCCGGCCCATCTTTTGCCAAGGAGATTGTAGATCAACAGATCACCTTGGTCTCCCTCGCCGGTAGGTCGAAGCAGGTGTTAGAGCAAGTTTCAATCATGATGAAGACTCCCTATTTTAAAACATTTGCCGGTTATGATATTAAGGGAACCCTACTGGGAGGCGCACTAAAGAATATTTTAGCGATTGGTGGAGGAGTGATTGAGGGGCTGGGATTTAATCACAATACGCGGGCAGCGATGATTACTCGTGGAATTACTGAGATGTTACGTTTTGGTCATGTCTTCAATGCACGTCCTGAGACCTTTTATGGTCTAAGTGGCATGGGTGACCTGATTCTAACGACAACTGGTGGGCTCAGTCGTAACAAGCAGTTTGGTATGGAGATAGCAAAAGGTCGCAGTGCAAAGGAGATTATCAGCGGTGAGCGTAGTGTCGTTGAGGGGTATAAAACTGCTTTAGCGGCCCACCGATTGACTGAGCGTTATGATATAAATGCTCGTATTTTTAATGGGGTCTACTCGGTTCTCTATCATGGACACTCTCCCCAGGATGTTATTACCCAGCTTATGATGACTCCTCCCAAATTTGAGGTTGACTGACCTCTCTGTCCAATACTCACCATTTTTTACAACTCTTCCCACTAGGGTAGACCTTCTGTTGTCTAGGTGCTAGTTAGGAGCTATCTATTTTACGTTTTTTCAGGAGTTTATATGCCATTTTTTACTCTACTACTTACCATAATTATTACTGCTACTTCCTTTGGGGTTGGGGCCACTCCTGCCACCACCACCTCTTTGTCAAATGTTATTCAACTGGAGCTAAATACACCGTTTTTTGATCAGTTGGGACGAGAGGTGCATGAGCGCTCTTTGCAGGATATCTTTCAGCAGAAAATTCCCGATGAGCGTGGTGAATCTGACGGTGGAATAAAGTATGAGATAAATGGCAACTACTTCTCCACTAAATTTCGAGAGCTCAATATTAAAACTGGTGACAACCTATTGGAGCTGAAAGTACGGATTAGCGATGTACATCTACATGTCTCTGAGCTTAAGGCCAAAAAGAAATTTTTAAAGACTACCTGTCGCAATATCGACATTTATATTGCAAATCAGGCGGTATTGCCTGGCCGAGTGGTTTTTACCCCCAATGTGGCAGCGGATAAGACTCTTCTTAATGTGGCGAGTGTTGACTTTACCATTCCGGAATCACAATTTGAGGTAGTTGGCCCCTCTTCATGCTCTGGCGTGTTGGGAGGAATCATCAAGCGCAAAGTTCGCAAACTACTGGTTAAGCAGCGAGCAAAAGTTCAGCAGCTGGTTCGTCAGAGACTACGCCAAGCAGCGACTAAGATGGCAGAGCGGTTGAGTCGTAAGCTACAGGTGGCCCATGAATTTAAGCTAGGAAGTTTGGGCGATATCTTGGACAACTCAGCTGTCGCCCAGCTGGCTCTTGAGCGGTTAAGGCTAAGTGAGCAAGGAATGATGGTGCAGTTTGCAGCCGGTCTACCCGCTGCCTCCTCTACTTTTAACCTTACAACTCTAAAAGATGAATTTTTCAATGATAATTTGACTAGTGATCCATCTCGCTGGGGATTTATTGGTATTAATCCATCGTTAATCAATGCATTGGTACAGTTGGCAATTCCGGTTAGAGGAGAGTTTCGACAGTTAACCGGTCGAGGAAATTTGGATATAGATGCCTTCTTTGATGCGGATGCCTTGAGTGAGTTAATTCCAGATCTGATGAATCTTGATGGTGGCCAGCGATCCTTACAGGCCCACTATCGTCTTCTCTCCTCTCCCCAGTTAGGAATTGATCAGTCGGGGTTGTTTCTAAAGTTACCGACCATTGAGCTACTGTTGATGGTTTGGTATGAGGATGAGTGGCAACCATACTACCATTTTTTAATTGATCTGACTCCAGAGCTATCTTTTGTCGATCAAGGTGGGGAGATCAAATTACAGGTGGCCACAACTAGGGATGTAATGGTTCGTGGGGGATGGGAACGAAGCTTCCCTATTGGTAGACCAGATGTTAATCATCAGCTTTTCGGAGATATTTTAAAGGAGCTTTTATCAATGGATGACTCTCTTCCTATCTTGGCAACTTTTAAAAAACCGAAGATAGAGTTTGATGGAGTCTCGCTTCGCTCAGAGGCGGTGGTCACTCCTCCATTTTTTGGGATAACTCTATTTAAGTAGTATAAACTGCGAACCAGGTGAAATTATTCAAACAAAAATAGAGGGTCTTTTAGTCTCCAAAGTGGCACTAAAAGAGCGTGACTTGATTATCAATCTGTTGCTACGAGGTGGTAAGCGTATCTCAATTCTCTGTTATGGTGGGCAGGGAGGAGGAAAGAAGCACCGGGCCGGTCTATTGGATCTCGGGTATATGTTGAAGATGGAGTTGGCGCAGTCAAAACGCAATACCTCATCTGGTACTAACCACTTGGTAACGGCTCGCGAGTGGAGTCCTGTCTGGATACATCAAAAGTTGCGACATAATCATCGGGCATACTATCTATTGATCATCTATCTAGATTTGGCCAAGCGTCTGTCAGTTGAGGAGAATTTGAATGATCCCAATGCTGATGATGATCAGGAGCAGGTAGGTATTTTTACCGTTTTAAGTAATGCTCTTTTTCAGTTAGAGAGAGTGTGTTCAAATATGGAGGCAGAGTTACTGGCTGAGAAACATCTGCTTTTTTTTCTGGTTAAACTGATTCACTACACTGGTATCTACCCCGATGTTGAACACTGTCTTGAGTGCAACTCCCTGTTGGGAGAGGTTAAGGGAGGAGTAGATTTTAGAGTTGAGCAGGGGGGATTTGTATGCCATTCATGTCAGGTAGAGTCTTATAGTGAGTGGGGCCACGATATCTGGAGCTCTCTAAAAGGTGTAGCATCTACCAGTTATAGTGATATTGACCAGTGGAAACAAAATCGGGTCGCCTTGCCCGTTTTAGAGATAATCTATCGATATTTAGGTTTTCATCACAACTTAAGGCTTCCAGCACTACAGTTGGCTCCGTAAGAAACTACTTCAATATGTTCAAAGATTGACTCTATCTTTTTGTCTTAATTCTTTTGATGTACCCAGCATAACCTGTGACAACTACCCTGATCTTCTTATAGGCACCAAGAAATTGAGATTTTTCCTGCAGCACATATTGAGGTGAGATAATGACGTCTACTCCCGGTGCTTTTTTAAGGGCATTGTAGGCGGCAGCGGCTTTTGCCTTACCTGCAGCTCCTTCGCCGAAAATCGAGGAAAAGAGTGAAGACTCATCACTGCCAAACGTTACACCATCTAGATACTTATTAGATCCTTCCAGCTGAAAAAAACCGAAAAGCACACTTTCGGTAGCGCTCCCTTTTAGCTTTTTCTTTAAATCAACTCGTATATCAGCAGTAAGTTTACTTTCGAGAGAGACATTTAGTGCTGAGCTATCCTTACTCTTATGGATGGTTTTAGTTGAACAGCCGGCCAGGGAGATGAGAGCTACTAGGGCAATTATACTAGTAAATTTGAGGTACATCGATGTACTCCTTATGTAGATGTCTAACAATTGAAGCCGAAATTGTAACAGTTGGGGAGGCCATTAGTCATGCACTTTACATATTTGTTATGGAGAGGAGAACTTGAGCTAACTATTCAACTTATAGGTCTAGCTTTAGTCCAATGGAGAACTCGACATAACCTCCAAGGACAAATGACTTCTTGGAGATCGATCCAATTTTAACTTTCGGTCGAACGTAGATCTCACTTTTATTTTTGATTAGATTGATTAAATTGGCATTTGTTACTTCAAAATCGATACACTGCCAGTCACATGCCTCACTATTCTTATTGTGAAGATCCTTTTTTTTATTAAAATTAACGAGGACAATCTTCTGGTGAGAAGCCTTCTGATTACCAGTTAAGTCACTGTGATAATTATTCTGACTATGGTCAGTTATCTCTTTATCACGATCACCGTTATGGTCAAGCATCAGACTGATCTGTTTTAAAAACTTCAGATTGGCCTTACCTGATGGATTATCTTTAATATTAACAAAAATTCTTTTTACGCGGATATCTTTTACTACATCAAAATCGATATCAGATAGATCAACTGGTAGTGGATCCATATCTAGTTCAATATTCCCCCCAATCTTGATTAATATGTTGGCCAGTAGGGCACCGATATCATCGATAATTGGTGGAGCATCAATAGTCTGATCTACCTCGATACTATCTAAGTAGTATCGGCCGGTTACATAATATACGCCCCTCTCTTTTTTAAACTCTTCATACATCGGATCAATATAGACCGAGGGCCGATCTCCCTTTTCTATTGCAGGGCTGAGTTGGGCGTTTGAAGATTTCTCGGCAATTCGCTCCTGTTGGATCATTGCAAGTGAGGTGTTCGCTCCTTCTATCTCACTTATCTCTTCATGGGCGGTACAGCTAATGGTCACTCCAATGATCAGTAACATTAGGATTACAGGGAGTGTAATGATAGTTGGGACAACAGTGGCAAGTGCAGTAGAATAACGTGTTTTCAAATTGTTATACTCCCCTGAGGTTAGTTCTAGTGGTGTCCAAAGCTAGATCCATAAGCTTTTACGTAGCACCGCACTCTAACACAAAACAGCCTATATTTTGACGGCACTGCATTTTTTACACCATGCGTAAAAACATATTACTATTTTTGTCGCATTGGGTCATAATGGCGGCTTAGTTTGGCCATTATTAGTTTGAGATCACCTAGATTGCAGGGGAGTACAGGTAAGTGACAAATTTGAAGCAACTACTAATTACCCGCTTGGTTATTGCCCTGATTGTTACAACAATCTTTCCACGGGCAGTATGGGGTAACTACTATGATACTCTTCCCAAGGGACGTCGTTTAGTCGCCATCCACCAAGTTGCTGTTCGTGGTGTTGACTCATATTATAATGGGCAGGGAAGCATTGGTGAGTACGGGCGTCCCGAAATGGAGTTGAACGCCGCAACTTTTGAAAATGTTGAGGAGCTGTCAGACTACTACTTTGATCAGCTGAAGAGCTCCTATCCCGATCTTTATAGTAGCTTTTCTGCTGGTCGTTGGAGTCTATCGGCCAATACCGATGTAGATGTTACTGCCGTTGCTTTTGCCTACGGTTTAAGCGATCGGCTTACAATCTACACCACCGTTCCCTACTACCGCGCGACAGTCAATTTACAAGTTGAGCAGCTAAACCGGGGTAACGCCTTAGCAGTGGATCGAGCTGTTAAGGAGGATAGTGCCAAGATCTCTGGTGTAATGTTAGATAGTGACCTCTTTTTAGACTTCAACTTGGAGAGTTTTCAGTCATTACTAGTTAACCACTATGGCTATCGCCCCTTAGGAAGTTGGAGGGCAGAGGGTATTGGGGATGTAGAAGTTACCGCTTTATACCGAATGACCGATTGGAGTGATGGAGGGATGGCCACCAGTTGGGGCGTCTCAATTCCTACTGGCCGAGAGGATGACAGTAGTCTTCTACAGGATATTGCCTTTGGTTCGGGCCACCCTTCAGCTTTTGGGGAGTTCGGTGGCGGAAGTATCGTTAATCATTGGATAAATATCGACTCCTTTGTTCGTTACACTCATCACTTCTCTCACCATGCAACTCTGCGGATGGTGGAGAGTGGCGATACTCTGTTAACCGCTGAGCAGGAGAGCCTAGAGATCAAACCGGGAGCACAGATTGACTACTCGTTGCTGGCCGGTTTTCAGCTAGGAGATTGGGTTAAAATCTCTCCAGAGTATCTTTATCGTCACTACTTAGCATCTGAATATCTATCATCGAATGAGCAAGTCAACCTTTATCATCAGCAGGAGTCAGAGATCTCCAGTCACTCAGTAAAGCTCTCCTTAGAGCTATCTTCAATTAACGCCTTTATGCAGAGAAAGTTTATTATGCCATTTACCACGATGTTCAGTGCTCAGCAGGTGGTAGCGGGTAAAAATACTCCTCGTTATCTGCGCTTAGACCTCGATTTTCGTATCATGTTCTAATTGATAAATTTATCATCACGAGTAATCTTAGTGGTGGGTTTAAGCGGTTGAAGGCATTTATGGCACCTGAGAAGCCAGCGCTGCAATTTACCAAAAGTGATTATATTGAGCTAATTGTCACTCATAATGGATTAGTTAGAATAGGCGCCCCAACTAGTATGTACAATCTCTCCCCCAAGTTGGCCTCAGATATATTATTTGGGAGGTGGCTGGACATCTTGGACAATTAGTCGCTTCCTAAACCTCTCATCGCTCCCTCTTATAACACGCAGGGTCTTAAAATGTAGTGGTAAAGCTGCTAAGTTGATCTACACTAAAAAGAGAGATTTTTTTACGTTATGCTGGATCTAGGTAGAGCAAAATTCATTAATATTATTCGTCGGCAATCTACTCGCCGTAAGCTCATTCTTTCGGGGCTATTTGATGCTGTCGTTGCTCTAATCTCCTTTCCTTTGGCCCTGGTTATTCGCTTTGGCTCTTTTGATTCTAATCTGTTTGGTTTTGAAAATCTGCTGGATTTTATACTAGTTGTCTTCGCGGTAAAGATGGTTATTTTCCATCTAATGCGTCTATCACGAGGGATCTGGCAGTTCGCCAGTATTCCTGATTTGACTCTGATTATCAAGGCGTCATCTCTGTCGGTACTGGTCTCTTTGGGAGTAATCTTTTTTTGGCAGCGGGCCCAATCGGTTCCTAGATCTGCCTTTATTATCGATTGGTTTATCACCTTGGCGATGTTGGGGGGAGGGCGCTTCTACTATCGTTTGTTACGTGAAAGCGGTCGCAAAAATAGAGGGATGGATTACATCAATACGCTGATTATTGGTGCCGGTAGTGCTGGAGAGCAGCTGTTAAGAGAGCTAAAACGAGAGCAGACCTCGATGTTACATGTGGTTGGTTTTTTAGATGATGATATTGCCAACCACTACCGTACGATTCACGGTGTCTCTGTTTTGGGTGAAATTTCAGCACTAGAGCGCTGGGTAGATAAATTTAATGTAACGAATATTATTATTGCGATACCCACTGCTACCTCGAAAGAGATCCGACTGATTGTTAGTCTCTGCATGCAGTTGAACTTAGAGGTAAAATCGTTGCCGGCACTGAAGGATTTGGTGGATGGCAAAGTTCAGGTCTCCCAGTTACGGCCGGTGGCGATTGAAGATCTATTGGGGCGAAAGCCGGTGGAGTTGGATCAGCCTGCTATTGGGCAGATGTTAACAGATCAGGTGATCATGGTAACTGGGGCCGGTGGCTCAATCGGCTCGGAACTTTGTAGACAGATTCTGCTATTTAATCCCACCCGTTTAATTCTGTTTGAGAGTTGTGAGCTATTTATCTATCGGACTGAAAAAGAGCTTAAACGTCAATTTGGATCGATTGAGATCATTCCAGTGGTGGGAGATGTACGGGAGCGGGCCCGGGTAAAAGAGGTGCTTGCCACCTATCGTCCCGATATGATTTTTCATGCCGCCGCCTATAAGCATGTGCCGATGATGGAGCAAAATCCCCATGAGGCGATTAAGACCAATGTGATGGGTACTAGGATCGTTGCCGAAGAGTCGGTTCAACATAGTGTTAAAAAATTTGTCATGATCTCCACTGATAAAGCGGTGAATCCTACTAATGTGATGGGTGCCACCAAGCGGGTGGCGGAGATGATCTGCCAGATGATGCAGCAACAGGGGAGCACTCAATTTGTTACTCTGCGCTTTGGTAATGTGCTAGGAAGTGCCGGTTCGGTCATTCCCCATTTTATGGAGCAGATCAGAACCGGAGGGCCAGTGACGGTAACTCACCCCGAGGTGACCCGCTACTTTATGTCGATTCCCGAAGCAACTCAATTGGTGTTACAGGCAGGATCACTCGGTAATGGCGGGGAGATTCTGCTGTTGGATATGGGCGAGCCAGTAAAGATCGATGATCTGGCCCGAGAGCTAATTAAACTATCTGGTCTGACGATTGGGGATGATATTGATATTAAGTATACCGGCCTACGTCCTGGTGAGAAGCTCTACGAGGAGTTACTGGTTACTAGTGAAAATACCCTGCCAACTGCTCATCAGATGGTTCGTGTCGCCCGTGCGCGCAGTGTGCAGTCTCAGGTGATGAGTGAGGTGGACTCTCTAATTAAAAGTGCTGGTGATGCCGATCAGATTCGAGCTTCACTGGTGCGCCTAGTTCCAGAATATCTTCCCAATCCCACTGTGGGGGCAAAGTCCCTAGAAGTTGACCCGGTGGTTCAGTAGCCTGTTTTTTCCTTGTAAAGTAACAATCTTTTTGATTTTGGCATCCATCCTGCAACTAATATCAGTAGATAGAGTGGTAGGGGAGAAAGACTACTGATTTTACCCAGTTAAGAGAGGAGAGAGCGATGAAAGTGTCAAAAATGTTTACAGCAATATTAGTTTTGATCACTATGTTCGCTACCAGCTCATTTGCTCAAAGCACTTTCAAGGAGAACCATCACAAAAACCTGATGGTGGTTAAATCCCAGCTCTGGCATGATGGGGTGACGATCGATGAAACTCAACTTGGTGAGCAAGCAACTGCTGAGGATGAGGGGAGAGTTGAAGTGGCCCAAGCCTATCCGGAAGAGTTGATGATCCCTTTGATGAATTTAGAAGATTAGTCCTCCAAGTATCTACTCTATCTAATAAGCCAATTCCATTAAATTATCTTGTTGAATAGCTCTACAGTGGCGCCCATGTGGATAGATATAATTAGTCCTATCTATTTTGTAATGCGGACTGCTCCTCCGGGAAAGACTAGTCTGAAATTATTATTACTACCTTTAGCAAAAAAGTCATAAGTGGCTCCATCACTGTTAACATCCTGGCCTGGATAACCATCAGTCAGCATAATTCCGTTTCCCGTTTGAGTGACCGTGCCCCCTCCACTTTTTTCGACATGGTATTGAGTCGTTATACTAGTACTTGTACTGGAAGTAACCCTGACAACTCCAAGGGAGATATTAGTTCCGGAAGTAATGGAAAAGGCTATATCAATCGGTAGCTCCGCTGCATCGGTGGGAATATAGAATCCTGTTTGATTCATCATGGGATAGTATGCCTCCATCTGATTTAAGCTATAGCCACTAACTGCACTAGGCATGTCATCTCTTTCGGCCAGTCGATATGGAGAAGCTGGTGTTCCGTTCGGGTAATAATCAAAATCAACTGAGATGTGCGGGGCCAAATTGTCAGCGTTATTTGAATCCATTCCCCCGCTTGTAATGCTGACCATACCATAACCTGCACCACCACTAATGGCATCACCACTAGTAATCTCTCCATTACCGCCATCCTTTGATATATTTAGTTCCGGATTGGTAAATGCATTATCCATTCTATCGGTCATCACTAGGGCCATGCCGCCACCTCCTCCGCCACCTCCGCTCAGACCGGAAGTGACATCGGCTGATGATGTTATTCCTGCAGATCCATCACCTCCACTAATATCTATTTCAATTTTTCCTTCAACCGAATTGGCATGGAGTAGGATTACTCCACCGCCATTGCCGCCGGTTGCATCTTTACCACAACCGCCACCGCCACCGCCACCAAGTAGCATACAGCGATTATAGGGTTTACATCCATTTAGTGCTATACCAGAAGAAGATGATGATCCACCAGGTATGTATTCGCCATCAACATAGCCTGCTCCACCACCACCACTGTAACTTAAGCGGCTATCGGCACTTGGAGCACCTCCAGATGAATTGTTACTGTTAACATCACTTTCGGGAGAGAGCTTTCCTTGATAACCATCCCCGAAACCCCCACTGTCACAGTCTCCAAGACTATCCTCATGGCCCCCCTTAAATCCCTTGCCCTTAGCATTAAGCTTCAAGGCAACACCATTTGTTACTTTCAAGATTTCGTTAATCTTAAGCGGGAGAATACCTCCTGTACCACTTGCCATATCAAATTCTGGGGGAGAGATTGATAACCTTGATATTTCTGTATCACTGTCCGTTTCTCCCACAACCTCAAGGTTATCAATCTCTGGAAGACGTACCACTTGAATTCGACAGAAGGTATTACCACCACTGGTTATGGCCGGATTGTTTAAATAGCTATTAGTTGTGTTGTTAAAAGTTCCCAGAATGGGATTTTTCAGATCTAAAACAATTTTGCTAATAGCACCACTGGTGGCCATCTCAACACTACCCCAACCATAGGTACCAATATTTGTACCACAGGCAGCGTCAGAGGTTCCGGCCATAACGGCCCAGACAATATTATCACCACCAGTTAACTCCTGTTCGGAAAATGAGCCTGAGGTAGCTAGTTCGGTGAACTCCCCATCGCTACCAGAGGTGATATTGACAATTTGAAGATAGGAGTGAAAGGGGCGACCATTAATTGCCACGTTGCTGGTATCTATAATATCATCTGAAATTGTTACCCAATTGTTGTGTGTTCCTCCCGATCCACTCTGCATATAAATCTTATGGTATGTATCGGTAGTATCATATTGATGTTTCGCTCCATTCCTCGGGCCAGTTAAACCATGCCAAAAAATAAAATCCTCTGCCGCTCCACTACAGTTGTTAGATTCAAAGGCTTTAATTCCGACCTCAATTTTGTGAGGGTGACTAGTCTCAATGGGAATTGAGTAGGCAGGTGATTTTTCCATTCTATAGACGGGGTCTAGAGAGCTGACATTGCCACTATTATCTGTTGTTTGAGTGGTAATGCAGTGAGAGTGAAGAGGGTTAGGCTGGTGATCTACTTGCAACTCAGGTATGAAAACTCTAAAGCTCTTGGCAGAACCTCTTGTCTCGGTCGCTGCACAATCACCTGGATTATTAACCTCCCCCACTGGAACTTTACAGGTAATTAGCATTAAGGGCTTAAACTCAATAGTGTCTTCACAGTTACTCTCTGAAATTGATAGATCAATGTTCACTTCTTGACCTTCAAGGTCAATGCCGGTAATTAGATCACACTTGGGTGTACCAGTTAGCTGATATTCCCCCTGCCACGCAATAACCCTAAAGTCCCAAGTCCCACTATCTAGCTCTTTGGAGGTCTCGGCACCGGTAATTCTCAAGGCAAAGTTCTGGGCGGGATCTTCATGCATCCGGCCAAATAGCATAATCCCGCCAGGGTTGTTGGCAAGAATGCTTTCACCTGCGCTATTGAAGGCTGAGGTGATTGACTCAAAGGCATTAAATTTGACGGTGGATTTTCCACCACTACTGCCGCAGCCACTGACTAGGAGCATAATTGTCAGTAGCAGGATTGTGACTATTTGATAGGAGCGATCTGCCTGTTTGTTGCTAGTCACGGTAATATCCCTCATTATAGTAACTTTCACTTCTCTATCAGATGTATCGACATATCCATTCTAATCGTTAATTGAAATATCATAGTGGATAGTTTTGATAAGTTATTGGGGAGGGAGAAAAATGTTGTTATTTCACTGCGTTGAAGGGGGGAGGAGAGATCGCCAAGAGTTATCCTGTCAGCAGCAAAATATGACATTTGTTGCTAAATTGTCCACTTTCTATGGCATACCATCTGTGTTACCCTTTTTGTTAGCTAATTTTCACTATGTTAAGCACTGAAAGCATCGTATCTAACTGCTATTTTGGGAGGAACTCAAGATAGCAAAGCATAACTAACCTGGAAGGTTAAAAAGGAGTCCAGTAAAATGAGTGAAGTTAAGTATCCCGGCAAGCGGGTCACCACCAACGGCAACCAATTAGTCGCCAAAACTGAAGCACGGATCTCTGATTGCGGTGTCTTCTATCCCATCACTCCCAGTACCGAACAGGGGGAGAATTTTGAGACTTCGGTTAGTACCGGTGTCTTAAATGTTTTTGGTGAGTTTGGCCGCGCAGTGGAGACTGAGGGAGAGCATGCTGCTCAAGGTGGGGCAATTGCCATGTCCACCACCGGCAAGAGAGTCTCCAACTTTACCTCCGGCCAAGGTGTTGTCTATGGTATTGAACAGTACTACCACGCTCCAGGAAAACTTTCGACCATGGTGTTAAATGTTGGCGCCCGTGCCCTAACTAAACATGCACTAAATGTTCACTGTGCTCACGACGACGTGATGGCAGCACTTGATACCGGCTGGACAATATTGATGGCCAAAGACGCTCAACAGGCGGTGGATCAGTCGGTTATCTTAAGGAAGGTGGCGGAAAAATCACTGACTCCAGGAATGAATGTCCAGGATGGATTTTTAACCACTCACTTGGAGCGAACCTTTTTAGAGTTAGAGTCAGATCTCTTGCGCGAATTTTTAGGTCACCCCGCAGATATCGTTGATACTCCCAACGATCATCAGTATGAGCTGTTTGGTCCCAAGCGGCGAAGAGTGCCGGTAATGTATGATCGGGCAAAGCCAATTCTACTGGGGCCAGTACAGAACCAAGAGCACTACATGACAGGAATTATCGCCCGTCGAATAGCATTTAACGACTACATTCTTGAGTATCTGGAAGAGGCATATGCAGAGTTTGCTAAATTGACAGGACGTAGTTATGGACTGATCTCCCAGTATAACTGTGAAAATGCCGACACGGTTATTCTCAGCCTGGGCTCCAGTGCTGAAAACATGGAAGCGGGTGTTGATCATATCAAAGAGCAGTATGGAGATGATATCGGCATCATACATCTGAATGTCATTCGTCCCTTTCCTGAGAAGGCAATTATCAATGCTCTGGCCGGGAAGAAAAATGTTGTGGTGTTAGAGCGAACCGATGAGCCTAGCAGTGGTGCCGGTCCGATCGCTCGTGATATTAGGACCGCGCTCTCGAAGGCAAGGGAGAATAGTACCGGTGGTAGCGAAGTACACCCCGGAGTTCCAGCCTTAGCAGTCGATAGAATACCTCGCGTGTTGGAGGGAGTTTATGGATTAGGGTCACGTGATTTTCGTCCCGAAGGCATTTTGGGCATCTACCAATTCGTTCGTGGTAAGATTAATCGTCAAGATGGCAAGAGTGTCAAAGAGAGTAACTTCTTCTACGTTGGCGCCAACCATCCCTATGAAGTAAAGGCCAAAGAGACTCCAAGCTTTCTACCCGATAGTGCAATCGCCGTCAGAATTCACTCTATCGGCGGATGGGGAGCGATTACCACCGGAAAAAATATGGCCGAGATTATGGGAACTCTATCTCATGTCTCCAAGTATGCCACCGATGATAATCCACAGGTGATCCATATCTCAGCTAATCCCAAGTATGGCTCGGAGAAAAAAGGGGCACCAACCAACTACTTTTTAGTGGCGGCCCGGGACCGTATTCGAGTTAATTGCGATCTAAAGCATGTGGATGCCGTTCTGTGTTGTGATCCTAAAATTTTCACTCATACCAATCCGTTAGTTGGACTGAAAGATGGGGGTGTCTTTATCTGGGAGTCCAATTTAAAGGCAGAGCATGTGTGGCAACGAATTCCCAAGCGTTTTCGCCAAGAGTTAATTGATAAGAAAATTAAGTTTTATACCTTGGCCGGGTTTGATATTGCGAAAAAGCACACTCCGTCACCAGAGTTACAGACGAGGATGCAGGGTAACAGCTTTTTAGGTGCCTTCTTTAAAACTAGTGTCTTCTTAGATGATCACGGGATTAATCAAGCGACCTTTTTGGATGCAGTTCTTACCCAATACAAAAAGAAGTTTGGCAAGTTGGGACAGAGCGTTGTTGATAGCAACTTAGAAGTTATGAAGTCTGGCTTTGAAGATGTTATTAATATTTCTCACGGCAATATTGATGATGTCGACCTCTCCATGATGACTGGAGATCTCCTTAACCCACGCCCCGAGAGCTGTGCCACCTGCGCTTCCGACTCTGCTAAAGTAGTTGATCCCATCTATCGCTTTGACAGCTACCAGGATCAATACTTGGGTGGCAAGTCCGATGATCAAAAGAGTACTGCCCAGACCGCCACCGGGATAATTCCGATGGCCACTGGGGCCAACATCTCTAAGTTTGTTGCCCGGATTAATGTACCAGTCTACAACCCATATAACTGTACTCAGTGTATGGCCTGTATTGAGGTCTGTCCCGATACGGCACTTCCCAATACAGTACAAGAGATTCCATCGCTGATTAAAACGATCTTTGATGGCTACATTGCTAACAATAGTGATCGGAGCAAGCTGTTGGATGCGGTAGATGGGATCACCTCCAAAGTGCGCGAGCAGATCAGCAGTGAGATTGCCGCCAAAAAAGATCCGGTAGCACCATTTGAACAACTGTTATTAAGTGCAGTTGAAGGTGTCGGAGTGTCTGGCGAGACCGTAGAAGAGATCAAGAAGATCACCTCAATTCTTCCTGTTGGTTATGGCAAGACTCGTCCTGCCTTTCAGATGATGGAAAAAGCGAATGCCGGCAGTGGCGGACTCTTCTCCATCTTTGTTAGTGATCTATGTAAAGGGTGTGGTGAATGTGTTGATGCCTGTGGTGACCATAATGCGCTAGCAATGGAAGTGGAGAGTGATCAGATTCGTGGCGATCATATGAGTGCAGAGAAGTTTTTGGATATTCTACCTACTACCCCGACTCAGTTCATGGGTAAGTATGATGAGAATAACTTAAGTGAAGTTCGCTCCGCTATTTTACATAACCATCTGATGAATCAAGATCACTACGGCTCTTTTACCTCTGGTGATGGTTCCTGTGCAGGCTGTGGAGAGAAGTCGATCCTCAGAGGCGTAGTCTCCATGACTCACGCCTTGATGGGACCAATCTATGCCAAACGATCAGATCGCTTGGCCAAAATGGCAGCTAATATTAAGCAAAACGGTGCTGCCGCTCTGGCCAAACTGCGTGAAGAGGCACCTGATGCCTATCAGCAGTTACGCCTCTCTGTCCTCCACCTAATTATGGGTTACGGTAGTGATACCCCAGAGGATAGCAAACGTCGTATCGAGCAGGAGTTTAAGGGTAGCGATAGTGATATTATCGATGCCATTGCCTTGGTGCTAAATACCGATAGTGCCAACCACCGTAAGTTGCAGGTGGTGGAAGGGAAGTTTGAAGGGATGTCAGTCATGGCCATGACTGCCAGTACTGGTTGTAATACCGTCTATGGCTCTACTCACCCGGCAAACCCTCACACCTATCCTTGGATGAACTCCCTATTTCAAGATGGAGCTACCATTGGCTGGTTGGTGGCCGAAAGCTTTATTTTGGACCATACTCGCCGCTCAATTCTGCCAGAACGTTTGGCAAATCATATCCTAAGCTGTGATACCAATTTTTCCGCTGAGCACTACGGCAACTACACCCACTTTGGTGAAGAGATGATGACCACTCAAGAGGTTCAGGAGTTACCTAAAGTGTGGGGAGTTGGTGGCGATGGTGCGTTGGGGGACATTGGCTTCCAAAACGTCTCTAAAACCATGCTGCAGGGGCGACCTAATATGCATATACTGATGTTAGATACTCAGGTCTACTCCAATACTGGTGGCCAGAACTCTGACAGCTCGATCATGCCAGGTGGCTTTGATATGAACCAATATGGCCAGTATCATCGAGGTAAGTTAACCGAGAGAAAAGAGGTGGCACAAATTTTGGCGGCTGGACATGGATCGCCATTTGTCGCTTGTGTCTCAATTGCCAATAGTGCCAAATTCTATCAAGCGGTACTTGATGGTCTACTCTATCGTGGATCAGCCTTTCTTCAAGCCTACACACCATGTCAGCCAGAACATGGCATTGGTGATGATCGTTCTGCCTCACAGACCAAGATGGCCCGTGACTGTCGTGCAATGCCGGAATTCACCTTT
The DNA here is from genome assembly GCA_018646675.1 of Bdellovibrionales bacterium. Classification (GTDB taxonomy): domain Bacteria; phylum Bdellovibrionota; class Bacteriovoracia; order Bacteriovoracales; family Bacteriovoracaceae; genus JABGUH01. The sequence goes on along the minus strand of JABGUH010000046.1, from coordinate 25,937 downwards.
GATCCTAAAATGGGAGAGATGGAGAGTGAGTGCTTTGACCTTAAAGGCAATCCGTTGACCGGTCGTGACTGGATGACTAAGAAGGATGAAAATGGGGAAGTATATAACTATACTCCTGTTCAATGGGCAGCAACAGAGGGGCGCTTTCGTAAGCACTTTCTGAAGATTAAAGATCCAGCCACTCAAGAGAGGATCTCTTTAGAGGAGATTATTTTACGAATTGGCCAGCAGGATATTAATGACCGCAACTTCCTAAACTTGCAGCATCGATCCTACATCCCTGAGCATGGGGTCTATGTTGATCTAGTGGACAAGGTTGGTAAAAAACGCCGAATGGCGATCTCACGTATGATGGTACTCTTTGTTGTTGAGAGACGACGTAACTGGCGACGTCTGCAGGGACGGGCTGGAATTGCAAATAAGGATTATCAGGCTCAACAGAAGATGTTGGCCAGTGTTGATAATGGTGAGACGGAGTTGAGTGCCTTGTTAAAGGACACTAAAGAGGTCTATCAACAATTTTTTGCATAGCAGTCTGTTTCGTTGAGGCGATACACTCTAAGGAGATGTGGTGAGTGGTAAAAGTAAGGGAGAGAGTAGAGTAGAGATTTTTTTTCAACAGGAGCAGGTCAATAGCTGGTTTGATATTGGTTTATTGCTGGATCGCTTGAAGGATAATCGGGTAACCTTAAAGTTTCCCCCTCTGAACAAATTCAAGCAAAATTTGTTAACTGCTCCTGCCTTTATCACTTACGACTTTGGAATTGACGGGGTATCGGTCGAAATTGCTAAGTACTGTCGGGCCCTTGAGGGGATGGCCAACGGCTCACGCCAAAAAATCTTTTGGATCGGTGGCCAGTTCAGCAGTGAGATGGACACGATTTTAGATCCTGCCTGGAATGCGATCACCATTCCCGAGCTAATGGGATTTAATGCCTGGAAAGGGTATGATGATTTCTTTGGCCAAAAGTTAGAGCGTGGAGATGTCCGCTATAATGCCCTGGTTAAGCAGGTGTGGCAGTTGTGTGAAGTGATTACCAATAAGCTCGATCAACTGATTGACCAGCACAAGTTAAAAGTTCTTTTGGCAGTTAACGCTTGCTCCAATCCTGGTAATGTTCCTTTGGCATTAAGCTTGGCAATTATCTCCGAGCTGCGCCAGATACCGGTGATTGGTAATCATCATGATTTTTACTGGGAGGGTGGAAAACGTCAGCTAGATCGACCTGACGGTGAGCCTGCTGGACCTCGTGATCACTTTTTTACCAACTCTCACTTGGGGGAGATTTTCACTTTAGTTGAGACTCTTTATCCTTGGGACTCTCCGCTCTGGGCGCAGACGGTGATCAACCGCCTACAGGAGCAATCTCTGGTCGAGCAATTTGGATTTAATCCAAACTCATTGGGAGTAATTCCTACCTCAATTGATATTACCAAGTATCGCACTAGAGATGATGATGCCCGTAAAAATACCCTCTTTCGTCTTTACACCATCTTTATAAATAGTGGTGAGGAGATTGAAATTGCTCCGGCCACCTGCTACACCACCAAAGAGGCGGCCAAAATTTTAAAAGGCAGACCAACAATTCTCGGGCACCAAGAGCAAGCAGTAGGGAGTAGTTTTTTTAAGGCTTCTCTCATTTTGCTACAGCCAACTAGAATTATAACCCGTAAGCGCATTGAGATGGATTTTGATCTGATTGAGCGGTTGTTAGCGCAGGAAAAGATATCCGAATTTTTACAGGAGAATCCGCAGCTTAACATTACTATGCTGATTACCGGGCCGGTAGCACCTGGCCATGATCACTATTTCCACCAACTTTTGATGGAGTTTAATCGACTGCTTGAGCGGGTAGCAGCAGAGTTTAAAGATCGCATCTTTTTGGCGCTAAGTTTTGGTCTTGAGGGGCAGCCAACACTGCAGGAGCGTGGGCTAAAAGATGTACGAATTTATGAGGTCTACTCAGTATCATCTTTGGTACTGCTACCCAGTGAGACCGAAGGGCGAGGCTTGCCACTACTGGAGAGTGCAGCAGCAGGTGTACCGATGGTTTGTAATCGCTACCATCCAGAACATGTCTACTGTGATGTTTTAGGTGACCATCTTGATAAGAGCATGAGAATCAAAGTATTTGATCATCAAGATGGAAGTTTTTTGGCTGAAACCATTGAACAAATATGTGAAGTATTGATTCACCCGTGGAGTTTTGAGTCTCAAGCCGAGAATAATCAAGTAGCGGTTAAAAAACGGTTTAGTCGAGCGTCACTGGTAAACTTTTTGGATAATACCCTTGAGCAGTTATGGCATCGCTCCACTGGTAGTAAAAAAGAGTATCAACTAGTTCAAGATCAATTTCGAAAGTTCAAGAAGACTACTAATTATGGATCTCAATTTGATCAATTAGTTTTAAATAAGCATCGTTGCTATCTCCCCGGACTGACTCGTAATGAATTTCTAATCTATCTGAAGTCTTTAATCGATCCGAACTACTTTCGTCTGGAAGAGATGGAGATGCGCGGAAGAGTCTTTCGGTTTGCCCGCCATCTAATTTCTGACTATCTAGTAGGCAGTAAGGTGGAACGTGACCCACGCGTAGGGCAGTTCTATCGTATGCTTGATCAGCTCTATCTCTACCATCATGGCAAGAGCAAACTGGTGATGGACCACTCTTTTAGTTATCGTCATCGTTATCGACGTAGCTATCTTTATCGCAGTCTGACATTAGAGGAGTTGATGGGAGTAGTTAATATGCTCTTTCGGGATATCTTTCCAGAGACACTAGAGTATCGTCTGAAAGGAAAGAGATTTGGCTTGTTTAAAACCTTGAATAGTGCTCTACGTGAAGTGCTGGATGCTCCTGGCCAGCAATTTGTTATTGATGATAGTGAACGTTTGACTGAAGATTTGAAATCTAACAAAAAATTTGCATTCTTTGCTAACCGGGATATCACCAATAAAATTCAGATCTTCATTTTAAATACCATGAAGACCAGGCTGGGGATCTCTCTTTACGATGAGATTACTCCCGAGTTGCTTAAAGAGCGCAGTAATAACGTTGGTCAGATCACACTTTTGGCCAGGGAGCTTCCCATCGGCAGAATCTCACATCAAGCGGTGATGGCTTGGTTGGAAAAAGATGCACTAAAGGAGTTGCGCCTGCTCCATCAAGCTAATCTGTTCAGAGTAGTACCCACTAAAATGCTGGCCGCTGGAATACATTTGGGGCAATTGGGGAAAGAGGCGACCACTGCCCTGTTAGAGGTAAAAGCAGGTGGAGGTTTTGTCGTTTCGGTCAATCAATATGACTATATGATGGATATGATCGATATGCCTTCGTATCGGATTGGCAAGGTAGCTAATCAGTTGGGTGCAAATTTTATGGGGCTTGCTATTGATGATCTCTACCTCCAGTGGGTCCCCGCCGGACTTAAGCCATCTTTGGCTTATCCCACTCCGGTTCAGACTCCTCTGGATTTCTCCCTGGCACTAAGTAGCGAACTCTTTAAGAGTTGTGTCGACCAACTAGGAGAGGAAGAGGTGTTGCAACGTCTACGCAAAAGTGCGGATCGGTTCGGCCCCCCCATTGAGCAAGCATTAAAAGATATTGCTGCGATCGATGAGGGGACAGGAGTTGGATGGGACCCAATTAATGGCATTCATCATGATGGACTTCCCTGGTCTGGAGCACAGGCGGTGATCTCAACTCAAGAGGGAAATTGGAGTTTTACTACCGCATTTTCCGGTGGGGAGGCGAGAACTGTTTTAGAGCTAGTAGAGGATTTTGAGCAGCAGCAAAATCGTAAAGTTGAGCTAGCATGGAATGGTGGTTATATTTTAAACCCGGAGTTAGTGGGTAAACTTGGACTTCCTAGCGACTATATTGGCTCCCCTTTGGGATTAGTCGTTCAGAACGGGGAGGTTCTCTCTCTTCCACTCTATAACAAAGCGGCGATGTTGATCAGTGACCAAGGAGAGGTCACCTTTAAACGGGTAAATCTTGAGCAGGGGTTAACAGTTACATTTGCAAGTGGAGAGCAGGTTGAGTTTGGTGTCAAGACCAGAAATCGCAAGAGAGTGGCAGATGGCCCTCTATATTATGATCTGCTCCACCATGAGGATAGTATTCCTGGCAGGGGCCGAGTGATCTATCGTTTAGTTGGTAATCAGATTATTGAGACTATTATAGACTCTGTCGAAAAGGTAAAAATTATACCAGTGGGATTAACCATCTCCCTGCCATTAGATTTCTCTTCTCAACATCAGCGCAGTGGCCAGCAAGTTAAGTTCACCCTTGCCCAGTTACAGGGAGTACAAAGTGCGATAGAAGCCGGCCCAATGTTGGTGATGGATAGCAAGATTGATGTGGATATGGATGTAGAGGGATGGACGACTGCTAACTCTATTGCAACTCAGGCTGCTCGACTTGATTATCTTGATATGCGCGGCCCTAAAATTGGCGTAGGTATCTCCAATGTTGGCAAACTGATGGTGGTGACTATTAATGGAAGAATTAGAGAGAGTGTGGGGGCAACTCACCTTGATCTAGCACAGATTCTAACAGATATGGGAGCAGTTTGTGCGATGGGATTTGATCCGGGTGGATCTGTAACCCTGATCGTTGATGGTCAGCAACTCAATATTACCCCGTATAATCCCAATTATGAGCAGAACCCATTCTCACTGCCAGGGGTGGCCAGAAGTGTCGGGAATGCAATAATTGTCACTTCTACTGATTAAGGGATATTAGTTATGGATCAGATAACTGATATATCAAATGCATTACGTGAACAAATTATGCTCACTAAAGCCATTGAGACGCTCTCCTTAAAAAACTGTAGTATGTTAGAGGTTACAGGATCTTTTAGTGATGCCGCTAAAACCATGTGTGATAGCAAGGTGGGAGCCTTACCGACGGTTAAGGATGGAAAGTTAGTCGGGGTTATTAGTGAACATGATCTGTTAAAAGCTGCTGTTGCCCATAATACACTTAATCCAGAGACAACGATTGAGGATATCCATACTGCTAATCCAATTCAGATTAGCTGTGAAACCACTGTGCAGGATGCCTTGGAGATATTTTTTATTCGCTCCTTCTCTCATCTTCCCGTTGTAGATAGTAATGGATCACCTCAGAGCATTTTATCAGCTCGGGATTTACTATTTTTTATCACCTCATTTTTTCCCTCTTTGGAGCGGATGGGAACACTTCTGGAATGGGCAGATATTGTTGGACATACTCAAAATGAGATCCTTCTTTCTGCCAGTGAGATGGCGCAAGAAGGAACTTTGGCCCAGATGGTATTTAACTTTCCTCTCCGGCGTGTTCCTTTTAATCGGGCGGTGGTAGCCGATTGTAATACCACTATTTTAGATGTTATGAAGTTGATTAACCGGCGCGGTGTATCTCATGTCTTGCTAACGAAATATGGGACCAAAGTAGTCGGTATTATTACCGAGAGAGATTTCTTGACCAAAGTTTTTGGTCAGCAGCAACAAATTAGTCAACTAACTGTTAATGATTTAATGACCACTAATTTAAAAACAATGATGAACAAGCATTTGGTCGGCCACTCAATTAATAATTTAAAAGCAGGTCATTATCGTCATATTCTACTGGTGGACGAAGATCGATACCCCACAGGTGTGATCTCCATGATAGATGTTTTAAAATTTATTACAGATAAAATTTTCGGTGAGTTCATTAGGTAAATAATACCATACCATTTCATTTTTTGTGGATCATTTACACTCTATTGCCTTAACTCCGTTAAGAGGGATGTGAAGCAGATAGTAATGATTGCATTTATTGCTGGTTGGCTGGGTATTGTCGTTTCCGCCCAAGGTGCGACCTCTATCTTGATTGATAGTGAAATTCGGTTGGGCCATCCCTGGACCTCGATTCATCATCAGGAAAAAGAGAGTATCAGAGGGATGCTTAACTACTTACTACGCTCTCCCAATGCTAAAAAAGTGATGGCCGCCGCTCGCCGCAAGGCTGCAAGCTATGGAAAGACATTGGTGGATGTTATCGATGGTGGTGATGTCTCTTTGACTGATACGACCCTGATTCGCCGTTTCTACCGTGACCATCCTAATCAAGTGATGATGGAGAGCCGATCAAAGATATTTTTGAACCGCCATCTCAATGCCTTTGATGCCATGTTGGATCTAATTCATGAGTTGACTCATTTTGCCTATCGTCACGACTTTAACCCCTACCGGTTAGATTTCTCTTTGGAAAACTTTATTACTTCGATTATTGAAGGGGAGGGAGGCGAAGTAGACGCCTATTTGACTGAGTGTCGGGTGGTGCAAGATCTATTTCCTAAACGGCTGGCCAGTGGAGATAGTTGTCATCAGGTTTTCGACCCTCAAACCAGAAAACTTAGTCGTAAGTGGGGAATAAAGCAGTTCTATCGAATTGGTCAGTTCTATCCTCACTATCAGGATCTATTGTTGCGTCATAAAGTTCCTGCCTCTAGTTTCCCTCATCTCTCTTCTCAAGAGCCGATATTTATCTCATCAGCCTATTCGCTGCCCTATCCGGTGGCAGCGGTCAAGGAGTACCTTGCTATTGTTAATCGTACCTGCGCCAATGAGAGCAATCGAATAAAGGCCCTGAATGTCACCGGAAGCCGAACTCCTTCCTCTCTCTCTCTTCATTGTCAAAGTCGTCAAGATTAGTTAGTATTTGTCAGTTAAAAGGATAATGCAAAGCTTCAAAAAGTAATTACTTCTACTTTTTAGGCAAGAGTATATTTGTCAACACATGAGCTAGGGGTCGTTGATGCAAGAAGATGGAATTGTGCTGTCCACACTGGATGATCTACTTAATTGGGGACGTAAAAACTCACTTTGGCCAATGACATTTGGATTGGCATGCTGTGCAATTGAGATGATGGCCACCGGTGCTTCCAAATATGATTTAGAACGTTTTGGCTGTGGTGCCTTTATGGCAACTCCCCGGCGAGCTGATCTGATGATTGTCGCTGGAACGGTCTCTCTCAAAATGGCATCTAGGATAAAGGTTCTCTATGAGCAGATGGCTGAGCCCAAGTATGTTATCTCGATGGGGTCATGTGCTAACAAGGGTGGGCCCTATGCCACTGCTGGCTACCATGTGTTAAAAGGGGTGGATGAGATTATACCGGTGGATGTCTATGTTCCTGGTTGTCCACCACGGCCGGAAGCACTACTTGATGGTCTAATTACCTTACAAAAGAAAGTGTCGAAAGAGCGGATGCTTGGAAAGCGTTGGGGGAGCCATGCTTGATAAAGTTGTTAGTAAGATAGGAGAGAAGATAAAAGATGTTGATTGTCAGTTATCAACTCCGGAAGTTGGAGATGGACATATTCTAATTGGGGTGAAGCATTTGGTGGAGGTTGTACGTCTGCTTTGTGAGGATATTGATCTATCCTTTAGAACACTACAGTTGATTACCGGTACAGATCGCGGAGAGAGTGTTGAGATTAGCTATCTTTTTACTAGTTTTAAATTTAAACATGACCTAATTCTAAAAATTGTCCTGCCATGGCCAGCGGAGGGAGAGGAGGCACTGATGGTGCCGACTATCTCTCATCTGTTTAAAGCAGCAGATTGGCAGGAGCGTGAATGTTTCGATATGTTGGGAGTCAAATTTAAAAACCACCCAGATCTACGCCGCCTGCTCTGTCCCGATGATTGGACCGGACATCCATTGCGTAGAGATTACCAAGCGGAAGCTAAGTATAATGGAATTGAGATCTATCCGGAAAACAAGAGTAATGCTGAGGATGCTTCATTTGCCGCTCGACAACGAGAAGCAGAGAAGGCAGCGAAAGCAAAAGCCGCTGCAGAAGCGGCGGCAGCGGAGAAGAAGTAATGAACTACTCAGTTAAATCAGTGGAACAGGATGAGTCGATCAAGAGCGAGAAGTTAATCGTTAATATGGGCCCACAGCATCCTGCTACTCACGGAGTACTTCGCCTAGAGATTGAGACCGACTCTGAGATCGTTACCAAAGCCATACCTCATATTGGTTACCTCCACCGTTGTATGGAGAAGCACTGTGAGAGTATGGATTTTCGAGGTGTCATTCCTTTTGTCGATCGGTTGGACTATCTGGCCTCGATGAATATGGAGCATGGCTATGTTTTGGCGGTGGAGCAGATGTTGGGTCTTGAAATCCCACGGCGAGCAGAGTACATCCGAGTGATGGTGGCTGAGCTGCAGAGAATTGCCTCTCACTTAGTGGCTTTTGGTACCTATGGGATTGACCTAGGTGCTTTTACACCATTCCTCTACGCTTTTCAGCAGCGAGAAAACATTCTTTCAATCTTTGAGTCGATCTCAGGTGGTCGGCTACTTTATAACTACATATGGATTGGTGGTGTTTGGCATGATCTAAAAAGTAGTGATCTTGAGATGATCTCCAATTTTGTAGCAGAGTTTGAGGAGCAGTGGCAGCGATATGATACTCTGCTTACTCAGAATAAAATTTTTAAGGAGCGTACTGCTCATGTGGGAATTATCCCTCAAGCTCTCTGTCATGAATATGGGGCCACCGGGCCAGTATTGCGAGGGTCTGGCATTAGTCATGACCTACGAAAAGATAAACCCTACTCAATATATTCGGAGTTGGAGTTTAATATTCCGGTAGGTGAAGGTAGTGTTGGTAGTGTTGGTGATTGTTGGGATCGATACTATGTACGGATGGTGGAGATGCGTGAATCGATCAAGATTATCAAACAGTGTTTGGATGGGATTGAGGATGGAGAGGTGATGGCCAAGGTGTCAAAGGTGATTAAACCGCCTGCAGGTGAGATTTATGTTAAAACGGAAGCACCAAAAGGGGAGATCGGCTATCATCTTATTTCAGATGGCAAAAAAAACCCGTATCGACTAAAAGTTAAGTCACCATGTTTTACCCATGTTTCGATGGTGCCGGAGTTGGCACCTGGAATGATGATTGCGGATCTAGTGGCCCTGATCGGTAGCTTGGATATCGTGCTTGGGGAGGTAGACCGTTAATGGAAAATCGAATTGATTCTAGTGATGCCTTAACGGCCAGAAAATATTTCTCCAATATCTGGAGTGCGATTAGGACTACCGCCAAAGGGATGGCAATTACTATTGGGTATGTGATTAAGGAGAAGGAAGTTACAGTGCAATATCCAGAGGAGCGAGAGATATTGCCATCTAATACTCGCGCCCGTCTGTATAACGATGTGGAAAATTGCACCGCCTGCTCTCAATGTGCCAATATCTGTCCGGTTAACTGTATTTATATCGCTTCAAAACGTATGCCCAAGGATGCTCCGGCCAAAAAGGCGGATAATGGCATGCCGATTAGAATGGAGCTTACTCAATATACAATTGATACTGCTCTCTGCTGTTATTGTGGTCTTTGCACTACTGTCTGTCCCACAGAGTGTATTACTCATACTAAGAATTTTGAGTACTCCAAATATCAACTAAACGATATGAAATATGACTTTCTCTCGACTGAGATGCGTTCCTTGCGAACTGCAGTTTTAGCAGAGCGGGAGGAGTAGGCAGTCGTTACGACTGATGATGAACAACCTCTTCAAAATCCACTCTTCTGCCCTGTTTTTTGTGGCCATTCTCTTTTTGATCGGCTGTGGAACCACTGTTCCTTTTCGGGTCAATCAGACCGCTTTAAAGCAGATTCAACGGGTAGCAGTTCTCTCTCTGACCGTTCCGACCCAGATACTATTTCGGGAGGACCCTCGATATCGGCAGCGAGGAGCACTGTTGTGGTCTTTGATAAATTTAAGAAAGAGCGAAGAACTTTCGGCAAACCCCAAAGAGGCAGCAACTATTGCTCATCACCACTTCGCATCTCAGCTTAACATGATGGGACTCCCTTTTACTGTCATGTCACAAGAGGAGATGCTTAAAAATGGAGCGCTTTTAGAAGTAGCAAAGAAATTTCCCCTACCGAACTATGATATTAAACGTCCATCATGGTGGGAACGCCTATTTCCTATCAATAGAGTTGTGGCCGGTATCTCTCCAGATTTTTTACCTACCTTTGGTTTGATTAAACACTGGGAGATGGGGGCCAATTTTAAACAGCTAGTGCGATTCCGTTCCCTTATTACGGAGATTACTAAAATATTAAAGGTTGATGGAGTTATAATTATTAGTGACGGTGGTTACTCATTTGCTTGCAATGGCTGTGTCTATAACAGTGGATTAATCTCAACTAACTCTGCCTTTAATGTTGCCCTGCTAAATACCAAAGGGAGAAAGATTCTAGATCTGAGCGACTATTTTGTTGATACTGGTGTCAATGCTCAGTTAGTAGAGGGGAAGATTAAGCCGGAAGACTATTTGAAGTTGTATCAAGGCCATGGCGTAAAGATGGCTAAAATTTTTGCTCATCGATTTAAGATTAATATGTTACTTAGAACCCGGAATAAGAGCTATTAAGGGGCAACTATAACGGATATATTTTGATTCGATGTTGGCATTTTCCACTGCTTTGCAACTCAAATATCCCATAGACCAGTTGATCACTCTCAGAGTTTATATTTTTATCCTGCTTTTTATCACCTGCCGGTAGTGCTGCTACCATTAATGCGTTCGATTTCAGCAGAGTGTTTTCGATATCGTAGTTTGTCTGTAGATCATCTCTGTCCTGGGGATAGGTAGCTTGTTCTACATCATAGCTACTCATATAGGGATGCATAATAGACTCAGAGTAGAAGTCTGATTGATGGGCAAGTCCTAAAAAATGTCCTAACTCATGTAGTAAAACGGAAGCCAAATCATAGCTACCATTTCCATAATTGTTGTTGTTACTGTCATTAGTGGTGGAGAAGTCAAAGTAGCGGTAGTTAACAATAATATCAGCATGGATTAACTCTACTCGCTCGGCGATAGTACCCACATCCCGACGAATTCCAAAAAACTGGGTGATTGCCAGTGCGGCAGGGGATACATTTTCAAACCACTGTTGCGATTTATAGATCCCCAATTCATTATCTTTGTAAGCAGTGACATCAGATAATTCCAAATTATCACTTATCTCGATCTGGTCAGTATTAAAGAATTTAAGTTCAGCATGAGAGTTATTCCACTCCTCCATCATTGAATTGGCAATCTGCTGCTCTTCGGCTAAAAAGCTACTAGATATTTTAACATTTAGTGCAGGACCACCACTGCTACTTGAAGAGTTATTCCAAAGCAGGCGATAGCTTTGTAAATCTCCTCCGCCCATCTCACTAGAAAGAGAGACTTGCCCTCTCTCCATATTATCACCACAGCTACTCAACAGAGTCGCAAGCAGCAGTAGCAGTAAAGGAGTGATTTGGTGAGTTATTCTAGTGGATATCATACCAACTAGATCGGATATTACCGCCAAAACTTGACTCATTTAGTGCTAATGAATCGATGTTTATATCTATAAGAGAGAGGAGGATTTCTCCTGCATGGTGCTTCTTTTAGCTTAAATTAAGGTAGTTATCTTGGCATGGAGGCTATTATTCGCTAGGACCATGTAATAGAAATAGCTGATTAAACAAAGGGGGAAACGATGACAGAGGAGAATCTTCTTCAGCTCACGACTGCAATTCATGATCTTTGCTCGCCAATTTCTGCGATTAGATCCCTGACCGGTATGATCAGGCCCCAAATAACAAGCCTAGAGCACCAACTACTCATTAATTCACTGGGGCGGATAGAGCAGATTTTGAGCGAGTTGGCAAGGGAGATTTTGACTCCGCCCAAGCAGGTCAACTGATTGAATTTACGGTATATTTACCCCGTAGTAGTTGTCAATTCCGGTGCGCCATTGTGCTAGACGGTCTGCGATAATTTGTGGGATACTTGAACTTAAATTAGTCGTTGAGCATTTTGATCGGCCACGGCCACAGCCGTCGATAGTTGAAGGAGAGGAGATTGGAGATAAATATTGATCAATTGGATGAGAGGCAGCTAAGGCAGCTGAAATTAGGAGTTGATCAAAGACTCTCCTCAATCAGAAAGAGCAAGTATAAAATGATTGATCTCTTCTGTGGTGCCGGTGGCTTAAGTATTGGCTTGGAGGAGGCTGGCTTTAGCTCCCTTCTTGGTGTTGATATTGAATCAGATTTTTGTCAAACCTACTCACATAACCACCCTGATGCCGAGGTCTTTTGTGGACCGATTGAAAAATTGACCAAACAAGAGTTACAGGCACGTTTAGGGGAGGAGCATATTCATCTAGTTGCCGGAGGACCACCCTGTCAGGGGTTCTCAACAGTTGGCCGAGGTGATCCCAACGATCTAAGGAACTCTCTTTTTCGTCACTATTGTCGGATTATAAAGTATCTGGCACCGGACTATCTGTTATTTGAAAATGTAACAGGCATTCTCTCCAAGAAGAATGAAAAGACACTGACTGCTATCTGCAAAAAATTTAACTCATTAGGTTACGAAGTTAAAATTAAGGTGTTGGAGGCACAACACTACGGGGTGCCCCAACGACGGAAGCGCGCTTTTATTCTCGGCCATCGTCGTGATGTCGCTCCGGTGACTTTTCCTGTACCTACTCATGACTATTGGGAGGGCGAGAACTATATTCCAGCAGTGACAGTTGGAGATGCGTTGTTGGATATTACTGCCCAAGATGGATCGATCTATAATCATCAGCTGGAGAGTACCAAGGTCAATCAGATAACTGCCGCTCGTTTAAAGGCAATCCCCGAAGGGAAGGGAATTCGCTATCAAAAAGATGAGGAGAGCTACCTTAAAGGGAAGATAAAGCTAAATGTAGATTGGGAGCAGATGCGAGAGGGACGATTGCGAGAGCAGCACTACCACCGTTTAAATCGGAAACTGCCTTCTCCCACCTTAATGACTACGGTACCCCACTATTACCATCCAACAGAGATTAGACGTTTTACCGTTAGGGAGTGCGCCCGTTTTCAAAGTTTTCCTAATGATTATGTCTTTTGTGGATCTCGACGCTCCCAGATTAAGCAGGTTGGCAATGCCGTTCCTGCCAAGTTGGCATGGGCAATTGGGCAGGAGTTTGTTCGGGCACTAAGTTTTAAAAAATTACCACTGACTTCTCCTATTGTGGGCAAGTCGTTGGAGACAGATGAGATGATTGCAAAAGTGAGAGAGAGAGCATTTGCCTATTAGCTTATAAGCGGATGCTAACTATTTTGATCTATATTTAGGTCTTAAATGATAACAAGGATGTAGTAAGCGTGAGATTAAAAAAACTAATAGCTCAAGGTTTTAAATCATTCAAAGATCGCACAGTGGTCACTTTTGATCACGGGATTACTGGTATTGTCGGTCCTAATGGATGTGGTAAATCTAATATCGTGGATGCTCTTTTTTGGGTAATGGGGGAACAGTCTGCCAAACACCTGCGCGGCAACTCGATGCGAGATGTGATCTTTGCTGGTGCCAGTAAGTACTCTCCTGCTCCTTGGGCAGAGGTAACGCTGCTGATGGAAAATAGTGATGGCAAGCATATTCATATTGGTAATAAAGTAGTCAGCCCGTCAGAGATTCAGATATCTCGTAAACTTTATCGTAATGGAGAGAGCGAGTACCGAATTAACGGCGCTCAATGTCGCTTGAAAGATATTCAAGAGATCTTTATGGATACTGGTGCTGGGGCAAAATCGTATTCGATTATCGCTCAGGGGGAGATTGAGCGTCTGGTACAGGCGAAGCCACAAGAGCGTCGGGTGATGATTGAAGAGGTTGCTGGTATTACCAAGTTTAAGGCCAGAAAGCGTGAGTCATTGCGGAAAATGGAGCAGACTGCCAGTAACTTGTCTCGACTCTCCGATCTACAGCAAGAGGTCGAAAAAAATCTTAAAACTTTGGAGTTGCAGGCCCAAAAGGCGAGGCGTGGGCGTAAGCTCAAAGAGCGGATTCAAAGATATCAATTGATTGTTAGCTCTGATCAAGAGGCAAAATTACTAAAGCAGTTTGATCACCATCAGCAGGAGGTTGAATATCTAACTGATACACTACAACAAGAGCGTAGTGAGAAGGATCGACTAGAGTTGGATCTGGCCACCGAGAGAGTTTCTCGGGATGAACAGACCGAGCAGCTGGATCTAGAGCAGAAGCGTTATAACCAACGTTCAACTGAACATGCTACTACCGCGGAACGAATCAATGCTAAGAGCAAAATGGGGGAGTCGAAAGATGAGCAAATTGATGTTCGTCAGAAGGAGTTAAAGGAGTCTCAAGAGGAGCTGGGCAGTCGTCAGATTCGTAAAAATCAGATAGTTGAGCAACGAGTACAACTGGTTGCTTCGGCAACATCAGCCGATGATCTGGTTCAAGAGCGGGAGCATTGTCAGAAATTAAAGGAGCAGAGTGAACAAAAAGAGCAAAGGGTACGTTCTTTACGTGAACAAATTGAACAGCTAACCCGTCAATTTACTACTCATGATAGTGAGCTTTTTAAGGTAACTAACCGGCTAAATGAGCTGGCTTCATCTTTACAAGACAGCAATCAGGAACGAGAGGATCTGGAACGGGAGTTTGCAGGTTTAACCGCCAAAATATCCGGCGAGCAGAGTGCTCTGGTGGACTTGGAGCAGATGGTTGAAAAATTGCAGTCTTGCCAGCAAGAGCAGTCCGTTTTAGTTGAGCAACGAGATGGGGAAGCTCGCTCAGTCAAAGAGCAATTGCAACAATTGCGTGAAGTGTTGATGCGAAAAGAGTCACAACTAACATCGCTTAAAGAGTTAGCTGACTCGCTAGACGGGGTGCAGGAAGGGGCAGCAGCACTAATTCGTAGTCAGCATGGTAAAAAATATGAATTGTTAGGATCAATGTTAAATTGTGATGCTCGCTTTACTGCTGCAGTTGAGGCATCTTTAGGCCATCTGTTGGAATTGGTTATTTTACGTGATGGGGATCAGGCTACTCAACTATATGATTGGTGCAACAATACTGAGAACCGAGTCTTGGGGTTGGACTACTTTGTTAGTGGTGAGTCATCCGTTAGTTCTAATGAGAGTTTTGAGCGGCTAAAATTAGCTTTTCCACCAGAGGAGTTTGGAGAGATCTACTCTTTGGCAGATCTTATTCAAAGTGGCGAGAAAGATTTTACTTCCTCCATCAACACACTGTTAGCTGATAGCTACATTGTCACGAATTTAAGCTTGGAGGCAGTGGATAAATTACCAAAAACTTTGCACTTTAACTCAATTGTTTCACTAGATGGAAGTGTGGTAGTTAGCCGTGAGCGAGGTGGGCGGATTGTAACCCTTCCATCCAAAAGCAGTGCGGCCCCCGGTGTCGTTGATCGTAATAATCGGATCGTTCAACTACAACAGGAGTTAGAGAGAGTTACCATTGAGATTGATCAACTGGAAGTTTCGCTTAACTCTGCGATCAAGGAGCGAGATGGGGTTCGTCATCGTTATCAACAGACTAAAGAGGAGCTGGTCAGACAGCAGGCCCTGTTGAGTGCCAAACGCTCGCTACAAGACTCTCAGCAGGAGGCTTCCGAGGTTAATGAGCGGCGTTTAAAGATGCTACGTAGTCGTAGCGAAGATATCTCTGTAGAGCGTTTGAGTAACTTAGAACTAGAGGAGAGGCTGACCACTGAAACCAAGAGATTTAAAGTTGAGCTGGATCAGATACAGGACGAACTAACACTTGGTCAGGTAGAGCTGGATCAGGAGCAAGCGAGTTATCGTAAGAGCCACGAGGAACTTTTAGCTCATGAGATTGAGGCTCAATCATTTCAGGAGCGTCTAAATAGCTTAGATGGTCAGATTGGTGATATCGATCAGCAGATAGAGGTCTACTGTAAACGGATGGAGTCCAATCAAGAGACCATCGGGAAACTGCAAGATGAGGTGGCCCAAGGTGCCCAGGAGATCACTTCGATGGAGGGGGCTAACCGGGAGTTAGCGGTTCACTTACAACAAGAGGAGAGCGCCCTTCAACAGAGTACGGACAAGCTCTCCACTCTGTTAATCTCTATGCAGGAGCGGGAGGAGCGAGTTAAAAAATTGAGTGAGCAGATCGCAAAAAATGAAAGCAAAAATGCCACTAGTGAAGTTAAGCTAGGGCATATTAAAGAGGATGAAGAGCGATTAACACGAGATGTTTTTGAAAAATATCGTATTAATTTGCGAAACACTTTGGCAACTCACCTCAAGTGGGATCAGGCAATGCTGATTCAGTTGAACTGTTTAGAGTCCCTATTTCTTCAGGAGGGTGCAGAAGGTCAGGTAGCGATTGATCCAGCAGAGTTTGATTTTACAGAACGGCAGCCCCATGAAGTGAAGAAGTACCAAGGAAAACTCTCTTCGGCGCGTAGTGAGTTTGGCCAACTAGGAGAGATTAATTGGCAGGCAATTGAAGAGTATGATCGTCAACAATTAAGACATAAATTTCTAAAGGATCAAGAGGATGAATTAAAAGCCTCCTTGGCAGATTTACGCCAAGCGATCGACCATATTGACCAGAAGTCTCATCAGCGTTTCTTACAAGCATTTGCGGAGGTTAATACACGTTTTGAGAAGGTCTTCCCCGTTATCTTCGGTGGTGGACAGGGCCGCTTAGATATGGTGGGTAACATTGAACAGGATGATGAGTTTGGTGTTGATATTATCGCCAGTCCCCCCGGTAAGAAAATGCAGAATATCAATCTGATGTCTGGTGGTGAGAAGGCGATGACCGCGGTTAGTCTGATCTTCTCTATCTTTCTGGTTAAGCCTAGCCCTTTCTGTCTGCTAGATGAGGTTGACGCCCCATTGGATGACGCCAACATTGGACGTTTTACTGAACTGTTGCGTGAGATGAGTAGTAAGTCTCAGTTTATCGTCATTACCCACAATAAGAAGACGATGGAACTAAATGACACCTTATATGGAATTACGATGCAAGATCCTGGGATCTCTAAAGCGATCTCTATTCAGTTGCAGTAGCTCTATCTTTGAGGTTAAAAGTGCACTGGGCGATAATTTTTCTTTTAATGTTGATCACTCCGCTGACTGTTGGGGCCACCACTAAAACCTCTTTTTTGCCAACTGGATTTAGCGCGAAGTTTGAACAGAAATATATCAGTAAACTGAGCGGAAAAGAGAAAAAGAGCTATGGTAAGATTGCCTATCGCTACCCTGGTCGGCTTCGCTTTGAAGTAATTAAGCCGAATCGAGTCCTTTTTATTACCAATCCGACAGATACTTGGTACTACACTGCTCCCTATCTTAAAGGCGAAAAAGGTGGGTTGTCTCATCGCTCGACTGGAAATGGTCTGCCAACTCAGTTCTTTGATAGCTTGAAGCGAGGTTTAAAGAGTAATCCTCTCTATACTGTCAAGTGGAGCAAGAAGAGGGTGGCACAACTTACCTTTTCTAAAAAAAGTGCTCAACGCATGGGAGTTGCTAAGGCAGTTTTAACTTTTCAGGGGAAGGGACGACATCAATTTTTACAGATTAATCATATCAGGTTGATCTATATCGATGGTAAGCGAGTGACCATTAGCCTAGATCAAATTAGGAGCAATTCCAAGCTGAAGGATCAGGTCTTTATTTTTAGCGATAAAAATGACCGTTAATAAAAAAGCCGAAGGCAGGGGAACCTTCGGCTTTTAGGAGATCCGATCCATCAATGGATCAGTGAGAAATAAACTTATAACACTAGTTGTCTCTTACTTATAAATTCACATTTACTTTCGCCTTCAACTGTGACTGACAACTAAACATCACTTTTTACGTATCACTTCAACTACATCTCTAACTATAACTACTGTATTAACTTATTTTTTTACTTATCTTTATGATTGAAACATCTTACTTGATAGAAGGCCGATCCAAGGTTCCATTGGTTTAGATCGGCGTCCTACTGTAAGTTACTGCTTGATTTATTGTCCACAAGTTGGAGCAAAATTGGTACTGAACTGAGCGGTTGGATGATATCCAATTTGCTCGGCCGTAAGATAGACTACAGCATAGTCAACATTACCATACTGACAGTTAGTATTGTCATCCAAGACAATATTTTGTGCTTGGAAGTTACTAAGAGGTCGCTGCGCACTGATGATTGGCTCGTAAGGACATAGGGCAAGAGTAACATTATAACCAATTACTCCACCACCATTTGTCATCTTGGTAATCACCATTAAATCTTGGAAACTACTTTTTCCTAGATAGATCGCACTCTCGGTACCACTAATAAGCCCTTGGTTAAAAGGACCGGAAATTGTGGTTCGTCCATTACTACCACTTCCCACTCCAGATGTTGAGTACTGTAGGCGAATTGGATTTGGACATCCCTCATACTGAGCAATATCTGCTAATAGAGGTGAGTTGCTCTGAGTAGGGTCCAAGTTTCCAGTGTTAACCACATTGTCCCGCTTACTACAGGCGACGACCATTAACATTATTACAATGAGCATGGCCGCTCTTTTGATAATTCGTGTCTTGTTTTTGTTCGTTTTCATTTTCTTTCCCCTGTTGTTTACTAAAAGGATAACTATCTCCTTGCCCTAAACTAATGCATGACCTGTGCCAAGGTTAACACTCCATGGGTGAAGACTCTGATATGTATAAAATAGAGTGGTTAGAGCATTTCGGATGGAGAATGCATCGTTAATTACTGTTTAGATTTTCACAACTGTCTATAATATAGACAGAATAATTGAGGAATTATTTATGGATTAAGCGTGATCAACCGATTAGTTATGCTGATGAGGTCATACCTAATTTTAATATTTTTACTACTTGCTCTTTCAGGTAGAGTTTACTCCCTTATTCCTGATATCAGTAATAATCACACATTATCAGATGACCTGAGTCAGATCCCAGATCTATTTGAAAAGGTTCAGCAAGAGATCACATGGTCTACCTCATTGACATATTCTAAGTGTAAGGAGCTTAGAATTGATCGTAGCATGGCCACCGGATCAGTTAAGGATGTTAATGGTAAAGAGATTGAGATTACAGTAGTAACATTGGATCATGCCGATCAGCTCTTCCACCAGATGGCCACCCAGAAGCATATTCCCTTTGCCTACCCTGAAGATGGATGCTACGCACGGGCGCATGAGATGTCTCGCCTACTGGAGCAGCAGGGGATAATTACTGGAAAGGTTTTTATTGAAGGGAATTTAAGGGTGGAGACTAGCAATAGTCCCAAAGGTTATGTTGAGTGGTGGTACCACGTCGCCCCAATTATAAAGGTAAAGGGGGATGGCGAGGGTAGGGATCAGGTATATGTTATTGATCCATCAATCTTTAATCGGCCGGTGCCAGTCGAAGAGTGGTATGATATCCAGACTCTCCACGCAGATGGGGCACGGGATGAGGTATATCAGACCAGAAGGTTTAACTACTCTCCATCGACAAAGTCTCATGAGATGAAAGATTATAATCAGGATGATGTGGAGAATATGGAGAAGACTATGCAGGATAATTTGAAGTTACAGCATATTCGCCAACAAAGGGAGCAAAACACTAAAATAATGGAAGAGTTATTATTGGGGGATCAGTGATAGGTTTAGTAAATATGAGAATAGTAAATATGACAATTATACTCCTTGTTTTATCTCTGGTATTACCATTAGGAGTAGTGCGAGGGGCAGATAAGACAACTCAACCATCCAGAACTATTGCTCAGGAGGCAAAAGTGATTATTCACGATACGGTTTACCGATTGGAGGCACACACTGTCGGTCATCGGATTATGTTTAAAGTTCACGCTGGTATCTACTACCTCAAAAGCGGTTCAAAATATTATGACTCTATTCTTTCGACTTTAAAAAGTAGTCGCGATAAGGGTGAGGCAATCAAAATCAAGGCAGATGCCACCTCGATGGAAATTGAGGAGTTGATTATCAATACTAAATAATATTCGGGTAAATGAAGTGAATTTAAGGCAGTAACATGTTGAGTGAAACTAATAGAAAACATAAATCAGTGCTGGTTATTGAACCGCGTGTCGACCGGGCAAATGCCATATGTCTGGAGTTGACGATGCTGGGCCATGCGGCACAAAGTGCTCTGAATTTTGAACATGCCCTCTCTTTGCTAAAGAGTGTGGAGTTTGACTGTGTGATGATGGAGATCCATCCGGAAAACAACAATGGAAGTATCTCCATCTTGCTTTTTATTCAGAGTACAAATGGTTTGAACCACAATTTAGCTGTTATTGGTATTGGAAACCATTACAATTTACACTACTCTTCAATCCAAAAGGAGTATCCTAATGTGGTAGGAATTATTTCACCTACTGTGGGAATCGATGAGTTATGTCAGCAAGTAGTTAAATTACCAACACGACAAATTTTAGTTGTAGATGATGACTATGAATTTCGTCTCCTATTGAAACTGGAGCTGGAACGTGGAGGGTACTCCATGTTTGAGGCCGCAAATGTAGAGACCGCAGAAAAATTGTTAGAGACTAGGCGGTTTATGTGTTTGATCACCGATATTGTGTTGGGAGTGAATAAAACCAGCCAGCCACTGATACAGTATTTAGATCAAACTACCTGTGATGATTTAAATTTTGGCTTGCCAGTACTTGTAACCAGCTCCTATATCAATAAAAATAATTCGGACACTATTATGAAAAAAGGGGTAATGGTGCTAGGGGTGATAAAAAAACCTTTTAGTAAGGGGGAGTTTGTAAAATCACTAAACTATATTTTTAATTTTTACGCTTCTGGTTGGATAGATGAATTATGCATATATTCTGATATAAATTCGGATGCTAAGCATCCAGTCGGAGATAAGAGACTGCAGGCAATTCATAATTTGATCCTAGATATTTTAAAACGAGGAGAAGATAACTACCTACATCAAATAGAGAGCTATCTAAAAACACTACCAACGTTACATCCAGTGTTGGAAGGTATTAACGTCGTTTTAGAAAACGATTCAGATGATAATCAAACGGAAAAAGTGGACTCGCCTAGCGTTGCTGACGACAATGCTGCTCGTTTCAGGCAAAAAAGAGTGGAGCTATTTTTGATTCACTAATTAATGATGTTACCATTAAGCAAATATTAAGAGATAATCCTAACCTTCAAAGTGCAAATGGATTAACCCCACTCATGATCTACTGCTCACAGGGGGATCTAGAGGTTGTGCGTCGTCTGCTTCAAAATGGAGCAGTAATTGATAAATTAAATGATAGTGGACAGTGTTGCATGCATTTTGCTGCTCGCTCTGGTAACTCACTTCTGGTGCAATGTCTATTGGATTGTCACGTCCCTGTAAATAGAAAGGATTGTAATCAAGAGGAGCCGATACATAAGGCAATAATTAGTCGTGATCTTAAAACAGTAAATCTGCTGATTGCACGAGGTGTCCAACTGAATGGTTTAGTTAATGGTCGAACGCTACTAATGCTGGCCTTAGAAATGGATGACAACCTGATTTTTAAGGCCCTGCTAAATTCCGGAGCTGATCCCACCATCGTCGGTTCACACAACTGCACAGTTCATCAATTGGCCCAAGAGAGTAATAATCGGAAGATGCTGGATCTTTTGGAGAAGAACAAACATCGGTAAAACTATTCTAGTCGTTGGAGTTGTATTGTGAGTGTCAACAGAAATATTTTAGTTGCTCTGATATTTATCTGGAGTGTACTGGCTGCCGCAGCGGGAGCTGAAAATTGTAACCGCACTCGCGCCGCCTTTGATGTGGGTTCCGGTGCTACTAAAATGGTGGTAGCAAAAATTGATATCTGTCAGCAGTTAATTGTCAGCGTTTTGCTGCGACAAGCTCGTAAGGTGGCTTATAACGATGCATTGGCTTCCAATCAACAGGGTCAGCTGCCCCAAAGCATTGTAGATCGTGGAATCAACGCTCTTTTAGAGTTAAAGGTTCTGGCAGTCGATGTCGGGGCGACAGAGTTTGTCGGCGTGGCCACCTCGGCATTTCGTCGAGCGACCAATGGGAGTCTGGTGGTTAAGCAGATTCTAAAAAGAAGTGGTATTCTCGTAAAAATAATCTCCCAGCGACAGGAGGCGATTTTAGGCTACCTCGCAGTGGAGTCAAGGTTTGAGCTGCCAGGTCCATTTAGTGGCCGTAAATTGGTAGTATGGGATATTGGTGGCGGGAGCATGCAGATAACTGCCCGTGACACTAATAATTTTCTTGTTTATCAGGGCAAGTTGGCATCAGTTAGTTTTAAGCGCCAAGTAATCAGAGATATTTTGGGCATGGATCTAATGCGGGTCAAAAGTCCAAATCCAATTGGTGCTAGGGGAGAGCAGGGGATTACCCTGGCACAGAAAAGTGCCAAACAGAGTGTTCCAAAAGAGCTTAAGCAGATTTTAACCTCTGGTGCCCAGGTGGTGGGGATTGGTGGGGTTCACTACTACAGTGTACGCAATCGGGTTGCTCCTCAGCAGAGTTATTACCGACGCAAGCAGCTCTATCTGGCCGCGATGGCTGGGATGAAGTTGAGTGATCAACAGTTAGACTCTGCCTATGCGGCCACGGAAGTGACAAATCTGATGTTGGTTGTTGGTTACATGTTGGGATTAAATATTGATCGGGTTGATGTGATGAAGGTTAATATGGCCGATGGGGTACTGTTAAGGCGAGACTAAAAAAAGCCAAGAGGGAAGATCCCTCTTGGCGATAAGCTTTATTACATCATCTCTTTCCAAGCTTTTCCTGGACGGAATTTTGGAAGAGTCTTGGCCTTAATTTTAATCTTTTCACCGGTTGATGGATTAACTCCACTTCTCGCTTTTCTTCTAACTTTAGTGAAAGTTCCAAAGCCGATCAAAGAGACATCATCGCCTTTTTTAACACTTTTTCTGATTGTGTCGATGGTGGCGGTTAGAAAATTATCGGCATCCTTCTTGGTCCAGCCGGTACACTCTTTGGTTTTCAATATACTTTCTAGTAACTCTTTTCTGTTCATTCTCACTCCCTGTGGTTATGGAACATTGATATTAACACTAAAGCTGTAGTGAAATTATCAGGTAGTTTTTGGGAAGCGTAAACTACTTTTTTAGCTCGGCAGCGCTTTTTTCAAATAATTTGGGGATTCCAGAACGAATGTATCGGGAGCTGATCTGTTCAAATATGGAGACATCAGAGCGCTGTTCAATATCCTGGGCGGTGATCTCAAAATCCTCTGTAGAGGGCAGATCTCCTGCAAATTCCGTACTGCCGCTCTGCTGATCTTCATCTAGAGTGAAGTCAAACTGCGGGGCCGCCTTACTCCCCTTTTTGGCCCCTTTGGCAGCACTCATCTTGGGAATCTTTGACTCCTTCTCCTTTTTGACACTCTCCTTCTCATTAGCACTGCTCTGTGAGGTGCCTGTTCCCAGTATTTTACTGGCGCTAGTGCCTGATTTCTTGAGAGAGCGTCGAACGGATCGAATAATCGCCCCGTTTAGCCTCTTCTCTTGTTGAGTGAAGTTAGTCGGTCGTCGGCCCTCTTTTCTCTCTTTCTGATTGACCAGTTCCCGAATCTTTTTAAGCTTACGCTTTAGCATTGCACCCTTGCCGCCAAGTTTAGCAGCATCATCTAGTAGCCTCTGGGTCAACTTTTGAGATCCCTGAATATTATCTGAGATACTGCCGATTAGATCTGCAGCACCCGCAAAATTACTGCCCAACAGGCTAATGGTACGTTGATCGTTCTTAATCGAGGCTGCAACAGAGACACACTTGCCATTTACCATTTCCACACAGGGCAGCTTCTTGGCCAGCTTATGCATCCCCAGCTTTTTTAACTCTTCAAGTGGTACTACCTGAATCATACTAATCCCCTGTATCGTCGGCCCACCACTCGCAATACTCTTGGCACTCGCCGCCCTCTCCCGAAGATTCGCCAAAATCTCCTCAACCATCTTAATATTCTTCTCCAACTTCTTAATCATCTTATCGACAGCCTTCATCGCCATGTAGGCGATGGCGGCAAAGGAGCCGAATAGGATGGAGCGGTTTAATGGGTCTTGGATAAATTTTTGGACCTTATGCTTTATCTTAAGGACGATTAGCTTGAAGGCTCCCATCTTCTCTAGACCAATACCGTCTGTTGCGGAGCTTTCAACCATGTTAGTCGCATCATCTTCTGCGTCTGGAATTGCAGCTGCATCTCCTTTGTCAATTGTTACTTTATCTGCTGCTATTTCATCTCCAGCACCACAGCTAGCAGATGCAGCAAGGTCTTTTGGGTTAAAACTTAATGACGCCGCCATTGCCGCCGCTGCTGTATACCCAGCTGCTGCTGCCATAATAAACATTTTTTTGGTCTTAGCTATTTTGAGTACATCCTCATAGGAGCTCTTTTCGTCTTCTAGGGTCTTAACATTGGCATCCTCTAAAGTGCCATCATACTCAATACTGTCGTACTTGAGTTTCTTCATCGAGATCATGCTGTAAGCTTCACCACCTAAGTAGGCGACACCGGCAGCAATCGCCAGCCAGACGTCGGTTGGTTTGGTCGGACACCACTTGATCAACCCGACTGAAACTAGTGCCACTGCTAACATGGTGAGCAGGGCCATAGCACTGGCTTCATCAGTCTTCTCTCCCTGATAGGTTCCACCACCCTCTTGAGCGTAGAGTGAGCTCTCAATTTGTATTGAGTAACTATTAAGTTCCAACTTGATCTGAACGGTTGGCATTATTAGCAACATCAGGATGCTTAGAAATGTCACTACTGTCTGAATTGACCTCATTAACTATCCCTAAAATAAGTTATCTAAAGTATCACTTTACCATTTTATAGTTATCGGCTGGTTGCTCCAACTACATAAGTTAAGATATGAGCTAATTGATTGTTATTACGGTAATATGCACTGGCTGTGTTAATTTGAATGTGGCCCAAATTACGGTAAATCCCCTATCAAATCGCCGTTTGCTGTTTCCAGCCGCTTTGGGCCAGCCAACTTTTGGGCGGTGATAGGAATTCTTGCAGGGTTTTTTGTAATCTAGTTCCCACTGATCTACTCCATTTGGTGGCGATTTTGCGACCAAAGAGCCTCTTGTCCTCTTTGAAAATTGGCATCGAGGAGTAACCATCTACCGTAAAGGCTATTTTCTGGTGTTTGGCACTATTTTTAAAGATGTAGGCCAAAAGGTAGCGCATCCTCTTGGGAAACTTGATCACCTCCATGTTAAAGCGGTCTGTAAAGATACCCCCCTTGCGTCCTAAGTGGCGATTGATTCTCATGGCATAGCTAATAAGCAGGGAGCGCACTCCACGGCTTAAACTCTGATTATCCTGGGCTTCAACTAAAAGGTGTAGATGATTTTTGACGATTGCAAAGTGAATCACCCTTACTCCCTGAATGCGAGCCTTAATTACTGCCTGTCTGAAAAAACGGTAAAAAGTTTTTTGCCGTAGATTCGGTATATTTTTATGCACTTTTATGTTGATGTGAACTGGGGTGTTCCGATCCATTTTAGGACGTTCGATATGGGCGATTTTACCATCTTTAGTCTTATGAACATCCCCTTTCTTCCTAGGACGACCACGGGTGGGCAGACTTAAGGCTAACTGCTTTTTTCTCATGTCCTCTTAAACCATATCTAGTATTGCAAGTCAATCTATTTTCGGCGTATCTTTTTAAAGCTTTCCCAGCTAAACCGTCCCCCATCTTAGATCATGACCAACTAGGTAGATGATATTTATAACTGCAGCTTTTAAACAGTCTTGCCACACTGTTGATGAATTTTTATCCTGCCTGAAATTGATAAGAGCAGGTCGATGACATTAATCAGCGCTATCGTTATATTGAACCTCTTTTTAGCTCATCGGCTTATTTTACAGTTATTTCCTGGTGGGTCTTTGTTACAAATTAAGAGAGCTTTTGTAGTTATGGTTAGAAATACTGGCAACTAAATCGGGGCGGCCGCCCAACCAAACAGGCAGGGCCGTCCCCCATCTTAGATCATGACCAACTAGGTAGATGATATTTATAACTGCAGCTTTTAAACAGTCTTGCCACACTGTTGATGAATTTTTATCCTGCCTGAAATT